>CAYWQM010000113.1:0-13722 GCA_964460215.1 uncultured Lentisphaerales bacterium
TTTCGCGCCACTGACGCGACCGCCACGCTCACCGTCTCGGACTGGAAGAGCCCCGACGAACCGGGCGGCCGAATTGGCCAGCCGCTGATGTTTAACTACCTGCAGGTTCATCCGTACCTCGAGGAATGAGGCCGGACGGGTTTCAGGCTCAGTTGGAATTCATCTCGGTACGAGATCGAGTTGCCGGACAAACAGGACTGATCGATGCAATCGCGCGTAGGCTTGGCAGTAATCGAGGCTAAGCAATCGATCTGATAGCGTTCGGACTGGCAAGCCAGACGCGGGGGGCTGCCATCAATAGTCGTCGTTGGCGCTGCTGTTCTTGTCTGGTATACCGCCGTGGGCGAAAATGTTGTTCTCGTTGGCGACGAGTGCGCCGTAGCGCCAGGCCTCCACGTGACCGTCAACGAAGCCGACGATACAGAGGCCGGAATACTCGTTAATGCCATCTCGAGTATGACGGGCAGCAGCCTCGCCATTGCTGGTCGTACCGGTGGTCCACGGGTCGCAGGGCCAGACCCCGTCCGGACAGTTCACCCAGTCGTCCGCTCGGTGCCAGTACGTGTTAGCAGTCCCTCCGCCGACTTGTAACATCCTGGTGGTGTTAACCTGTGCGTCGCCAACCAGCCAGATCGCTGACGGCCGTGAGAATCTACTGGTACTGACATAATTTGGCGGATCGCCGGGCGAGCCCATCTTCATCACGTGTGATTGATTGACCCCGTAGCCTGCACCAGCGACCCAAAGCCAGAAACCTCCACTACTCAAATCCGGGGTATCCAGAGACGGGCAACGCCACATGTCTTGGGTTATGACGCCAAAATTCTGCCAGCCATTGGTGGGATCAATGACATCCTTGGTTCCCCAGTCAGCTTCCGGCGAATCCGTATAGGTGACGCTCGCACTCCCGCCTGGCCACTGCGTTGCACCTCCGTAAACCATCTGGTTGGTCCATTTCTCCCGGATATTGTTGGGCCCCTGGACATTCGTTGACGGCAGAACCTGGAAGTCGGAATCGTAGAAATTGAAAACAAGACCGAGTTGCTTCAGGTTGTTTGCGCAGATAATCTGCTTCGCTTTTTCTTTGGCCTGTCCGAGTGCCGGCAGGAGCATTGACGCTAGAATGGCGATGATGGCAATCACGACGAGTAATTCTATCAAGGTGAACCTTGATAGAATTGGCGTAGTGGGCCTGTTTGTGTTGGTCATCGTGGTCACGAAATCTTCCCTTGTAGTATCCGGGGAATATATCTCATAAAATAACCGTCTTTAGTCACAGCGGTGAATAATGCTCAGTCTGCAGGCGCTCCCCAGATCTCTATTTCACACAACTCAAAAGTGTCCCCGGCCTTGCGCGCGGCGAAGTCGAACAGCACATAGCGATAGTCTCCGGACCTTCCCGAAGCCTTGTTCAAGCTGAGCTGCACATCTTTCACATCTTCACCGGCTACCTGCTCCGCCGATTCGGCGAGCGGCAGCCACTCGTTCCCGTCTTTGCTCCCTTTCACCGCAAGCGTCGGCATCGTGCCGGAGTAGACCAATCGACAAAAGGAAAGCGGCTGATCTGATTTCAGATCGAAGGTAATCGCGATGGGCGCGGGGTCGTCCCAGCCGACGATCCATTCCGCAGTGATTTTGTCCAGTTCTTTGGGATCACGGGGCCTGTAACCACGACGATTGCGGGTTTCGAAAGCCGCCAGGCGATTGGTCAGGTGACCGCTCGCAAATGGAATCGGCTCGCCGGCTTTGCCTGTATCCGTAAATGTCGAGGGAGCACGGCTGTATGTATAGGTGCCGCCGGATTCCACATTGTTCGGTTCGAGCAGGGGGTCATTTGCATCATAGATGTAGTTGTTGGTCAGGCACTTGTCTGTTTCTTTCTGGTACACATCTATGTTAAATGGCGGCAACGTGAATCGCCAGATGTCGTGCCCCATTTGCACACCGGCAACCTTCTGGATCGCCTCGATGAATTGCACGATCGGCGCCCCCTGTGCGACGGTGGAACGCCGCAACTTGCCGTCGCCAACGACGTAAAATGGATCGGCAGCGAAGTAGATGACTTTACCCTTTCCATAGTTGTGCAGCGTAATGGCAGGCGAGCCGTCATTAAAGACTGCGATGGCAATTACCTTTTCGTTCAACAGTTCGACCTGGCTTCCCGATACGAGGGCGCCCAGTTCGAGGGGCACAGCGTTGAGAGAGTTGGGCGTAACGGTTGTCATGATAGCGGCACCATCGCGCGTACCGGTTTTGCGGACACCGGTCAGTTCATCCCATTGGGCGCCGAACTTCTCGCCGTTGATGTTCCACGTGAAGGCGTCGGAATCCGTGCACACAACAGTGCCGCCACCGCGGACATACGATTTGATCTTCTCGAGCACTTCGGGCCGCTGATAGGGGGCGTATGGGATATACAGAATCTTGTAGTCGCTGAGATCGCGGTCGTCGCGATCGATCTGCCGGTCACTGACGAATTGCGGCCAGCTTCGCAGGCAGGGGCCGACGACAGCATACGCATTGACGTCCTGATGATTGTGGTAGGACAAGCCGCCATAGAGCGTCGTGTTTGTGCTGTCCGATGCATACAGGATGGCACAGTCCGGCTCGGGAAGTTTCGGCAGTTTCATCTTGCTGATCATTTGCGAGAGCTCGAGAACGGCTCGCCACTTGGCTGGTTCGGCAAAGCACGCATCCTCGAGCTCGCGCTCGAAGAATTCTGAGTTCATCAACCACAGCCCCTGCCCGCCGCTGCGGAAAACCTGACTGTACATCTCGCGGATGTATTCAGGATCCGTCACCTTCGCGTGGTGCATGGAGAGGTGGACCATCATCCAGATCGGCTTGCCGGTCAGATCCGCATAGAGTTTGGTATTGCAGCCCGGGCGCACCCAGTCCAACAGGGCTGGGGAGCTGCCGCCGGAGACCTGGCCGCCGAGAATATCAAAGTACGGCGCCCACGCCTCCATGTCTGCCGACGTCGCATTGCTACCGTGCGTCGGACCAAGGAGTTTCATTTCGGGGTTGACGGCTTTAGCGGCCTTGTACGCTCTTGCGAATGCCTCAGTCAGCTTGTCGGAAGCCCAGCTGCGGTGGGCGATCCGCTGGAACGGGCCGCCATCCTGGTGGGTTTCGGGCATGCCGAATTTACCGAAGCCGTACTGTTCACGAATCTCCTTCTCTGCTTCATGAACTTCCTTGTACCACTTATCTTTGGGGACCGGCTTGATGGCGTAGGCGCTAAAGATTTCGTCGAATTGCGGGATGCCCCATTGCTCGCCGTCCTTCGCCCGCTGTTCGATTTCACTGACCATATAATCCAGGAATCGCGGGTCGAAGAACCAGCCGTGGGAGCCGTACACATAAGGCAGGGAATCGTCCGGAAGCGAGATAAGGGGCAGCCCATTCGGCGGTTCGATAACGCGGCTCTGGGTGAGAATGCCGCGCCTGGCAAATTCCGGATCACTCATATTGCCGTAGACAACGAGATTGTACTTCGCGGCCTCGTCCAACGTCTCATCCACTACAAAACGCATGCCGAAGCGTTTGGCTGTTGCCCTGTACTTACGCTGCGTGCGTTCCGCGTAGGCAGTCGCCGCCCCGCCCCGTCCAATTCCGTATATCGTTCCGTAAGTCTACTTCGAAGCCTGTGACTGCGTAGCTTTGCACAGCTTTTGCTTCCTTTGAGGGCGGGATCGCCTTCCCGTCGTTCTTCGTATAGATGCGCACATAATCGAATCGCCCCGGGGCATAGACCGACACCCCGACCCGATCGAAGCCGGGCTTGTCGATGGGCTTGTCGTGAACGTAGGAAATGATGACCTTGCTGTCAACGGTGAAGGTGATCTGCTTGCCTTCGCGTTGGCAGACCACCTGGTAACGTTTGCCCGGCACAATGCGGGTATTGTCGCGTTCAACAACTGCGTTTCGCGCGATCAGGAACGATTCCTTGTTGTTCTGCCCGCCAAGCCCGAAATAATAGCCGCTCGATTCCTTGCCAAACTGTGCGCTCAAGACACCGCTCAGATCACAGGGATGCTCCGAATCAGTGATGGCTTCGTACTCGAGACGAACATCACCGGTGAACCGCCAGTTCGAGACGATGTGGGCGGAGTCGTCGGCGGTGAGCATGCGATTCTTGATCGTCCAGTTGCCGCGGACGTCGTTCCAGTTTTCGCCGAGCTCGGTGCGGCCGAAATCATCTGAGAACTCCAGTTTCCAGCCTGCTGCTTTGGCCTCGGCGCCAGCCATGTCCGCCCCGGCCTGGCCGGGGGCATTGTGGGTGATGAGCGCGAGGGCCACGAAAAACAGCCCGAAAGCTGTGAAGTTGCTTAACATGAATATCCTGCTGGTTTTCAGGGTAGGGTTTGTTTTTGCAGCGCGTCGCTGGCCCGACAGGACCTGCTTCCGCTGATCGTCACTCCGGCAACTCGATCTCATATCGGTATGAGTTCCAGTCGTAGCCGTCGTAGACTGGTGAGTTTTCAAGTTTCATAAACATAAGCATATTCCTCGTATCGCGATCTTCCAGCATCTCCCAGTTGGAATAGCCAGTTTCGTAGCAGTGCTCATCCTGTAACTCGTCAACTACGGTAATCGTATCCCGCTTGACGGATAAACTTTCAGTGTCGACCTCGGCGATATGCAGCGTGCTGCGAGGATTGCAACCTTCAAAGGGACGATTGAGGATGTTCAGGATGACATAGACCCGGCCGTTCTTCGCAGAGCAGAACGTCGATGTGAAACTGACGGACGTATTGACGTACTTATCGTCCTGATAAGTAAGTGGCTTTGGTTCGCTCCAGCTTCGACCTTCGTCTTCAGAGACGCTGTATAGCTTGACGTTCGGGAACCCCGGCTTGTCCTGGCTGGGGAGACATCCGCATTGGCGGAACAACGCGAAGATGCGCCCGTCCGGAAGCTGACATGCCGATGGCTCGTCGAGACCCTGAAGGCCCACTCTGGGGTCGACACGCAGGGTGGCGACCGGTTCCCAGTCGATACCGCTCAAGTCCGGCCGCCAGTCGCCGAGCCACGCGGTCACCACAAAGAAAAGATCACTGTTATAGTTCGACAGATCCGTGCTCAGCTCCGGGCGGTTCTCGGTCGTGAACCACAGCAACCGGCCGCTTTGCAGTTTTACGATCGTATAATAGCAAAGTACGCGTTCGTCGAAATCCAGCGACTGACGCGGACCCCAAGTGGTCCCGGCGTCAGGGGAAATTTGTTGGTAGTAAGCCTGGCTCTTACTTTCGCGATCACTTTCCGGCAGCGGCAGGCGATTGTAACGCAGCAGCATGCCGTTTTCTTCATCCAGGAAATAGTTGGCCATTGGCTCGGTCAATGGGCCGGATTCGAGTTGTCGCCACGTTTTCGCTCCGTCATCGCTGAGCCGTGTAATCGTTTGGAGCTTATCCCATGTCAGCGGTTTTGTACCGTCGCGAACGCGGCTAAGGATGGTCGGGGAATCTGGGCTCAGATACGAAAAATTACTTCGGAGCACGCCCCCGCGCGGCAGCGGGTTGACGACATCAAGGGTCTTGCGTACGGCAATCCCGGATTCCTGATTCGTACGGATCGAGAGGGGGCGGCACAGGGAAAACGGTCCGGGATCGGCCGCATGTTCGACACGAATGCCGAGCATCTGGATTATCACCCCGCCCGGCGGTATGGGAAATGTTGGTTTGAAACAACGTTCCCTGACAGCCAGTTCCACCAGCCTGCCGTCTGGCGGCTGGTTATCCCCGAAGTTACAGAGAATCTGTTTACCGTCCGCCGACACGACGAACGCACCAGGCGTTGTCCGGAGGTCCTCGACGTTGTCGAGCTGCGACAGCGCCTCGTCATCCACATAGATCTGGCCGAGTGTCTCCGGCAGATGTTCCGACTGCCCGGGCCGCACCTTCTCTCGCGGCGCCGCTTCGCTTTCGCTGTACGGGTATGAGCCTCGGATCGCCCGGTGCTGGTCAGTCCGAGGGCAACATGGTAGTTCATAAGGGTTGTAGGCACCGTCTTCGAAGAACGCACGCGGCAGATCCGCGGCATATACGCCATCACCGAGTCCGCTCCACTCGGCTTCGAAAACATCGGACCCTTTGACATAGACTTCCTTGCCTTGGACTGCCTGATAGATGATCCAGCTGTCGGGATAGAACGGATGCCCCTGGGCGACAAGCGGCACCTGTTCGCGGTAGATCCCTTCATCGATCAGGATCCGGTCGCACTCCTCCGCAACCGCTGCAGCTGCTGAGATACTCTTGAACGGCAGCTCAGGCGTTCCCGGATTCGCGTCGGACGCCTGCGGATGGTGCTGCGCCACATAGTACGTGTTGCCAAGCGACCCCCAGGTGTTTGGTATGAATGTCGTCATCAATCGGTGGGGTTGTCCCGCCTTCGCCCTCCGGGCTACGGCGGGCAGGCGAATGTCGGAATTGAAATGGCTATTATGAGTAATCTCTCAAGCGGATTCTTGCACCTTGGAACAGCCAATATTATCAACTATTTCGTGCCCGTGCACTTTGAGATCGCTATGAGCTTGCAATCCCGTGAAAAATCTGTAGCCCGATGATCGAAGAGAATCATGAGCGACCAGCATAATGCCAAATGCATCGGCCTGGCTGCCGAGGGCGTCCGGCTTACCAGCGCCATTACCCAGAGCCCGATATGCACACCGTCGCGTGTGTCCTTCTTTTCCGGGCAGTATCCGCACAACCATGGTCATTATGGCACGCCGCCCGATACTGGCATGGCACCGTGTACACTGCCGACACTGCCGGGGCATCGGTTACCGGGCAGCGGTCGCCCCTGCAATCCTCCACACCCCCCGTTCGTCGATGGCTACCCCGTCGCACGCCTCGTAAAACAGCCGATAATCCAGCCCTTCTTCGCCAGGTACTTCCACCACGCACATCTCCGAGCACTTCGCCCCATCCCAACGACCACCCGGCGCTATAACCGGCTCGTCTTCTTTTTGCCAGTGCAAGCCATCCTCGGACACCGCACCCAACACATAGGCCCGATTAGCCGCGCTATAACCAGCGTAATACATGCGATAGCCACCGCCGGCAATCGTCAATACCTCTGGAGCAAAAACCGTCAACGCCTCATAGGGCGATTCCTGCGCGATGCGCAAACCCGGTTCCAATACGAAGGTCAAGCCACCGTCTTCCGACAGCGCGCTGACGATCCCCCTGCCGCGATCACCGCAATACAATCGGCAACGCCCATCAGCGAGAAAAGTAAGACGCGGTGAATTGTAACTACCACCTTCACCCATTCGCACCCCCGGTTCCATCACCCAGGTCAGCCCATCTTCGGACAAGGCGCTGCGCAGGGTGCTCGACACCGACTGCGGCCCCGCACAACATTCGAAATACATTCGCCAACGTCCGCTATTATCGACCAGCGGTACGACTTCCGGAGAAACCACGCGAAAGTCTCCCGCACCACCCTGCTCGGCCGAAAGTCGTACACCCGACTCCGCAGCCCACACGATCCCGTCGGCCGATACCGCGCTCAAGATACGCGTCGTCGAATTGTCGTAATCATTCGCCCCGGCGGGAAAACCCTCTCGTGGAAAAATTTGTGTGTAGTACATGCGATAGGTGCCGTCGGATAATGCGACGACATTCGGCGTGACCACACCATAAATACCCGTGCGCGCATCTTCGACCGACCACCGCGCTTCCGGCAAGGGATCGACAATTTCATCCGGTGGTACGTTGATAGCCGCGACGGAATCCTTGCTCCAATCCGTACCTGGATCCCGCGCAATCGCGTGCGTTAATGCGTCGGCCATTTTTCTACCCCTATCGTCTTAAGCCCACGACAATTTATTTTTTTCTTTGTCCACCGGTTATACGTCATCCCCGGATCTCTCCCGAGAACGGCCCGAACATCCCGTTGCCCCACTCGATCGCGGCTGCTTCCATCTTTTTTACGGCATCGGGATCGACGGCGGCGGCGGCAATCACGATACCATCCTGGGCGACTTCTATACGGTCACCCTCGGCCGTGAACTCCAGCTGTGTCGGTCCATCGGTCGACGCCACGGGCCCGGCGGCGCAGCCGGATTTTCGCATCCTGTAGATCGTTCGATATTCGTTCCAGATATCGTCGTCCTGCAGAAACTCGAGGCGCAGGTCCCGCAGATAACACCCCATCGGGGACACCGAGATGTACAGCGAATCGCCCATCGCGCAAAGTCCCGTGATGCGGTGGCCCCAATCGTTGTAGATCACGTCGGCGTCGTGTGTCTCGTTGTACGCTTTGATGCGATCTTCCCACGGGTGATCCACCTGGTCCGTCTTCTCCGGGTGCTCGAACATGCATTGGACAAAGTGCCACCGATCTTCAAACGCGTCGTAGCGGGAAAGCTCGGCCCACGGCCAGACGCCGACGTAAAGGTCACCACCATACAAACAGGTGGTCTGCGCTTCCCGGATTTCCGTTGAAACCCCGGGCATGACCGGCGGCCAGTTCTCGAGCTGCCGGAGCACATCGCCGGCGTATTCGAACAGGTTGCCCGTCGGATAATGGCCGACCAACATGCGATCGTACCAGTTGAGCATCGAATACAGCTGGTGACTGACGCTCTTGGAGGATTGGCGCAGGATCCGCCACTCCAAGCCATCGAGTACGTATACGCCGCCGAGGTTTGAGGAGTGAACAACCTCACTGCCAAGTTGGCCGATAGCGAACGATTTCTCGCCTGGATATCGCAAGTCCAATGTCGACGCACTGCCGATATCAATCGCACGCTGTCCCGGCTTCCAGGTGACGGCGTGCAGCTTGCTCCATGGCGGATCACCGTCTGAGTTGTTCTGATAGAACGAGAGGCAGCCGTGCGCATAATAAAAATTGTGAAAGAATCCGTCGGCTGGTGCAGGCAGGATTATTTCACCGTCATACAGGACTTCGCCGTTTTTAAATTGGAGAATCCGCCCGGCAACCCGCATCTTGCCCTCGCCGCGCATCGTCTCGCCGATTCCGAAACTCTCATCGACCTGCCATGATCCGGCGTCGTCATCCCACCACCGCGCCGTGCAGTCCTGGTATGGCGAGTATTGATAGACTCGGCCGTCGAAATCAAACATGTAGTTGCCGCCGTCGTCCGAGGGCGGCGGCAGTTTCTCGAAGGTGCAGCTGTTGTCACCGCCGCGGACAAAGAACTGCAACGTCCACCGGTCCATCCGAAAAAAGGTGTTGTACAGCCCGGCAAACCCGGCGCCGAAGACGACACGGCCATCCGAGTCCCTGGCTTCAAAAAGTGTGCCGGGATTCTGTCCGAGATCCTCGCCGAAGGATACTGTCGTAGAGATTTTCATGGGTAATGATTACCCGATAAACTTGTTTCGGGACTCGCAGTGCGCCTCAAGTCACGCCCGGCGCAGCGGCAGGAAATAATCGTCTCCCGAGATGTCGACCGGTTGATTCCGACGGATTGATTCCTGGGCTTTTAATGCCATGCATGTCGCCCGGGCCCCATCGATTTCGTCACACGGCGAAGGCGTGTCGTTCAGCACCGCGTCGGCGAATCGGTCGAGCGCCTCGTAATGGCCCTTGTCGGGCTGGAGCGGCTGATCCCAGTACGTGTTGTTCTTGCGTAGTATCGCCGATTTCTGATAGTGAAGTTCGATGCCGCCGTCCTTGCCGACAATGCCCGGCACTTCATGGACCTCGTCGTCCGGAAAGGGAAAGTGCTTTCGGATGAACCGATCGGGAAAAACATCGGCGCGAAGCTCGCAGAAATGATCCATCACGATGGTGCTGCGGCCGGTGTAGATTTCCATCGCTTCCTTGGGGTAACAATGCCCGCCGTTGCGCGACAGGATGAACGTCGCCACCGTGCCGTCGGCGTAGGTGATCATCACGCTGTCATCGTATTCCGGCACCCCCTGGGCGTAAATGCGTACAGGTTCGGACTCGACCAGCCAGGTAATGATGTCCAGGATGTGAACCCCTTCCGAGATCAAATGTCCACCGCCCCGCTCCATGTCGAACATGTAGTAATCGAGGTAGTCCATGACATCGGCGACCATCCGATAATAGATCCGGACGGTGTCCTTGCGCACTTCGGAAAACAGCTTTTTCGTCTCCCGCATTATATCGGAGCAGCGCCGGTTGAAGCCGACTAATAGCCGGACATTGTTGTCAACGACTGCTTTGACGACCCGCTCCGACTCTTCCAGCGTGTGGGTCATCGGCTTCTCGACGACAACATGCTTGCCGGCGTTTGCAGCTTCGGCGGCGAACCGGGCGTGCAGATCGCCCTTGGTGCCAACGAACACCAGGTCGACTTCCGGGTCATTAAGGACGTCCTGGTAGTCGGTCGTTGTCTTCAGCGGACTGTACTCGTCGGCGCGTTCCTGCAGAAGGTCTTCGCGCAGGTCGCAGAGTGTGTGGACCCGATACTTCGGGTTCTTGAAGGCGTGCGGCAGATGCTCCCTGCCGATGAAAGCGCCGACGCCGATGAAGGCGGCGTTGATGACTTTGCTCATGGTGTTGATGCCCTTGTTCTCGACGTTTTCGGTCGGTTGCTCACCCATCACCCGGCAGATAGCTGCGCAGCATCTGCAGTGAAGCCATGCAATCGTCCAGCAACCCGGGCAAATCATCCTGCCGGTGATAGTCCTGAACCTCTATCAAAAGCGGGCCTTTGTATCCTGATTGAACGAGTCCGTGAACCCAGGATTCCCATTTCATGGTGCCCGTACCCGGAAGCCAATGGAGATCTGATTGACCATCATTGTCGTGGATGTGCACACTGCAAAGACGCGTACCGCAATTGGCAAGGTATGCGGGGTTCGCCTCGAACATATGCGCATGCCCGGTATCCAGAACGAACCCCATCGCATCCTCACCATAGGACCGGACGATACCGAGGTCTTCCCTCGCATCGACTCGCCAGTTCAGGTTTTCAAGACCGATGACGACGGGCAGCGGCAGTACGTATTCCGCCAATTCATCCAGAAACGCGTGCATCATTCGGTCCCATTCCGGCGGGCCGGGTTTGCCGGTCTTGAGCCGATGCAGCACGACTACCCCGGCACCCAACTCAGCGGCAAAGTCGAGGTGGGCCTTGGTAGCGTCGAGGTATTCCCGGCCCATTGCTTCATCCACATGCGTGCGTGGATAGACGCCCGGTGCATGAACGCTGCGAATCGTGATGCCGAGATCGCTACAGACGGAAACCAGCTCGTGCCGGGCTTGCGGCGATGCCGCGTCAAAATCCTTGGCGCCGTTATTGCAGCATAGTTCGATACAAGAAAATCCAGCATCGGCAATCAGCTTCAGGTGCCTTGGCGGATCCAGCAAGTTGGGATAGAAAATCGTAGTCGAAATCGCCGGCACGAACGGCGGCACTTCGGGTGTGGTCATGGTGTATTTGGGTATTTGGGCGTTTGGGTGATTAGGTGCTTCAATCAATATCCACTCGCGTGCCGCTGAGCGTCTCGTTGTTGCACACCTTCTCGATGAAAGCGATTGATGCCTCGATCACTTCGTCAGTAATTCCCATATGGCCGCGATCCGTGTAGTGGCGGAATTCGAATGGCGCCCCGGCTTTGCTCAGTGCATCCGCCATCTCCACCGCCTGCTGGATCGGACACGAGCGATCCGTGTCTGAGTGAACGATCAACAGCGGCTTTGTTTCAGCCGAAACATGGGTGATGGGAGACCCGTACGCTCTGGCGCTGTCCCAGCTCTCGCCAATCGGCATCCAGCCCGCCCCCCAATCGAGCTTTATCAGATCGTAAGCGCCGGCGGAACTGATCACCGCGCGAAAATCATTGGACTGATCCTCCCAGCCACCGGTCCTGGCAAACTTGCCGTCGCCCAGCGTTGCCGCTAATGAGACCATGTGTCCACCGCAGGACATGCCAATGAGAAAAATGCGATCGACGTCGAGATTGTATTGTTCGGCGTGTGCGTGGACCCAGCGGATCGCACACTGCATGTCCTGGTAACAGGCCGGCGCCGGTGTACAGGTGACGAAACGATAGTCGATGTCCATGGCGAAAAAGCCGAGGCCCGACCATTGTTGCACGTCGATCGCACTGTCGCGGTTACTCTTGGAGGATCGAATCCATCTGCCGCCGTGGACGTCGAGGATCACCGGAAACGGGCCGCCGTCGTCAGGCGACGCAATGTCCGCCAGCAATCCAGCACCCAGCACTCAGCCATAAACGTTGTCTTGGTGATACATGCTTCCCCCCCCCCCGGGGGGGCTAATTCACTTTGATTCGGTAGCGAACTGTATCCGCTCGACAGTCTTTCAAGCTGAACTTCGGCATTTCCGCCGGCGTGAGAACGAACTCACCCGTCGCCCTATCGACGTAATGACCGAAGTTAGTGTAGCTGCGGTTGGCCGGCGCGCCATCCGGAAAATCCTGAATGATGGTCACTGAATCCTTGATCAGGCAAACTCGCTCGGTATCCAGCTCAGCCATGGCCAGTGGCCAGCGCGGCAACTGGTCGGTGACCGGCCTGTCGAGGATATTGGCAAACCAGTACACTTTGCCCGTGTGGGGGTCCCGCTCAAAGGCAGAAAGACTGGCCGGCGCGCACACCATGGAACCGTCTTCATAGCACAGCAGTTTCGGATCGCTCCACGTTTTGCCGCCGTCTTCAGAGATCGCCCACTGCTTTGTACTGAAGACGCCCGCCGGCTCGTACTCGCCCTGGCATCGCATTGTGGTCAACAGCCTTTGTCCGCCCAGGTGGAGAAGATCCGGTTCGCAGGCGCCGTATGGCGATACTTCCGGTCGGACCTGGACGATGTCGCCGGCTTCCCAGGTGAGCTCGTTCTGGTCTTCAGTCCAGCGCCCCCGGAGAAACACACAACCACAGTAAAATTGCTCGCGCGGATAATCCGGTTCGGCGGGGTGTACCGTAAACCCCAGGACGATGGTACCGTCGTCAAGCCTGACAATCGGAGCCTGGTCAACGCCGATGTACTGATAGTTATCGGTGATGCCCGGCATCCAGTGGAGCTCATCGCAGGCGCTGTCCGGGTGAACGATCTGACTCGCCGGTCCCCAGGTCTGGCCGGCATCGTTTGAGATTTCATAATGCAGAGAAGTCGCCCACTTGCCGTCGCCGGGGTGCGGACGACTTGTCTGATGCAATGACAGCAGTCGTTCGTTGGACGGGTCGCGAAAATGCATCCAGGCGAGCGTCGTATTCTTCGAATCGTAACTGCCGCCGCTGATCTCGGGGCCATGCGGTGACCACGTGGCGCCATTGTCTTCGGATATCCAACGTTGGTTGGTACTCTGTCGCTGCCGCCAGTTGTCGTCGCCTGAGGACATCCGCCGTACGGCCGTCATGACCATGCCTGGCCCGTCGTTGCTCGTATAGGCAACGTTCACTGCCCAATAAAATTCGTGAAGATCAGGAGCTTCGGCAGCAGGAATCAGAATGTCTTTCTTGATCTCAGCGTTTAAGGGCATGACGGGTGCTTGCTCGTTGGAGTTCACAGTAGCAGCTGTGAACTCTGTTATCGCCCCTCAGGGCTGCTCTGCGTCGAGTTTCTCCAGCTCCTCAAGGACCCTGGCGGTCAGGTCCATGCTTTCATCGCCGACGATCACCTGCCCGGAATCGATCCGTGAAGACCCCGTGCAGTCTCTTTGTCAACATATCGTTCTCACGTGCTGTTTGATAAAAAGTTAACGAGGGCTCACCATTAATTGGGGGTCAATATAAGATCTAATATTCAATATT
>CAYWQM010000114.1:0-13650 GCA_964460215.1 uncultured Lentisphaerales bacterium
CCCAGCGATCTGGACGTGGCGCGGAATATCGGTTTTATCCCGGAGCCCAATATCGTCCACATCACGCACGGCAACCTGCCGGTTTATTACGGTGAACCGGAATACGTTCTGAGCGATGAGGAACAGAAGAATCTGGACAATTTACGCGACGCCTTCCTGCGCGGCGTCAAGATGGTGAAGGAGCATTGGCCGGAAGTCGAGATCATGATGCCCTGGGGGGATCCGATGTTTCTCCCGCCGTTCCTCCGGCAAGACCCGAAACTGGCCGACCTCATCGATGCACAAGGTATTGACGAACCGCTTTTTGAGCGCCTGCCGGAAGCGCAGATCGGGCAGGCTACGGGGCACCGAAAATGGCAGCTGCGCCAGGAATGGAAGAAGATCGGCAAGGAGCCGGAGTTTATCTTTGTCGAAGGTAATTTCATTCCGGCCGCGCCGGGCGGTGTCACCGTGGCCGAGCAGGCCGACTATGTCATGCGCCACCTTCTCCACTTCCTCGCCTATGAAATGTATAACCTGCCGGCCGGCGTGACCGGTGTGAGTTCCGCCAACTGGTACGGTGAAGAACACTACGGCACCGGTTACCTGGTCGACCGCCGCCCGTATCTGTCGCCGAATCCGGCGTATGCGACGTTCGCGACGTTGACCCGGCATCTGAACCGGAAGAATTTTGTCCGTTACCTGCCGACCGGCAGTCTCTCGGTATTCTGCCTGCAGTTCGAGCATCATGAAACCGGTGAACTCACGCACGTGATGTGGACGGTGCGCGGTGAACGGCCGGTTTCCCTGATCGTCGGCAGAGGCGGCAAGCCGACTGTCTACGACCAGATGGACAACCGGGTCAGGACAACGCGCCAGGGTGCCGAGGTGCGCTTCACGGTCGGCTCGTCACCGGTGTTTGTCGAAGGGCTTGCCGATGCCCCCAAAGTCGGGCTTGGGGTGCCGGACCATGCTGACTCAGTTCCTGCCGAAGTTACCACGAAGCTGACCAACTTCGGCGATGGGAACTGGTCGATCAGCGAAGCTCGTGACGAGACGTACGAGCATAATCACCCGCATCAGATGGCCCGTTTCCAGGGCAAGATGCGTGTCAAGAAAACGCCAGCACCGCAGGAACAGGGCGGCAGGGCGTTGTCGATCCATTTGCAGAAGCAGGACAAGGAGCGCGTGACCATGCCGTGGTACACGACGCTGATTCCTGAGAACCCGATCGTCGTTCCGGGCCAGGCCAGTCACCTGGGGTTGTGGGTGTACGGCCACAGCGACTGGGGCCGGGTCATCTACAGCCTGCGTGATGCGCAAGGCGAACGCTGGGTCAGCATCGGCACAAAAGGACAGTGGAACTGCGATGACATTCACGGGTGGAGCGCCTTCAACTTCGACGGCTGGCGCTATCTGCGCTTCGAGATGCCGGCCCACGCGCCTTATGACAGCTTCCGCGAAGTCGGCACGACCTGGTGGGGGCACTTCGAGAAGGGGGACGGCATTGTCGACCTGCCGCTGGAAATCGAGAAGGTAATCGTCGAGCGTCGCACCCACGTGATGTATGTCAATGAACCCGTTGAAGCAAAGGACAAGGACGTCCTGTTCGGTGACTTGTTTGCTGAGTATGCGAGCGCCGCGGACCAGGGCGACGAGGCGGTGCGCCTCTCACGGTTGCGTATGCCGTTGCCGGCCGACCCGCCGGCGTTGCAGAACCCGATCGCCGAGATGATCGAGTCCGGCATCGGCGCACCGATGCAGATCAGCGGTACCGAACTTCCCATGCACGGCCCGGATGGAACGAAGTGTCATGTAAACTTCGACCTAGTCGAGGGCGCCACCGGCTACGACGTCTGGGCCTCGCCGTACGCCGACGGCCGGGGAGCCATGTGTCTGAGGTCGGGCCTCACGGAATCGCGCCAGCTTGTGGACGGCTTCCGGCCCGACACAGACTTTTACCTGTTCATTGTATACAACGACAAAGACGGCAAACCGTCGAAGCCGTCGGCGCCGTTCAAGATCCGGCTTCAGGATCTGTTTTTGCAAAAGTAGTTTTGACGCTGGAACTCTATCGACCGGTCGTCCCGGCAGGGGGACGCTTCCGTTGCCGTTGAGAAGCCAGACAATGAGCAAGATGGCGCAGCATCCACACAAGGTAATCATCCAGGGCGTAATCCTTGCAGCAACTCTGCTGCTGGCGCCGCAATTAGCCTCCGGGAAGACCCTTTTCCTGGCTCATTACGACGAGACCCTCGATGCGGATTTCGCAGTCGGAATCGCTGCGGCGCGCCCACTGAAGGGATACCAGCGCGCCGGTATCGTGACTGCCGGGCACTGGGGCGGTGCCCTCGACCTGACCGATAGCAACCGCACCTGTACATACCCGGCGCTGAAGAACCTCGATCCGCGCCGTGGTACTGTCGACTTCCGATTCGCCATTGACGAGGACCGCTCGACGCCGGCGCCGGCCATGTACCACCCCCTGTTCGGCTGGTACAACATGCCGAAACAACCTGGCGACGGTAAACGCGAAACGGCGTTCGAACTGTATTTCCAGGGGCGGGCGCTGACTTTCGACATTTATACGCCGAAGAGTGCGCCCGCCAGTGGCAGTATCGAGATAGAAGTCGGCAAATGGTATCATCTGGAAATCAACTGGGACTGTACCGGTGGCGACGGCGAGAGCGAATACAATGTCTACCTCGATGGGCGCAACGTCATTCGGGCAACCGACAGGCTGAGTCTCAAGTCAGCCGGTGGCCTTCTGCACCTGGGAATCTGGGACTATGGATTCGGGCACCACTTAAAGGGGCGTATCGACGAGCTGCGGATCACCGACCAGATCGAACACCGGACCTCTTTTTCACCGCCTGCCCAGGCGTATCCAACCCCCGGCACGAGGAACGGCGTCAAACTGGTCTATAAACAGACGATGCAGAGCCTGGGTGCATTGAAAACCGAAATCCGCGAACTCGAATCTGCCGCAAAAGAACTGCCGCCGCAGATCAGTAAAAATATCCGTGCCAACCGGGCGGTCATGCTGAACACTGCCAGTGCGATGGCGAAGGTTCGGGCGTTGCTGCCAGCCGCAAAGGCCAGCTGTCCGGGGCTCCAGAAAGATCTAGACATCGCTGCGGACGCCGTCAAGGCAGCCCGCCATGACGTGGCCCGGGCAGCCGGGGTGCTGTACGCCCGCATCCCGCGTATTCACAACGAGACCGTGGTCAACCTGGCCTATCTCAGGGACGAAATCGAAGGGCTGCAGCGGGCGCTTCACTATTGCCGGGACCTGACCGACACGACGCCGGCAACTGTGGTTGCAGCCAGGGCAAGCAAGACGGCGGCCGGCGTCTCGAAGATTCTCGGCAAGGTCAGCGACGGTTTCTTCGGTATGTTCGGGGATTCGCCGGGGGCACGTGCGGATCCGGTCGCGGCCCTGGAGGCGTTCAGCGCGAATCGGGCCAAAGCCCGTATCATGCAGTCGCTGTCGCAGCAGCTCAGTGAGGCAGCCGCAAACGTCAAGCGCGCGCGCGCCAGCGTTGCAGCCGAGCTGCAGGGGTTGCGTAGCGATCCGGTGCTGGCGGCGCACTTTCCGGCTTTCCGCCGGTTCAATCCACCGGCGCCGGGCCCGGTAGCTGTCGAGCCGGACGGCACCCTGAAGCGGGTCATCTTCGGCGGCGCCCATGGCAGGACCGACACCATGTCGGTATTGAACTTCGACACGCTGCGGGAGACCGGGGTCAGTGTCACCTGGCCTAAGCAAGACGAATTCGCCACGAAGAGGTCAGCGGCGACAATCGCCCAATGGGAAGAGTACAAGATTCCGCTGTCCGACAAGATTTTTCTCTACGCTGTCGGTGACAATATGTATCGTCCGGAGTGGTTCGCCGATGTGTACGGCGAGAACCCGGATTACTACTTCGTTGCGGGTCATGGGTATGTCGGCAGCGGTAGTTTTGACTATCGCCATCCGCTGCCGCGAAAACTGATCATGCAATACCTCGAGGAAGCGGCCCGAATCAACGGGCGGGAACCGTACACCTTCATCTACAAGGGGCCCTGGGAGGCGCATCCGTATCGCGGCACATCGGTCGATGTCCCCGGCAAACGGACAGTGGCATTTCAGGAGCATGGCTTCAGTAAAGTCGCGGTGAAGGCGTTTCGCGGTTATCTGCAGGCGAAGCACGGAACCATCGCCAAGCTCAACCGCGCCTGGCGCTCGAACTATGGCAGCTTCGAGGCGATCCAGCCGCCGGCCCCATTGATCCGTGCGTTCATCGTCACAAGAGACGATCGCGGCCAGGACGTATACTCGATGTTCCTGCCGAACAAACGACTGCCCGGTGCCGCGACGACGGCGCTCACCTACGAGTTCGAACGCTGTCGCAAAGACCTCTACGCCGAGTACCTGGCGGACTGTCGTGCAGCCATCAAGCGCGGCGACCCGAAACACCCGCTCGCCTCGTCGACGTCCGGCGGTATCATGGGCGAAATTCTCATCAACTCACTCGATGACCTGCTGATGCCCGAGCGCTGCGTCGACATGTGGGGCAAGCATCCGTCCGGCGGCTACGGCTGGGGTGACTCGCCGTACATGTACGGGTTGAACCGTTACTTCAACAAGACGCTGGTGGCACTGGAGTATTACGGCTGGGCGCAGGAGGAGATCGGTGAGAATTTCTGGCCCACGTTCAAGGCGGCGCCGGGGGCGACTGCTGAAAGTGTTTACAACGCCGGACGCCGCGATGCCTGGCATGAGTACAGTTGGGACCGGCGTATGTTGCTGTTTTACTGGACCCAGAAGATTGTGCAGATGCGCGACGGCATCAACGAGATCAATTCACCACTGTTGCGGGAGTGGTCCGGCCTGATCGCGGCCACGAAACGGCGCGTCATCGATGTCAATGACATTCTCATCAACGTACCGATCCTCAAGCCCCGAATCGCGGTGGTGCATCCCGGGGTGTCGATCATCAACGCGTACCCGACCAACGCCTGCGCCAAGGTCACCCGGGACATCCTCGACCGGTTGCTGGCGAAGCAATATCATTTCGGCATCGTGCCGGAGGCGTTCATCCTCAACGGCCGTGACCGGCTCGAGAACTACGACGTGGTGATCCTGCCGTACGCCCAGTATTTCAAGGACGGATTCGACAAGAGACTGACGGACTGGGTTCGCGACGGTGGTTCGCTGATTGCCGCCGGGCCGTTCGGTTTGTACAACCAGTATGGCGCCGACCTCGAGCACGGCGCTGCTGCGGTCTTTCCCGGCACGGCGTTCGTCTACCCGCCGCCCGAGGACTACGAGCTTTCCTGGGAATGGCAGGCGCGACGCAATGGCGAATCAGTGGCGCGCCAGTACTTCGCGAATGATTACGGTGCCGGCAAGGTCCTGATGACCCTCGATGGCAGAGGCTTCGGCCGGCTCGGAACGTTATCTGCCGAAGCACACGTGGGCACAGAGATCGGCGCAAAGATCTCCGGCACCGGTGTGGACAGTGGTACGGCAAAGAAAAAGGACGACCGCGCCCGCCCCTTGAAACTGGTCAATGACGAAGACCTGCCGCCGACAGTGAGGAAGTTCTATCGTCTGCTGGACCTGTCAACGGTTCGCAAGGCGCATGTTGGCAGTGGTAATGTCGAGATGGTCTTGCGGCAGAAAGACGAGGCAGGACCGTTGTATGTGTCGCTGTTGAACTGGGATTATACAGACGCGCTGTCGACCGAAGTCGTTGTCCGCGGCGAATACGCAACGGCCACCGACCTGTCGATCGACGGAGGTTTCCCGGTGCCGGTTGCTGTTGCAAACGGCAATACACGGTTGCCAATTGTGCTCGGCCCTGGTGAAGGGCTGATGCTGCGGCTGCAATAGGACGGAACCCGGCGTCTGTCTCGAATACAGCCTTCAGTCTGTGCCCTGCACTGATATTCGCCGAGCCTCCTGGCCGAGCTCCAGTGTGACGTTGATTTGCCCGGCCGCCTGGGTATATCCGTAGGCCGAATCCCCGTTGCCCGGTTGCTCGTCGTCGACGGTCACGCCGTATCGACTTTGCCGGTCAGCCATCTGCAGCGACACGGTTGTTTTGCCGTCGCCCTGCAGGGCGATGTCCGCCTGGTTCGTGCTGCCTGCCGGTGATGTCGCGGAAAGAATCCATGCGTATGGGTTGGAAATTTTTTTGATGACCGGGTGGCTGGTCGTCAGGTAAGAGAACTCCACCGTGGATTTGATCTCGTCGTTACTTTCCCAGACGGGATCCCAACACCAGTATTTGACCGTAAGGTCCAGCCAGTCGGCACGATTATGCATGAACGTGCCTTTGCTGAACGTCTTCTTCAAAAGACTTCGCCCGTTCGGGTGGGCGTCATCAATGGCGCGGAAGATGTCGCCCCGTCGCGAGTATGTTCGATCGAATTCGACACTGCAGGACGGGGCGAAGCCGTGGTGAACCTTGTAGTCCGACCAGAGAGAAGTCTGCACTTGAGTGATCTTCTGCAGGCCCTCGATCGGTGGTGCATCCGCAACATGTCCCTCGATCCACATCGTGCAGTAGACATTGATCGGTTGGGTCGGTACTTGGCTGGATAAGTTGCCGACATCGTTTCGGTGGCCCATGCCCAGATAGAATGTCTTCGATTTTTCATTGCCAAACCAGTACCGTTGATCGATGCTGGTTTGACCGCAGCCGGTAAGCTCGACATGCAATGAATACATGCCGGCGCGTGTCGGCGTGAAAGTGCCGCGAAGGCGATTGCCGTCTGTCGTATAGACGATTTCTTCCGGCGGGCTGGTGGTCAGGCTTTCCACGGCAAATTCCGAACATGCCGTGCCGTCGGGCGCGTGGAGCGCGATTTCGAATGCCCGCTCCTGTCCCGGCGCCAGACTGTGGTCGCCGGAGAACACAAAAAACAGATTGTTGAGGTTCGAATCGAAGGTGTTCCGCCGGTAACTCACCTGATCGGGTTTCCAGAATCGATCCGGAACCGGGACGACATTGTGGATGAATAGATTGTCACTGACAACGACGCTCTTCGGTCGCTGGTATGGGTCCCAGATGACCAGCCCGCGTTTGTTCCGCAGCAGTCGGTTGTCCGAGACAACGGTATTGCTGCAGACCGGACCTTGCCATGATTCCGAACCGCTGAGGGTGATTCCGGTGTCCCGGTTATCAGTCACCTGATTGCCGGTAATCGCAGAATTGTGTGACCATTTCATGAACAGGCCACGCTGGTTGTGGACCAGCGTGTTGTCCTCGACCCTGTGCCCGTGCGAAACCGGTTTTTTTTCGTCTTTGCTGTCGGAGGAGATGAGGATGCCGTGCTTGAAATTGCTGATGACACAGTTCTTTATCGTGACATTGTGGCGTTCGAGACAGGTGATGCCATTGCCCCAACCGGTGCCGGAGATGGAATGCCCGCCGCCGTCGATGACTATGTTGTCTGCTGCCACGATAATGCCCTGGTGGCACTGGAGAATGTCACGCGTAAGGACAATGTCCGTGAAAACCTTTTGTCCGCCATGGCCTTGTATGAATTGCTCGGCCTCGAGCAGGGGAACGGCAGCGGCGAGGATTGCAAAGTAGAGAAACGACTTCATCGGGGCACTCTCTTTAACCGGCTTTGAAATTTATTGGACGTCCGTCTCGCAGGCGTCACTGGCTTGGCATTGGTCGTCTGATAAATTACACCGTTTTCGGCGGCTTTTCCTCAGTAAATTCAACTGGGTAGTGCCCCGAAGAACCTGTCCGGAATTTTCCTGGTATTGATAGTTGCTTTACTGGACGGTAATTGCCACAGGCGTGTGGTGTAGTAAAATCCCGGTCGCCGGTGTCCCGGTGGGATGCGTAGCTTCGAGGCTTCCGGTTTTGGGCAGATTCTATTAATTACCCGATGGCCGGGCAACCGATTGCGGTAAATGACGCCGTTATCTGGACTGGTTCCCGGGAGGTTCGCGATTAAAGTGAAAAGGAACTCCGCGTCCGTTCATATCCGGTGGAAGCTTGTATGCTTAGACAATTCACCTTTATCACCATTGCCTTCGCCGTCAACTTCGCTGGCGCCAGGACGCTTTTTCTGGCGCACTATGATGACAGCCCCGATGGAGACTTCGCCATGGGTGCCGCGGTTGCTGAACCGGTGCCGGGCTTCGGGGCTGCGAAAATCGCCGCCGAGGGCAGGTGGCAGGGAGCTTTGGCAATCGACAATGTCGACCCCGGCCGCTGCGCCTATGCCGCACTCGACAACCTCGATATCCGCCAGGGCACCGTCGATTTCTGGTACTGCTTCGATGAGGACGAGACAAACGTATACCATCCGCTGTTCGGCTGGTACAACATGCCGGGCAACCTCGAGAACGGCGGCTTCGAGGCGTATACCCAAAACGGCGCGATTTCCTTCGATGTCTACTCGCCGAGCTCACTGGTCCAGGCACGCTACCGGGTCGACACCGGCAAGTGGCACCATCTCGAGATCAACTGGGACTGCACCGGCGGCGACGGCAACAGCACGTACAATGTCTATGTCGACGGCCGCCAAACGATTCACGTCGACAATGGAAAAGCACTGAAGGCGCCGGGCGGCAGGTTGCATGTCGGTATTTGGTCATACGGGTATGGTCACTGCCTGCGCGGCCGCCTCGACGAGCTGCGGATAACAGACCAGATCGAGCACTATGCCAACTTTTCCCCGCCCGTCGCCCCGCACCCGACGCCGGGCACCGCGGCCGGGTTCACTACTGCTCGGGAACAGGTTGCCGACGACCTCGCAGCACTGTCACAGGACGTCGATCATCTCCGGCTGGCTTCAAGCCAGCTCGTTGACGGCGGTGATGCAGCCGCCGCTCAGATTGTCACCGCCCGCCGGACCGCCGTCACCGAAAACAAACGGGCGCTCGAACGGATTAAGAGCATCGCCGATGAAGGCCAACTGTACGAGATCGCCGATGCCATCCGCCGTGACCGGCGGGCAATCGTCATGGCGCTCGAGGGTCTGTACTCGCGCCATCGCCGCTTTCGCAACGTCACCGCCGAGATGAAGCTCGAAGTCAGCGGCGCGCCCGCAGCATGGGCCGACGTCGATGGCGACGGTTTCGCCGACATCACCATGTACAGCGGCAGTTGGCGCAATGAAGGCGGTAACGGGTTCTCGAGGCAGCCGAAAATTCCGGCCGGCTGCATGTGGGGTGACTATGACAACGACGGCGATCTTGATGGCTACACCTGGCTCGGTAATCGGGTGTATCAGAATATGAGCACGCCCGGCAAGGTTGTGTTCGAATCCGACATGCTGCTGCCGGCGCTACCGGCCGGCAAAGACATCAGCAACGGCACCAACCGCAGCGCCAACTGGGCCGACTATAACGGCGACGGGTTTCTCGACCTTTTTGTCACCGGCTACGAGACCGGCGGCATGGCGCCGTACAACGACACGCTGATGCTCAGCGACAACGCGAGCTCCTTCACCAGCCAGACGATCGGCGGTCCTGCGAACGGCCGTGGCGTCACCTCATGCGACTGGGACGAGGACGGCGACATCGACGTGTATGTGACGAACTACCGGCTGCAGCCGAATCGTCTGTGGGAGAACGATGGCCGCGGCAACATCTCCATTATCGGCACTTCCCACAACGCCCTTGGCGGCAACGGCCATGGCATCGGATCCTGCTGGGGTGACATCGACAACGACGGCGACTTCGATCTGTTTGTCGGCAACTTCGCGCACGGTGGCCAGCCTCAGTCACGCTTCCTCGAGAACCTCGGGCCGGAACACGGCTACAGGTTTGCCGATCGCGGCACCTGCGGTGTGGGCTATCAGGAGTCATATGCCTCGCCGGTGCTGGGCGACTATGACAATGATGGCGATGTCGACCTTTTCTTCACGACGGTATACGGCCACAACCAGCCGCGGTTGTACCGCAACGACGGTCGATGGTCATTCACCGACGTCACCGCGGCCGAGGGGCTTTCCAATATCGGCGCGGGATATCTGGCAGCTTATGCTGACTTCGACAACGACGGCGATCTCGACCTGCTGGCCGGCAAAGCGCTCTACAGGAACCAGACTGTCGGCAACCACTGGCTGCGGGTGCGCCTGGAGGGCTCAGGCAAGGTAAACCGTTCAGCGATCGGCGCGCAGGTTCGCATTCATCTGCCCGACCGGACCCTGACGCGACAGGTCGAAGCCGGCACCGGCGAAGGCAACCAGAGCGAGCTGGTCCTGCACTTCGGTCTCGGTCGTCACCGAGACCCTGTCGAACTTGAGATATCGTGGCCGCATAATATTGGTGTGCAGAAAGTTATGACTGCCGTCGATCGACTCGTGACGGTGGATCTCCGGTAGCTTGCGGCCCCGTTTCCCGGCGCGGTTCCTTTCTTTGGGGGGGGCGGGCATGTCGGCACTCCATGCAGACACAGTTCGGTGATTTTATTGTGAGTACCACTCGTAATTTTTTCCTTGCAATTACAGTTGGATTTTTATATACCGATAGTGCGTAAGGAAACTTAAAATTAATTCTTCAATCAACGGAGACGCAGGATGAAACACATGAAATTCGCATTGACCGCAGTTCTTGGCCTGTTCATTGTCGGCGGTATGTCGGCGCAAATCACACTTGATACTTCTGTCGCCTCACCAGGCGCGGGCAGCGTGCTCGTTGATGCCAACGGCGATGGTGTCGCGTCCTGGCAAGCCGCTTCCGCCGGCTCTCAAGGGCCGCAGGGTAAGCAGGGACCGGCCGGCGATACAGGACCGCAGGGACCGGCCGGCGATACAGGTCCGGCCGGTGCGGACGGCGGTTCCGGCGGCGCGGCGCTGAGCGATGGACTGTGGGGGTTCTGGCCGATGTACGAGGGGAGTGGCCTGATTGCCAAAGATATCAGCGGCAACGGGCATGCTGCCGCTCTTGACCCAGCGGCCGCGTCCGATATCGTGGGCTGGAGCACTCAAGTGGGCGCCGTGGGTTCTGCGCTCAACCTCGATGCAAACGATTCATCGGTGGGTGCGGTCGGGACTTTTGGGAGGATAAGCGGCACCCCCTTCGGCGGTTCGATGAGCGTTACCGCCTTTATCTGGGTCCAAAGCTATCCTACGACGCAGAATTACGGCCGCAGCCAGATTGTTTCGAAGCAGAATTCATCCCAGTTCTTTGTCGATCCGGATGGCCATCTCGGTACCTGGATCAACAACGGCACGAAAAACATTTCAACCGGAAAGGTGAATCTCGGTCAGTGGCACTACGTCGCGGTGACGTTCGATGACAATGCGGACGTTGAAAATGTCTATATCGACGGTGTCCTCGACACTACGCATACCCAGACCGGCAGCATGAATGTCAATGGTGACGTCGCAATCGGGGCGGCACTGGACGGCTATTACCACTTTGAAGGTTTGATCGACCAGTTGCGCATATACAACCGGGTCCTGAGCGCCGCGGAAATCATCCAACTGTGGAACCCCGCAGAGTAAGCAACCGATATTCTCACTGATCTTTAAGCGCATCCCCCCGTCTGCTGGAGGATGCGCTTTTTGTTGACACGCAGCGTCCCGGGTTGTATCATTAATTCCGTAGAATTAGGCGAATAGACAACCCTTTCAAGAGACGCCAATCATGACTTCAGGTTTTGCCCGCCCCCTGCTCCGCTGCATTTGCGGATTTGTACTGGTCACCACCGTTCCGGCTGAAGACAAGGTCGTGGCAATCGTCAACGGTGTGGAAGTCCGGGAAAGTATGACCGGAATAAAGGAATTGTCCGACGCGTATACGCCGGAGAAGCGTGCCGAGATGATCAACCGGATGATCGAGGGCACAATCGTCAACGAGATTTTTCATCAGGCTGCGGTAAAGGCCGGGCTCGACCAGGATGAGACGTATCTCGCCCGGGTCAACAGGGCGACCGCCTCCCAGGTGTTGTCGAAAGAAATGGACCTCGCGCGCATGTATGAATTGTCGGTGGAGGAACTGAAGGCGGCCGGCGATCCCGATGCGGTCACGGCCGCCGAAATCGACGCCGAGCTCGAGGCAAATCCCGAGAACTACAACAGGCTCGAAAAAATGACTGCCAGATACACCGCCCGCCAGGCCCGGGCGCGAAAGAATCTCAGGCAGGCGTATCCCGGTTGGTTGAAGACGATCGTCGCGGATGCGGAGGTCCAGGTCGACGGGGAAATAATCGCCGCCGACATCCTGGCAGCGACAATCGACCACTACAACGGCGAGGCACGGCCGAGTCCCGGCCAACTGGATCCGATGTGGAAAAAACTGCTGGCGATTGCCGGTCTGTCTCTGCCGGTTGCACCGGCGCCCGATGCGGCAGCTCCAGACGAGCTGGAGCTGTTCAAGCAGGCGCTGGCCGATGTGACGCTGGCCATTGACAAGTACGAGACCAGATTGGGTGATCTGCCGCAAATAATGGCAATGCTGAATCAACCACAGGTCCGGCCCGGTTCCCAGCTTTACACTTTGCTCAGGACACGAATTGTGTACAACAGGGCGATCGTTGAAGGTTTCGACGAAACACCTGAAGCGAAAGAGCGCCTGGCACGTTTTGAACCGTCAGTCGGCAGGGATCGCGCCATTTTGACGAGAATGTTCTTCAAACGTGAAACTGCCAAGGTCGATGACCAGCCACTCGATCCCGCCGAGATCGAGGCGTATCGTAAACAGAACGCGCGCCGCTTTGGAATAATGCGGGAACAGCCCAACGGCGAGGAAATTGTACAGCAGCGGATCGAAGATGAACTGCGCTCGCGCCGACGTCACACCTATCGCAATGAACTGATGGACGAACTGCGTGCCGCCGCAACGATCGAGCGAATTGGCAATGATTGAGGCGTGGCACGAGCCCCTGTGCTCGTGCTGCTACTGAGTACTCCTCTCCATGCATCTTACCGTTACTGGAAGACTCTCCGACAACCTTGCCGACCAGGACATCGCTCCCGGCCGCTGCTGGGATGTGGCGCCGTATTACCTCTACACGCTGGCCTGGGACCCCTTCATCCTGAGCCGGCTGAAGGCTGCCCCCGCCCTCCGTGAGCCAACTGACGAGATCGTTGCACCTGCCGATGTCATTCTGCTTTTCGCGCATCCCAACGACGACGACGATGGCGCTGCCATTAAGAAGGTCCGGAAAGCCGGCGGCAGGATTGTTTTCAACCGCCCGTCGCCCGAGCAGATCCCGGAATTCTGCACCGACGGCTACGGTCAGACGATCATTTCGCTTCGCGAACACTGGCACCTCGATACCGCTTCGAGCGAAAAGTACATCTACCCGCACACGGACACGTTCCTGCGGCTCAACCCCGGCGCCGGCACTGTCCTGTCCCATATCGGTGAGAACCCCGACCTGATGGTCGCCGATAAAACCGCGGTCTTCGCCGGCGACCCGATTGCTGCGGTCGGGGCGTATCAGTTCACGCCGGGACGATTGTCGGGGTTGATGTCGGATCTCGGCATCCTGCTCGTGCACACAATCGCGGCGTTAACAGAAATGCCGGTCAGCCGTGACGAGCAGAGGAAACTGTCCCGCCACGTTGAATTGCGCCGGGATTTTCATTCGTTCGGATTCGCGTACATGACAGTGCTGGAGCTGGGGCGCTGTCATGGCGGCGACAACATCGACCTCGAGCCGGCGGAAGCACTGGTGATCGATGCGGCGCAGTCGCTGGCCGATGGCG
>CAYWQM010000115.1:0-11990 GCA_964460215.1 uncultured Lentisphaerales bacterium
CCGCCTCAAGTCCGAGCAAACGGGCCATGGCAGTGAACTTGTTGCGGGATACATCCAGTTGTTGTTGAGAGATAGACATCGGTTCCTCCATTTCATGCTTTGGCGGTTTCGGCCAGCGGCGGTGTATCGTCTTTGATGATTTTGTGAGTGACCCAGTATTGGAACATCGACACGACCTGGTTGACGGTCCAGTAGAGCGTCAATCCGGACGGCATTGTGTAGAGCAAGAAGACGAAAAACAAGCTCATGAACATCATCATCTTCTGCTGCGCCGGATCGACACTTGTGGGCATCAGTTTCTGCTGCAGCATCATCGACAGTCCCATAAGGATGGCGAGCGGATTGAGCGGGAACCCGAGATCGATGGTGTCAGGTTTAGAAAGGTCGGCGGCCCACAGGAATCCTTCCTGCCGCAGTTCAATGGCGCTGCGAAGAACGTTGAACAGGGCGAAAAAGACAGGGATCTGCAGGAGCACGGGCAGACAGCCGGAGAGTGGATTGACCTTGTGTTTCCGATAGAGATCGAAAGTCATCTTCTGCATGCGCTGCGGGTCTTCTTTATGTTTCTCGCGAATCTCCTTGGCTTCCGGCTGAATCTTCTGGAGCTTTTTCGAAAACACGGTGCTCTTGTAGGTAACGGGCCAGAAGAGCGTACGTATGACGATCGTCAGGCAGATGATGGCGAGTCCGTAGCTTCCGGTCCACGATTTGAACAGCAGCATACCGTTGAAGATCAGCAGTGAGATCCATTCCATGAGGCCGAAATGGAAGAACAGAAACAGATCGAATTGCATGATCGACTTCTCGTTGCCATCCAGTTCCTTAAACAGCGAGTAGCGTTTGGGGCCGGCAAAGCAGTCGATCTTGACGCCTTCGGAAGCGCCGCCGGAGATTTCGATTGCCGGCAAGAAGGCGTATCCCTGCATAACGTACCGATTCTTCTCAGCGCCGGGGAGCATTTCGGCGCGGAGTTCGCACCCTTCAAAGCCTCCTTGAGAGGAGACAATCGTCGTGAAATATTTGTTTTGGACAGCCATCCAGTCGAGGTCCCAAGTCTCGATGTCGTCGGCGACTTTTTTCTTGAGCTTGGCGATCTTGTCGACGATCATCGTTTTGGGGCTGTCCTTGTCGCTGCGCTTGAGGTCGACGCGCTGGTCGATGCCACCGGCTCCCATGAAACCGCGGGAGGTGGCGAGCGGCAACATGGTACCGCAATTAATCATGATCCGCTCGACGGAGACCAGCTGCGTGCCTGTGTTGCGGAATTTTATTTCGGTGATAATGCCGTACGGACTTGCCGAGTTGGTGCGGATGGTCTGCTGCAGGATGAGACCGGTTTTGTAGATTAGCCGGGAAAATGTGACGTGGTCGGTGCCGACGGAATGGATGATCGGGTTACTGAATTTCCAGTTTTTCTTCGGCTGCACCTGGAGCATGGGATAGGCGGGGTCGCCGATCCACAGTTCTTCGGCACCTTCCTCACCGGGAAAGCCGAGCAAAAGTATCTGTTTTATGCCGCCAACGTTGGGATCAACGACGATCACGAACGTGTTTTCGACGACCAGATGGACGGATTCCGCGGCGGGCAGGTTGCGGTATTTGTCGGCGAGCGGCGAAACGTCCGCAGGGGGGGCTGCTGAGGTATCGTCCACGGCAGTGATGCCAGGCATCTCAGAGACATCGCCGCTAACGACCTGTCCGTCGCCATCATTGGTCGAGTCGTCAATGGCAGCGGTGTCGTTGGCACCGTTGGTTTTGTCGCTCTGCTCGACGCCGGGGGCGACCGGCGGTCGGGGTGGCGGCGTATTCATCTTCATCCAGCCGAAAAGCAGGAGAAGGCAGATGACAACTAATGCAACATCCTGTTTATTCATAATGATTGCAGCCGGCGACAGGCTGAGTCAGGGCTGCTCATTGTTCTGGCAGTCCCTGGTTGGCGGCACTGGATCACAGCCGCCGGGATGGAAAGGATGGCATTTGCAAATCCGCAGCAGCGCCAACCAAGAGCCGCGGAGGGCACCAAAGCGTTCGATTGCCTGGCGACCGTATTCTGAACAGGAAGGGTGGAAGCGGCAGGAATCAGGCAGCCACGGCGAGATGCAGGGCTGGTAGAACCGCACCAGAGCCAGGGCAATGGCCTTGGGGACGACCCCCATCATGACTCGCCTGCCGAATCCGCAAACAGATCGGCATCCTGCAAGATTCGGATGAGTTCTTCCTGCACATCCTGCACCACGCGATTCAGCAGATGCCGACGAGCAATGATCACTATCCAGACTGGTGACCGCACCCCGTTTCGCAACAGGCGGAACGATTCGCGGATCAGCCGGCGTGCTCGATTACGGTCGACGGCCTGTTTGCTAAACCGCCGGCTGACAATGATGCCGAGCCTGACTTTGCCATCGGGCGCCGGTGCAATATTAACCACAAGGTATCGTCCTCGGTGGGTAGCACCTGCCGCTCTGACATGCGCGAACTCCCGTCGTTGTCGGAGGAAGTCCGTTTTCGCGATGCCCGCGGCGCCAATCTGGCGCGGCATCCTGTCTGCGTTCATGCCGTCCTCCTGCAGTGGAGGCTCGCTTTCCAGTTCAGAGCAAATTCCATATCTTTCGAACCGCTTACACCGGTACGCAGTTTCGAACCATCGGCGTACTGCGGTTCGTCCGTTATCCGTCGCTCGAGTCTCCCGGAGTTCGGTTCAGAGGTGGTGCCGCGCGGAGAAAGAGTTCGGAGGGCGGCACTTGACCTCGATGATGTAGTTGGTGGCGACACACTGCAGCAGCGGCCGCACGCAGCGGTATTCAAATCAGCAGGGTGTCAGGCGCTTGCGCCCCTTCTGACGCCGGCGCTTGATGATAGCCCGACCGGCGCGTGTCGACATGCGTTTGAGAAAACCCAACCGGCGCTTGCGACGACGATTTGATGGATTATAGGTCGGCTTCATCGACTGCAATCTCCATTGAACATCATTCCATGACAGAAACAAACAGGTAGCTTAGCCCCCGATCGGGTGGCTGTCAAACAGGTTTGGGATCTCCATCGCCAAGCTCAGGGACGACGATTTGGACGTTGGATGCCTGTTTTCGGCAGTAAAAGTTGCAACGCAACATATTACAGGTTAGATGTGCGTCCCGCCTCGACAACATCCTCCCATGATTGACTTATTGCCATTAGTCAACGACGCTGGTCAGCGGTTGTGGCATGGGCAAACCGACCAATAGCTACAGGCAAAAACAGTTTGGAAGGAATAAACATATAAACGAGCGCAAACACAAACCTGGCAAATTTGTGTCTTTTCTACTTGAAAACGCCGTCGTTAAGCGGTTCGACACGGAAGTTGAAGTCGATGGTTCGGTCTTCGACCTTCAGGGAGATCATTGTATTCAGGCGAGTCAGCAGCAGGCGGTAGGGAATCTTGACTTCGCCAGCGGGAGTGGTGACCGAGACGTTGCAGTCACTCAGAATATCCTCGGCGCTCTGCACGGTCAGCACCAGGCGCCGCAAGGTGTCGAGCTTGGCGATAAAGATCTCATCGAACTCGTAGATTCGGCGGCAGTCGCTGCAAGCGACCTGAAGGCCGTTGTCTTCGAGGCTGAGCAGGTCGAACTGGATATTATTCAAGCAATCCGCTTCGATACAGTCGAAATCGACGGCGGCAGTCATGGTTTTAGGATCGGACATTCCTGGCTCCGGGACCGGGTTAGTCTGGATTATACATGAATCCCCGCGATTACAGAACTTTGTAAGCCAAGCGAAGTCTGAGTAAGCTACGGGCTGAATATTGAAACACAACACCCGCGCTCACCTTCTATGCCAATTGCGTTGCGACAACTCGGCTTCGGTACAGTGCTGTTGATCTGTGCTTTTTTCGTAGCAACCGCCGGTTGGGCGGTTGAACCTGAGTCGGCGCCCGGGCGCCGTTCGAAATTCGCCGTACCTGAAGCGAACCGTTTACAGGCGAAGCGTTTCCATCTGGAACTGCAAATCGCCAACGGCCACATCGGCAGCGTTTTCATCGGCTGCCAGAAGGGGGCTACGGATGCCTACGACAACGGTCTGGACGACATGGCGCCGCCGCCGGGCATCGGCGGGGCAGGATATACCTTTCTCATTTCTCCGGACCGCAAACACAACCTCTACAAGGACGTCCGCGCTTACGCCGACACCATACAGTGGCTCTTCTACGCAAAACCGGGACATAAGCCGGTCGACGTATCCTGGGACGGGACGCAGATCCCGGATGGCTGGAAGCTTTACTGCGCCCGCTGGGATGGGCGGTCAGAAACAGTAACCGACACGGTCAACTGCCGAGAGACGCAGAAAGTGACGGCCGAGTCAACGACGTTTTTCCGCTTCTGGATGGTGCGCGACAAGGTCGCGCCGCAAGAATGACGGCTGCCGGGGGTCACTAAGTGGAGTAAGCAATGCGCTGTCTACCGGTACTGGCTGAACTCATAGATGGCGGCAACTGCGAAGTAGCCGATCGTCATAGCAGCCAGCATGCCGGCGCGGGCAGCGCTGCTTTTGCTGCGCACCAGCATGAAGTAAAAGACATAGGGGGGTATAAACAGGGTCAGCAGACCTTGCCCAAGATTCTGACGGAAAGCTTCCATGACATAAAGGAGCCAAAACAGCAATCCACCGAACAACAGCAACCCCATAACGATTTGTAGTGCGAAGTTCATTGCGGTTGTTGAATTGGTGGTAACGCGCTCATTAGATTCTATAGTAATTATTCGTCATTCTATTTTCAACTTCTACCGCAACAATCTCTTTATGGCAACCGTCAACACAACTAACATCGAAAAAACGGCCTCGGAGATAGAACCATGCCGCTATGCCGTCAAATTCGATGTTCCGGCAACCGAAGTAAATCAAGCTCTAAAAGTGCTGGTCAACAAATACCGGTCTGCCAAAATTCCGGGATTTCGTCCGGGGAAAACACCGGCGAAGCTGGTGCGCCGACGTTTCGAGAAACAGATTTTCGAGGAAACCCGCGATTGCATCATTCGGGAAACGATCCAGTCGATGCTGCAGGACGATAGCCTGAACGCCGTAACGATGCCGGAACTCAGCGGCGACGCGTTGTCAGACATCGCCGACGACACGGAGTTCAGTTTCTCCGTGCAATTCGATGTCCGGCCCGACATGGAACCGCCTGAACTGCATGGCATCAAAGTTGCCGCGCCAAAAATCGATGTATCCGAAGTCGACGTTGCCGACTACCTCGACGCTATGTGCCAGCAGCAGGCGCAGCTCGCCCAGGTCGAGCGTCCGGCAGCGGAAAACGATATCCTGAAGGTCAGCTATACGTCGCAGAAGTCGACGGATGAAGAGATACCGGCCACGGCACAGAACCTCATTGAGAACAGCGAAACGTGGATTCGCCTGACCGAACCGACGGACATTCCCGGGCTGGTGCCGGCATTGACCAACAAATCCGGCGGTGACAAAGTTGACGTGACGGTCACGTATCCGGACGATTTCCGCGAGGAATTCCTGGCGGGCAAGACCGTGCCCTACACAATAAACGTGCATGAGGTTCATGCCCTGAACCCACCCGAGATCGACGATGAACTCGCACAAAAGATGGGGTTGGACGATGTGGACGCTCTGAAAGACGCGGTGCGGTCACAGATCGAATCAACACAACATCAGCAACGCCAGCGTGAGATTGTCGATCAGATTGGCAAGTATCTAATCGAGGCGTGGAATTTTCCGCTGCCTCCGACAGTGCTACGCGAGGAGACCAACCGCGTCATGTACGAGCGCCTGTCACAGCAGCAGCAGCAGGGCAATCAAAGCAGTGAGGAGCAGCTCAAGCAAGAGCTCGATGCGATGAGCGAGCAAGCGGAAACCGAGGCGCGCGAACGTCTGGCGTTGCGCTATATGCTCCAGGCCATCGCCGCCAAGGAAAAGATCGAGCCCGACAAGGAGCGAATGGAGCAGCATTTGCAGTTGATGACTATGCAGGCTCAACAACGGCAACAGGAGATCAATCCGTACATGGCCCAGGAAGCGGCGGCCGCCAATGCAACCAGCGACGCGGTTTTCGAGCGTTTGACGGAATGGGCTGAGGTAACCGAAATGGATCGGGATAACTGAGCAAAAAAGACAATTTTCACTTCGCAATCAGTAATTTTCAACGCATAAAACGGGACGGACCCCATGCCGCTTTACCCACCGACAGTCGTCGAGCAGACGCCCAACGGCTACCAATCCTATGACATCTACTCACGCCTACTTAAGGATCGGATCATCATCCTCGGAACTCCGATTGATGACAATGTCTCCAGTCTGCTGATCGCGCAGTTGCTTTTTCTGCAGTCAGAGGAGCCAAAGAAAGACATCGATTTCTACATCACGTCGCCGGGCGGTTCGGTCACTGCCGGTCTGGCAATCTACGACACCATGCAGATTCTCAGTTGCGATGTCCGCACCTACTGCGTGGGACAGGCCGCCAGCATGGGTGCGGTCCTGCTGGCCGCCGGCAGTGCCGGCAAGCGGTTCGCCCTGCCCAACGCGCGTATCATGATTCATCAGCCGTGGGGCGGCGCTCAAGGCACCGCGAGCGACATCAGCATCCAAGCCGAGGAAATCCTGCGACTGAAAAAAGGTCTCAACGACATCCTCGCTTACCACACCAAGAAGGACATTTCAGAGATTGAAAGCGATACCGACCGGGATTTCTTCATGTCCGCCGAGCAAGCGAAGGCGTACGGTCTGGTCGACTCCGTAGTGTCCATCCACGGGACGGGCGACGAGGAGTCAAACAAGGACAGCGACTGAGCCTGATCTATGGCAAAGAACAAGGACGACATCTTCTGCTCATTCTGCGGGCGGCTGCGTGACGAAGCGCCCCAGATGGTTTCGAGTCCGTCGGGTGTTTTCATCTGCTCTGATTGCGTGCGGCTATGCAGCAAAATGGTGCAGGGCGGCGACGACGATGAGGAAGAGGGATCGCATAGCAAGGCGCCGGTGCAGATTCCGCACCTGATCGTGCCGAAACCTGTCGGGATCAAGAAAACTCTCGACGACTACGTTGTCGGCCAGGACAAGGTCAAGCGTGTCCTGTCGGTAGCTGTGCACAATCACTACAAGCGCCTGCAATACATTCGCGAAAACGAACGCACCGGAAAAAACGATGACGTCGAGATCGAGAAGAGCAACGTCATCATGGTCGGTCCTACTGGGTCGGGCAAGACACTGATCGCCCGGATTCTGGCCAAGGTACTCGATGTTCCGTTCGCTATCGCTGATGCCACGACCCTTACGGAAGCAGGCTACGTTGGTGAGGACGTCGAGAACATCATTCTGAGGCTGGTTCAGGCAGCGGACTACGATATCGAGCGCGCCCAGGTCGGCATCATCTATGTTGACGAGATCGACAAGATTTCGAAGAAATCAGAGAACGTCTCGATCACCCGTGATGTTTCCGGTGAAGGAGTCCAGCAGGCGCTGCTCAAGATTCTCGAGGGTACGATTGCGAACGTCCCCCCAAAAGGCGGCCGCAAGCACCCGCACCAGGAATATATCCAGATCGACACGACCAACGTATTGTTCATCTGCGCCGGCGCCTTTGTCGGGCTCGACAAGATCGTGCAACGACGTATCGGCAAACACGTCCTTGGTTTTCACGCCCGGTTTGAAAACGGTTCAGACCAACCACAGGATCCGGCGGAGGAAACCGAGCGAATTCTCGAAAACGTCGAGCCCGAGGATTTGTTAAAGTTCGGACTGATCCCGGAATTTATCGGTCGTCTACCGGCCATATCCGTGCTCCGTGAGCTGACTCAGGACGAGCTGGTAGAGATCCTGACCGGGACGAAGAACGCCGTCATCAAGCAGTATCAGAAACTGTTTGCCATGGAAGATGTCGCGCTTAGTTTTACCGACGATGCTCTCGAGGCACTGGCGAGGAAGGCAATCGATCGCGGCACCGGCGCCCGCGGCCTACGCTCGATTCTCGAATCGATCATGGTGGATATCATGTTCGAAATCCCGTCACGTGACGATATCACTGCCTGCATCATCGATGAGAACGTCGTCAACGGTACCGGCAGCCCGATCACCGAAACGAAAGCGAAAGACGACGACGGCGATGCCAAAGCCAGTGTTGCCTGAAGAGTGTTTTCAGGTGTCGGGGTCAAGATTTTTGATGGACGACACGTTTCACGATTGCCAAATGACCTACCCAAGAACTGGACCAGCGAGCGTGTTGCAAAAGATGCAGCTGAAACGTGCGCTGGCCGGAGGCCAACTACCCACCGAACGACGGGAGCGACCAAAGAGAGTGTCAATCCTCCACCAACCTTAACCCCCACCCACCCCTGACAATCCGTTGTTTCTACCTGCTTGCGGCCGTGAGTGCGGCCACCGTTCTTGCCCAAACCCCGACCCCGAATTACACCGACGGTATCCTCGCAGTCGTCAATGACGAGATGATCACTGTCTACGACGTTGCCGCCCAGAACGTCATGGTCGAGCGCAAGATCATCTCGAGTTACACTCCCAAGCAGATGGCGGACCCGGAGATACGCCGCCAGATACAGGAACGCATCAGCAAATCACGCTATTCGGTCGTCGTCGACATAATCAACGAAAAGTTGATCTACGCCGAATTCGAGTCAAATGGCTACAAGTTGCCGTCCAATATCATAGAGAAACGTATCGACGAGATCGTGCGCAACGATCACCAAGGTGATTGGGACGCGTTTGGCAGGCGCTTGGAGCAGACGGAGATGACGATGGACGAATTCCGGGAACAGATCCAACGCAACATCGCTGTCGATTACCTACTAATGCAGGAAGTCCACAAGCAGGCGCGAGTATCGCGGCAGGCCGTGGAGAACTATTACAACAATCACCAAGCCAACTACACCAAGGCCTCACGCGTGCGGTTGGAACTGATCAGCGTGCCGACTGCTGCCGACGCCAAGGACGTGCTGGAGAAGCACGATGGCGGCGCCAAGTTCGCGGACCTGGCCGAGCAACATTCGAATCATCCGAGCCGAAAAAATCGCGGCAACCTCGGCATGATGGCCGTAAAGGATATGGCACAGCCATTTCGTAATGCCTTCAACAGTCTGACTGTCGGCGCGATTTCCAACCCGTTTGAATTCGAGGGCAACATCGTGATCCTGCGGGTTGCTCAAGTAAAAGGCGCCAAGGTGCGACCTCTGGAAGAGGTTGCCGACGACATCGAGAGAATTCTCAAACGCAAGCAGCGGACACTACGCAAGCGCGAATACATCCAGAGTCTGCGGGCACAGAACTACGTCAAGGTCTTCTTCAAGGTACCGGTGCAGTCAAAGAAAAAAGGGTAGCATCGAGTGTTGCCAGGGCTCGCTCTGCGTAGGCACGGTTGCGCTCCGACTTATCACGAATCCGTGTCGGCAGCGACGGCAGGATGCCGAAGTTCGCTTTCATCGGCTGAAAACCTTTGGCCGCGGCGTGGGTGACATACCAGCACATCGCCCCAAGCATCGTCTCCGGCGGCAGTACGACAGGGTCCTCGCCACGCAGCAGTTTTGCTGCATTGATTCCCGCCAGCAACCCGGTACCGGCGTTACCGACATAGCCTTCCACCCCGGTAATTTGCCCTGCAAAAAAGAGATCAGCGCGTCCGCGGCTCTGCATCGTCGGCTTCAGGATCATCGGCGAATTCAAAAAAGTGTTGCGATGCATCTGCCCCATGCGCACGAACTCTGCACCGGCCAGCCCCGGAATCATCCGCATCACCCGCTCCTGCTCTCCCCATTTGATGTTGGTCTGGAAGCCCACGAGGTTGTACAGCGTTCCGGCGAGGTTGTCCTGGCGCAGTTGCGCGACGGCATACGGCCGGCGGCCGGTTTCAGGATTCTCCAGCCCCACCGGCCGCATAGGGCCAAAGGATAGGGTGTCGATGCCGCGCCTGGCCAGTACCTCTATGGGCACGCAGCGCTCGAAAAACTGCGGATCCTCAAGCTCGAATTGCCGCAGCGTGATAGTCTCCGCCTGCACCAGGGCATCGACAAAGGCATGATACTCCAATCTGGTGAAAGGACAGTTTATGTAATCACCGTCGGCCTGCTCACCGACGTCGTAGCGTGAGCCACGAAAGGCGATCGACAGGTCGATTGAATCGGCCTCGACAATTGGCGCCAAAGCATCATAGAAATACAGGTATTTTTCGCCGGTGAACGCCTGGATCGACGAAGCCAAATCGCTGCTAGTCAACGGTCCGGTGGCAATGACAACGGGCAAGTCCACCGGGATCTCGGTGATCTCGCGGCGCTCAATTACTATGTTCGGATGGCTGCTGATGCGCTCCGTTATCGCCTCCGCAAAGGCCTCACGATCCACCGCCAACGCTCCGCCTGCAGAAACCTTTGTGGACTGCGCAATATCCAGTATCAAGGAGCCGAGACGACACAACTCCTCCTGCAACAGCCCCGATGCCCGGTCGACCAGCAGGGAGCCGAGTGAATTACTGCAGACCAGTTCGCCAAAGTTGGCGGTCTGATGGGCCGGCGTCTGCTTATGCGGACGCATCTCGCAGAGCGCAACGCGGACACCGCGTTCGGCAGCCTGCCAAGCAGCTTCGGAACCGGCGAGACCGCCGCCGATGATAACCAATTCGATAGATTCGGGGAATGTGGACATAAGCTTAGACTGTAGCTGAAGTTGCAATATAGTTGTCGGCCGCGCATACTCAATGTGATGCATTTGAAGCAGTGCTCACATCCTATGCACACCTCGGTGCAGCGCGACTTGTCGGGTCCGTTAAACGAAACAGTTTGGGGAATGTATGCTCAAGCTGCCTACGAGGCGACAAGCAACAACGCTTCAATCAGACGCCAAGGGTTTTCTTAGCACCATGAAAACAGAACAGCCGCCGCCTTTTGAAAACATCCGCTTTGTGCCCCAGCAGTTCTGCGGCGCACGATACGGGGAGATATTGCTCGACGGAGCGAGGCGTGAGAAAATCGACCGCACCCTGGAGCGCATCGGCCGCATATGAAAAAAATCTTCACCCCCCTTATCATCCTCACGACTGCCGCCACCTATCTGTTGATTTTTGTCGGGGGCCTGGTACGTGTGTCCGGCGCCGGCCTCGGTTGCCCGGACTGGCCAAAGTGTTTCGGTCGCTGGATCCCGCCGACAAATGTATCAGAACTGCCGGACGACATCGCCCCGGAATCGTTCAATCTCGTGCTGGCCTGGATCGAGTACGTCAATCGCCTCGTCGGCGTTGTCATCGGGCTGTTGATTCTGCTCACTTATATCGTCGCTGTAGCCTACTTCCGCCGACATCGTAGCATCCTCGTTGCGACGACGCTGACGCTGCTGCTCATCGGTATCCAGGGTTGGCTGGGCGGGCGCGTCGTCGCCTCGGAACTGGCGCCATGGATGGTGTCCGTCCACATGGGGCTGGCCGTGCTGATCGTCAGCCTGCTGATTTATGCGGCACAGAAATCGTGGTATGTGCAGCACAGGATCGAGCCGGCCGCCGACACTGGTGCGTTGCGTCGGCTGCTGGGCGTGCTATGGCTGCTGACGGCGGCGCAGATCGTCGTCGGCGCCGACCAGCGCGGCACGCTCGAGGTATTGCGGGGCACGCTGCCATTGGCGAGTGATCTGGAGCTGTTCAATGCGCTAGGCGTGATCAAATATATCCATTTCGTGCTAGCCGCATTGATCGTCACTGTCAGCGTTATGTTAGTGCGCTGCGGCAGTCGCCTGCAACTGCGACGTTCGGTGCGCCTGGGTATTTATGCTGTGCTGTTACTGGTTGCTTCACAGGTACTGATTGGTCTGACGATGGGGCAGTTCGGACTGGTGCCGATCCTGCAACTGCTGCATCTGTGGATCGGCACGATCTTTGTCGGCCTGGTGATGAGCCTGTATTTCGCGGTGCCGGTGAGACTTCTCGACGGCGGGCCGCGGCCGGGCACGGTCGTGCGCGTCGCCATGCCAACGGTGACATTGATGTTCTGTCTGCTGATGAC
>CAYWQM010000115.1:12090-13207 GCA_964460215.1 uncultured Lentisphaerales bacterium
CTGGCGCAGCGCAGTCGATGATCCTGACGTTTTGATACGCATTGTGGACAAGAAGCGCCTTCGTGCCTCTATGGAGGAGTCGTCGCGCGCTTTACTCCGCCGATTTCCGGCTTTGTCGCCTCCCCGGAGAGCGTGGGCGCAGGGACTGCGTCCGCAGCCGCCGAATCACCCGCCGAAGCAGGGGCATACGCTGCTGCTTTGGGCGCTTGCCCTGGAATGGGTAGCGGCGGGCCACCGTCCATGTTGATCAGGCTGTGCACCCAGATGGATAGCGCGTAACCCAGCACAATGGCCCAGGTCCACTTCAGGTGGCTAAACTCACCGCGGTGGCGATGGTGCATAGAAAGAGTCCCACCACGACAAAGGCACCGGGCTGCAGGTAAACCTTCTCCTGGATCGGCGCGGGTTTCTCCTTCCCAAGGGTCAAGCTCATAATGCCAATTGAGATCGTCAATCGTACTCCGGTCTCCACCGGCTCAACCGCGATCACTTCACCACAACACTCCACTATTCCAGTAAACATCTCTTTCCAAGTTTAGCTTATTCCGACAATGCCACCAAATAAACAATCGCCAGCATAATCACCGCCAGACAAGCCGTAATCCCCACTGGAAAAGCCCCGCGTTTAGCCCTCAATGCCAGCTTCTCCTTGCGGTCCGCAATTTCGTCCGGCTTCAATCTACATAGCATCCAAATCGGAACCAGCAAGCTGCCCAGTATTTCAGCAGGTGCATTGCGGGAAAATTCTCCCAGCCGGGCCATACCGCGAACCGCTACCAAATCCGCCACATAGGCGTTGATGCCATTCAAACTCTTATCCATGGGCCGATAAAATGCCCGGGCTCCTTTTCGGTAAAACCAGTCAACATCGAGGTTCACCGATTTCAGCTCCGGCGGATAAATCTTGAGTAGCATCAACCCTGCGAAAGCCAGGGCCGAGAAAAACAGAATCTGAGTCTGGGTGATGACAGGCGTCACGGTGTAAGGCTCATACTCAACCGGATTCGGTAGATGCGGATACAACCAGGCCGTCGGGAATATGCCATTAAATATACTCAGACCCGCAGCGATCCCCATCGCCAGCTACATATTCCATGTTGCTTCCTTGCATCGAATA
>CAYWQM010000116.1:0-13076 GCA_964460215.1 uncultured Lentisphaerales bacterium
CCTACCCCTAAAAAAAGAAAGCACGGAATCCGAAGACTCCGTGCTTTCTTGCATAAGATAGAAGCGTCAATCCGTTTTACGGAGTGACCTTTACGTCGATGGCAGCATCGATTTCAGAAGAAATATCGCAATCCGGCTCGCAGATATTAGTGCTTACCAAGAGGGAATTGACGATAGTGCTGGCGGCTGCCTGCACTTCACTAAGACTGGTCGGTGAGTTTTCGCCAATAACCAGGCAGGCCAGGTCGGCGGCGGCGGCGGCGACAACTGCGCAATCTACGCACGGAGCGGCAGCACCATCGGCGCCATCAGCACCATCAGCACCAGCAGCACCATCAGTACCAGCGGCACCATCAGTACCAGCGGAGCCATCCGTACCAGCGGCACCAGCAGACACTTGCTTGCCCTGCGGGCCTTGCGCGCCGGGGCTCAGGGCGATTGCATCGATCTGCGCCTGCAGGGCATTGATCTGCTCCTCGACCGTCGGGCCCGCCGGCTCCGGGGGGAACAGGGTCGCCGATGGAGACGACCACTTGATGTAGTCCCATTGGCCTATAGATCCATAATACGAGAACAGAGCCATGTGTCCGGCGGCAGCGCTCGGCATTTCGATGATGCGCCTTACGTCACCGTCAATGGATATCGAGATCGGGTCGGCTCCCGCCTCTCTCTCCACACGGATGGTGTGGAACTCGCCGTCGTACAGCTCCGCCATCGCTACGAAGCCGTCGGGAGTCAAGTCCAATCCTGCTTGATCTGATCGCCACCACATGTAGACTTCGTTAGTATCATCACCGAACGCCGTGAAGAAGGGATAAGCGCTAACGAAGTCGCCGGTGAGCTTAAAGGCGAACTCCACTGTCCAGCCTTCGGCTTTCGTCATCGGTTGAACATCCTTCCATGCAAAAAGTTGGTTTTGGGTTGTTCCTGTGTCCGTCATGATGCCAACTTCGGGCGTGTCGAATAGATACCCGCCGTGGTCGGAATCCACCTGGAACATCCCGACCCTGTCGGGATTGCCAACGCCGTCCCACCAGCCGTCGCCGGTTCCCATGGCGGTTCCGGCGCCTAGCAAAAGGGCTGCGACGGCGAGGGCGCTGAATATCTTTCCGGTTGTTGTGCGTGAAGACATGATCTGCTACTCCTTATTAGTTGCGTGGTTGATGAAGATTTTTTTTGCGCAATGCGCTATCGCCATTGTAGGAATAAACGACGGGAACTGCAAGACATTTTTCCCCGAACTCATGCTCACCCGTTTCCAAGGGAGTGGGTTTATGGGAACGTTTTGTAGGACGGTCCTTGCCAGTTAGACGCCAACAACATCACGTGGACGGTGGGTGGACAGAAACGGTACGCCCCCTACCCCTAAAAAAAGAAAGCACGGAATCCGAAGACTCCGTGCTTTCTTGCATAAGATAGAAGCGTCAATCCGTTTTACGGAGTGACCTTTGCGTCGACGGCAGCGGTAATGCCGGCGCTGACGTCGCAGTCGTCTTCGCAGATATTCACGCTTATCAGGAGAGAATCGGCGATCGTGCCTGCGGCAGCCTGGAGGTCTTCAACACTGGTCGGCGGGTTTTCGCCGAGGACCAGGCAGGCCAGCTCGACGGCGGCGTTGGCGACCTCGTCGCACGACTTGCACGGGGCGTCAGCACCAGCGGCGCCATCAGCACCAGCGGCACCAGCGGCGCCATCAGCACCAGCGGCACCAGCGGCACCATCAGCACCAGCGGCGCCATCAGAACCAGCAGGACCTTGCTTGCCCTGCGGGCCTTGCGGGCCGATCAGTGCGGCGGCCTCAAGTTGAGCACGCCAGGTCCCACTCTCACTGGATGCGTACGTGACCGCAAACATGTTTGTCTGGCTCGAATTGTTGTCAGGATCCACAACGGTGTGGATGAACCATAGCGAATCCCAATTCATCTCAGTGATGAATTGGTCTTCAGACCACCATCCGCCATGATTTCCCCGCCACTGATGCTCCCACCTGTCTTCGCCGTTGGTGATCACCCAATCACACACGATCGGGTCTCCGCTCATATCTAAGGTGACCTCGAAGTGCGTTGTCTGCGATAGTGTTTGGGCTGACAGTCCGCCCACCTTATAATGGTACTGGCCGGACCAGCTGCTATGTCCAACTTGGAAGTAGCCGGGAAAGTACCAATCAGTTGAGTGGACGCCGAATCCCATGTGCTCAGCGGCATTCGGACCATTTATGTTTTTGAGGTTCACGCCTACGTAGTTATATTTGGCGCCTTGATTAGTACTCGCCCCGCCGAGATTCACATCCCACTCGACGTAGAGGATGTTCTCCGCATCGCTGCTGGTCACCGAGATGGGAACTTCTATTGTATTGCCGGCGGCGTGGTTGGCGGCTCCTGGGTTATCGTCGATGTCCACCAATACGGTCACTGCTGCGGCGGGAATCGATAGGAACGCGGTCAAAACTAAAGCGCTCAGTGTTGTGGTGAGTTTTCGTGCGAACATGATCTTTTCTCCTCTTTTTTTGTGTGTTGTGGTTTTTGAAAAAACGGTTTCACTTGTCAATTATTTGCTTTATAGGAAAATTACAGGGGAATTGCAAGTCTTTTTTTTATTTTTTTGTAGGGACCATAGAGAGCTGTCTGGCCATGGACCGAATTCAGTTCCTTCTCCGTTCGCAGACCCCGTGACAGGTAGACGAAGACGATGTCGCCGACTGTCTCCAGAAGCATCTTCATCTGCGTGTTGAGATTCAGCCAGTTTTCCCTTGAGTGAACTGCAGCTCAAGTTAGATTCATTCAGCAAAACAATTAATCCGAAAGGATCGAAACCATGTGGAAGGAGGGAAGCACGGTGAGCCGTATCGTCTTGGTGATCGTGATCGCGGCATCCATCCTGGCCGGAAAAGACGCCGCGGGATACGAAAGCCTTGATCCCGATCTCTGGCATGTGCGGGTAACCAACTCTGCAGATGCTCATGACCGGCTGTGCGTTCGTGTGTACGTCAATCCTGTTGGCATACCGGGAGGCGGAGACACAATCTATATAGGCCGGGGCGGTGAACAAAAACGCATACCTACGGTGGCCCACTGGCTGGAACCCGGACAAAGCAGTGACTGGACGGATATCGGCGTCCACATCCCTGCGAAAAAACCGGAGACGAATGACCTGATCGGGGTATTCGTCGGAGCGATGTACGCGCCGTACGATGTCGAGGCCGCGGGGTTGATCAGGATAGACACCAGCGCCGGGACGATAGAACAGATCAGCAAGACGAAGTACACCGATCTAGGCAGCGCCCATGACCGGGCTCAAAAGTACTTCTTCGGCGCCCGGCCCGGCGGCGGAATAGATGTCATAGACGGCAGCAGCGGCAACTGGACTTTTACCAGTATCAGCGACACCGCATACAACCGGGTAGTTGGCTATAGGGCGGGATCTGGTGTAGTTTTCGGTGCGAAGGCAGCCGGCGGCCTGGATGTAATAAGCCTTGGGGAAGGGAAGTGGACCACAACCAACCTGGCAAACGCGGGCACCCGGCAATATTCCGATTTGTCACCCGAGGCGCCCCAGCCGCTGATGTTCGCAGCACCGGCGACTGCAGACGATTACTACCAGGGCGGGGACCGGAAAAACTGCGGGCTTGAAACGTGGAAGCATACCGCTGGTCCTGCAGGCCTTTATGAGCCGGACAAGCTATACACGGACCTGGCTTTTGGTAAATACTATCAGATGGTCTACTGCGCCGGCCCGGAGGGGCTGGATTACTTCACTTGGGGCGGCGATCCCGAGCTATTGGATTTGCCGGCGCACATCAACGATACAGTGTACAATTCCATCACCGGTGACGATGGATATGCTGTCGGTGCTGCAGGGAAGGTCATGGCGCATACGGTGTTCGGCGCCAAGGCCTCCGGCGGTATAGACAAGTGCTGGAAGGGTGAAGACAACGTCTGGCACACGGCAACCCTTGCCAAAGCAGGAAACACGACGTACAGCATCTTGTGGAAGGACTGGGCAGAGGGCGAGAACCGGAACGGTCACATTTTTGCCGCGGGCAAATCCGGCGGGCTGTGGAGAGTTGATGGCAACGACATAGAGAAGCCTCTTCTGTTGAGCCCCGGGAAGTTCACGAGCCTGGTTGGCTGCCGTGAACTGGGCAGCATCATCTACGGCGTGGTGTCTGAAGGTGAACAGCCGGCGGTTCAGGCCGCTGGTAAGGAAGCTGCTAACCAGGGCTTCATCGTCGAACTGGCGCGGGGGCCGCAGAAAGAAGTCGTTCGTAAAGTAGATGTACCAGATCCTGATCTGACTTTTTTCGGCGTCGGGGTGTCCTTGAGCGTGGAACCCAAGTTGCCGACACAGGGCTTTCTCATACCGATCGATCCATCCGGTCCCCATCGCATCTGGACACTCGAGGAGGCTGCCCAGGCGCAGCTCGACAGTATCGGGTTCGAGACCGGAGCGCCTTATGAGCAATGCCGGTACATGTGGTTTGCATCCCTGCAGAATATGGGACGCAACCATCACGACAAGGCGAATTTCAAGAATCCTTCACGGCTCGAGAAGATGCAAATCGAAATAGCGCGCCGCCTAGGCTACAACAACCTCACCCAGTATGCCAGGGACGCTGAAGACATCAGGGCAATGGAGGCCATGGGCATAAAACCGGTGCGCGGCACATTGATCGGGCACAGTCTTAAGCAGGCGCCGTTGGGATCAATGCAATCGTTTGCGCCTGTTCTGCGAACGCAGGCTCGCGAGCTGAAAGAGGCCGGTTTGCTGGATTTTGTGCGCATGGTCAGCCTCGGCGACGAATACAATGTGCAGTGTATCGTCTCCACACCGGAAGAGCAGGACGCAGCGTTCGTGGCGCATCTCAAACAGAAAGGGTTCAAGCCGGGAGATTTTATCAGGCCTGAAGACGAAGCGGCTGCCGCCGGAAAACCGGAGGATGAGCAGTGGAAACTAGTTCATCTTGGCAGCGCCGCCCAGTTTGGCGGCGACAAGAATCCGGCGCGGAAGCCGAAGCTCTTGTATGAGTCCTATGTGTTCCGATACGAGTTTTGGGCGCGGGAAAATGCCGAGTTCACCCGGCTGGTCAAGAAGTATTTCCCCGAGGATACGGAAACAGGGATAAACTTCACGCCCGATGCCTCCTGGCCTGATGTACCCCGATTCATCAACATGGTGCGTGACGGTGGAATGACTGTGCCCTGGTCCGAGGATTGGTATGGGCTGAATGCCAACCCCGTACAGGATCACGGCTTCATGTTTGCCGCGCTTCGCCATGCTGCAGACTATAACAATGCGCCCGTTTCCTTTTACACCATTCCGCTGTATCCCGCAAATGAAGTGCTGCGGATGAACTACTACGCCTTGGGTCACCAGGTCAAGTTCATCAATCATTACACGATTTTTCACCAGGCTTACGGGCATCACGGTGTCTATCTGGACTTTATCCAGAGCCTTGCCAACTATCCTGTGATCCGTCGCATTACCAGCACAGTTGCCAGGATCGACGAGCGCCTGTACCGGGCTCGCATGCGCCCGGCCGAGACCGCCATACTCATGCTCAAGGCCACAGATGCCTGGGATCGTGAGGATGTTGTCGACAACCGTGGACAGCATCCGACCTACGTCAACAATTGGGACCGCAAGTCGATTTTCCTCGCCTTGAGACACGCGCATGTTCCGGTCGATATTGTCACCGATGACGATGTGGCTGCGGGAAAGCTGTCGAAATACAAGGTTGCCTATCTCACGGGCCAGTATCTGCTGTCCGAATCCGTGCCGAATCTCAGGCAATGGGTCAAGGACGGCGGGATCCTGGTATCCAGTGGCGGCGGCGGATTGCTGAATCAGCACGGTGAACCCATGCCCGCCATGTATAACCTGTACGGTTTAAGGAGCGCCAACCTGAAGCGTCCGATCCGGGTTATCGCAGGACTTGGGACCTATGATTTTTCTCTGGAGTCGATGGAGCCCCTCGACACCATGACATTTCGGGCGGGACCGGGCCGGGCGAGCAAGAGCATCCCCGTGCTGTGTTACAAGCAGGCGATGAAGCCCGGTGCGCACGCATCGGTAATCGCCACCTATTCCGATGGGGCGCCGGCGGCGGTGGAGCGCCGGATTGGCAGAGGCCAAGCTGTGCTGTCAGGCGGCTTGTTGGGTTTGGCATATTTGCGGCCGGCGATGAATTGGATTCCCGAAAGCCCCAGTGCCCAGAAATACGATCACTATCCCGAATCGTATCCCTCGGCGGTGCGCCGACTGATCTCGAGCTGGGCCAAGGCAGCACAGGTACATAGATACGTTCTTACATCGGACCGGCTGGTGGATGCAACGCTCCAGGAAGGACCACTTGGGGCCGTCGTTACATTGACCAGCTTCCGGAAGAGGGATATCCCTCAATTGACCGTGAGCATCCCGGGATTGCCGGGAGCGCGCAAGATCACGAGCCTGCGGCATGGCGATCTGAAAGTGACTCAGGGGAAATACGGACCGACGGTGCGCCTGCCGATTGATGTAGGTGATTTCCTGGTGATTGATTAGGGGAAAGACGAAGACCGGATCAGCGAAACGGTGGATTCCGCAACGAAGATCGAATCTATTACCAAACAAGGAGGTACTCGAATGATGCCCAGATACAGTCTGAGAAAGACAGGACTCGTCCTGCTGGCAGGTATTTTGCTCGCGGGCCTTGCCGGGGGGACGGCAAACGCGATGATCATCGCAAAGGACGGGACGCCCGTCGCGACGATCGTCATCTCGGCCGACGCCGGCGACAAGGTGCGGTCGGCAGCGGCGGAACTGCAGAGCTACATCGAAAAGATCTCCGGCGCGAAACTGCCGCTCGCGACCGACGGGGACACCACGAAAGGACCGGTCATCCTGGTCGGCAGGAGCAAGCTCACCGATGCAGCGAACGTCAAAATCCCATCGGGCCTGACACACGCGCGGCGCGAGGAGGGCTTTGTCATCCATTGCCGTGGCGACAGGCTGATCCTTGCCGGCAACAACCAGGGCTCCTACCACGGGACGCAGTACGCCGTTTACGAGTTCCTCGAGCGCCTGGGGGTTCGGTGGTTCATGCCCGGCGAGTTCGGCGAGATCGTGCCTGAGCTGGCCACCATCCGGTTCGCCGACGTCCAGGTGCGGGAGACACCCGATTTCGTGATGCGCAGCCGGTGGTTCATGGGGCGGCATCTGGTGCCTGAGGCGAATGAACTCGATTCACAGTGGAAGCTCAGAAACAAGATGAGCCCCACGCACGAGGTGTCCCAGTTCAAGATGGGCGGGGACAGCTCGGTGCGTACGGTCATCGACAAGACACTGTTCAAGGAACATCCCGAGTACTTCGCGATGAATGCCGACGGCACACGCAGTGAGTACCTCCCGAGCTTGAGCCACCCGAAGGCGGTCGAGATTGCCGCCGGGATCATCAAGAAGCACTTCCGCGATAACCCGGAGGAAAATTCCTACGCCATGGCGCCCGATGACGGCCGGCCGCGTGACTGGGACCCCGAGACTTTGAAGTGGCACCACGGCTTCACCGATCTGATGGGGCGGGACGGTGTTCCGGCCGAAGCAAGCACGAGCGAGGAATGGTTTCGATTCGTCAACCTGGTCACCGCCGAGGTTCGTAAGGAATTTCCCGATATCTACATCTCGACGAATGGCTATGCCAATCGGAACATCCCGCCGCAGGGCGTCACCTTGGATGATCACCTGGTGATTCTGTTCTGCGCCAACTGGAGCGACACCTACCATGCCTACGACAATCCAAAAAGCTGGCAGACCGTCCGCCAGGGCCAGATGCTGCAGGCGTGGACGAGCCAGTGCGATAACGTCTGGATATACGACTACAACTACGTCAACCTCGTCTCGGCGCTGACGGCTGTGCCACGGGTGCGCAAGCTGGCGCGCGACTTCCCGCTCATGAAGGAATGGGGCGTAATGGGCTTCATCGCCGAGACGCGCAATGCCTGGATGGAGAGTGGGATCACCACGCGGTACGTGCGCGCCAATCTCCAGTGGGATGCCGATGCGGACGTCGAGGCGATCCTGGACGACTACTTCGAGAAGTGGTACGGCAGTGCCGCGGTGCCCGCACGCGATTTCTGGGATGCTCTCGAGGAGACGATGGAAGAGACGCCGATGCTCGGCCACGAAGACCGTTTCATGCCCGGTGTCTACACGCCGGCGCTGCTCTCGAAGCTGGAGAAATCTGTGGCGAAAGCGGAACAGCTGGCGGCCACAGATCGTACGCAACTGCACGTGCAGGTGGACCGGCTGATCTTCGAGCATCTTAAAGGGTACATGGACATGCGCGGAGCCGAGTTCGAAGCCGACTTCGCCGCGGCCGCCGAGCACGCCGGGCGGATGATGGATGTGCGAAAAAAACTCAGCGGGATCAGCCCCGTTTTCTGTTTGCCGGATGAAGACACTTCCGCGTCCGGGATCTGGTACTGGGGGGTGACCCACCGCAAGCGTTATTACGAGTCGCTGGCAGCGAAGACATCAGGTAAAACCGGGGACCTGGTGGCGCGCCTCCCGGCGACGGCGAAGTTCCGGACCGACCCGCGCGACGAGGGGCGTTTCGCGGGGTGGTTCGATCCTGAGGTTCATGACGGTGACTGGGAGACCATCCTCACGTCCAAATCGTTCCTCAGACAGGGGTACATGGACGAGGTAGGATATCCCCATATGGGCTATATCTGGTACCGGCTCGAGGTCGACGTTCCCGAGAAGTTCGCGGGTAGAAAGATCATGCTTTATGCCCCGATCGTCGAGACCGAGGCGTGGGGCTGGGTGAACGGCAAGTACGTCGGTCACCGTGAATACCGCGAGGCATACATCCGACCGGCTGAGATGGAGCTCGACGTGACGGACGCCGTCGCAGCGGGGAAGACGAACGTGATTGCGATCCGCGTCGGCACCGGACTCAACGCTGCGCAGGCTGCCAACGGCCTGATGTCGCGTCTGTTCATGTACGCCCCGAAAGACGAGCAATGAGCAGCCAAAGCAAGAGATAGGCGGGCCACTTCCATGCGTGCAATACTATCCACCATCGTATTAGCAGCCTGCAGCGCCGCCCTGACTGTAGCGGCAGAACCGGTGACGATCGACTTCAACGGCTGGCAGCCGATGGGGTACGCCGACGGTGGTGTGATCACGGGCACGAACCTCGAGGGGCCCAACGGCGAGAAGGCCATCTTCTTCACCGGCACCTGGGATGCGCGCGGGGCGACCAATCGGCCGAACGGCATCGTGACCGTGCCCACCGTGCCGAACGGGATATACAACGTCGATTTCACCGAGAGAGCGGACAAGGATTTCGTCTTCACAACGGACGAGAACGGCCACATCGCCACCCTGAAAGGCAACGGTATAAAGACCGGGACCGTCAAGCGGATCGGACCGTCCGCACTGCAAATCAACACGGTCGAGATCGTCTGGAAGACAGACGCGGATCCCCGCAAGATGATCGCACTGGACAACTCGGCACGGATCCACGCGCCCGCAGGCACCTGCATGGTACCGGTCGGCACGTGGGCGGTGCACTGGTGGGGCATGCATGAGTGGGGCAAGGCGCCCGTGAAGAACACGCTTTGCGAGATCTCGGTCAGCGCCGGTGGTATTACGCCGGCAGAATTTGTCGTGCACGGCGGTACCCCCGATCCGGCAATCTTGTACATGGCCACGGGTGAAGCGGCGATCCCGATGCGCGGTGCCGTAATCAGTTCACAGGCAGTTGTCTTTGAGAACGTCACCGAGGCGATGGGACTCGAGGGAATGGGTAAAGGACACGGCGCCTGGGTAGACTACAACAACGACGGCTGGACCGATCTCCAGGACGGACAGAACATCTGGCGCAATGAGGAAGGCATGAAGTTTGTCAAGTCCGGCTCAGGTAGCGGACTGAGCGCCTGGGGTGACATCGACAACGACGGTTGGCTCGACTACTTCGGCGCCGGCGGCGGCGCGGTTATGTTCGGCTCCAGGAAGGGAGGGTTCACCGGGACTGAGGAGAAACCCGAGCGGATCTGCCGGGTGAGTGACGGCGGCACGATCGCAGACGTTGACGGGGATGGATTGCTGGACATCTACTGGACCGGCTACGAGCTCAACTGGCAGTACCAGCCCGACGCGATCTGGCTGAACCAGGGAGACAGAACCTTCAAGCGGATCTGGAAGACGGAAGGCCGCGCCCAACCCGGACGGGGGACCACGGCCTGTGATTTTGATAACGACGGCGACATGGACATCTACGTCAGCAACTACCGACTGGAGGCGAACATTCTCCTGGTTAATGATGGTAAAGGTAATTTCACCAACCAGGCGGCCGCGTATAACGTTCGCGGAGGGAACGGCCACAGCCTGGGCGCCGCCTTCGGTGACGTAGACAACGACGGGTATATCGATATCTTCGCGGGGAACTTCGCCCACGGCGGCCAGCCCCAGTCACAATTTCTACGGAACCTGGGGCCCGGGAAGGCATTCCACTTCGAGAACAAAGGCACCTGTGGCGTGCACTATCAGGAGTCCTACGGCTCTCCCGCCCTTGGAGACTACGACAACGACGGTGACCTCGACCTCTTCTTCACAACCGTTTACGGGGGCGACCAGGCCGTACTGTACCGTAATGAAGGGGGGGCAACGCCCGGCGATGGCCGACGGGGCTGGAAGTTCAGGAACGTAACCGCGGAAGCGGGGCTCGGCGGGATACGCAGTACCGCTCAGGCGGCCTGGGCGGATTTCGATAATGACGGGGACCTCGACCTGGTGAGCGGCGGCAGGCTCTGGCGCAACCGGGGAACGAAGGGGAACTGGCTGAAGGTGAAGCTGCAGGGCGCCGGCAACGTGAACCGTGCGGCCATCGGCGCGCAGGTGCGCATCAAGCTGGCCGACAGGACGCTTACGCGCCAGGTCGAGAGCTCGACCGGGTGCTCGAATGTGAACGACCTCACACTCCACTTCGGACTGGGCGTGCACGACGGGGGCAAAGGCTCGGCACCAGCCGGCCGGGTCGAGCTGGAAATCACCTGGCCCTACACCCGGGCGAAGCAGACGGTTACAGCCGAGGCGAACAGCCTTGTTACAGTGACGGCGGGGGAACGTGAGTGACCTTCAGACCCTGCACTACGGCGACGTGTTCGGGCAGCAGTGGGTACTTGCTTTAATCAGAGTGTGTACGACAATATTTTCGGCGCCGAACAGCGGAAACTCGAATGCGTTTCCGGGCTATGCGCGGCGCACTGCGTCGAGGTATGGGCGTTAACAATGAGAAGGCAATGATGAAAACATCGTGGGGCAGACCTGTGCATCTAATTCGGCTTTGTAGAACATTGCTGATCGTGCTGGCGGTTGCGGTGTGTACCGTTGCGGCAGAAGATCTGGAAGGATTGCGTGTGAGTGCTGCGGCGGGGGATGCCACCGCGCAGTACAACCTCGGCTTGATGTACTGCGATGGCAAGGGCGAGGGCGCGCCTACGGACTATGCCGAGGCGGCTAAGTGGTTCCGCAAGGCAGCTGAGCAGGGAAATGACTTCGCGCAGTACAACCTTGGATTGATGTACGCCAACGTCGAGGGTGTGGCTGAGGACGATACCGTCTTGAGGCTGTAAATTACCAGATGCACAATCCAGCCACTATCGCTGCACAACTGAAAGACCTGGGCCTGGTTGCCGGTATGGACGTCCTCGTCCATTCGTCATTGCGTCGGCTGGGGCCGGTCGACGGCGGTGCGGACGCCATTATTGACGTGTTGCTGGCGGCGGTTGGCCGCGAAGGCACGCTGATGATGTCGACGGTCTCCGGCATCGTCAATGCCGGGCAGCCGGTTTTTCATGTGGCGCACACACCGTGCGATGTCGGTGTTTTGTCGAACGTCTTCCGTCAGCGTCCAGGGGCGATTCGCAGCCTGCATCCGGTGCATTCGATCGCAGCGCTCGGGCCGAAGGCGTCGTTCTATACTGCCGGGCATCTCGAATGTGCAACGCCGTGGTCGCCGGACAGTCCGTATGGCAGGCTCATGCGTAATGGCGGATGGATTCTGTTCCTCGGCGCCAACTTCGATGCAAACACGTGCATCCACGCGCTTGAGATCGAGGCAGGTGTGCCGGGGTTGCACGGCGAAGAAACGACGGTATTGAACGTCTTCGATTACGACAACGCGCTGCACCAGATCGAACATCACTGGCACGCGCCGAAGATCTCTAAGTACCCGGACCTCGAGCCGGTCGTCGAACAGGCGGGCGGTCTTACTTACGGACAGGTCGGTAGCAGCATGTGCCGGCTGGTCGATGCAGAAAAACTACGGACGACACTGCTGCCGGTGTTTCAGAAGACTCCGGAGCTCGGCGTGATTGCTTTGAGCGAAAGTTCGTTCGTGTGGCTGCCGTAGCGGCGGTCGTTCCAGTCGGTGGTGCTATCCTTCGGACTCGCTGAAGTCGAGGACGATCGGAGCTGACATGGTCGATCTCTTTTCTTGAACAATCGTCGCGTGCCGGAGTGTGACGATAGCAGCGCAGGTGAGGAGCGCAACGATGAATCGGTTGGAATTGGGTATGCGCCCGACGTGTTCGGAGATCTGGTGTTCGGCTGACGTATTAATTTGTTGAGAAAGTTCTTGAAATTTCCGGGGCAGTTTTCTATAACTTCATGATTCAGTAATGTTCGAACGGCAGCAAGCCGTTTACTAAATCCTTAAACGCAAGAGGACAATCCGATGAATCGCATCGCAAAACTCACGACAATCACACTGGGAATCGTTATTTTTAGCTTCACAGCCAATGCCCAGACCACGTACCAGGACGGCATGATCCTACAATCCGACACGCCGGTGCTCGAGTTCACCGGGGGCGGACACCCCAATGATGCCAAATTCAAAATCACGGGTACCAGCGGTGGCTCAGGTCCGTCGGTGATCCTGAATGACACCCGCAGCGGCGATAGCAGAGTCTACGAAATCGGCAGCGGTCTGGCGGGCACCGGCAAACTGACGATCCGGACGAGTGGTGCCGGCACCGGTAACCTGCTGGTCATGGACGATGCCGGCAGCTCGGTCCTGGGTAACTCAAATGGCG
>CAYWQM010000117.1:0-13029 GCA_964460215.1 uncultured Lentisphaerales bacterium
CGATGCGCGTCGGAGCACGGCGTTTCGTCACAGTTTCGCGGCAATCGGCAAGTGGGCCGGGGTGGTCGCTGGAAACGACGCGGCGTTGTCACCGTTTGACCTGCGCTCGTCGTTTGGAGTCATGGCGGCGTTGAACACAAAAGTGATAATGCTAGGGGTCACATATGCGAGTTCGACCAGCCACCACTTCGCGGAGTTCGTGTGTGAGGTGCCCTATCGTCAGGTGATTTCCCTGAATGCCAAAGTCCGTCAGGCCAGCGGCAAGGTTGTCGAGCAGCCGATGATGGACTACCAGCCGAAGAGCGAAGGGGGCTCCTACTACGGATCACGCGGGCCTGACTTCAATCGACTGGGACAAATGCTTGAAGACCGGGGGGTGGTGAACACCGCCTTCATTGGCAATGCCGCAGTCCGGCAGTTTGCCATGCGTGATTTACTGGACCTGGCCCGACAGGAGGCCGCCCAGGACTACAATGTTTTTCGCTCGCCGGACGGCGAACCCCACAACACGACAGCATTGAAGTTTGGTTGCTCGATCGATAGTCCCGAACTCATTGATGGAGCTGGACGAGCTCACGCGGTTGAGTGGTGTGTGAAGGATGTCGACAAACTGATCCTGCCAGGAGCTGATGTATAACGTCATCAGTGTTCAGACCTATTTCGAACCTGAACCAGAACCAAGAGCAATAGAACGATGAAACAAATAGGTATAGCCTGCGCACTGGCTGTTCTTCTCAGCAGTGCGGTCGGTGCAGAAGTCGAGGGGCTTCTGGGCTACTGGTCTTTTGACGAAGCTGGAGGTGCGATCGCCGGAGATGCGAGCGGCAACGGCAACGACGGTACGATTCACGGCGCGACATTCGTCACCAGCCCGAAAGGTCATGCACTTGGTTTCGACGGCGTGGATGACTTTGTGTTGTGCGCGGCAAGCAAAAGCCTGCAACAAGTCGAGCGCGCCGGAACGATCGAATTGTGGTTCAAGCCGGAAGAACTTCAGGGCGGCCTGGTCAACTGGAGCACCGGATCAGGCTGGGAGGACGAACGACTTGTGACGGCGTTCAACACGCATCGAGGCGGGATGGATTTCATTCATGTCCAGGCGGATGGCCTGACGCTGGGGAAGCACTCCCGCATATACCCGCTCGACGCGCCGACAAAGAATGCCTGGAACCACCTGGCCCTGACCTTTGACGGCGGCACCATTGCTTACTACCTCGATGGCCGGCTGCGTCGCGTTCACATGGCAGCGTACGCGCGACCAGACATAGCGGGCATTCCCTTGTGGATTGGCAGGTGTGAGGGGATGGGAGAAGAGTTCTTCAAAGGTTCAGCGGATGAGGTCCGCATCTATAACCGTGCCTTGTCGAGCGGAGAAATTCTCGCCCACTACAAGGAAGATGCGGCGGCATTCGGAAAAGACCCGGCATTGTTTGAGATGCCGGAGGTTGGGATCGAAACCCTGCCGGATCCCGGATGGATCGCGGTTAAGGCCGATTACAGCCTGATGCGGCCGTTGCCGGCAGGCTCTTCTATTGAGGTTCAGGTAGTGGCGGCCAAGGGGGCCAAGACACTTGCCATGAAGGTGGAGAGAATCCAGCCTCACGCCATGATGCTCAACGTCATTGTGAACGCCGAGAGCTTGCCGCCCGGGGACTACCTCACTCGCACGGCTGTCATTGCAGCCGGCGGTGAAACGATTGGCCAGCCGGTGGAGAAGTCCGTTTCCTGGCCCGGGCGGTCCGAAGGATTCAAGGGAATCAAGGTGCTGAACAACGTTGTCTGGGAACTGCTCAAAGCTGAACAGAAAACCATAAACGGAACCGAGACTTACGCGTTCAAGAGCCCCAAGACGCGATGGGTCTATGTCAAGACAACTGCCGATGCGGAAGGCGGCAGAATTGATATATCTCTGCATCAATACAAGGACGTCATCTCCTTTGAAAAAGGTGAGAAAGGGACGAAGGAAACCATGCGATTCCTGCCGGCCGGGGCGCATGAGCTGATTGTCCGCAGCGCCGGCACGGGTCGGATTGAAACGCTCGAGGTCCGCTCGATACCGGCACTTGTCTTTCATGAATTCATCAACTCGCCATTCATCAGTTTGGATATGTCGCGCTGGGACTTTATCGAGCAAAATATGAGCAGCGTCAATACGTTCATCGTGGGCCGGGGGATCACGGGTCCGGAGGATGCAAGTCACGAGTTGTTCAAAAAGTGGCAGGCGAGTGACGGGAGATGGCGTTGGCTTATCGGGACCCCGCTGCCTTTTGAGGATGGCGATCTGAAGCTCGTCACAGCGACAGAAGCGTACGACTATGCAGCCACACGTGAAGGCTTTCACAGTCCACTCGTTGACGGCATCATTGTGGACGAATTCAGCAACTCCACCCCGCTTTGCGCGGTCTATGCCGAAGCGGTGCGGAAGCTCGCCGCCACGCCCGAATACAAGGACAAGTTCTTTTATGCCTACGCCAACCACCTTTATACCGGCGAGGCGGGGATCGATCTGCTCAAGGCCATGTTGGAGACCGGGTCAGCAGTAGCCTGGAAGCGATACCTCAAGACGCATTCCAACGAATTTACGGCCAGGGCGTTTCTGCAATACGAGCTCGTCGAGCGCGTCCGGGCCTGGCGTGAGGCGATGCCCCAGTCGCTCGAGTGCTTAGCGGTATGTCCCGGGTACTTTACCAGGCCCGGCGGACATCTCCTCAACGCCACGCCGTCGGTCAATTACAAGACCTACCTTGACATGCAGTTCAACCTGGTGGCCAATGACCCGGCTTTCTGGGGAACCTTCGGGCTGATGTCGTATCACAGCGGTTACTCCGACGAGGAAACCATGCGCTGGATGTGCAGACTTTTCCGCTACTACGGTATCGAAGGCGAAAGCCAGCCGGCCACCAGCGATCCGTATGAATCCCCACATCTGCGCAACGGCGATTTTTTTGACGGGATCGACGGTTGGACAATTGAACCGGCGGAACAGGACAGCGTCCGGCCCGTGCTCAAACGCGGCCTCAGCCGGCTTCAAGCACGCTATCCCACAGGGGTACCGGAGGGGGAGACCTGTTTGCTCATGGTCAGAAGCGCGAACGGGCCTAATACCTTCTCTCAGGAAATTAAGAACCTTCAGCCCGGTCGACTATATGCATTTCGCATGCTGACCGGCGACTATAAGGATATGTCGGAAAAGGAGAACCATGCCTTACGTGTCCGTATCGAGAATGCGACCTTGATTCCAGAGAAAAGCGCCACGTACTTGTATTCCAATCCCGGGGACGGGCGTTATCCGCCCTACGACAGGGAAGGCTCAGCCTGGATGAACTATCACTGGCGCGTATTTCGCGCCGACCATCATTCGGCAAGGCTGGCGATCTCTGATTGGACTACTGACGACGAGCCCGATGGACGTGTTGGCCAGCAGGTGATGTACAATTTCATAAGTGTGCAACCGTATTTCTCCGAGGAACTCGAAATCGATGAGTAACCAGAACATCCTTGACCATGGTGCAAAAGGTGATGGCGAGACCGATGACGCGGCGGCAATCCAGGCAACCATCGACAAGTGCGCGGCGGCGGGTGGCGGACGGGTCGTCGTGCCGGCCGGCCGAACGTTCGTTGCCGGACCTTTTGAGCTTCGCTCCAAGGTCGAGTTCCATCTCGAACATGGCAGCTGCGTAGTAGCAAATCCCGAGCGCGGACTATATGCCGACAAGGTGTTTCCCGATTGGGAAGACGGCACGAAGTGGATCCATGCCACCGGCGCCGAAGACATTGCCGTTACCGGCAGCGGGGTCATTGATGGCCGCGGTAGAGCGTTCGTGGCAGATCTGCAGCCACGCCGGCACTGGCCGGCTTCCGGCCGGCCTTTCATGCTCAACTTCGAGGACTGCCGGCGCATCACCATGGAAACCGTGACGCTGAGAGACTCCGCCTTCTGGGCAGTGCATCTCCTGGGCTGTGATGATGCCCTTTTCAACGGGATACGGATCCTGAACAATCCGCTGATGCCCAACTGCGACGGCATCGACCCGCACCGGTCTCGCAATGTGCGCATCATTGGCTGCTATATCGAGGCCGGTGACGACTGCATCTGTCCGAAATCGGAAGCCGGATTCGAACATTATGGGGCAACCGAGGACATCATAGCTACCGGTTGCACGTTGGTTTCCAGCTCCTGCGCCATCAAGATCGGCTCCGGTACGTACGGTGAATTCAGAAGGATGATCTTCGACTCGTGCATCATCAGGGACTCGAACCGCGGACTGGGCATCCAGCTCCGTGACGGAGGTGTGGTCGAGGATGTTATCTTTTCGAACATGTTTGTCGAGACCCGCTTCGGTGAGCAAGTCTGGTGGGGCGACGCCACACCCGTTTACTTGACCGCTTTCGAGCGCGAGCCCGGGGCGCCGCTGGGCGTGGTTCGGGACATCCGGTTCGCCAACATCGCATGCCGCAGCGAAAACGGCGTCTATATAGCCGCAAACAAAACCGATGCGATCCGGGATATCACCTTTGACAACGTGTCGGTCAAGCTCGACAGGTGGACGACTTACCCGGGTGGGAATTATGACCGGCGTCCCAGTGTCATGGAACCGGAGCGATCCGAAACGCCGACATCGGGCTTTCACTTCGATACCGCCAGAGATATCACTGTTAGAGACTGTTCAGTGACGTGGGGTGAGAACCTGCCCGAATACTACCGACATGCGCTGAGTGCGTCGGATGTCACCGGCCTGACGACCGAGCGGTTAAAGGGCGATGCCGCTTTCCCGGATCGATACGAGGCCGTTGTAACAGAATAAGACGGCGTAGAAGAACACGTCGACTCCGATTAACTTACGCGTACGGCATGCACCGGCGCACGAAGATCCGCATTGTCCGGACAAGGCGATGGAATTCCTGCGGACCTGGGAAGGGGCGCTGGCAACTCTGGCAGATTAGGATTGAGCAAACACTCAGGAGCGAAGATCATGACAAAAGCTTTGGCCCCGTTGCTTATATGGCTGGTGATGATTTGTTGCGTGAGCCGGGCGGACGATCAGGCGCTGGTCGCACACTACGCCTTTGACGAGGGTGCCGGCACGGCAGCGACGGATGGGAGCGGCAACGGCAATGACGGCGAGGTTCACGGTGCGGTCTTTGTCAGGAGCCCCGAAGGTCATGCACTTCGTTTCGACGGGGTCGATGATTTTGTGGACTGCGGTGCAAGTGAAAGTCTGCAGCAGCTCGAGGTCGCCGGGACGATCGCATTTTGGTTTAAGCCGGAAGAACTGCGGGGCGGACTGGTCAACTGGAGCACTGGCAGCGACTGGTCAGACCAACGACTCATCATCAGCTACAAGGTTTACCATGGGGTAACGGATTTTATCCAGGCCTCCGCCGATTCCAGACGGCATCGCGAACGCTCGCTGGTCTGGCCCGCGAAGAACACCTGGAACCACGTCGCAGTTACTTTCGACGGCGGGACTGTTTGCTATTACCTGGACGGGACTTTACGCAATGTATTCTACCAGGACGCGAGGCCCATGATCGCGGGCGTCCCGCTCTGGCTCGGCAGAAATGCCGGCCTGGGGCCGGCGTACTTCAAGGGACTCATGGACGAGATGCGCATCTACAGTCGCATGCTTTCCCCTCTTGAGGTCCTCGCCAGCTACAAGGATCAAGCCGCAGCCTTCCAGGGAGAAACGAAAGACGTCCAGGAGCTGCTGATCCGCGCACAGGCTGTTCCCGAGCCAGGATGGATAGCAGTCGAGACTGACTTTGCCCGCTTGCGGCCGCTGCCCGATTCTTCCGCCCTGGCTGTAAGCGTGCGCGGCGCCGCCGGAAGTAAGGCGCTCGGACGGAAGGTCAAGATGATTTCGCCCAACGTTGGCTCGATCATCGTCAAGATGGATGCGGCTGATTTTTCGCCCGGCACCTACCAGGTGACGGCCAGGATACTTGACGGTGAGGGCAAGCCGGTCGGCAAACCATCTCGTGAAAGCGTCGAGTGGCCCGGTCAACCGACTGAATTCAAAGGGATCAAGATTCTGAACAACGTTGTCTGGGAACTTCTCAAGCTCGGGCAGACAGAGATCAATGGAAGGAGGTCCTTTGCCTTCACCAGTCCCAAGAGACGCTGGATATATGTCGCAGCAACCGCCGATGCGACGGGCGGTGGAATCAGCATATCCGTCGACGACGAGAAAGAGATCATTTCCTTTGCACAAGGGCGGACGGCGACAAAGGAAGCCATGCGGTTTCTGCCGGCAGGCGAGCATGAACTTATTGTCAGTACTGAAGGCGCCGGTCGGATCAAGCGTCTTGTGATCCGATCGATACCGGAGATCCTCGTCCACGAGTTCATTGGCGCGCCGTGGTCCGTTGAGCTCGGGATGTCAGCTGAGGATTTCCGAGAAAGGTATGTCATGCCCAGTGTCAACACGTTTGTCATTGCCTCAGCTCACTTGGACCATCCTTTCTTCAAAAAATGGCAGGCGAGCGGCAGAAGATGGCTCGCGGCTTGTGTGGTGCCGTTCGAGAAGGATGGAAAGACCTATACGGCTGAGCAGGCATATCAGCAAATATCCTCAACCGCAGGCTTTACCAACAGCCTTGTTCACGGTTCAATGGCCGACGAGGATGCCGGCTCCTACCCTGCCAGCGACGCCTATGCAGAAGCAATACAGCAACTCGCGGCAAACCCGGAGTTCAAAGACAGGCTTTTCTATTCTTACGAACACATTCATGCATTGATGGGGAATGATGCGTTCATGAAGGCCATAACAGATAAGGGCTCAGCGATTGTGTGGAAGCGATATCTGCCGACCCTGTCGGATGAGTTGTCGGCGCGTATATTTCTCGAAGAGGCAGTCGTGGCCAAAGCGCGTAAATTCCGCGACGCATATCCAAATGTTCTTGAACGCACAGCAGTCTGCTTCGGGTCGTTTTCTTCGGTTGGCGGGCACCTCCTGGGCACGACGCCATCGGTAAACCACAAGGTTTATCTTGATATGCAGTACAACATTGTCGCCAACGACCCGACGTTCTGGGGGACCTACGGGATGATGTTGTATCACACCAGCTACAGCGACGAGGAAATTCTGCGCTGGGTGTGCAATCTGTTTCGACACTATGGCATCGAAGGGGAAACCAGGCCGGCCACTACGGACCCGTACAAATCGCCACATTCTGCGAATGGCGATTTTGTAGAGGGCACAAACGGCTGGAACATTACCCCGGCAGAACCGGACAGCGTCCGTACCGTTCTGAAGCGTGGCCTCAGCCTGATGCAGACACGTTACGGCAGTTCCGCGGGCGAGAACGGCCTGGTCACGGTCAGAAGCGCGAAGGAGCCCAATATAATCACGCGTGAGATCACTGACCTGCAGCCCGGCAGACTATATACGTTCCGGATGATGACCTGCGACTATGAAAACATGTCAAAGGAAGAGAAACACGCCGTCAGCGTGAAACTGGAAAACGTCTCACTGATTCCCGGCAAATCTTTCAGCCACCTTTTTCACAACCCGGGCTGGGGAACCTTCCCACCTTATGACGGGCAGAAAAACAAGGCATGGATGAACTATCACTGGTATCTCTTCCGTGCGGAGGGCAGGACGGCCCGTATCACGATCACGGATTGGGCAGGCGATGACGAACCGGGCGGTCGAATTGATCAGGAACTGATGTTTAACTATATCCAGGTGCATCCATATTACCCGGCGGACTGATAACCGTAAAAGTCTACCCAAGAGGGACATGATGCTGACATCACAAGAGAAAGCGCACTTCGAAACTTTCGGGTTCATTGTCAGGCGGCAGTTGCTCTCTCCGGAAGAGATGGCCGCGATCACTGCCGAATTTGAAGACGTGCTCAATGAGGACCGGCAGAATAAGGCGTTTGCGGGAAAGACACGGCATGCTGTCAGCGGGTTTGCCGAGAAACGGTTGTTGCTGAGAGAGCTCGTTGAAGATGACCGCATTTATCTGCCAATCGAGCAGTTGCTGGGACCGGACTTTCTCTGGCAGTCGTCCGATGCGAACCTTTATGTCGGCGACACGGCCTGGCATCGCGATGCTGCCGACCTCGAACTGAACTTCAAGCGGATAAAGGTCGCGGTTTATCTGGATCCGGTGGGACGTGATACCGGATGTCTTCGGGTGATCCCCGGTTCCCACCGCGCACCGTTTCACGACGAACTTCGCCCGCTCAACTACTGGCGCAAAAAACAGGTGATCCTGGAGGGGCGCAGCACGCAGGCCGAGCTCGATCAGTTCATCAAGGAAATGAACATCACCGAAGGTGAGCTGCTCTTCGGTGTCGAATCCCGTGACGTGCCGTGCGTTCCCCTCGAGTCTCAACCGGGTGACGTGGTGTTTTTCAATCAACACCTCTACCACAGTTCGTTCGGTGGAGCGACCGGGCGCCGAATGTTCACAATGAATTTTGCGGTGAATCCGACAACCGACGAGCAGATCGCGCTACTGCGAAAAAACTACGAAATCGGAGCCAAAAACCGGCGGGTGATGCAGCATACCATATCAGATCGGAAATACGACGAGGCCTTCCTCAATAGCGACCGGCCGCGTATTAAAGGCATGGTGGCAAAGCTCGTCGAACTGGGGCTCGAGTAAAATGGCTGGAGAAGCCTGAGGAGGTTTGGAATGGATAAAATCCGGATCGGTTTAATTCGGTGTGATACGCACGGGGCTTATTTTGGCGCGCTGATGGCAGAGCATGACCCGCTGCGTCTGAGGTCGCCGCTAGATGACCCAACGAAGAAGAGATACACCTGGCAGCTCGGGGCTGCATATTTTTACTTTTATACCCATTACTGCCAGCAGGCGCAGATGACCGTGCCGTTCGTCGGTGGTTTCGAAATCAGCCGGGTCTGGGACGAAGATCCCGATACCGCAGCCTGCCTGTCGGCGGTCTTCGACAGTAAGCCAAAGGTATGCGAAACTGTTGACGAGGTGTCCGACGACGTCGATTGCGTGTTTATCGCCGATTGCAAGGGCATCGGTTCGGACCATCGGGAGCTGGCGGTGCCGGGGATCGAGAAAGGGGTGCCGACATTCATCGACAAACCGCTGGCGTTCGATCTGCAGGATGCCCAGGCCATCGTTGACCTGGCGCGAAAGCGTGACGTGCCGATTCTGTCATTATCCATCCTGCGCATGCTGCCGCAGGCGGCGCGTTTTGCGCAACGCTTTGCGGAGGTAGGCGACCTCGAGTTCGCCACTGTCAAGGGCGGTGGGGTGAAGATGTCCGGCCACATTCATGCCATCAGCCTGGTGCAGAATTTGTTTGGCGCCGGCGGCGTCGAGTCGGTTGGTGCAATGGGGCAGAATGAGTTGGGGCATGTGCATCTGGGGTACAAGGATGCCCCGGGATTGCCGCGCTGCGGGGTGATGATCAACTGCGACAGCGGCGCAACCTTTCATTCCTCATTTTACGCCAGCGCCTACGGGCCGCTCGGCGCCATCCATTCGGGGAACCTCGGTGATTTTGAGTTTCCATTGGGGGCCGGCGCGATCATTGAAAAGGTCAAGACGATGGTCGAAACGCGAAAGCCTCCGGTGCCATACGATGAAATCCTCGAGAACATTGCGGTCGCTACTGCCGGTAGGGAAGCACAGCGCACAGGCAAGATCGTCCGCCTGAAAGACGTGGGGTTTGACCCCTGATTCATCGTCCATGTCCCCGCAAAAAAAACGAATAGAAGATGACAGCAATCATTTGCGTATTGTCTATTTCGTGTACTTTTATTCCCTCTTCCTGTTCCGGCGTTTAGGCAGGTACACTGCCAGCGACTGGACGACGGAGTCGAACCGGACGGTCCGGTCGGGGGAGGGGGCTGGTGTTAAATCTTATCAAGATCCAACTCTATTTGAGAATTAAATGGTGGGAGCAATGAACAGCTGCAAAATGAAGTACGCACTGATGGTGATGTTGATCGCTTGCAGTACTGCGTGGACACAGGAGAGAAGAGCGCGCCTATGGGTGCTGGCGGTCCCGGAACCCGCCGTGTTAATGGTCGACGTAAACTTGTCCACCCTGACTCCGTTGCCTAAACCCACCGTGCCGTCGGAAATCCGGGTCAGCGTGCTCGATGCTGACGGCGGCGAGGTGATCGGAAACGTGGTCAGAAAAATCAGGCCGACTGACGGCAGGACCGTCATAAAGAAAGATGTGTCTGCCTTGCCGCCCGGAACCTACCAAGTGGTGACGACACTGTTTGACCAGGACGGGGGACAGATTGGCAGACCGTATCCGCATGAACTCGATTGGCCCGGCCAACCCGAAGAATTCAAAGGGATCCGGATCCTTAACAACCTGGTGTGGGAACTTCTCAGGGTCGAGCACAAACGGGTCGATGGCACCGAGAGGTTTATTTTCAAGAGTCCCAAGAGGCGCTGGGTCTATGTGGCGGCAACTACTCGGGAAACAGCCGGCGCGGTGCGTATATCCCTCAACGAACACAAAGACATCATCACCTTTGCAACAGACGAAAAGGCTACAAAGGAATCGATGCGCTTTTTGCCGGCTGGCGAGCATGAACTGATGGTCAGCAGCGACGGTGCCTGCCGGCTTGAAAGCCTTGTGATCCGCTCGATACCGGAAATCCTCCTGCATGAGTTTATGGGTCGGCCATCTGGCGATCTGGAGATGTCGCTCGAGGCGTTCTACGCAAAACACGTTATGCCGAACGTCAATACTTTCGTTGGCGCCCCGGGGTACATGGTGGAAGATCACGATTACCTTCAAATATTCAAGAAATGGCGGCAGGGCGGCGGCCGATTGTTGCTTGCCTGTCCGGCACGGGGAACCCCGGATATCGGCGATTCATCGTTTACCGTCGAACAGGCATACGAGTTCATGGCCTCAACAAAAGGGCTTACCAATCCCTTTGCCGACGGCATCATCATTGATGAGTTTATCGGATACAATGACCCGTCCTACAGCAACTATGGACAGGCGATCCGGCAACTCAGGGAAAGTCCGACATTCAAGAACAAGCTCATCTACACTTATATCGGGACACTGTATGGAGTCGAACCCGGCAAGGATCTGGTCAGCGCCGTCGTGGATAGCGGCGGAACGCTTGCCTGGGAGCGATACCTGTCGACGGCATCGGAACACCTTCTGCCGAATCCGAGCGGGTCCGCAGCCCGCAACTTTCTGCGAGAGGAATATGGACTGGTCGACAGTGCGCGTAAATATCGGGACCGGTGTCCGGGCTCGATTGAACACCTTGCAGTCTGTTTCGGATTCTTTTCGAAGCCTGGAGGCCACCTGCTAAACGCGACGCCATGGGTCAACTACAACGTTTACCTGGATATGCAGTTCAACATCGTCGCCAACAACCCGGCCTTTTGGGGAACCTACGGGCTCATGGGTTATCACACCAGCTATAGCGATGAGGAGACCCTGCGTTGGATTTGCCGGCTATTCAGACATTATGGCATGGAAGGCAACACGAAACCGGCAACAGACGATTCGTATAGCTCGCCGCATCTTGTCAACGGTGATTTCGAGGATGGCACCCAGGGGTGGCAGATTGCGCCGGCCGCGGAGGACAGCATCCGCACGGGCAGCCAGGAAGGGCTCGGATTTCTGCAAACGCGATATGGAAGAAAATCAGGAGGCGATACCGGACTGGTCATGGTAAGAAGCGCCAATCGACCGAATGCCATCACCCGGGAGATCAAGGATCTGCAGCCGGGCAAACTCTACACCTTCCGCATGATGACCAGCGACTTCAAAGACATGTCGAACAAAGAAAATCACGCCGTCTCGGTCAGGCTGGATAACGTTACGCTGATGCCGGAGAGAACCATCACGCAACTTTTTCCCAATCCCACGTGGGGGGGGCATCCGCCCTACGACGGCAATACACACCAGGCGTGGATTGCCTATCATTGGTACCTCTTCCGGGCCAATGACACGACTGCGACGCTTGCCGTTTCCGACTGGGCAGATGATGAGAAACCCGGTGGTACAATCGGGCAGGAACTGATATTCAACTTTATCCAGGTGAATCCGTATTATGCGCCGGAAGGAGACCAGCCGTGAAACTCGGACTTGTTTTATCTGAGCATTTGATGACCCCGGACAACTTTCGTTTTGCCAAACAGGCCGGCTGTACGCATCTTTTCGCGAGCTTGCAGAAAGCTTCGATCCGGACATTTCCCTCGCACACTCCGGGCGGTACCGACCAGCGAATCGCCTTTTGCGAACCCAACGAGGCCGCGTGGACTTACGACGGACTGCGGGCGATGCGGGCGGCGATCAATGCTGAAGGTCTCGAGTGCGAAGCCATCCAGGGCTTTGATCTGGCGCACTTCTATGATGTCATGCTGGATGGCCCGCGTAAAGCCGAGCAGATGGAAATTCTCAAGAGAATCATTCGCGATATGGGGCGAGTCGGCATCCCGATCATGGGATACAGCTTCACCTTTGCCGGGGTTTGGGGACGGGGTTCCGTGGGTGCCGCAAGGGGCGGCGCGTCGTCCCCTAGCTTTCACGATCCGCCGCAGATCCCCATCCCCGAGGGGATGGTCCATGGCCGCGTGTATGACGAGGATTTGTATGACCCGGAGAATACCACCGGGACAGTCGGTCAGATCAGTTACGAGGAATTCTGGGGGCGATTGAGCGAGTTCCTCGATGAAATGCTGCCGGTGGCCGACGAAGCGGGTGTGAAAATGGCGCTGCACCCGGAGGACCCGCCATTGCCGACGCTGCGTGGGACGCCAAGACTGGTGCACGGACCGGACCATTTCCAGCAACTTCTCGACTTGAATCCGAGCGAGAGCAACACGATGTTGTTCTGCGTCGGTACGCTGGCGGAGATGGCGGATGGGGATATTTACGAAATAGTGGACCGGTACAGCCGGACCGGCAGAATTGGTTTCGTTCATCTGCGTAACGTCCGTGGCCGGGTGCCGCACTACGATGAAGTCTTTATCGATGAAGGCGATGTCGATATGATCCGCGTTTTGCGGATTCTGAAACAGAACGGGTTCGACGGCATTATCACC
>CAYWQM010000118.1:0-12618 GCA_964460215.1 uncultured Lentisphaerales bacterium
CTTTTTTGGCCGGTGCCTTCTTTGCCGCTTTTTTGGCCGGTGCATTCTTTGCCGCATTTTTAGCAGGTGTCTTCTTTGCGACTTTTTTCTTTGCTGCTTTTTTAGCCGGTGCCTTCTTTGCGGCTTTCTTGGTCGGCTTTTTGGGTGGCGCTTTTTTTGCTGCGGCTTTCTTCGCTGTCGGCTTCTTGCTGGCAGCCTTGGACTTTTTAGCCGGGCGTTTTGCTGCGGCAGATTTCTTTTTTGTGGACTTTGCCATTTTATTCCTCACATGGGTCAGCCTGAGCATCTATACTCAGGCATTGCACATCGCTTAACCTTGACGAAATCGAACAGAATGCGTAAATAAAACGCATATTTGGTGGCACCCGTCACGGCAGAGACCTAAAATTGGGCCTATAATATGCCTGGACAAATGCTCGATTACAACTGTGACGGGTAATTCTGCATTTCCATCGGTCGACCATTGTTCAAGCGCTATGAGCAGCTACGGAGCCGCATTCCTACGACATGGCCAATCTTGAAAAATCGAATCAGCGGATCTGGTCCGTGTCAGAGATCACCGCTGCCGTCCGCACGACGATCGAGCAGAGCTTTCAGCCGATCTGGCTTACCGGGGAAATCAGCAATCTGACCATTCACCGCTCCGGACATGTCTATCTGACACTTAAGGACGCAGTCTCCCAAATCAGCGCGGTTTTCTTTTCCGGCGCCGGCGCTGCCCGCCACTTGAAGGTGACCGAGGGTATGGAGGTCGAGGTTTATGGGCGGCTCACGGTGTACGAACCGCGCGGCACCTATCAGTTGACCATCCGCGAGATGCGCCCCAAAGGGCTTGGGGCGTTACAGATAAAATTTGAGGAACTGAAGCGGAAACTCCAGGACGAAGGGCTGTTTGACGCGGCTCACAAGCAACCGCTGCCGATGCTGCCCGCCTGTGTCGGTGTTGTCACGTCACCGGATGGCGCCGCGCTGCGCGACTTCCTGAATATTATTGACCGGCGCTTCTCCAGTATGCATGTGCGCGTTTATCCTGCCGCTGTACAAGGCGAGGGGGCTGCCGCGGAAATTGCCGCGGGCATCGAATTTTTTAGTCGGAACCGCGCCTGCGATGTCATCGTAGTCACTCGTGGCGGCGGCAGCCTGGAGGATCTTTGGGCGTTTAATGAAGAACGGGTTGCTCGCGCGGTCGCTGAATCCGGGATTCCGGTGATCAGCGCCGTCGGGCATGAGGTTGATTTCACAATCTGCGACTTCGTTGCCGACCTGCGTGTGCCGACGCCTTCTGCTGCTGCCGAGCTGGTGGTTGGCAGGAAGACAGAGTTGCTGGAGCGATTGTCTACTGCCCATCGGACGATGACCAATAGCCTGAACCTGCGGCTGTCGCACCTACGTAACTCGGTACAGCGCCTGGCGGGGCATTATGTCTTTCGCGAACCCATGAACCTGGTACGGCGGCATCAGCAACGGGTCGATGAGCTGGCGGTGCGTCTTGAACACCAACTCGAAAGCCGAGTTGTCTCTGCCACGCATCAAGTCGAGCGGCTCAGGGTTCAGTTGGAGGCACTGAATCCTCGTGGCGTATTGTCTCGCGGCTATGCCATATTGATCGACAAAGCCAGTGGCCGGGCCGTACGACAGCCTGACGACGTCCAGCCCGGAGCCGTAGTCCGCGGTTTGCTGGCCGACGGTGAAATCCCGCTGAAAGTAGATATGGTACAACCCGACAACTGAAGAACTCAAAGGCTGATAAGCATCATGGCATCCGAAGACGAATTTGAATTGTTCGAAAACGACGACGCCGGCGAGCAGGCGCCCGAGGTAGATACCGACGAATCTGCTTCTGCCTCCCCAGCCGACGACGAGATCACTTTCGAGACCGCCCTTGAGCAACTCGAGGTGATCGTCGCGAAGATGGAGAGTGGCCAGCTCAGCCTCGAGGATTGCATGAAGTATTTTGAAGACGGCACGCGTCTGGCGAAGTATTGCGCTGGCAGGCTCGAGGAGACCGAGAAAAAGGTCGAGCTTCTGTTGAAGAAATCCGGCACAATCGAGTGGACTCCCCTGGATGACGAGTAATTTTCCACGCCTTTCCAAGTCACAACCTATTCCATCCTAAGGCTATATGCAGCACGACCATAGTATGGGTCAGCCGGTGCTTAAAGACGTTGTTGCATGGATTTGCGGTGAGTTTGTGGCGGGCTGTTTTTGCTGGCGATAGACCGTTATATTACGCAATGTCGTACGCCAAAGGCCAAAAGATTACATGCCCGCATTGCGGCGCTGACGCGTTCGTCAAACTCGAAGCGATCATGGATGGCTGGACAAAGACCGGCGAGGCAGCTGTTTGTTCAGACTGCAATGGGGCGTTGGATGATGCCGATTCTGCACACACTCCGGATACTGCCGGACTGAGCACTTTCCTTGGCACCGAGAAGGCGGTGTCGGTCCAGGTGATTGATGACAGCGGCAAAGTTGGCTTTTGCCGCGATTGTGTGAGCTATATCGAGCACCCGTTCGCCATACGATGTATGCTGCACAACCGCGTCATCGAACCGATGGACAGTTGCAGCGACTACGATGAACGTAAGGATGGCGCTTAGTGCTTCGACACTGCTTGATTTTGTTGGTGGTATTCATTGTCGGCGGTTGCCAGACCACCCGTTCGCCGGCAACTGCCGGGCAGTGGCGGATCGATCATCGGGAACCGACGATCTACGCGGTCGAATATCATCCATATGGTCCGGCGTTGTCGCGGTTGCTGGCGGCGCCTCATCCGAATTTCGGCGGATGGGGCCGTTCACGGATGCAGTCCGATTTACGATCCCTCAAGCGCCTCGGCATAAAAGAGATACAGATTATTGGCGAAGCCGGATGGTTGCTCGATAATCGCGAAATGGCAGCACGGATTCCGGTTTTTATCCAGGAAGCCGCGCGCCGAGCACCGCAACTTTCGGTCGTCCTCGTGGCAGACCTGAAGCATCTGCAACCCGCGCAGTTGGATGAGTTTCTCGAGTTTTGCATGGGCCTGGCACTCCACAGATACCCGAACTACGTTGCGATTGGCGGTACGCCGCTGATCGTGTTACGGCGTGCCGGGGCGTTTCCGGATGTGAGACATCTGGGTCTGCAATTTGAATATCAGGTCTGGGAGCAGCCGCCCGGATTCGGAGTCGGAGAACTGAATGCGGAACGCACGGACATTCGAGTCACTGCGGGTGCTGTATCAACGGCGGATGAATGGCGGGTCCCGCGGAAGAACGGCCGCACAATCGCTACGGCAATCCGGGCCGCCCGACAACTGATGCCGCGACGGCTGGTCATCCGCAGCTGGAACAACTTCGCGGATGGCAGCTTTCTGCAACGAAATTCACTCGATGACAATACGGTCTACGAGAAGGCCTTGAAGGCATTGCGGGACGATGTCCAATGAATGTTCTGCCGACCGAACTCCCGGATGTGCTGCTGATCGAACCCCAGGTGTTCGAGGATCGCCGTGGCTTTTTTTTCGAGTCGTACAGCTACCAACGCTATGTCGAGCATGGGATGACGACGGTCTTTGTCCAGGACAACCATTCGCGTTCCGTTGCTGGTACGGTTCGCGGCCTGCATTATCAGCTTCAGCCTGGGCAGGTGAAGCTGATACGCGTTGTTGCGGGTGAGGTTTGGGACGTAGCGGTCGATATCCGCCCGGGTTCCCCCAGCTATGGACAGCACACTGGAATCACCCTGTCGGCGGCGAACAAGCGTCAGCTTTATATTCCGGGTGGTTTTGCCCATGGGTTCTGTGTTCTCAGTGACACTGCGGAGATCGAATACAAGGTCGATACCCCTTACGATCCGGACAAAGAACGCGGTATTTCTTTTGCCGACGAAACGCTTGCCATTGAGTGGCCGTGCGAGTCGCCGATCTTGTCAGACCGGGACGCCGCCTTGCCGCCACTGGCTGAGGCAGAAAACGATTTCGAATATTGACCCGCCCAACTATGTCACCTGCTGCGCCTGAGTCTCGCTGTCAACGCATCCTTCGTATGCAGCAGCAGACCTCTGATTTGCTGGTCATCGGGGGCGGCGTGACCGGCGCCGGCATTGCCCGGCAGGCAGCTTGGCTGGGGCACCAGACCGTGCTGCTCGAGCGCAGCGACTTCGCAGCCGGCACCAGCAGTCGCAGCACCAAGCTGTTGCATGGCGGCCTGCGCTACCTTGAGCAGATGCAGCTTGGCCTGGTTTTTGAATCCGTGCGGGAGCGCATGGCTGGTATGCGTATGGCCCCGCATCTGGCGCGGCCTCTGCCGTTTGTTTTTCCGCGCTATCACGGTGACAAGCCCGGCATGGCGAAGCTCGGCCTCGGTCTGTGGCTTTATGACATCATGGCCGGGTTTCAGTCGATCAAGCGTCACTGCCGTTTGTCGCCAACGGTCCTGCACGAGCGGCTGCCGCAGTTGCGTACCGACGGTCTGTGCGGCGCTTACGAGTATTATGATGCACAGACGGACGACGCTCGGCTATGCCTGGAAATAATCATCGATGCTGCGGCGCTTGGCGCCAACGTCCTCAACCGCGTCGAGCTCGTCGACGTTTGTCGGGATGGTGAGGAGTGGGTATGCGGGGTTCGCAATGTACTCGACGGCGGGCGCAGCGAGCTCCGCGCGCGTCACATTGCCATCGCCACAGGCCCATGGCTTGGTGACACAGCGGCGTTGTTTGGCGGCGGTAGTGGTCCGGCTATGCGGCCGACGAAGGGTGTCCATGTCCATGTGCCCAGTGACAAACTGCAACTCGATGCGGCGATCGTGATGACGCATCCGGATGACGGTCGTGTCATGTTCGCCATCCCCACGGAGACGAATGTCCTGGTCGGCACGACGGATACGGACCATGCCGGTACCGGAGCGGAGCTCGTGGTCACGGTGGCCGAGGTGGAGTATTTGCTGCGCGCTCTGGCCCACTACTTTCCGGATTCACTGATCACACCGCAGGACGTGCACTCGGCGTACGCCGGGTTGCGGCCGTTGCTCGGCGGCGGCGGCAATACCAGCCAGATCTCGCGCGAACACCGGGTCTTTGAACTTGCGCAGAACGTTCATGCGATCGGCGGTGGCAAGCTGACGACCTGGCGGGTCATGGCGAACGATCTGCTGCAGGCAAAAGGGCTGGCGGCCAATCGCGAACTCGGTTCGTACCGGGACCGGCCGCTACCGGGCGGTCGCGGTATCAAAGGCGGGGCGCAACTCGAGTCGAAGGCAGATACCCTCGTGCAGTCACACAATCTATCACACCGGACGGCGCGGACACTGGTGTACACCTATGGTGCGAACGCCGATGCGGTAGTGGCGGGGATTGGGGCGAACGGCGCGCCGGTTTCGACAATTGGCGCGTTGGAGCTGCCGCCGGCGGCATTCGAATACGCGGTCACCGACGAATACGCCCTGTCGCTCGATGATTTGATGCGCCGCCGATCGCGGCTCTACTATACAGAATCCGATCAAGGCCGGCAGGCTGCCGAGGCAGTGGCGAAAATCATTGCGCCACTGCTCGGGTGGAGTGGCGAAGACGTGCAACGTGAGCTAAAGGCGTACACGGATATTTGCGATCGATACCAACCGGTGTGACCGGCTGCGCGTGGTGACAGCCGGCACAGCTCAGTTGCCCAAGGGTGTGTGGTCGCCGAAGCTATGGCCGTACGTGTAGCGTTCGTTCGGCAACACAAAGGTGCCGAGTTCGTAAATGCCGCTCCACAACCGGCTGAGGGTGAACCAGCCGCCGCGGATCAGGCTGTTGGACGGGTTGCCGGTGACGTGTATCTCGTTCGGGATCGCCGCCGGGCATGCCAGGATATTGAAAATGCCGCGTTCCGCCTTAGCCCCCATGGCGTTGACCGTGTTATCTAATGACAGGCCTTCGTCTTCTCCCTGCTGATAAGCATATTCGCCATCGAAATGCGTCCCGATTCCATGGTTGTCATGCGGGCTGGCGGTCCAGAAGCCGCACAACTGATATATGCCGACGCCGGCGCGACCGGCGCCGTGCGAGACCCCGCGAAAGATACCAACAACTGTGCCGACGCTGCGTGAGAATGCCGGATTCTCCATGGAGTTGATGCCGCGGTCATAGCCTTTGCATACCTGCATCGGCAATTCAAGCCAGCAAGTACCGATGTTCACCACGCCGTGTGAACCCTTTTCCATCATGCCGCTGCTGACTTCACCGGATGCCGTGGCGTTCCAGGAAATTGCGATTGAACAGAATACGATGGTGAGCAGATTGCGTGTCGTCATGGCTGGTTCCCCTATGGTTGGTGTGGTGGCTGGCGCACATACCCATCGGCGCTGGCCATAATCTAACCATGCACATGTCCGATTCAACAGGCAATAAAAGGCATTGGCCATCATTTAATACGCCTGTACTCGCTCATCAGCGGCTTGATCAGCTTGCGGCTGTTGCGGCTGTCGATGCGCTTGCTGAAGACCGGTGCCAGCGCCACGAGTTGCGGGTATCGGGGCAGATCGGTGCGGTCCAGCACGCTCGCTTGAAAAGCGTACAGATCTGTTGCCGTCACGTCGTTGTATTTCGAATTGTAGAGTTTGCCTCTCACGGCATTGTCGCACTGGATTTCTTCGCTGATGATTGCCTCGAGTACAACCTGCTCCGTGCGTCTCGACCCTTTTCCGGTCAGACACTGCTCGGCCAGTTCAGGCACCGGCCTCGACATCAGATAAGATCGAACCAGAAGTGTTGTGGCAGACTCCGTCTTGAGTTTGTCGATGCCAAAGCCGAGCACCGTGAGTGAACCGGTGGTCTTGACGTCAACACAGCGAAAGCCGACAGTCGGTCTGCCGGAGAACAGTGTCCGGTCGGGGCCGGTCAGTAATTTGTAGAACCGGCGGGATTTCGAGCGTTTGGGCAAACGGAACTTGGGCAACTGCCCGAATCCGGTTGACATAAGGGCGTCTTCGAGGAAGTGCTCGGTTGTCAGTGTGCCGCCGTTGGTCGTCCCCTTGATGACCACGCCGCGGTCATCGAGCAGCTCCATCGCTGTCGGATCATTCTGCAACGAGCCGGCGATCAGTACATTGCCGCCGGCGGCCAGAATATTTTCAATACCATCGCGTGTCTCCAGATCGATGTCATCACCGACGATCGCAAAGCTGTGGCGTCCCAGGGCCTGAATGTCGATGGGGCCGTCGTAACGGCGGTCGAACAGATCGACCTGCGCACCGGCGCCGGTGAGGGCGTCGACTACGGGTTTGAGATTGAGCATGGCCAGGTCATGTACCGTAATCAGTACTGTACCGGTCCCTGCGGGGCGGCGGCTGGCGAAGGTCCGGCTCGAATTGCTGTGGGCCTGAACGATGCCACCTGAAACGGCGCGCACGGAGAGATCAAGGTGCGACAGAAACTGGGCCGGCATCGGTACGAACGGAATTGCGAACTCTGTAGACTTTCCACTGTGCAGGGGGCGAATCGTAATTGGCGCCCCGTTTTTTTTGCCGTTGACGAGCAGGTGCAGTTCGATTGGGCCCGGCGGACTGCCTTTTGAATTGTTGACAATGCGCCCGTGGATGGTGTTGTCGTCGGTGTTTGTATAGACCCGCGGGGGAATTTTCAGCCTGTCGACGGTCATTGGATACCGCACGTTCCGTTCGAACCGCTCTTCGGCGAGAATCGTGTTGTGATAGTGCACGGTGACCACTGCGACGAACCGGTCATGCGGCCGCGCCTGATGGTCGACGCGAGCGCTGACGACGTTGTCGATTTGCGTGACGGACTGCCCCGGCACGTCGTGGACGGTGCTGTCTGCTGCGATCGGGTTCGCTGGCCCGGAGACAATACGCATCGTCACACCGAGGCTGCCGGTTGTTTGTGTGGCAAGGCCATAGTTGCGCAGCGATACCGAGGCGGAGAAAGTCTCGCCGATACCAAAATACCCGTCCCGGTTGCTTTCATGTAAACGGATCTTGATGTCCTTGAAGTCCGGATGGTCACGAAAGAACGCAGCGCGGTCGTTGAAACCGCTGTGGTGCTGGCTTTTGCCTGCGTCGGCGATCAGGTCCTTGTATCCCTGCTCAAAACCGGCGCGCTGGTGTGCCAGGATGGTACCTGCCTGATGTCCGCTGCGATAGGTGCCGGTGTCCGTGTCGGGATTGTCATAGGCGTGCTGCCTGGCTGCCTGGTGCGCTTGCGTGTAGACATCGTTATAGGTCTCGTTCCAGGAACGCTCACGCCAGTAGTCGAAGGCCTCGTCACGAGCTTGAGCATGATCATGGCCGTAGCGTTCAGGATCGACATACTGCCCATACACCTCGTCGGCGACAATTTGCAGAATGTCGCTGAACGTCTCGTCGAAAGTTTCATCATAGGCCTCGGCCGCCGCAACAAAATAGGCGTCGCGATATGTTTCTTCGAAGTGGCGTTGCAATGGCCGGTACGGGTACTGCACCACGCCCGGGTCGAAATATTTGAAGGCCCAGTTTTGATCACGCCCGAGCGGTACGTCGATGGTAACGCTCTCAACTTTGTTGGGAAGCGTGTTTATCCGGTCCATGCCCGCTGCGAATTTCGCATATTTGTCATGACCGGGAATCTGTGACGGCTTACTGGTGCGACGTTTGTGCTTGGTCACGTTGTAGGTCGGCGTGTTGAATCGTGGCTTCTGCGGGCGTACCGACGTCGCCGGGGTCCACGCGGGCGCATGACCGGAGGATGGTCCCTCGAACGAAGCCGCACCACTGTTGTCGAGAACGTATTCAGCCAGTGCGGCGTTGTAGAATTCATCCTCTGCAGCTTTGACACCGCGCGGGTACTCAAAGTGTTGCGCTTCCGCCGTGGCATGATTTTCCCCACGAGCGTAAGCCTGGCGATAGGCCTGGTGCCGGATGTTCGGTACGGCCGATGCAGTCTTGAAGCCGTTACCAAAGCCGCGAGTTGTCAGTCCTGTGGCATGACCGTCGACCTTTCCGTTTTGGTTGGCCTTGCCCTGTGCGTCTGCGCGGCCTTCTTCGATGCCGTTTTCTTTGCCGACCGTCGCGCCTTGTTGACGGGCGCGGGCGATGCCGTCGTTCTCGCCGTGTTCGCGGCCGATTTCTTCGCCGAGGTACTCAGCCTGGGTGGCAGCGTGGTCGACGGCCAGGTCACGGCCTTCCCTGGCACCATCGCGGCCGTGCCTGGCGGCGGCGCGTTCGATGTGGTGCAGGGCTCGCTGGTAATTGTCCCGCGCGTCGTGCAGTTGCCGGCGCAGGTTTTTGACGATGACGACCTGTTCATCGCACTGATGCTGCCAGTGGTGCTGGTGTCTTGAGTACTCGTCAATCTGCGGTTCCAGATCTCGCAGGACGTCTTCACAGACTTCGACTCGGGCGCATATCCGGTTGAACTCGCTGCGGCACTGTTGGAGTGATTGGCGATGTGTACTGGCCAAACCGTTGGAGTGACCGACCGCGGCATCGGCGTCGGAAATTTGGGTATTGCACTTCTTGACCTGCACCTCCAGAGTTTGTAGTTCTCCGGCGAACGCGGCTTTTCTGCTGATCAGATTGTCGATTTTGTGAGTCAGCCCTTGTGCCTGTTTTTCGAATACCTTCGCCTCATGCTGGAAGCGGGCGCAGTTGGCATCGTCATGTACTGCGTTGTCATCACGATGACTGGTGAGGTGGGCGGTGGCATCGGCGTATTCGTCCCGTACCTGTTGGAGCTTCCCTCGGGTATGCGCGAGACGTGCGTCAATCCGACCGATCTGCGCCCGATGTTTGTTGGCCGTGTCGGCAGCTGTGGCGAGTTGCTGGCGCAGTTTGGTCAGCTGGTTGTCGGCGTTCTGGTTTGCTGCATGTGCGTTGTTGAATTCGCGCTCATGTTCGGTGATGTGGCGTTGCTGTTTGCCGGCGTCTTCATTGAGTTCACGAATTTCAGCATGGAGTGCCTGGCGCCTGGTGGTGATTTTTTTGAGGGCCTGCTGTCGATCAGTGAGCTTGCGCTGCGCGTTGAGGTGTCGTGCCTGGGCATCCTGCAGCCGTGCTTTGGCAGCGTAGACGTCGAAGTCGTCGGCGCTTCCGGGATAATGTTCTGCGGTGGCAACGAGGCAAGTAAAGCAGGTCGCAAAGAGTATGAGTTGTTGTAGTGTATAGTTCATTTTCAGCGTGTCCGTTTGTGTTTGCTGTTGTGTACTTTGACGCCGCACACCGGACATTTATTCTCATAATTTTTTTCCGCCGTATGCCATGGCTTCAATCGTCAACACATCACGCATCGCAGTCGTCGGGCTAGGACAGTTGGGCGGCTCGCTGGCTATGCGCCTGAAGGAACTGGATGCCCGCAGTGTCTACGGCGTTGCACGGCGTACAGCATCTCTGGAACAGGCCCTGAGAGATGACCTGATCGAAGCGGGCAGCACAGATGCTGCAGAAGTGCTGCCGGTTGTTGACATCACCTTCATCTGTCTGCCGGTGCCGGCGACGATAGAATTCGTCAAAGCCAACCTGTCGTACTTCCGACCCGGCAGCATTGTCACCGACGTCGGCAGTGTGAAGAAGGTACTGGTGGACGAGCTGCGGGAGATGCTGCACGACCATGGCACGTACTTCATCGGCGGTCATCCGATGGCGGGCTCGGAAAAGTTCGGACTGGACTCTGCCCGTGCCGACCTGTACACCGAAAAGATCGTTTTCCTGACGCCGACACCGGACGACGAATTGGAAGCCATTAACCTGGTGATTGAGTTCTGGCGCGAAATTGGCAGCATCCCGATCGAGCTGAACGCTGAACGTCATGACCAGGTCGTGGCATACGCCAGCCATATGCCGCATCTGATGTCAGCGCTCATTGCGAAAGCGACACTTGGCCACGATGAGGCCGATGCACATGGTGTGGCCTGCGCCAGCGGCTTTCACGATATAACCCGTGTTGCTTCGGGAAACGTCGATATGTGGCGCGAGATCACAATGCAGAATCGTGTGGCGATTCTCGCTGCCCTGGATGACTGCCAGACGGAGCTGGTGAATTTGAGGCAAAGCATTGCCGATGGCGACGAGGCGCAGGTCGTGGAGTTTCTTGAGATTGCCAAGCGCTGCCGCGACGATTGGCTGGAAGATTCGGCAAAAGGCAGGCAGGGGAATGACAACACGTAATGGGGCGTTATCATGAGTGACAACTATACCAGCGACTTGACCCTGCTCCGAGAGAATGAGTCGAACTACCCGGAAACACCGGAGGCTGGAATCCTCGAGGCGTTCGATAACCGCTATGCCAAGCGGGACTACTGGATCAGTTTCGACTGTTCTGAGTTTACTACTCGCTGCCCGATCACGAACCAGCCGGATTTCGGGCGGATCTCAATCCGCTACGTGCCGGACGGCAAATGCATCGAAAGCAAGTCGTTGAAGTTGTATCTCTTTGCTTACCGCAATTTCAACACCTTCCACGAAGAATCGGTCAACAGGATTCTGGATGACATCGTTACTGCCTGCGCCCCGAGGCAGTGCATCGTCGAAGGCGACTTCAATGCTCGAGGCGGCATAGGTATCAAGGTGTCGGCGAGCAGTCCTTGAAGACGACGCAGGAGATTTTGAGCGACTCGTCCACCTACCTGGAGCGTCACGGCAGCGAAAGTTCCCGCGCCGATGCCGAATGGCTGATGTGCGAAGCGCTCGATGTTGACAAGCTTGAGCTTTACATGCAATTCGACCGGCTCCTTGGTGATGCGGAGCTGGCGCGGTTGCGGCCGTTGCTGCGGCGCCGGGCGGCAGGTGAGCCGGTGCAGTACATCATCGGCGACGTGACCTTCCACTCGGTCGAACTGGTCGTCGGGCCCGGAGTGCTGATCCCACGGCCGGAAACGGAACGGCTGGTGGATGAAGCCCTGCAACGATACCCCGGCGAGGGGGCTATCCTCGACGTCTGTACCGGCAGCGGCGCTATTCTGTTCGCGATGAATGACGGGCTTGATGACCCTGTGCCGATGATTGGTGTTGATACATCTGCCGATGCGCTGGCTTGGGCACTGCGGAATCGTGAACTGCTTGCTGCCGAACACATCGACTTTCTCCAGGGCGATCTGTTTGGGCCCGTAGCAGAACAGAAATTTGTATTGATCACAGCGAATCCTCCGTACATCGCGAGCGGCGATCTCGAAAAGTTGCCGAACAACGTACGTGGCTTCGAACCGCACGAGGCGTTGCTTGCCGACGATGACGGCCTGGCGGTAATTCGTCGAATTGCGATGTCTGCTGCCGCCTGTCTATGCACCGGTGGACAACTGCTCTGTGAGATCGGTGCCGCCCAGGGCGAAGCGGCGCAACGGATCTTTGCGGATGCCGGCTGGGCGGATGTTGAAATTCTTACGGACTACGCACGACGCGATCGTATCGTTGCTGCCCGTCTGGGATGAAGTTTGGTAAGCATCCGTTGACATGCCATCGGGCCTGAATTATAGTGCGTTCACTGAAGTTTTCGGTGTGCTCACCCCATCGTCTAGTCAGGCCTAGGACACCGGGTTTTCATCCCGGCAACACGGGTTCGAATCCCGTTGGGGTGGCCATTTCCTTCTCGGCAAAGAATTCGGAGTATGTCTACCGATTCTGCCGAAACTGGAGCTTCCGACGTGTTTGCTGCCCTCCCGGACGTTGCGCA
>CAYWQM010000119.1:0-12582 GCA_964460215.1 uncultured Lentisphaerales bacterium
ACCACTGGCGTCCATGATGGCAAAGCTTTTTATGCTGCCGGCACCTATGTAGCTTGCCGCCTTCGGTGCAAAGGTGGTGATCAGCGGGGTGATCGACTGTTCACCCATATCGAAGTCGCAGGTATAGGTCATCGGGATCGCGACATAACCACAGGACGCGTTCAGGTTCGACAACACACCATTGATTTTAAAGCTTCTGGAGTCGATGCTGACTTTGCCGTCTTTGTGAACAATGATCCCCTGGAAATCTTCGATATCGATGGCCCCATAGGTCACCTTTGCCAGCGCCACATTGACGACGGCCCAGATATCCGGTGCGTTGATCGGTCCGGTCGATTCGGAACTCGTCACCATCATGTCGAGAAACCGGTCCACCACCAATGGCTGCTGTGAAATCAGGGACAGTTCCGATTTGCGCCCCTTCATCGATGCATCGAAATTGCCGGAAAGGTCGAACGTTGCCAGGTTGCCGACAGGGTCGTCGAGCACCACACGGCATTGGCGCAATCTCAGCATTTGATCAGCTGCGATTTCTGCACTGAGGTCGACGGTATACGACAACGGCGGAATTTCGAAACCGTCAAGGCCGATTTCGATAGCCTCTGACCTCAAGTTGGTTACCAGGTCGAAGCTCGTCGTCGCTTCGATGCCAATGACGGCTGTCCCCGTCAGATTGACGTTGGACAAGGCGACCGAGTCGGTGACAGCAGAGGGCAAGGCCGCGCTGATTCCTGGCGACACCTTCAGCTCGGTGACATTAACGGTGCCGTCGATATTGCTGGATTCGGTACCATCGGTGGCGAATGCGGTTTTGATTTGCAGTTCACCATTGACTGTTACGTCCAGCGCTTCCCTCGCGGCAGTTCTCAGACGCAGCCGCGTAGGCTTGAACTGCACGTTAGCAAAGTCGGTGATGACCGCATCGAATCGGGTTGCAATGTTGAGCTCGCCGAATTCGTCCTGATCATATCGGAAAGCGGTCTTGTCAAGCGTGATACTGCCCGTGGCAGCGATCTTCTTGCCGCCGTTCTCGACATGCAGGTTGATATTGTCTGTCAGGCGACCGCCCCTGAACTGAAAGCCTTTGATTGGCGGGATGAGCGGCTCGAAGAGCATCAGGTCCAAGTCCTGGCTGCTGATCGTCAATCTCGCCGGCGGCAGCTCAGCGGTCGCTGCATCTTTCGATATATCCACTGTCACGGCCTCATGGAGAATCGCCTCGAAAATCACATTGCCATCGGAAGATACCTTGAGCGAGCCGGGACTGGCCGTAATGCGTTCGAAGTCGCTGACGACGACGTCGATGGCGGTAGAAACATCGAGATTCTTGATATGCTGCTCAGACGCCGAGATATGCACGCCACTGAGGTCCACTGTGCCGGTGGCAGTGATCTTCTTGCCGTCATTCTCGATCAGCACGTCGAGGTCGTCGGTCAATTGGCCGCCGTGAAACGTGAAGCTGTCCTGGCGCGGGATCAGTGGCAACAGCAGAGACAGATCGAAGTCCTTGCTGACGATTTGCAGCCGTGACGGCGGTAAATTATTGCCGGCCGCGCCTGGTGTCAGAGCGATTGTTGCCTTCTTACTCAACGTGACTTTCAGGATTTCACGGCCCTTTGCTTTGGCACTGACGTGGAGGGCGTCGACCGTCAACTCTTTTCCGGCCGCGAAGGTGACGTCATGCCCGACGGTTATCTGCACAGGATCATCCAGTGGCTCCAGGTTCAGTCCTGTGGACGCCACGGTCAATTCCTGGACATTGAGCTCTCCATGGCTGCCGATCGTTCTGCCGTTGTCGGCCAGCTTGATGGCCCCCTCGTAACTGATCGTGGTGTCACCAAACCTGTAGTCACCAACAAGAACGCCGATAAGATCGAGCACGGACTGCTGGTTGTTCTGGGCGAATGTATTGAAGGCAACTGCCAGTTCGCCGCCGATTTTCGGCGTGACCGGCGACTCGAGCAACGCAACGTCGATCTGTAGTTTGCTCTTGGCGTTGAACTCTGCTTCAATATGACCGCCCATGGCCTCCTGCATGCCAAACTGGCCGTCGGTGAACCACACCTTCAACTGCCGACCATCCAGTGGTACACCCGCAACGTTGCCGGACATGCCGTTGATCAGCAGTTCCTCAAGCTCAATGACGTCCAGGTCCTTGATCACCAGATCCTTCGGCAGGTTGGCATTGAGGCTGATCTTGAGGGAGCCGAATGTCGCCTGCAGTTGCTCGCCGGCGTCGTAACTGCCATCAGCGGTGACAGTGACATCGATCTGATCACCGAGTGCAATCTTCGGGATGCTGACGTTGATATTCTGCAGCACCGCCGCAACGGCTTGCGTTTCATCGCCTGCCGCCCGGTCAAGTGTGACCTTGAGGTTCTTGATATTGAAACCCTTCACCGCGAACTCGGGTACGGATTCCAAAGGCGGCTCGTCCTTCGTCTCCGGCAGCTTGAACGGGAAGATGAAAGTACCGTCGGCCGCCTGCTTCAAAGCCACTGTCGTGTTTTCGAGCAGCACCTCGTCTACATAGAACTCGCCACCGAGCATTGGCATCAGCTGATAGCGCACCCGCATCGTTTCAACGTCGAGAAACGGTGCGTTGGCATCACCGAGAATCAGATCGTTGAGTTGCAGCTGGCCGAAGATGGAAAACTTCACGTCGCCGGCGGTAATCGTCGTTTCTAATCTGTCAGCAATCGCCGGCAGCACATGCCGTTTGATGAAACCGCCGTTGTTGACGTAGACAAGCACGCCTACAACAAGCAGAATCAGGACAGCGATCACAGTCCCGGTAATTTTGAAAAACTTCTTTATTTGCGAATCCCCGCAGTTGCCAGATGCTTCCGGATGAATAACCGGCGACTTGGTTAATCTATCCGGGTTATGGCGCACGATAAAGCGCTTTCACTCACTGCAGCACTGTTCATCATCCGTTATAAAAGAAAACGAAACGAACGCCAAGTTCCAAAAATCCCGGCGGCGAATCCCGTTTTGTGCCCATCACCGCCGCGCGACTGTCCCAAGTCGCTATGACGTCGCGGCCTATTTCCCTGGCTGAGGCAACGGTTGATCCCGGCATTATCGAACTTCAGCCCAATGACAGGTTCTTAATAGTAGCTGACTCACACGGCACGAACGACCGGCCGTTACAGTGCCGCAGCAGTTCGATGCGCGGAGAGCGTCGCGCTACAGTCGTGTTCAAGAGTTATAGTAACACAGCCGGCACTGGAGGGCATCCATCCATGCGTTCAATCATATTTACATCTGCAGTCATTGTCATTCTTGTTTCAGCAGTACTACTACTGGCCGGCGGACGGACCGAGAAAACGGATGAACCAGTCAAACCAACCATTACCGGAGCAGAAAAGATGAGCGATGACAACACCCGGATCGCAACATTCGGCGGCGGCTGTTTCTGGTGTGTCGAGGCAGTGTTCCAGCTCATCGATGGCGTTGAGTCTGCAGTGTCCGGCTACGGCGGCGGAAAAGTCGATAATCCGACATACGAACAAGTGTGCTCCGGCCATTCAGGCCATGCCGAAATTGTTCAAATTGCCTTTGACCCGGCCAAAGCGAACTACATCGAACTGCTCGATGCCTTTTTCAGCAGCCACGACCCAACGACTCTTAACCGGCAGGGAAACGATACGGGTACGCAGTACCGCTCAGTCATCTACTACCATGACGACGGGCAGAAAGCGGCGGCCGAGGCCAAGGTCAGGCAACTGGAGGCCGACAACATTTTCGATGATCCGATTGTCACCGAAATCTCGCCGGCGGGCAAGTTCTACAGTGCCGAAAAGTATCATCAGAACTATTATGCCCAGAACCCGGGCCAGCCATATTGCCAGCTTGTGGTGCGGCCGAAGGTAGAGAAGTTCAAGAAAAAACTGGCCGAAGCCAAGAAGTGACCGCACCCGCACCGCGGCGATTTGTGCTAACCGGCGGACCGGGCGTCGGCAAGACGACCTTGGCCCGCTGCCTCAGCAATCTCGGCTTCGGCATAGTTCGCGAGACCGCCCGTGACGTCATTGTTGAACAGCGCTCGCGTGGCAGCGAGTCGTTGCCATGGCATGACAGGACCGCCTTCCAGCTGCTGGTACTCGAGCAGCAGTTGATCCGCGAAGCCCAGGCGATGGCGTCGATCGTCTTCTGTGATCGGGGTATCCCCGACGGCATCGCGTACCTGCGGGTCGCTGGATTGCCGGTGCCAAAGCCTATCGCCGAGAATGCACGTGATCGCTACGAGCTGGTGTTTCTGCTGGAGCCGGTCGGTGAGGTGCCGGCAGACGGCGTACGCTATGAAGACCCGGAGACGGCGGCGCGGGTGCATGCGTTGATTTTCGAGGTGTACACCGAGCTTGGCTACAGCGTTATCCGGATCCCGGCACTGCCGGTCCCGGCGCGGGCCGAAATCCTGATACGCTCGACACTGCCGCCGACTTAAACAGCGCTGGGCGGCTGTCGGCAGGGATTGTGAAAACAGGGATTAACCCGCATAGTGTTATATGGCGTCGAGGCATATTCGGCCTTCGCAAACATGCCGGCACCGCATCGCTGCGAACTCCGCAGCTTCGCGGGATGCCTGGCGAGATGGGAACCCGACGTTCTCGCGAAGTGTCGAACTGTGATCAGCTTGAACGACAGGAGACCATCATGCGTAAAGTACTTTTTTTGACAGCGGCGTTTGTCCTGCTGACCGGATGCTTCGATCGCGAATCCGCAGCGAATCCGGCCGATAACGATGCCGACACGGCCCAGGCAACGACCAACGCCGATGAAAAAGTCGTGAAAACCGATGCGCAATGGCGTAAACAATTGACCCGCAATCAGTACCGCATTACGCGCCAGGCCGGGACGGAACGTGCCGGGACCGGCAAATATAATGATCACAAGGCCGATGGCACCTATCATTGTGTCTGCTGCGGCCAGGACCTCTTTCGCTCGGACACCAAGTTCGAGTCGGGCACCGGCTGGCCGAGTTTCTATACCGCCGACGAATCGAAAGTAAGCAGACACACGGACCGCAGCCACGGCATGGTGCGTACAGAAGTGGTCTGCAGCCGCTGCGACGCCCACCTCGGACACCTCTTTCGCGACGGCCCCAAGCCGACCGGGCTGCGCTACTGCATCAACTCGGCGGCGCTCGATTTCATCGCAGCCAATGCCGCAACGACCAAGGCCGAAACGAAGACGATCGATGAATAATAGTGCCGTTCGTCACACGGGTTCCGTTACACCAACCTACCGAACCATCCCGGACCAATTTATTGTTCTTCCCGGCCTTCCCCATTTCGGCCCCCTTACACTACCTAAACCACCGGGCGCACAATGTACTCGCCGGTCGCCGCACTGAAGGCCATCTGCTGTACGGTGATATCCATTTGCACCGACGCGTCTTGGAGGATAGGCAGACATTCGGCTACGGACCCGGGTCGTCCCGTGCGCAGTTGTGACTGGACGCATTCGAAACGGCCGCCAGATGTCGATTCGAGCTCGCCGCCGGTCGCTGCTGCCGTCTCGTCTGCCAGCAGGATGTAATCGTTGGCAACTATAATGCAGCCGTTTTCCGGTCGGCGAATCGCGTGTTTTGTCGGCGTTCGCTCAATGACCACCATCTCGCCCTGCTCAGTTCCGGTCAGCAGCAGCATGCAGTCGGAAACGATCGGCGTGGTTGCCAGAGCCGTCACTGCATCATCGAAGGTTGCGGCATTTTCCAGTACCGACCGAATCAACATCGGTACCGGGATCGATAAACTTGCAGGCTCGTTGCTGGAAACAGCGTTTAGTGTCACGGTGAAACGTCCCGGAGCGATCGCCGAAAATGCCCCGAGAAACCCCGGCCACGTGACAACAGAGAAACGGCCGGCCGGTGCCCCGGCGAAATGTGCCAGCATCGTGAAACGCGACAGAATATCCAGTTCGGTCCACCAGTCGAGATTGCGTGCGTGCACCGGCCCAGCCGGGGTGTCGATCGCGAATGCCGTACAGCCGGCACGGCTGTTTGAACCGAGGAATTTGATGACGTCGTAGTGCAGGTTGGCCAGGAGCAGCTCGGGCAGTGGCCGGTTGATGCGCTCAGCCAGGCCGACGATTTCTTCGTACATGCCCGACGGTACATGGGCATCGACAAATTGCTGCAGCTGATCACCGTACTGCGCCAGGAAATTGGTGCCCCCAAGGTCGGCATTGTAAAGATCGAGCAGCGCGTGGGCCTGGCCTTCCAGAGCCTCAGGCAGGTGCCAGCGGTCGGCCGCATCGGCCGCAAGGTCGACATGAACTTCGGGGATCATGGTTCGAGATGCCAGGTTGTCCTCCCACAGAATTCAGGGTCTGCGGCAGGTGTCAGTTCAAACAAGGGTACAGGTCTTGATCTTCTTCTCGTAATCTACTCTTTTCAATCGCAAGAGCAGAAAGACAAAGCGCCACAAAAAAAAAGCGCTGCCGCACCGGTCGGGTGCCGCAGCGCTATGAGAACTTCCGGATGGCTAAGCAGTGTTACCTGCCGCTACCTTCGGCATTTCCCTGCTTGTCGCCGGCCGCCGCCTTGGCCGGGCAGCAGCTGGCCGCCGCCTTGGCCGCGCTGCAGCCGGCCGCCGCCTTGGCCGCGCTGCAGCTGGCCGCCGCCTTGGCCGCGCTGGCGCTGGCCGCCGCCTTGATCTTACAGCAGCCAACCGAGCCCTTGAACATGCCACAACCACCGCATTTGGTGCGATTTTCGGCATCGCAGCACTTGGCGGTGCCCTTGATCTCGCCGCAGCCTTTGCAGATGGTATTCGGGATTTTGCAGCAGCCGACCGAGCCCTTGAGCAACCCGCAGCCGCCACACTTGGTACGACCTTCAGCCTTGCAGCATTTGGCGTCGCCTTTGATCTCGCCGCATTTCAGGCAGATCTTGATGGCATCGGCCGCTTCGGCGCTGGATGCCGCTTGCTTGTTGCCGCAGTTCTTGTTGTCGCAGTTCTTGTTGTCACAGGCCAGCACTTGCGTACCGGCGAGACCGAAGACGAGAATCATGATGGATAGATACCGCATCACCATTCCTCCTTGATTGTGGGTTGTTGAGAGTGCGGGTGAGGTACAAGAATTGTATTCGCCGAGCGTGTCAATTTCAGTCATAATAGCAAAAAATAAAGGAAGTTGTCGAGGGGGCTGTTGGTTAATAACACTTTGACTGTTTAAGATAGCGCCTGTAAATCACTTGTCAGCCCCTTTCCAACTTCGATCATGCGACGAATCTCCGCTCTGGCTATTCTACATTTTGTCATCGACAGCTACGCGCTGATGATTCCCGCGTTGTGGCTGCCGATCAAGCAGCGGTACGACCTCAGTGCTACAGAGGTCGGCATGATCCTGGGGCTCTGCACGCTGCCATTCGGATTGTGCCAGCCGCTTTGGGGCATGCTGTCGGACCGGGTAGACGTGCGGCGACTGCTGGCATTTGGGCCGGTCGTGGCCGTGCTGGGCATAAGCATGGTGATGCTCCGACAGCCGCTGCTGCCATCCGTCCTCTTTATTATGATCGGTTGCTGCGGTGTCGGTTTCTTTCATCCGGAAGCAGGAATTACCGCAACGCGCCTGGGGCGTGCCGGGATGTCCCGGACGCTTGGTATTTTTCTGGTCGGCGGTTTTCTCGGTCAGGCAGCCGGGCCGTTATGGATCAGTTATGTAATCGAATCCGAAACGTCTGCAACGATTCAGACGATCCTGGCGATCGCGCCCGGGCTAGCGCTGATCGTTGTCGGCGCAGCTCTGTTTGGCAAACCGATCGAGCGCCATACCCGTGACAGCGAAAACCAGGTATCATGGCATCAGGCGCTGGCTGGCCGGCACTGGCCGATATGGCTGCTTATCGCGATGAATACGATGCGGTTCTTCTGCCTGTACGTACTCTTGTACACCATCCCGCCCTACCTCGCCGCTGCGGGGCACGGGCAGATCATGGTCGGACAGTGGCAATCGATCTTCAACGTCTCACAGGCTTTCGGCCTGCTGCTCGGCGGTATGACCGCCGCAGTCGGGCGCGAGCGTATCATCTGCACCGGTTCCACCGCGCTGTCACTGATTCCGCTGCTGCTGTTGCCTATTTTCGAAGGCACATCGATGATCATCTGTATGGCGTTCATCGGTGTCGGAATGGCCTGGACGACGGCGGTCGTGATTCAACTTGGCCAGGGGCTGGTGTCGCGGGCAAGCCGGTGGATGACCGGCATGCTCATCGGTTTCGCGTCGGGAATCTCGACGCTTACGGGGCCCTGGGTGGCCGGCGCGCTGGTCGACAATTTCTCAGCCCGCACGCCGTTGTACTGGGCCACCGGTTTCGCTGTCGCCACGCTGGTGACGGCGTTAGTGCTGCCGTCACAGAAGCGTTTGAACGCATTGCGGGACTGACGGGGCAGCTAATCGTGGTGACATCCGGGACCGTGGATGTGCTTATGGTCGAGCTCTTCCTGGGTGGCCTCGCGGACTTCTGTCACGTCGATGTGGAAGTGAAGGGCTTCACCTGCGAGCGGGTGATTCCCGTCGATGGTGACGTCTGTGCCGTCAATTTTCGCCACAGTGATGATCTGGGTGCCTTCCGGCCTGTTGACCTGGAACTGCATGCCGGGCGCGAGGTCGTCAATGCCCTCGAACATGTCCATCGGCACCACCTCCACCAGCTCGTCGTTGCGATCGCCATAGCCCAGTGCCGCAGAAATTGTCGTGTCGAAAGCGTCCCCGACCTTCTTGCCGAGCAACGCGGATTCAAGACCGGGAACGAGGTTGCCGTGCCCATGCAGATAGATCATGGGGTCCTGGCCCTCAGACGAATCGACAACTTCGCCGTCGCTTAACTTCAAGGTGTAGTGGAAGGATACAGCAGTGTCCTGCGAGATTTCCATGGTGTCATTCCGGGAATGTGTTTCAAAAGTAGTTTTATTGGAAGCCGTAGCATACTTTGCCCCCGTCGACGCGGAAGTAAATAGTGCTTAAACGAAAATGTCCTAGTTTTGCCTGAGCGCTCCCATACGGGGCAAATCGTCTGTGGCCGGCGTCTCACGTTACAAAACAGGGCAATTGTTTCGGTTCATTTCCTGCTGTGCCCCTGCCGCGCCAGGGCCCACCACCGGCAGACCGGAGGCTGGCATGAGAAAGTTTTCGCTTTTTTCGTGGTTGGATGGGTCACGGAAAGTTCACGCGCATGCAACGCAATGGATTTGTCCGGCAGCGGTTTCGGCGCCCCGTACTTGACGTCGCCGAGGACTGGCATATCGATCGACGCCATCGCCGCGCGCAATTGATGGGGGCGGCCAGTTTCCGGAATCAGTTCGACCAGCGTCTGCTTGCCTTCACAGAGCAGCGCCCGGAATTGTGTGACGGCGCGTTTGGCGTTTCCTCTTTTCGAGGCGCTGGCAGTGACGCGGTTTCGACGCCCGTCCTTCGACAGCCAGTGCTCCAGCTTCCCATCATCCTGCCGCGGCAGGCCGTGACAGATTGCGATGTACGTCTTGGTCACCTGTTGTTCACGGAACTGTTCTGTCAGTCGTGCCGCCGCCTTACTGGTGCGGGCAAGCAGAACAACGCCTGAGACTGGGCGATCAAGACGGTGCACAACACCGAGGAAGGCGCGACCGGGTTTGTCGAACTCGACTTCTATCCATCTTCGCGCCAGCTCGAAAAGTGACAAATCACCACTGTCATCCGGCACGACCGGCATCCCTGCCGGCTTCGCCACGGCCAACAGATGATTGTCACAGAATAAGATGTCTAGAGCCATAGCGTCTGACTGTATCGCAGCAATCCCGTAATGCGCGCAATTGGCGATACCCCGGCAAATGCCATGCCTCCCACGCTGAGTGAACTACAATGAACAACCCGCCCGACAATCAGTCTTTCGCCTGATGCTCAACACATATCTAGCGAGTTTATTCGTCGTATTTTTTCTTGTTCCTGGACAGCTTGCTCAGGATGTTGCTGGCCAACTCGTCCGACCAGCCGAATCTCGCCTTGAGCCGTGAATAGATATCGAGCGCCACTTTATCGAGCCAGATTTTGATACGGGTAACAGCATTATCATCCGGTCGGCTTTTGTAGTTCGTGGACTTCATTGAGTAGCTGCTGTCTGCTTCGGCGGTATAGTAATACAGTGCCATGCTGCGGCGTTGAACGCCGTTCGGACACTGAATCGGATCCGGATAACCGTGGTACGAAGTCTCGTTGGTATTGAAAACCAGCGCATGATTGAGATATGGCGGCACTTTCTCGACACAGGCCTGCATGTCGTCGTCCCACAGCTCGATGGCACCGCCCCAGTCATCCTCCCAGCGTTCGTTCATGTAGAGAATCATATTGATGCGCCGCCGCCAGCGGTTGTGGTAGTGGTGCATGGTAAAGTCGGCGTGGACATTGAGGAAGCCCCCGGGCTCCGTTTGATGCAGCCCGCCGCCTTCCAGCAGCGGATCGGACATCAACCCTTCTATACCGGTTAACTGGCTAAGCCACTGGACGAATGCCGGGCTGTTGAGAGTATCAACAATCTGCCCGAGCAGGGGCGGGAAGTGATCTCGGTCGTTCTTGCCGAGCTTGTTTTCGTTGACGTGTTTGTAGTGTGTCCAGGACGTCGATTCCGGTGCCGGAAACTCGCGGGCCGCCTGCAACGCCTTGTCTGGCCGCAGCACACCTTCCAAAAATATATGTGGAAATGGCCTGGCCGACCGATACTGCGGCGCCAGCACCGGCAAGCGCTCAGTCCAGGATGCCAGATCCATCAGCGCCGCGATGTCAGCCGTCTCGACAACGTTTTCCACTTCATTCATGGGCCCAGCACAGGAGTGAGTTGGCGGATACCAGAGGCTTAAGCTACCTGATCACAGCGCCAAAAACCAGCCGCACAACCGCGCAGCGCCTCATGGTACGCACTGGTTGACTGCTTCTGAATGAGCAACGACCAGGTCGACGTGTTCCACAGCCGCCGCGGCCAAGGCTGATATGCCAATCCATATTGCTCCGACGAACTGCCTTCTTTTGTCATGTGTTGTCGGGCGGACACAAGTCATCGCCTGCAACGCTTGCTGCAAGTTGTTTGAACTCTTATCACCGGTGGCTACCGTAGCGAGATGGATGAAGACACCGAGCCGCACGATTTCGAGAAACTGACACCCGACACGATCCTCACGGCTGTCGAGCAGGCGTTGAACGTCGAGCTCACCGGCCTGACCAGTCCGCTCAACAGTTACATCAACCGGGTCTTCGAGCTCGAGGCCACAGACGGCACTCGGCTGATCGTCAAATTCTATCGGCCGAATCGCTGGACCGACGACGCCATTGTCGACGAGCACATGTTCATACTCGACTGCGAAGAGGCCGAGATCCCCGTCATCGCCCCACTCGACTTGAATGATTCACATACCGTGGGCGATGCCGAGGGGATTGTCTTTGCAATCTACCCAAAGCTGCACGGCCGCATGTTCGAGTTTGTCGAGGACGAAGATTGGCGCCGACTCGGACGGCTGCTGGGCCGCGTCCATCGCTGCGGCTCCGAATACGATGCGGAACATCGTGTGATCCTGCATCCCGCCCAGTCGACTGCCGGGCACATCGACACGCTGCTCGACGAAGGATTTGTCTCGCCGCACCTCGAAGAGGGTTTTGCCAATATCACCAGCGAACTAATGGACCTGATCGAACCGCTGTTCGACGACGCAGAATACATCCGCATCCACGGCGATTGTCATACCGCCAACGTGCTGCACCCCAGCGATGGCATCATGCTCATAGACTTCGACGACATGGCCATGGGGCCGCCTGTGCAGGATCTATGGATGTTGCTGCCGGACCATGTCTGGGCCGCCCGGCACGAAGTGAACCTGGTGCTTGAAGGGTATGAAGATTTCCGCCCATTTGATCATCAGTCACTACGTCTGATCGAACCGCTGCGGGCCATGCGCATTCTCTACTTCGACGCCTGGCGCAGCCGCCAGGTCGGTGACCCGCGCTTTGCGGAAAGCTTTCCCGACTGGGGCGACGACAGTTTCTGGCAATCGCAGCTCAACGTTTTGCAACGCCAACTCAGCCTGATCCGAGAACGCTGTCTTTGATCTGTAGTGTGGCCCAAGTGGGCGATGACCACCTTCTCCAAAGCACCGGCAAGCGCTGCGTCATGCCGGCGGCTCGGGTTCACGCGCCAACATCCATCTGATCAAAGCCCACAGTCTGCTCAGCAACATTTCCGGGGAAACAACGGAGCTGATCAGCGCGGGCGATTCAGCATTGATGAATCCATAACGCTGCGGCGCCTTACAGATGCTACTTTGCCACACCGATGCTGCCGCAGGCTATACGCGAACCCGCATTGCCGGTCGGCTGGCCGAAGTCATCGTGTTTTTTGTGAATAATCACCGAGCGCCCGATGATCGGATTGTGTGAATCTGCGATCGTCAGATTGTGCACGGTCCGCTCGTAGTGCGCTTTGCCGGCGGCATCCGTCTGGAGGTTTCCAAGATCCCCGGCGTGCCGGGGAGTGCTGACGTCCGGATTGCCGTGGGCGTGGCCTTCGGGGTTGTAGTGACCGCCAGCGCTCTTGCCGTCCGGGCTGCTGCA
>CAYWQM010000120.1:0-12378 GCA_964460215.1 uncultured Lentisphaerales bacterium
ACCGCCTTCCGCGCGAATTATTCGAAAGGTGATTTCGAAAGATCTGGGGCAAACTTCGGTATCGTTGCGATCGACAACTCCCCTACTTCCACATTCGGTGATACCTGGAGCTTGAACACCGTTGTCCAGACGTCGCCGGCAGCACCGAGAAACGCCGGCAACGTGCCGTCACCGAAATGGCGTTGATCCGATTGCACAGGGATTCGATTCCCCGGGATCGAGCCAATTCCGTGCAATGATACTTTCATGTCACTCGATACGGGCTCTTTGAACCGAATCGCAACCTCGTAAATTCTCCCCTGCGGCTCCGACCTTTCTGATATGACCCTCGCCTCGAGTTGCGGCCGGCCCCGCACCTCGATCGCCGCGCCCAGCTCAGACCAGCGGGCGTCGTCAATTCGCTTGAAGGCAGGCTCACGTTCAGCGTATGGAGTTGGCAATCGTTCATAGATAAGCCAATTCCGGTCGCGTGCCACCATCGTTTCAACACCATACACGGCAGAACGGCTCAGGCGCCAGCGATACGTCTCGAACTCGGGACGCTCGGTGATCTCGTCGTCGAGGTCGAGCACGACAAGGTCCTGCGGGGTCTCTTCAGAGAGGACGAGATATGTATCGTTGGAAAACACGAGGTGGGCACCGAGGCGCGGTGTTGCGGAGACCCCACGCCCATCGAGGCGTACGCGCAATTCTTCAACCAAGTCCTCGTAACCAGGTGCGTGGATCAGGTATTGGCTGTTGTTCTTGCCGAGATAGCCGAGGCCGAAAAAGAAATGTGCCAGCAACGTTGCAACGACAACTCCGGCGCACAGCGCCGACGCACCTGGCAAGCGCGGCATTCCGCAGCCCAGTGCCCGGCACCACCGATTGGATTCGCCGGCAGTTAATCCCACAACTGCCGCGGTGAGCAGGAGCATGACGACCTCGCACTGGTACTGCAACACGATATTCGCCTGTTGACTGCTGCTTTGCAGGCAAACAAACAACAGCGTCGGAACCGCAGCGATCAGGTATACGGGTTTGGAAAACACCGCGACAAAGACAGGAAGCAGCAGCAGCGAAATAAAGTAGATGTTGTGCGGCCGGAAGAGCGCGCCGAAAAATGCGCCGGGTTCAAGGAACGGCGACAGCGCGATCGCACTTATGCTGTCGCCGAGATGGTGGTAGCGGTCGGTGAACTCGTACTCCTGCAAACCCGAGATCCCGGGAATGACGAGCAACATGACAATCAGAAAATAAATGACGCTGGCCGCCGCCAGCACGAAGCCCAGGCGTCGGCGGCCGAGAAGAAAGTACACAACACCCAGACCGCCGAAGAATACAGGCACTGTTTCCTTGATCGCCAAAGTGAGAACGAACACGACCCCGAGAAGGATCGTATTGAGCCGCAGCCGACCGCCCTTCTCGAGAGAGCTGCGGCACTGGCAAAGCAGAACGAACAAGGCGATCAGCGGCATCGTCAGGTGCAGCGGATGGAAACCATAATAAATCGACATCGTCATCTGCGACAGGGATGGGTAAAACAACGCGCCGGCAACCAACGCAACCGCGACAGGGCGACGGATCTGTAGGCGGCGCGCGAACACATATAAAATCAGAACGCCGCCGTGCAGTACTAATGCGTTCATCAAAAAGTACGGCGCAGCAGTGCGGAATGCGGCAAGCATGGGGGCGAGCAGGAGAACCATGCCCGGGATGAAATGGTGCCCCATGTAGTTGCGGCCGAGCTCGTTCGAATAGAACCAGCGGCCGTTAATCGTATTGTCAACGACGTTCAGGTATATCGCCCAGTCGGAGTAGTTGAGATACATGCTCCCCAGAGCGCGCAGCTGCAGCATCGTGAAGTAGGTGACAACGCCAAGCGCCAACACGACGAAAAGTGACGGACGCAACCATGGCAGATCACGCTGTGCAGGAAGGTTCGCCGTGACGCGGACAACACAGATCGCGACTACCGCTGAAAAAACAATCGGCGACAGCATCGACGTGGGGAAAAAACCGAAAGGCAGGAGGGCAAGCAGCGGCAGTAGCGCCCGTTGCCCGACAAAAGCAGCTGCTGCAGGTTGCCGGCGCAGAGATTCATCCGCCGCGTAGACCAGCAGCAATCCGATAACAGCATAGAGCCACAGCAGTCCTGATGGCGCCTCCTCCAAAATCACACGGCACCCGACAACATCGATTGTGCGGATCCCGATACAGTTTGTATAGACCGCATGGCCGAGGATACAGCCGAATACAATATTTATCAGATGACGCAGCATATGGGCAGGCAATGTTGTGTGGTCTGAAGGCCGGGTTTCAAGTACGCCTCCGGCAAAGATGGCCAACGATATCCACCGATTTGACGCTGCTCGTAATATTGACGATCGCGTCGTGACTTGCCATCACGCTTGACATGCCGGTCGCCGACTGGATATTTCGCCCATGCATGAGAATGTCCTGATCGTTACCGGCAGTTCCGGGCTCATCGGATCGGAATCGGTCCGGCACCTGGCGCCGCAGTTTGATATTGTTGTCGGCGTGGACAACGATATGCGCAGCTATTTTTTCGGAGACGAAGCTTCGACGAATTGGAACCGACAGCAACTCGAGCAAACGATTCCTAACTTTCGGCACGAGACGGTCGACATCCGTGACAGCGATGCGCTGCGCCGGATTTTCGACCAGTACGGTGCCGGCATCACAGCTGTCATCCACACCGCGGCCCAGCCATCGCATGACTGGGCGGCGCGCGAACCCGAGACCGACTTCACCGTCAACGCCAACGGCACCCTCAACCTGCTGGAACAGGTGCGACGCGCCTGCCCCGAGGCGTCGTTCGTATTCACGTCCACGAACAAGGTATACGGTGACCGGCCGAACTCTCTGCCACTGGCAGAGCTTGATAGCCGCTGGGAGATCGACCCGGGCCATCCGTTCGCAAAGGGTATCGACGAATCAATGAGTGTCGATGACTGCACCCACAGCCTGTTCGGCGTATCGAAGCTGGCGGCGGATATGCTGGTGCAAGAGTACGGTCGCTATTTCGGGATGAAAACAGCCGTCTTCCGCGGCGGCTGCCTGACCGGCCCCTGTCACTCCGGTGCTGAGCTCCACGGTTTCCTGGCGTACCTGATGACCTGCGTTGTCACCGGCCGCGAATACCGAATCTTCGGGTACCAGGGCAAACAGGTGCGGGACAATATCCACGCCACCGATCTGGTCTCGGCCTTTGATCATGTCATCCGCGACCCGCGCGCCGGCGGCGCGGTATACAACATCGGCGGTGGGCGTCATTCAAATATTTCGATGCTGGAAGCAATCGACAAGATAGAAGCTCTGGCGGAATGCAAGGCAAATTACGTGTACGTCGACGAGGCGCGCAGCGGTGACCATATCTGGTACATTTCCGACAACTCCAGGTTCCAGCAGCATTATCCCGGCTGGAACCAGGCGTACGACATCGACATGATCCTCGAAGACATGTACGCCGGAATCAAGCAACGCCTCAATTGAGGAGCAAGATGACGTTCAACCACATCCTGATCACCGGTGGTGCAGGGTTCGTCGGTTCCAACCTCGGCGTGCGACTGCGGGCCGCGTTTCCCGATGTGCGGGTAACGGCATTCGACAATCTGGTGCGACGCGGCAGTGAGTTGAATCTCGAGCGGTTGCAGGCGGCGAACGTGACGTTTGTACGCGGCGACATCCGGGTACCGTCGGAGCTTGATGCGGTTGGCCCGTTCGACTTGATGATCGAGTGCTCGGCCGAACCCTCCGTACAGGCAGGGCTCGATGACCCCAAGGAATTGGTTGACATCAATTTCAACGGCGCCGTGAACTGCCTGGAAGCCGCACGGAAAAACAAAGCCGCGGTGCTGTTTATCAGTACAAGCCGCGTCTATCCGATCGAACCGATGAACGCCCTTCCCTGGCGCGAGACAGATTCTCGATACGAGTGGACCGATGTCACCGCGATCACAGAATCATTCCCGATGGAGGGGCGCCGCTCTATCTACGGGACGACGAAGCTGGCAGCAGAACTCTTGATCGCCGAGTATGTGCATCATTTCGAGATGCCCTGCCTGATCAATCGGTGCGGTGTGCTGGCCGGCCCATGGCAAATGGGAAGGGTGGATCAGGGCGTCGTGACGTTGTGGGTTGCACGCCACCGGTTCCAACAGGAATTGGCCTACATCGGCTGGGGTGGTATTGGCAAGCAGGTGCGCGATATGCTACACATCGACGATCTGTTCGAGCTGCTCGAATTACAATTGGCGCGACCGGAAGTCTGGGACGGGCGCGTCTACAACGTGGGCGGCGGCACCGATTCATCCGCGTCATTGCTGGAACTTACGAAGCTGTGTCGGGACATAACTGGGAACACCGTGGAAATCGGCAGCCTCCCAGAAACCAGCGATGTCGACGTACGCGTTTACATTACCGACTATAGCAAGGCCTCGTCCGAGCTCGGCTGGCAGCCCAAGCGGGATGTACCCACGATCACAGCGGATATCAACCAATGGCTCGCCGACAACGAAGCGCTGCTCTGCCCTATTTTCGTTCCCCATTGAAATTGAGAGTTAAGAATTGAGAATTGGAAATTGAAGACGCCTTCCCTCTCCATCCTGATTCCCGCCTGCAACGAGGGTGGGGCGATCACCGCTACGCTGTCGGACATCATCGCGGCAGTGGATCGGCACGAAATCGATACCGAGATCGTCGTCGTTGATGACAGCAGTGACGACAACACCGTCGAGGTGGTGCAAGCGGTTGCGGCCGACGAACCGCGCGTGCGAATCGTGACCAGGGAGTTACCACGTGGATTCGGGAGAGCCGTGCGCACCGGGCTCAAAGCGTTGTCCGGCGAGGTCGTGGTGATCGCGATGGCTGACCAGTCGGACGATCCCGAGGACATCATACGATACTACCAGACGATCAACGACGGCTACGATTGCGTGTTCGGTTCACGCTTTATCGCGGGGGCAGAGGTTGTTGACTACCCGATCGTCAAGCGGTTGTGCAATCGCCTGACCAACAAATTGATTCAACTGATGTTCTGGACCCATTTCAACGATCTAACCAACGCATTCAAGGCATACCGGCGCGAGGTCATCGATCACTGTGGCCCGTTCTACGCCAGTCAATTCAACATAACGATCGAAATGTACATCACGGCACTGATACGCAAGTACCGCATCACCCAGATTCCGATCAACTGGTACGGCCGCACCTGGGGCAGTTCGAAGCTGCGCCTCGGCCAGATGGGCCGACGCTATCTATGTGTGCTGCTCAAGCTGTTTTTTGAACGTATCCTCATCGCCGACGATATCATCGCAGATCGCGAAGCGGCGCAGAAAAAAAAGACTGACCCGTAAGGGCCACAGCAGGAGAACTGGACCATGGAAACGCTCGCTGGTCGGTGCCATTGCGGTGCTGTCGAATTCGAAGTCGATCTCGAAAACGGTCTCGGGGAAATACGCCGCTGCAACTGTTCCATCTGTCGGCGCAAAGGTGCAGTCATGGCAATGGCCCCGTTGGAACGGCTGCGCATCGTCAAGGGCGAAGAGAACCTCACCCTGTACCGGTGGAACATGAAGATCGCGAAGCATTACTTCTGTAAAACATGCGGTATCTATACACACCACCAGCGCCGCAGCGACCCGACGGAGTGTGCCTTCAATGTGGCTTGCATCGACAGCGTTGACCCGTTCAGCTTTCCGGATGTGCCGGTCGGCGACGGTGCATCGCTGTCCCTCACGGAATAACGACAGGCGTAATAGTTGGACATTCAGCGTTCGGCATGGCTATGTTATGCGCCATTGAGATAAACCCTTTTAATCCAGAGGCATCCCCATGAGTAAACCACCTATACGCGTTGCTGTCACCGGCGGTGCCGGTCAGATCTGTTACAGCCTGCTGTTCCGGGTCGCTGCCGGCGATCTCTTCGGCGCCGATCAACCGGTCGCCCTCAATATTCTCGAGTTGCCGGTCGCCATGAAAGCGCTCGAGGGCGTCGCCATGGAGCTCGAAGACTGTGCCTTCCCGTTGCTCACCGACATCGTCATGGCGGACGACGTCAATACCGCAATGAAAGACGTCAACTGGGCGTTGCTCGTCGGTTCCAAGCCACGTGGCCCAGGCATGGAACGTGGTGACTTGATCAAGGAGAACGGCCCGATCTTCACCTCGACCGGCAAGGCAATCAATGACCATGCCGCCGCCGATATCCATGTCCTGACCGTCGGCAATCCGTGCAACACCAATTGCCTGATCGCCATGCACAATGCACCGGATGTGCCGCGCGACCGCTTCCACGCAATGACCCGCCTGGATCAGAACCGCGCCGTCAACCAGTTGGCGAAGAAGGCGGGCACCGATGTGAACAGTGTGAAAAACGTGACAATCTGGGGCAATCACTCGGCCAAACAGGTGCCAGACTATCACAACGCCACGATCAACGGCGCCCCAGCGACGGAGGTCATCGGCGACACGGCCTGGCTCCAGGGTGATTTCGTCAACGTCGTCGCCAAACGCGGCGCCGCAATCATCGACGCCCGTGGCAAGTCCTCGGCAGCCTCGGCGGCCAATGCCGTGGTCGATGCTGTCCGGGCCCTGGTCAACCCGACGCCGGCAGGCGAGACTTTCAGCTCGGCGGTCGTCAGCGACGGCAATCCCTACGGCATACCGGATGGTCTTATCTTTTCGTTTCCGTGCCGCACCCCCGGCGACGGCACCTACGAAATCATCGGTGGCCAGACCCACGACGACTTCCTCAAAGGCAAGATCGAAGCAACGGCTGCGGAGCTGGTGGAAGAGCGCGAAGTGATCCAGGACCTCCTGCAGTAGCTCAAGATTTCACCACGGAGGGATGCCGGATGCAGGCGGGTTCTTCCCTGCCGGTTCCACGGACTGTTTGAGCGTCAATATCTCTGATTGCCCCGGATCAGTTCGCCAGAAGCTCGGACATGGCCGCAGTCAGCATATCATCGACCGCCGGACTGCATAAGGCGACCTCGAGCTCATAGCCGCCCTTGCCGTATTCTTCCTTGACGGGGATGTACCACGGCCCATCGTCGCCATACGCGGCGACCGCGACGAAGGCGTCGGGCCGCAGCGACTGGGCGCGCAGCTGATACTCGACGAAGCATTCCCCCGGCAAATGCAGGAGCACGACATCGTTGAGGTGCAGGCTGCTCAGCGCCAGCGGTGTGCCGCCCTGGGCGCGCCGGCACCAGCTCAGTATGAACGCCGAGCGAGCGCGATCGATAACGGTATTTTCCGAATCGTCGATGATCGCCTGCAGCGCGCTGATCGAAAAGTCTTCACGCGCAGGCGGTGCTGACAACTCGACTGTGCGCCACTCAACTGCCGCGATCGGCGTCGGCTGCAGGCCTGCCTCGGCCGCGACGATGCCGTCGTATATACGCTGCGTCAGCACGTCCCGATATTCAGGGGTGCCATCGTTGTACTTGCCGGCGGCGACATTGCCGGCGCAACCCGTGAAGTACAGATGCAGGCAGTCCGGTTCCTCCGCCTGCCGTCGCTTGCGCGCCAGGCCGGCTGTGTCGCTGTTGACGATGCCGTCGCCATAGTAGCTTTGCGGGTGTGTCGCATAGTAGTGACAGGCGGCGATCTTGTCGTCACCGTCGTAGAATGCGACTGTCTTCAGCCACGGGTCGATCAACCCCTCGGGCAGCCCGCGCAGGAATTCGTCGGGCGCACTGCTGGCGCGCTGGCCGAGGACGATACCGTTGTCGTCACGATAGACCCGCCGGTTCGACGCAACCTTGTCGACCTTTGCCTGGCTGTGCGCCAGCTTTGTCACCGGCCGCGGTGCCGCCAGTGCCGCCGCCACCGCCTCGCGGCCGCGTCGCAGGCAGTCCTCGAAGAAATCGAGCTGGATGACGTCTTCAAGGCCGCCGGCAGCCGCTACGATCTCCTGCGTATCGAGACAGACGAGCGGTGCGCTGTGCTGGTGCACACATTGCACCGCCACCCGATCTGCGTGAGTGCCGGCGGCTTCAGCCAAAGCCCGGCGCCATGCCAGATGCGCACTGTTGAGCAGCGCCAGCCAATCGACTGCACAGATGACGATCGGTTTGCCGGCGCCGAGCAGGACGAACCCGACACACTCGAGCGGGTCGCTGACACTCGCCACCGAGGGAATCCAACCGCCGCAAATCGAATGCCCAAGCGGCGGCGTCACGTCAAAGCGGAAAGGCGCAAGTTGGAGTTCAGCCTCAGCCAATGCGCATTTCCCGGTCCGGATACTCAGCGGTGAATGTCCGGTTATCGCTCATTGATCGGCCTCACTGTGGTGTGCAGGATCGGTGTGTTGCGCCGGCGCCACAGTAATTCGCAGCGGTCAGCGCACAAGTCATCTGCTAACGCGGATCACTTTCAGACACCGGCAATTGTCGCGCGCTTCGCCTCGATGCGGAAGCAGTCGTACGCGTTATCGCGCATGAACCGTGCGGCCAGAGCGACTGCTTCTTTTTCCGTCACCAGGCCGTCATCTACTTCAGCCTGTAATGCCCGATGCAAACCGGCGCGCGCCTGCATGGTGTACCCGACGCTGGCCACCGGGTTGAAGGTGTCGCCGCCGTAGATAAACAGCTTGTTCGCCGGTGCCGTGTGAATCCATTTGCGTACGAAGTCCGTCGAAGTATGCGGGTCGATCGACCACGCCCAACACATATCGACATAGACATTGGCATAGTGCTTGCCAAGCGCGACCAGCTCGTCGTTGTACGGATACGAGATATGCATCAGCACGAATTTCGTATCCACAAAGGCCGCCAGCAAGCTGCACATATTTCCACAGCCAATGAAATCGAGCGGCATCTTGTTGCTGCCGGCGTAGTAGCCGGTGTGGATCTTGAACGGCAGATCATACTCGGCGCAAAGCTCGGCGCCGCGCGCCCAGCACCAGTCGCCGAAGGCATTCCGCTCGTCCACGTCCAGTGCTTTCGGATCGTCGATGTGCCTCTGCAGCAACGGCTCGACATCGGCATCGGCACGGTCCTCCCAGGCCAAAGTTCGGTGATAGGCATGCTGCGACTTGACGGCGACAGCGACGGCGCTGTACTTGTCGAACAAGGCGTGCATGGCGTTGCGCAGCGACGGCAGGTCACTGACGTCGACACCTGTCTCCTCGACGAGTGCGGGAACGTCCAGTTGGCCGTTACAGAAAGTGCACCAGGTCATGTCGTAGAAAAAAAAGTCCGGACCCGACGCGTCGGGCAGGCAGGGCCACGAAAAGTCGTCTGTCTGAATGTGATCGAGGTTCGCCACTTCCTTTAAGAGTCGCAGGCGCTCGCCGGGCTGCACCAGCGCCTCCTGCAACGGCGCCGCCGCGCCAACGCTGTCAGGGGTCACCTCATCGATATCGTAGATGCGCTTCGCCATCAAGCGTACGGCTTCGCCATAGCCAGTGTGCTGGATCGCTTGCCAGGCCGGGTAAACACCCTCGAAACGACCGCGGACATCGGGGTCGTCCTGGTTGAAGAAAGCTTCGAATTTATCGGCATCGACGCCTGCGACTTCAAAGTCTGCTTGTACATAGTTCATGAACAGTGTTTGTATGATATCCGGTTTGTTATCCAGATACTGCTGTTCCTTAGCCATATGCTCGTGCGTGTCACAGAGCGGCGTTTCATCGATGAATGTCGAGAGTTCGGTAGCCATTAGCTGTTGTCCTTGTTAAATAACGGGTCTCCGCGCCTGTTTAATGTGCAATGGGGGATAGACAAATCCGTCCTACTCCAAGCAGTCATCGCTTCAAATATCCTCTGCCCTTTGTCGCCGCAAATTTCATAAAGCCCATTCAACAAATCGAACTCTGAACCAGCGGTACAGCCTTCAATCCAAGTCCCACTTCCGCGTTTTCTCGGCTGCCGGCATATGCTGCAACAGCGAAGCGGTCCACAAATCACGTACGACAATCCTCATATTGCTGTAGCGCAGCGTCGATTCACGCTCGATACAGCGCATAATTACTTCGCTGATTTTCTTCGGAACACTCGAATTCTTCTCTTCCGGCGGTATGACCTTGAAACCCGGGTCCGTCTTGGCGACACGAGATTCCACGGCGTTGTTGCCCGGGAACGGCATCTCATTGGTGTACAGGTTGTACGCCAGCACGCCGAAGGCGAAGATGTCACTTTCGACGCCGATCTGGCCGTCCTTCAAATGCTCCGGCGACATGTAGTTGAACGTACCATACCGCAGGCTCTTGTCCGGTTTGATCCGTCGCCGCGGCATCGACAGATCGAAGTCGGTGATTTTCGCCTCGGGATTGTCACGGTCCGTCAGGTCCAGCAGGATGTTGCCGGCCTTGACATCAAGATGCAGAAAACCACTGGCGTGCACGTGCTTGATACCTTCAGCCGATTGCAGCAGGAGCCCAACGGCGTGCTTAAGCACATAGTCCCGGTTCCGGATCAATTGTGACTGCAGGCTGGTGCCGTTGACGAAAGGCATGATCTCGAACGGCGTGAACCCTTTCCAGCCGATACCAATCGACCACACCAGATTCGGATGGGGCGGGATCTTTTTCCGAATCTTCAGGCCGATCGAAAACTTGCGGCGCATCTGCCAGTTGAACACGAGCTTCTCCTGCAGTTCGCGAACAACGATCTCTGAACCATCAGCCGTCCTGCCAGTCGAAAGCGTCGCCATTCCGCCTGTGCGGAAATCTTTCATGCCGGTGATTTGATACTTGCCGTAGCGTGGCATAGTGCATCCAAATAAAGCATTGACCCGATACTAACCATCCATGCGATATACGATAGAAGGTATCGGCGTACACGACAAGCCGCAGAAATTATTTCGGAGACAGCCACAGGCAAACTCAAAAATGGCACCAGGCAACTACTCGACTTGCACCCGGACGGCTCGAAGATCGTCATTGAGCAGTGCCCCGCCGGCATAACGCCCCAGCAACCGGCCGTTGTCATCGCCGGCAGCGGCCAGGGACCAGAGGCAACGCACAGTGCCGATGACGCTGTGCACAACCTGCCGTAGCGCGGTCGCATCAGGTGGCTGAGCAACAGCCATGCGACTGCCGAAATCTTGTATCGTGTATGTACGTGGTTAAGTTCAAATACTGGAATCTGACGTAATCAGTGGTGCATACCGAGGAGAAAATGATGGCTGTCGAACGTACGGAAATCGGCCAGTTCGAAAACCAATCGGTCGAACAATTAACGCTGGAAAACGCCAATGGGGTGACCGCCCGGTTCATCACCTATGGCGCGACGCTGACGGCGCTGCAACTGCCCACCGGTGCCGGCGAGAGTGTCAACGTGACCCTGGGCTACGATCACCTCGAAGGTTATATCAACAGTGACTGTTTTTTCGGCTGCATGGTCGGCCGGTTCGCCAATCGCATCGCCGGCGGCCGCTTCAGCCTGGCCGGACAGACCTTTACGCTGCCGTGTAACGAAGACGGTATAAACACCTTACATGGCGGCGACCGGGGGCTGGACAAAGTCGTCTGGGACAGTGAGCCGACCACAATCGATGGCAACGACGCAATCCGCTTCCAGTGCCAAAGCCCCGACGGCGACCAGGGATTTCCAGGCAACCTGACGGTCGCCGTCACCTGTGTGCTGACCGGACGCAACGAACTGGTGTTCAGCTATGAAGCCGAAACCGACCAGCCAACACCGGTGAACCTGACCAATCACGCCTACTGGAACCTGGCGGGCGCCGGCAACGGCGACGTTCTCGACCATCAGATGACGATCCATGCAGCGCAATATCTGCCGGTCGACGACAATTTGATCCCGATCAACGAGCTGTGGGACGTCGCCGGAACACCGATGGACTTTACCGAAGCCCACGCTATCGGTGAGCGGATCGGCAAGGTAGCGGGCGGCTACGATCACTGCTACGTCGTGCAACCGACCCGCAGCACCGCGCCGGTGCCCTGTGCCCAGGTCACGGACCCGGCCAGCGGACGCCGTTTGATCGTCGCCTCAACCGAGCCGGGCGTGCAGTTATACAGCGGCAACTTCCTCGACAACGAAGCCGGTGCCGACGGACAGTCTTACCCGAAACACGGCGCTTTTTGCCTGGAAACTCAACAATTTCCGGATTGTGTCAACCAGCCGTCATTCCCCAGCGCGATCCTGCAGCCGGGCGAAATCTACCGGCATAAGACAATCTACGAATTCATTTTCTGAAGCCCCGTGCGAATTAGGGACCGGGCGATCCGCAGGTCAATCCTGCAGCGGGATCAACGTTCGGGTCATTTTAGGCACGCCCTTAGATGATATTTTTATCCTTGGCCAACGACAAGACTGTCTGGTTACTGATAAGGTTCTTCCGATAGAGGTTCTGCAGGGCCCTGTCCATGGTGACCATGCCGTCCTTGCCGCTGGTTTCAAGCGT
>CAYWQM010000121.1:0-303 GCA_964460215.1 uncultured Lentisphaerales bacterium
GCCCGATCCCTGCCTGCTCGCGAAGGGCCAGCACTTTTTCGAAATTGTCGAAATCCATGGCGCCTTCGGCGTCCCACTGAACGCCGGTGTAGATGTTCGGATTGGTCACCCCGTGTGCCACCATGTTCTCGAGCTCGAGCAAATACTGCTTCGGCGTTATCCATGCGGTATTGACCCACTTGCCGGTGCGCCAGTCCGGCGAGCCTTCTGCCACGAGGGTGACGGGGTAATAGATTGAGTTCTCCATCATCGGCTCGAGCAGTTCGAACGGATAGACCTCGAGGTTCAGGGTGAGTTCGGCGG
>CAYWQM010000121.1:313-9568 GCA_964460215.1 uncultured Lentisphaerales bacterium
GCCGTGGTCTCCGAACTGGCGAGCAAGGTGCGCGAAGTCGCGGTGGAGGCGATAGAGCGCGTGCAGCAGCGGGGCGAATGCGAATACCTCGAGGATATCGCCAAGCTCCTCCCCATCCACGTCAACCTGGCGCTGGACGATCCGGTTTTGGCCTCCCGCGGCACCTGCACGGTGTGCCAAAACTGCTTCAGTTCGTCGATGTCAACGGGTTGCAGCTGTGTCGCATCGCGAAGTCCGTTTGGTGCGACAATGACGCTGCGCGCCGGGTACTCTTCTGTCGGCATCGGCTTGACCATAAGCATCGAATCGTTCTTGACCAGCACGTTGCGTGCGGGGTGCAGGTCCCCGATCCGCGAGCCTGCGACCCAATGCCAGACGATACGCACATCAACGGCGTCGGCATCGAGGGTGCCCGGCGATCCCTTCAGCGCGCCCACTTCTATTTCAACGCCCTTCAGCGGCTGGTCCGTGACGACGACAAAGGAGGCGGGCTCATACTCGCCGCGGCAAGCCGACACTGTCAACACACGGCCCGGTTTGCACACGTCCGGCAGGGGTTTGCCGGCGACGATCGATCGATTGGTGATCGGCGTATCAACCACGTGTACCGTGTAGTCCGCCCGGACGACCGGCAAGGCAGTGACGGCGAAGAGGAGAATCGGAATGAGGACAGCGTTGCCGATGCGAGGATTCATGGATATTCCTGTGAAACGTTGTTTCAGGTTGTTGCAGAATCGAGAGGCAGCGGACGCCAGCGGACTGCTTGCAACAGGGGCGGGCGGTCCGCGTGAACAGACTGCGGGCGATCGCCGAGTACGGTGAGTATCATGCCCGGCTCACCGTCGGCCAGCTCGGGCGGCAGGACGCAGTTGGTCGAGTATTCCGGATAGGTTGGCACCGTGCTGAGATAGTAGGTTTCCCGGTCCCAGGCATTGCCACCGTCGCGGCTGACCCTGGCGCGCTCACCGCTGTGCAGCCAGGGTACGCGGTGTACGTGCATGAGGACGATCCTGCCGTCGGGCAGCTCGACCGCTGAGCCGTGCATTTCGCCCAGTCCGTGGCAGCCCTTTCGCACGTTTGTCCAGCTGGCCCCGCCGTCGTCGGAATCGGCGAGCATGACGTTCTTGTGCAGCGACTCAAGGCTGTGGGCCCGGCCGTACTGCATATGCCATAGCCGCCATCGATCTTCATGCTCATCCTCGAAGAAGGCCGGCACGTGGCCCGGTTGGGACATCTGGTTGTTTCGCACAACCGCAAGTAGCCGGCCGGACGCCAGCTCGAGCACCGAAGGTTCGCCCGTCGGGCAGACGGGCGACGGGTTCGACCATGTCACGCCGCCATCGTTGGACCGAAAGGTGTAGGTGGCGTGGTGGATGCCGGGTTTGCGGTAGCCGATCGGCCAGATGAGCGACCCGTCACGCAGCTCGGTGAGGCGGCCGGGGTTCGCATCTTCGTACATCGGGCCGGGCCCGCCCAGCGGCTGCCACGTTTGCCCGCCGTCTTCCGAGCGGGAGAGGCACAGCCGCCCGTCTCGCGTGGGCGGCGGCCAGTGCGGCGGCTCCGGATCCATGTACGAAAGAAAGCTGCCGTCACGCAGCACCGCTGCGATTGGGCGGGTTACCTGCTGCGTGTCCCACGTCCGTCCGCCGTCGCGTGTGCAAAGGAGATCATTGTGCACGCCGGGGTTTTCAACCGCGGCCGGCATGTAAATGCGATGATCGTTCGTGATGGTGAAGTTCCACGTGCCCTCGCCGATCTGACAAGTCGGCAGGCGATACCGCTCGGCCGGCAGCTCGTGTACCTCGCCGTCGCGCGAATAAAGAATGCCCTGAAAATCGTCGCCGACCGGGCCAAGTTCCTCCCAACCGAACCCGGCTTGCATGACCGGGTGGACGGTGAACATGTAGCCGTGGTTCGCGACATCGATACGCTCGCCCGCAGCTGAAACCACTTTCGCGCAAAAGTCACCCACCCAGGGAAAGTCGATCGACAGGGCAATGGTATGGCGGCCGGGCGAGGCAGGGGCCGCAACCTGCGTGGTCAGCATGTCGCTGCCTTCGAGGGATTCGATGCGAACTTCCAAGTTGCCGTTGTCGTCGGCCGGGCGGTGCTGGTAGACGTTGAGCTTCAGGTCCAGCGGCTCACCGTGCAGGTGCAGCATGCCGCTGAAAGGGGTGTCGGCCGTGATGTGCGCTTCGGTTGCCAGGCGTGTTTCAAACGGTGTGGCCTGCGGGGCGTGCTCAAGCTGCACGGCGTCGACACAACGCTTGCATCCCCGTCCGCGACGGCCATGAGGTCGACGACGGCGGTATGCAGCCACGTCGGCACGACGAACGTCATTTCGTAACGCTGCCACTGGTTCGTCACCGCGATCGGGTCACTTTGTGCATCCGGCGGCACATCCCAGTTCAGCGGCTGATGCCAGACGCACATATGCAAACGCGCCGTCGCCGCATCGTCGCTGCGTGCATAGACCGAGATCGTGTATCCGTGCCCGCCCTTGACGGCCATGACCGGCGAGGTTAGATGCCCCGGCTTACCGGGCGCTGCGGTGATCACCGCAGCCCGCACGCCGTCGGGCGCATCGGCTGCGGCCTCGATTGTCGGCCAGGTCTGCGGCACCTGCCCGGTTTTCGCCAGCGGTGCAGGCAACGGGGTGAACATGTCCGTCCAGTTGTCGGCCGCACCTTCGCCGGGATTGTATTTGACCCAGTCGTGTTTGGCTTGCCCGAAGTCGAGCTCGAAACTGGCGTTGGGCAGCAGGTTCTTCAACTTTGCGTTGTCTTCAGTATCCATAAGTCAATTTCCTTTTGGGTTGTTCCGTCCCGTTTGAACGATTCTCCACTCAGAATTCGGACTCGCTGAAGCGGTAGCTGCGGATCTGGGCATTGGGGGGGGGCATCGAAGATATAGTTTACGACAAAGAAGTCATCACCCGGCAGCTACAGTTATCCGGTATAGCCGTTCCCGGAGAGGCTGGTGGTGACGCGGTCGAGGTCGAGCGACAGCACGATACGGTTGGATGTGCTGATCGGGGTAATCGGATTGCATATTCCGGCCCTGCGTCACCAGACGGTGTATTCATCCCACGACGTAAGCTCGAGCCAGTTGCCGCCCCATGCGGATACGGACGGATAGGCTCCGTCAGACATGATGCTGTGCCGGTTCAAGGTGGCATGGCCATCGACAAAACACACGCTGCTTTCCTGATAGTAGGAATACGGCCAGTAAGCATACTCGTCCTGGTGGGCGTATTGCATGTACCAAAACGGGTCGGGAATCCACCTGAGCGCATCCCCGACGAGCGGAGCAGAGGAATCTCCATCGGACAACCGCATGATTGGCCCGTCGCCGTCGAAGCCGCCGTTGGTGCTCCAGTCAACGGCGGCGTTTGGCTTGTAGCCGGCGAATCGGTAGTACCCGATTGTCCACATCAGCGTGCCGGAATTGTAGCCATGGCTGAACAGCTCCGGGTGATACGGGGCGTTGCCATTGGGGGCCCATTGGCCGCCGGCCAGCTGCCACGGGCACCAAAAAAGGTCAACACTGCCGGATTGTTCCTCGGCAAATGTGTCGGCCAGGGTTTTTCCTTCGGCGGCCGAGTTGGCGCGGATAATCACGCCAAGCCCGTCACCCTTTATGGTCGGGCCGGGAAGAAAGTGCCCCGATGCGTCGTCGTTGGCGTATGAGATCATCCCGATGCCATGCTGCTTGAGGTTGTTCATGCAGAGGATCGCCTTGGCAGTGCGTTTCGCGCGGCCCAAGGCCGGCAGCAGCATGGCAGCGAGAATGGCGATGATACTGATGACCACAAGGAGTTCGATCAGGGTAAACCGACCTTGCGGCAGTCGTCGGTTGGTTTTGATTTTCCTTGGCATGAATCTCTACACTGTACGGTGGCAATGCAACGGTCTTACGCTCGCAAGAGCGTAGCCTGCTTTTTAACGCAATGCAATGTTATGCTGTGGCTACTCAAACTGCGGTCCCTGTGCCGCAACGATCGGATATAAAGATGCGGTACCCCGGGCGCGGTCGCAAATTTCCTTTTCCTTCTTACTGGTCCGTGATTTCAATCTTGGCTTTGCTCCGGAGTTCTTTGAGGTAGGAGGCCTTGGCGGCACCCATTCTCGTCGACTTTTCGCGGCCGGCGAGGACTTGGCGCAATAATGCCGCGCCGTTCGGCTGCAGAAGGAGGTTTTGGTAGCCGGTGTTCGCGGCCACGGCCTTATCGATCTCGGCCTCGGAGATTTCGATTTGTGATGGATTCAGTATGCCTTTCCGGTCGAGCATCGCGTCGATCAGCCCCAGTCGCACTGGATCCGATGCCAGCTGGGCACGGGCGATGGTGTCAATGTTCTGGCCTCTGAAGGCATAAGCGAGAGAATCGAAGCGGTCCGGGTTTTTGTCGAAACCTTCAGACCGGGCGGCTTCGGCGAAGACCAGTGACCCGAGCAGGTATGACAAACCAGCACCGGATCTCAGGCGCCCGCCTGATTGGTCTTTGGTGAGCATCTGGGTCCAGGACAGGGTGTCAAAATCGTAGGTCGTTTTTCCGACGGCCAAGGTGTGGCCGGCCAACTGCCTGGCGATGGCCGCCATGTCGGGGGCAACGTCCGGGGTCTCACTGATTTCAATCTCCAGCATTGCGCGGACCACCAGCCACGCCAAATCGTGCTGCTTCGATCGCGACGCGATAACCGCGGCTGGTATGACCTCGCCGTTGAGCTTGACCGGTGTCGTGGCAAACACCGAACTCACCCACTCGTTGTGCTGCTTTGCATGTCCCTTGTGATCGTGGGTATGCCCGGCGTCTGTGTCATCGTGTCCGGTACCCAAGAAATGCTCCTGGCGGTAATACCCTCGGAAGGCAGCGGCGAGGTATTCGATCTGTCGTTCGGCAGCCAGATTCGTGCGATCGGCCAGCATCTCCCGGATCTGCGGATCCTGGTCCAGCTTCTGGCGCTTGGCCTCCTGGTAGAGTAGCTCCCTGTCGATCGCCTGTTCAATGATGGCTGATTTGCTCTCGGCCGTCGCCTTTTCCAAATCGAGGCTGGAGTCGATCAGCAACAACTGGATGGCTTTGATCGCCGTGCCGTTGACGGTTGCGACTGTTTTGTTGTCGGATACCTGGGCGTGGAGTCCGCCGGCGGTTGTGATAATCCAAGCGGCAGCGAGCAGGGTTGTGAAGCGATGCGTGGTCATGGGGTTGTTACTCCTTTCTAACTGTTGGCGGTTCTAAGAAATTGCGAGTTGCACAAGTTGTCGTCTTATGTCCACCCGTCAATTCAGATGGGCGTAGGCGTTGCTCAACAAGGCTTTTAAAACATAGCCGTAACCCGTCGCCGATTCAATCTTATTTTTTTTTCAAAAACGGTCATTTTTTGCTTGCAATTGGTTTTTTTTTTTCGTATACCGTGAATGTTGTTGAGAGAAAAATCTAGAAAAATCAAACATGGGCACAAGCCCAAAACACTGGAGGAGAATCCAACCATGAACACGATGAAACAGACAATAGCCGTAATGGCTGTAGCACTTGTGGGGCTGTGGACAGTCAACGCCACGGCGATACTTTGGACGCACGCATGGGACGGCACAGGCAGTCCGGTTACGGATGGTTTCTTTACAAGCGGGGATCACAGTGCTTTCCAGAAGAACAACGCCATCGGCACCCCGGGCGACCACCCGGGCTGGATGACCCTCACCGGTAATCCAGGCGGTTTTTTAACAAGGTACTTTGTAACCTCCGGCGACTCTGTTACCAAAGCCGACGGCTGGACGGTGGAGTTCGGAATGATGGGGCACTCGGGCGCAGGCGGCGATTTCAAGGAGATGTTGCAGTTTGCTGATGACGACACCTACGTCGCCCTCCGGATGGCTTACGGGACTGGCTATGGTAGTGTTGATGGTGGTACTGGTGGGGCAAATCCCTCGGCCTCTGCCGATGGGCGGGACTATATTGAGCTGGGCGGGACTGATCCAGACGCCGGTTGCGCTTTTCCTTCACAGCGAAGCCAGCCCACGGTGCTGAATCTTCGCGATTATCACGTTTTTCGCCTGGTGCGGAATGCGGGAGCGGATACGGTGCAGCTCTATATCGACGGCAACACAGAACCGGCGATCGACTTTACCCCGCACGCCTGCGTGCTGCCGTGCTGCGATGGCGGCAACACTAACCATATCTTCTTCGCCCCTTCAACCTTTGAGTGTGCGATCGATTACATTCAGTTCGCCCAAGGCGGTCACGCGCCAGGCGCCGCTTCATCTGACGGCGGCGGCGGCGGGCTGAGTGAAGAAGAAGTACTGGCGATAGCTGAACAAGCGGCCACGCCGATTGCGAGGGCAGAGGCTGCGGCCGCCGCCGCAGCAGCGACGAAAGGCCTGGGTTTGGCGCCTGCCAAGACTGTTTCCGGTAGTACTTATGTTTCGAGCTACGCGACAGGGAACGGGACGGAGGACTGGGACTTCTACTGGGACTGCACAGGAACCCACATAACCGATGGTTGGTTCACTGCTGGTAGTACGAACAGTGCCCAGTACAATCCAAGCGATATTTTCTCCAATCCCGACCTTTTCCCGGGGTGGATTACCGCCAACGGCAATGGTGGCGGGTCGTGGTATTGGTACCCCGAGCCGAGAGAGGAGAGTCCGATTACGGCGGAAGAGGGCTCTACGGTGGAGTTTGGCTTCGTAGGGATCAACAACTCGGGCAACCCTCACAATTCAATGCTTCTTTCCTGGGGCGATGACGCCAGTCCGTTCTCTCTCAAAACCAGCAGCGAAGGCGGCGTCTATCTGCACCATGACTCACCGCCGAACGACTCGGCCGTGTATCAGATGGATCTGGGGGATTACAACGTGTTCCGTTTGGTCCGTGAGGCCAACGCCACCCAGGTCGATTTGTATGTGAATGGCGGCCTGAGTCCGGCATTGTCGTTGCCACTGACGGACTGTCGTCTGCCGTGGTGCGACGGCGGCAATCTAAACTACCTGGGCGCGGCCAGTAGCAAATACGAAGCGGCTTGGGACTATATCGCTATGAAGTCCGGCGGGGAAACACCGATAGGTACGCAGATCGCCAGTTCCCTCGGCGATCTACCTCCCGGCCCGGCCGGCGCAGACGGCGCTGCCGGCGCGGATGGCGAGCAGGGGCCGCAGGGTAAGCCCGGCGCGGACGGCGCTGCCGGCGCAGACGGCGCTGCCGGCGCAGACGGCGCAGCCGGCCCGGCCGGCGCAGACGGCGCTCCCGGTGCAGACGGTGCAGCCGCGCCATGTGCGCCATGTGCAAATGTGACGACCGTCGTGTTCGAAGCGCTCTGCAAGCTGACCAGTCCGACTTCGCTTCAGGAAGCCCTCGATTGCGGTGGCGTCCTGGCGAATCTGGCATTGCTCGGCGTGAACCCCTGCGACGGGACAACCTCTGAGTGTTACGACGAGGTCATGGCGGGCTTGGACACGCTGGTTCAAGAAAAACTGGCACAGTAGGCGGAAACCGAATCAATTCGATTTGAAAAGCCCGGCAGTCCTTGCGACTGCCGGGTTTTTTTGTGCAGCGGGTATCTGTCGCTTTTTCAAAAGCAGTTCGTCAGCACGAGGCTGCTCTGCGATCCGTTGAATTCGCTGGACGTGTTGCACCACCCGTTGCCGCTCACGTGTATTGCGGAACACGTCGCGCACTCACTCGAGTCCTGACACCTGCGGTACAAAGATCTCCTGTCAGCGTGAATGTGTGGGCGCGTGATCACCGTCTTTGTGGCGTTGGGAGGTTGCCAACGAGTTACGCTTTCCCTTGAACGTCCAAGACGACTGCCTACCTTACACGCATGTCTGCCGACACCACCAAACCATTTTCCGCCGTCCGCGCCATCTGCATCGGCTCAGTCCTCCTTGTTGTCGGTGCCTTCTGGGTCGTGGTGCAGGAGATCCTGCTCAACGCCGGCAACATTTCTGCCAACGCGCCGCCGGTGGGCGCCGTCGGTCTTTTTCTCGGTGTCCTGACGATTGCCGTGCTGCTGGGCATCATCCGGCGCAGATGGGCCCTGGACCGCCGCGAGTTGCTGCTTATCTACTGCATGCTCATCACCTTTTTCCCGCTGGCCTCGCAGGGGCTCTGGCAACGATTTGTCGGCACCATGATCAGTGCGCGCACCTTCACGTCATACACCATGCCGATGCCGCGCTACATGGTCCCGCAGGGTGCCGACAATCTGATTCGGAATCCTGGCTTCGAAGATGGCCTCGAAGGTTGGGAAGGCGATTTGGAAATGACGGAAGTCACCGAAAACAACCGCCCGGTGTCGGCTGCTTTGTTCGCCAACAATTCACCCGATTCCGTCTGTGACCTGACACAATTCATCCCGCGCCGCGCTGCCGATGGCACCGACCTGTTCGGTCCTGGTCAGGTCATGCGTCTCGAGGCCCGCATTCGCCCGGCCACCCTCAAGTCCAGTGCCAGATTTCGGGCCGACATCAGCGTCGACGGCCATCGCTGGAAAGATGCGTCGCTTAGCATGCCGAGCTGGCTGCAGCTTTCGCAGCTCAGCCGGGAAACTGTCGACGGCACCGGCCTGGAGACGATGATCGCGCCGATGGTGAAACTGCCCTACGGCATGGGCGACGGCCTGTGGCTGCGCTTGCGGCTGATCGGGGAGGGACAATTGGCGCTGACACACATCAGCTGCATCAGCAACGAAGGTGCGGCGCGTTTATTGGAGGGCAGCGAGGAAATCGACGCCGCTTATTTTGGCGCCGTGCCGCGTGACGGCAAGGCACGATTGTTCTCACGGCCAGCCGGGTTCTGGCCACGACTCAAGCATACCCTGACCGGTTACATACCGTGGGATATGTGGCTGCGTCCGCTGCTGTCCTGGGGCCTGCTCTGGATCGCCATGTTTTTTGCGATGTACGCAGCGGGCGCGAGTCTGTTTCGCCAGTGGTCCGAACATGAGAAGCTGACATTCCCGTTGACCGTGCTGCCGTTGGCCCTGACCGAACCGGATGCGGATCGGCCCGGCGGTCTGCCGAAGATCCTGCGCAGCCGGGCGCTGTGGGCCGGTGTTGCGACAGCCTGTGTTGTCTATGTCTTCAACGGCCTGCACTTCTACAACAACAACGTGCCGGGCTTTCCCACGAATGTGGATCTGGCACCGTTGTTCGCCAAGCCGCCCGGGCGCGCCTTGCTGGGGGACGGCAATGGCTTGATGCTGCGCATCGTGCTGCTGGGAATCGGCGTTGCCTATTTCATGGACTTGAACATGT
>CAYWQM010000121.1:9578-12250 GCA_964460215.1 uncultured Lentisphaerales bacterium
ATCGGGGCACCCTCGATATGTGGGCCTGGCAGGGTGGGCCGAACAACGGACAGGCCTTGTGGTATCTGCAAGGGGTTGGCTCGGCGATCGGTATTGTCCTCATCGCGTTGTGGCTGGCGCGAAAACACCTGTGGCGCGTGCTCCAGAGCCTCTGGCAGCCGCGATCAAAGATCGATGACGCAAACGAACCACTGCCGTACCGCGGTGCGATATTGCTGCTGCTGACAAGTTTTGTGCTGCTCGGTGTCTGGGGGCACATTTCCGGCGCCGGCTGGTGGTTCGGCGTGTGGGGCATGGGGCTGATGGTGGCCTTTGCGATGATGGCCGCACGGGTCCGGGCGGAGTGCGCGGCACCCGGCATGTGGATCGTGCCGGCGGCGCCGGTGATCTTGTTGATCACGCTGGGCAGCATGGTGCAGTTCGGCGTGCTGCCGATTTCGTACATGATCCTCATCGGCAGTTTCATGTGCGTAGGCTACTTCCTGATGATCATGCCGGCGCTGATGGAGACGTTTCAGATTGCCCGGCTGACATCGATTCCGCGGCGCGCTGTGTTGTTTGCCATGATGATCGGGTTTGTCGTTGCCGTGGCATCCGGCGGTTACATGCTGTTGAACTGGGGCTATGCGCAAGGATTGACAAGCATGCGTGGCAGCCTGCAGGACGAAGTCGGCTGGGCCGGGGTGGCAGGGACATACACCGGGGAAGGCGTGCTCTGGCGCTTTCGGCTGGAACAGCAGACCAGTCGTGATACGCTGTCGAAGCGGGAGGCGTTTGCAGACCGCCTGGCGGCAGGTGAAACGTTGAACTCGGATGAGCTAAAAAATCATCAGCAGGTAACCGGTTGGCTAATCAAGAAGCTAAGTGGCATAGCGGGCCTGGCGCTGGTCTTCGCTAGCCTGCTCGGTGGTGCGCGCCTGCTCTTTCTGAACTTTCCCTTTCATCCCGTGGGTTATGCCCTCGCCACGACACAGGTGATGACCTACTTCTGGTTCAGTATTTTCCTGGCCTGGCTGGCCCGGTTCATCGGTCTGCGGCTCGGGGGCGTACGGTTCCTGAAGGAAAAAATGCAGCCGTACATGATCGGCCTGATTGTCGGCAGTGTGCTGGCGTTGCTGTTGTGGGATCTCGTGGGCGTGCTCAAGATCATGAACGGCTTTACCGGCAAGGTGTATGTGACATGGTGAGACGGCGACGCTACATGAAATAAACTGACATGCGAACTATCATCAAAATCCTGATCGGCCTGCTGCTCAGTACCGCGGCGATCCTCGCACTCGTCCTGCTGAACTCAGGCACAAGCGGCGTGCGCCAACGCTTGCCGCCGGTCGAGGCGACGTCGGCACTGACCGCGGAAAAGGTTGTTGGCGGTATCACGTCGGCATCCCTGCAGCGCCACCTCGACGCTTTCTCGCAGTACCCGACCCGCATGGCCGGCACACCGGGAAGCGATCATGCCGCCCGCCACATTCGCGAGACATTTGATCGGGCCGGTCTGCAGGTTCTCGAACAGTCCGTGCCAATCACCGTGCCGGTCACCCGCTACTGTGAAATCCTGGATGCCGCCGGCAATCCCGTGCCCGGTGTGTCACTGCATCCGTTCTGGCCGAATGTGGCGCGAACCTGCACGATACCGGAACCTGGTTTGAGCGGGACCGCCGTAATCCCCCCACGGGGCAGTGCATTTTTCTACGGCTTCAAAGGGTACGATCCGGGTGAGACAATTCCGGTGATCCGCACGAGCAATGCAGAGCAATGGATCGGCCTTGCCGATGCCGGTTTCGAGGCGATCGTGTTTTTCGATGACGCCTCCGTGCAGACGCAGGACTACTTCATGAAGGAGCTGGACATCCCGGCGGATATTCCTCGTTTTTACCTGCAGGGCGACCCTGAAAAGCTGAACGGCCAAAGCATTCGCATTCGCTGCCGGGTGGACTGGCAGACCTGTCATGTACCGCAGATTGTCGGTGTGCTCGAACCGTCGAAGCCCCCATCGGTCCGCGAAGGTGTGATCGTGACCGCCCACTACGACAGCATCGGCTGCGTTCCGGATGCTGCGCCTGGTGCGGAGGAAGCAAGCTCCCTGGCGGGTGTGCTTGCGCTGGCGGAGTTTGCCGCGGGTCAACGCGGGCATCTGCGCCGGCCCATGCTCTTTGTGGCCCTGGCCGGACACGGCCAGGCCTGCGCCGGGGCCCGTTGGTTCGCGCATCTCTGGGGCGCCGCCGGAAGTGAATCAGCCACCGCCAATCGGACAGAGGATGAATTGCTCGCCGTCGAGCGCCGATTCGAGTTGTGCAAGCAGCAGCAGGCGCTGATGACTGACGATGCCTACTGGGCCATTCTCAGCGACGACAAAAAAAGCCGCGACGCCGAGCGCGCATTCTGGAAGCAGCAGGCGGGTGCACTCGAATCTGAAATGGTCCATGATGTCCGTGCCTTGACCGACCGGCAAATCGAAGCTGCGCAGGAAGCCATGATCAACTGCGATCTCGATCGCAAGCGCGCGATGGTCCTGGACACGGCGGAACAATCCGATACGCGCCAGGCGCGCGAGTCGGGCGTGTGCCCCGTGCGCGAGGGCACGCGCGATAGAACATGGTCGCGCTAGCGCCGTAAAGCAAAAAATTGATTAAACGGATTATCGATCGCGACCTTCTCGAAACTCGAGAAGC
>CAYWQM010000122.1:0-256 GCA_964460215.1 uncultured Lentisphaerales bacterium
TGCGCCGCCGCGGCCATCGCAACTGCCATGCGGCCGTCATTGCCGTCGACTATCACCGGGGTACCGGACCGAAGCGTTGGGAAGGCGGCGCCGCGCAGGCACCCGTCACGCACAGCAGCATACATTGTCGGATTCCCTGGTGTTGATGATTATCATAGTATACACAACGTGACAGACAATTCATGAGCAATAGACAGTTCCATAGGAGACAGACCCGGTCAGCACCAACGTGTCGTTGCACCCCGCCAGGGCGCCC
>CAYWQM010000122.1:266-7525 GCA_964460215.1 uncultured Lentisphaerales bacterium
AACCACCGCAACGCTGGCGGTAGGAAACGGTGATTTAGCAGCGCTCCTGAGCTATGCCGAGCCGGCCTTCCAGGAACGTCGTGACCTGGCCCGTTTGCGCAAAGAACGCTTTACAGTAAACCTGATCGAAAGTCTTTCCGTATAACGTGTATATCGGTATCGACCTCGACCGGACGGTCGATCCACACTTTTTCAACCACGAATGAAGGGACGCCGCAATGAAACAGGCACTCACCATCGCATTGGCAGCCACGATGGGCACAAGACTCAACTTCCTGTTCCCCCGAGGCATCAGGAGGCTGTCAAGTGGACGGGGGCCTGCTTTCACCCTCATCGAATTGCTTGTCGTCGTCACCGTCATCTCAATATTGATGGCAATGCTCCTTCCCTCTTTGCGAATGTCCAAGGAGACGGCTCTGGCCATCTTGTGCACAAACAACCTACGGCAATTGGGCATTGTCTTTCCAATGTACGCTCTTGACAATGAGGACCACTTGCCACCCGCAATCGTAACTTCAAGCAGCTCGGGTGACTGGCACAGGCAGTTTGTCGGTTCTTATCTGGGACATGGGTACCCCAAGCGTTTCGGCCTGGATTACCTGGCTTGCCCGGTCGAGGTCGGCTCCTATAACGGACAGATCGTGCCATGGGGCTCCTGGGGCTCGGCGGGTTCATACGGCGTCAATTACGCCGGAGTCAGCAGCGTCCGTAAACCTTTTGGATACTGGGAAACGGAAGACGGGCCAGCTCCCGGAAACAAGGGCGGCAAGAAGATTATCGATGTCGATGCGGGCGAATTCATGGCAGCGGACGCAGCACTGCCCTATATCTACAGTCCAGCTTGGAAGCCATTCGTAAAGGATCGAGATAACGATGGCGTGGACGACTCGTGGAATTCAGGCGACGGCCCATGGCCATACAACCAGTTTGAGCCGCGGCATAATGGACGCGGAAACTTTCTTTTCGTCGACGCCGCGGTCCGGCGAGTCTCCCTCTCAGGCTGGTTGCGGGATCAAGACAACCTGTGGTGACCCTGACGTTGCGGGGGCGATGCCGGGGAATGCTGTAATTATAACAGGGCCACCCGCAATGCGGTTGACTGCATGAGTTCAAGCCATCATGCCCTGCAGAATATCTATACTGTCCAATATCCCACTTCTGAAATCGTCATCCTCCGCCCAACGTCTTGGCTCTAATTCCAGATTCAATACACCGCTGTATCCATGCTTAAGCAACTCTCCCACATACCCACCGCATGGTAGGCATCTCTCGGTTAACGGCCAATGAGTCACACCACTGACAGATAGATCATGAATGTGCGTGTGGATCACCCGACGAGTGAATGAAATCGGCGGATATTCTGGAACTTCATTTAAGGTGAAATTCTTGTACGCGTGCCCAAAGTCCCAGCAAAATCCCAGCCGGTCATGTTCGACGCGTTCGTAAATCTCAACCAGCAAATCATAATAATTACTGGCGTCAATAACGCCTTTTGCACGGTTAATCTCAGTTGCCACCTTGAACCCGCCACCATGGGACTCAATATCCTCACACAGGCATTTCAAGAACTCGACATTCATCTCAATCGCATCTCGTGGCGTCCCTGTCTCAATGGTATAGCTGTGCACCGTGATTATTGTGTCGGTCCCTGGACACTCCCTGACGAAATCCTGCAAACATGGATAGCGCTCAGCAATTGAACCGCGACCGGGATCTTCCGGCAGGTAACCGTGAAGTGTCAGGGACAGGCCCGCATCCCAAATCTCATGACACAGTCCCATGAGATCCTGGCTGCTCAGGCCATCATACAGTGGACGGATTTCGATGGATGCCACACCGTGCTCCTTCAGGCAAATGAGCCCGTCCCCCACATCGCCCAGGGCTGTTTGAACGCGATCCGCACTGGAGTCGCTGTAGTTCCCCAGCAAATACGCGGACGGCAGTGAAAATCCAACGGTCGCACTCATTAAAACTGTTCCCTCGATAAATCAGATCGATCTGTGAAATGAAGTACAGTGATACGCCATTCGTAATTGATAAACGGTATACGGACCAGCGGCGCCACAAGAAGCAAGTGCACCCGTCACGCACAGCAGCATACATTGTCGGATTCCCTGGTGTTGATGATTGTCATAGTATACACAACGTGGCAGACAAATCATGAGCACAAGACAGTTCCACAGGAAACAGGCCCGGTAAGGACCGGGGCAGAACTGACAGCGGCTGGCAATCTCTCCGGTGACTTCGCCGAGCGCCTGCCAAGGTTCCCACCCTTCCCCGGCATTCTCCGCCACTCGCGGAACCTTCTCAAAAACGACTTCCGATCATCCGGAGTAGTATAGGCTGTAACGATGGGCGAAAGACTCAACTTCCTGTTCTCCCGAGGCTCCAATCGGTTTTCAAGGGGGCGAGGTTCAAGTTTTTTCGAGTGAACTGAAAAATGGAACGCCCATGCCCTTTTCTGGAATTGAACCGCCGACCGGAGATCATCTCCCGCATTTCGGACTCCGGGCGAGGACCACGCCGATTGGCGCAGATCTCGAGCCGTCGTATATTGACAGCATGCAAAATCCAGGCGCCAACTTCTACCGGGACTCGTCTCGCGACTATCCGGTCATCGACCACGCCGACGGCGTGTACGTCTATGACGATCAGCAACGTCAATACCTCGACTTCGGTGCCGGCATCGGCGTCACCAGCATCGTCGACAGTGTGCCCGAGGTAACACGGCAAATAGCCGCGCAACTCGAGAAAGTCACCTTCGTCTTCAACGGCTACTTCACCAACAATCCGCGCATCGAACTCGCTGAGAAACTGCTCGAATTCTGTCCCGAAGCCATGTCCGGCGTCATCTTCGCCAGCAGCGGTTCGGAAGCCAGTGAGGTGGCGATCAAGATCGCCCGTCAATACCATCGCGAAGCGGGGAACGAATCGAAATGGAAGGTGATCAGTCGTCAACAGGGTTACCACGGCAATACCATGGCGGCGCTGTCAGCCTCCGGCCGCGAGGCCTGGCGCGATCATTTCGAGCCGTACGTCTACGATTTCCCGCAGATCCCGGCGCCATACTGCTATCGCTGCCCACTGGGCCTGAAGTACCCGTCCTGTAACGTGCAGTGCGCCCGCGAACTCGAGGACACGATCAAGGCTGAAGGTGAAGAGACCGTCTCGGCATTCATCGCCGAACCGGTCTGCGGCACGACCATCGCCGGCGTCACGCCGCCGCCCGAGTACTACGACATCATCCGCGAAATCTGCAACCGCTACAACGTGCTGTTCATCGCCGACGAAGTACTGGTGGGGCTCGGACGAACCGGCAGGAACATGGGCATCGACCACTGGGACGTTGTGCCCGACATCATTGTCGTCGGCAAAGGCCTGGCCGCCGGCTACGCACCGTTGTCCGCTGTCATCGTCAGCGCCGCTATCGAGGACACAGTGGAGTCCGGCAGCGGCCGACACACGCAGGGATTCACATACAGCGGCAATCCGCTGTCGTGCAGTGCCGGCCTGGCGGTGTTGACGTATATCCAGGACCACGACCTGGTGGCACAGGCAGCAGCGCGTGGCGACTATCTGAGGGCGAGGCTCGAGGAACTGCAGGACCTCGATATCGTCGGCGACATCCGCGGTGTCGGCTTGTTTCTCGGCCTCGAGTTTGTCGCCGACCGCGAATCCCGTGAACCGCTGCCGGCAGAACAGGGCCTCACCGGCCGCATAGTGAGCGAAGCAATGGCGGCCGGGCTGATCCTGATCGGCGGTTTCCCCGGCTGCGTCGATGGCGTGCGCGGCGATCAACTGCAGATTTCACCGGCCTTCGTGATCAGTGAAGAACAGATTGACGAAGCGATCGGAATTCTGCGGCAGGTGTTGGAGCGCGTTCAACCGTAGGCGTAAACAATCAACTCGGATCTTTATTCTGTGACCACTGGTGAAACATCAATGAATCCTGACAAATCCACACCCATTATAGATGACCGCGACTGGCACCAGTTGACCGTAGGCGAGCGGATTCGACAATTGGAGATCGAGGGGTACGTCGTGCTGCCCGACCTGCTGGACGCCGATCACATCGCGCGCTTGAAAGCACAGACCGCAAAGTTCGAGACGACGCCTGTGGATTACAGCGTCCACCAGCGCGGCCGAAACAACCTCGAGTTTTTAGGTGGTGCAGTTTCCGATCTCATCGCCTTTCCGCCAACCCTCGATTTCCTCCGAACGCTATGCGGCAATGAGCTTGTGCTGATGTCCTATGACTACAGCAGCTCGGACCCGGGCCATCCAGGTATCAGCTTTCACTGCGACGGGCAACCCTGGGGCTCGGCCATCTTCGGCGCCCAGTTTTCGTGCCCGAAGCTGCTGCGAGTCCTGTACTACCTCGATGACCTGACTCCGGAAGTATCGCCGTTTCGAGTCATTCCACGGTCACACTTGAGCTACCACAATCAGGCCAACCCGTATCTGCGCTACGACGCCCATCCCGAGGAAGTGATGATCACATGCAGGGCAGGATCGGCCGTGGTCTTCGATCATTGCCTCTTCCACGGCAACTATCCAAACACCGGCGACTACGCACGCGAAGCCCTGCAACTGGCCTATCGTCCGACCTGGGCGGGGCCGGGCGACACGGTCGAACCCTGGGATCCGGAGGAAGTTGCGAAACTGCCGCCCGCGGTACAAGAGCTCATGGGTGATCGCGGTGGACGTATCTGGATTCCGGAGGCTGGCAACAAGCCGCCCAACATGCCGACGGCAGCGACGGGGCTCAATCCAAGCCGTTGGGATCTGGAATAGGAGCGGGATCGCACACCATTGCGATTGTCTGCCCGTTTCGTGCTCGACGCAAAATCAGCGAACATCATGTGCCCGCCCGGCAGAATTACCCGGTCGCCACGCCATGCCAATACCCCACCCTGCAAAACTACTGCATCACCACGAAATTCTGCCATTCCTGCAGACCGGCCCGGCATAGAGCTTCCCGAAAAAACACTCTCGCATCGAGGTGCCGTACCATATTGATGTGAAGCGCATCCGCAGCCGGAACATAGTCGCGCGCATCGGCAACCAGGATACCGAATGGCCGCTGCCCGATCTTACGACGATCCAGTTCGATGAAACCAGCCACCTCGGTTCCGGCCGCCTGCAACTGCTCGGCCAGCCACTTGCCCGCATATGTTTGGCCCCAGATCACAACGGCACGGCCATCGATGATTTCCAGGCGCCGAAGATGATCGAGCTTGGTCTGCAAAAATGCCTCGGTGCTATAGCGCGGATCCCGCTTCTGCAAGGAGTCTTCGTGCAACCGCCACAAGGTCACCACATCGGGCACGCTCGCCAGGGTCTCTCCAACCTCGACAAAACGCAGCAGCAGATCGAAATCCTCCGGGCCATCGGTGTCACGATAGCCACCGACCCGGTCATAGACATCGCGGCGAAACAGAAATGTCGAATGTACGATCGGACACTCAATCAGCCGATCTCGATGCAGGTGGCCCGCAGCACCGAGCGCATTGACCCAGCTGGTGTAGGCGCGCATCCCGCCACCGATCATCGCGCTGGGGAACTGGCGCACTCCGGTCCCGATCAGTGCCGGGCGGTCATCCGCCCGGGCCCGCGCCAGCTGCAATGCCAACCGCTGCTTGAGATAGACGTCATCGGCATCGGCCCGAGCCACAAAGTCTGCATCGGAGCGCTCGGCACAGGCCCGTAAAGCCGGCACCAGCCCGGCATGCGCCAAGTGCGTTACAGACACACGCCGGTCGCGGGCGGCAAAGGCATCGAGAATGTCCGCACTGCCATCGTCGGAACCGTCATCGACAGCAATGATCCGCATCTCGCTATGCGTCTGGCGCAGCAGAGACTCCAACGCGCATCCAAGCGTGGCGCTCGCATTGTATACGGGCAGCCAGACATCGATAACGCTGGCGGGGGCCCGACCTGTATGTGTTTGATTCGGCATGTTGCCCGTGAATCTATCACGCTGCAGATATGGGAACAACGCGACAGACGCTCAGGCCGCTCTTGCATTCACAGGGGCCGACACGATCATCACCCACGGGTCGGGCAAACGCTAACCTCTGACGGTCTGCGCTGTCGCCGTGTCGTTCAGCTGAACTGTTGGAGGATCCGGTCTTCTCCGTCCTCGTCGGTCGAGCTCTGCATCAGATTGTTCGCATCGAGCCAGTCGGTCTGCAGACGGATGCTGGTGTCGTGGTCGGTCTCGCATACGAACCCGGTCTGACGCAGGGCCGTGATATCGAATCCGGACTCGTACGCCACCCAGTTGTAGCCGAAGGTGAACTTGCGCGGCCAGTCAGCCCACAGATCCTCGTTGTCGCGAAACCAGTCATTTGGGATATGCTCCGCCACCAGCTCAACGCCAAGTGCCCGGGCGATTGAAGCAAAATATTCGTCAAGCGTCATAATCGCGTCGCCTGCCATGTTGTAGCACTGGCCGAAGCATTCCTCGCGCTCGAGCACGTATTCAAATGCTCGCGCCACGTCGCGCACATCAATTGAGTGCATGCGTGACTGACCGTCACCGGGAATAAGAATCGGCTTGCCCTTGCGCATCCGGTCGAGGAACAGCGAATCACGACCGACCAAATAGACCAGGTCGTCGCCGGGCCCAACCGGATTCGCCATCCGCAGGCTGGTAAATCTGAAGCCATTGGCCGCCGCCTGCTCAGCCATGTACGCCTCACACGCCACCTTGCCGCGGCCGTAGGCACCCTCGTCTTTGGCAGGATAGTCCTCCGCCGGCGTATCCTTGCCTATTTTACCATAGATCACGGTGCTGCCGCAAAATACATAATGGCGCAAATCCGGCAGCGCCGACACAACCTCCTCGACATCCTCGACCTTGTACGCGATCGTGTCGACAACAGCCTCCGGCTTATGGGTCCGCAACGCTTCGCGCAACTGTCCGGGTTGCTCGCGGTCGAACACAACATGCCCGACGCCCGGAGGCAATGACGTGCTTGTCTGGCCACGGTTGTAAACGCTGATCTCATGGCCGGCTTCGAGAAGGCAATTGATGATGTGCGGCCCAATATGGCGGGTACCGCCGATGACGGCTATGTGCATGGGAAGTCTCCGGTGTTCGGTGTTCGGTGTTCAGCAAGGAAATGACGCAGCAGTCAAGGTAACGCGTGAGCGCCAAGAGCACAATCACGCCGGCAGGACGGTCCCGCAACGCAATAGCAGTCGATCACAGCTTCGAAACTCAAGCAGAATCGGGAACTTCGGCAGGTCTATCA
>CAYWQM010000122.1:7535-11984 GCA_964460215.1 uncultured Lentisphaerales bacterium
TCGGCGCTGCCAAGCGGGATACTATTCTTGACGCCGACACTTTGCAGGGTACGGTGAGTTACTGAAGAAACAGCCCCTGGAGTGACTGCATGTATTTCAACAAAGCCCGCGCCCTGCAATGGATGAACGACTGCGGTGTCGACGCACTGATCGCAACGTCACCGGCCAATGTCACCTACTTAACTGACTACACCTGCTGGATCGATCCGCTGTTCAAGGATTACATGATGTCGCCCGGTGCTTCCGATCAACTCGGAACGATATACGGCGGTTGCTCCGTCAGCGGCAGATCCTGCCTGGTGCTCGATCCGGTCTTGGCGGTCTACTCGTCGGATGTCTGGGGCGACGACCTGTGTTCTTTCGGTGCCTCCTCCTCCGACCTCTCTACCGGCGCCGGCGCACGGTTCGAATTCGACCAGCGGCTGTATGAAAGTCTACGGGTGTCGGTCGACAAGGAATCCGCCACCGACGCGCTGGTCGCCTGGTTGAAGACCAATGGCTTGACGGACGGTTGCATCGGCATCGAGATGACAAACCTGCGCCCGGAAGCGAACGAAGAGCTCCGCCGCCAATTGCCGGACGCCCAATTCAAGGACTGCACGAACCTTCTGCGGATCATTCGCATGGTCAAGTCGGAAGAGGAGATCGACCTGCTGCGGACCGCCGCGCAGATCAGCGAAGACGCCGGCATGGCGGTGCTGGACCTGGCCAAGCCCGGCGTTGACATCGCAGAGATCGTCCAGTCCTATCGCGAACGGATCTCGGCACACGGTGCGGATTTCGATCATTACGCCTACAGCATCCGTGGCAACGGCATCGCCACGCGCGCCCCATACACGTTCGAGGAAGGCTCCTATCACTTCATCGATTTCGGTGTTATTTACAACGGGTACTTCTCGGACACCGGCCTGACGTTGTGTATAGGTTCAGTGTCCGCCGACGTGACGCAGGAGTATCAGGCTCTTTGTGATTGTCAGGGTGCGGCAGTAGAAGCTGTGCGGCCCGGCGCCAAGTCGTCGAACGTGGCCAACGCCATGCACGCGTCTTTAGCGGAAAAAGGCATCACGGAGTTTCCCCATGGCCACGGACTTGGTCTGGAGATTCGTGACTACCCGATCATCGTCCCCGATAACGGCCTGCGGATCAAGGACGATTGCATTGATCTGCCCTCGGACATACCGCTCGAGGAGAACATGGTAGTCAACCTCGAGGTCGGCATCCTCCAGTCCGGCCACGGCTCGACGCAGTACGAACAAACCATGCTGGTCACCGCCACTGGCTGCGAGCAGCTTATCCCTCACGATCGCAGCACCGTATACGTACGTGGATGAATAACATTTTTTTATAAGACCCAGCCGGTCGACATGAACACACCGTCCACGTATGTGTTCGAAAGTCAGACCGTTTCGGGACTGCTCGGACCGGTAGAACTGCAGTTTGTGAGGGAGATGCGGATCACCGCGGCACCTTGTGATTAGAACTCTATCACATTGAATTTGACAGGCCGGATAGCCGCACGTCTTTTCACCTCGACACGTCTACCCACTCCTTGTTTTCATCCACCGCTCGCCATATCGTATGGCCACTGATTTTCCACCCCGCAAAGAAGGACTCTGATCATGCCTGGCTTTCCTATTATCGACACGCATCTGCACCTGAGCGACCCGGCCCGCATCTCGTATCCATGGATCAAAAGCGCGCCGGTCCTGAACCGACCATTCACAATCGACGACTATCGCGAAGCCTGCGGCGACGTCGAGGTTGAAGCCATGGTATTCATGGAAGTGGACCCCTACGTCAACGATCGCCAGGAGGAAATCGACTTCGTCTGTGAAGTCGCCGAGACTGAGCCCCGCCTCAAGGGCATGGTCGCACAAGCACCCCTCGAACAAGGTGCAGCGATCCGCCCGGAGCTCGAGAACCTGGCAAACAATCCCCTGATCAAGGGCGTCCGCCGCCTGCTCCAGGACGAAGACGTCGACTTCTGCCTCGCCACCTCCTTCATCGAAGGTGTCCGGCAATTGCCGGATTTCGGAATACCTTTCGATATCTGCATCTTCCACCAACACCTGGCGAATGTCGTAAAAATGGTCCAGCAGTGCCCGGACGTGCAGTTCATCCTCGATCACATCGGCAAGCCCGGCATCAAGGACGGCCTGCTCGAGCCGTGGAAATCGGACCTCAAGGACCTGGCGGCCCTGCCGAACGTCATGTGCAAGATCTCCGGCATGACAACCGAAGCCGACATGGAAAACTGGACCCGCGACGATCTGCGGCCGTACTTCGACCACGTCATCGAGTGTTTCGGCTTCGATCGCGTCGTGTACGGCGGCGACTGGTTCGTCGCCTCCCTCGCAACGACGTACCCGCGCTTCGTCGAAACCCTCGACTGGGCCGTCGCCGGCTGCAGTGATGATGAACTGAAAAAACTGTACCGCGACAACGCCCAAAAGTTCTATCGGATATAGGGAAAGTTTTCCCATGATGTACCATGCATTGCAGGCACGCGAGGCGGACGGGCGACCGATTCGCGTCGCGGTCATCGGTGCCGGCACATTCGGCACCCAGATCATCTCGCAGATCTGCCGGATGACCGGCATACGTGCCGCTGTCGTCGGCGAGCTCGATCCCGAGCGCGGTCGCAACGCGTTGCGGCTCGGCGGCATCGAGATCGAGGCGATCCGGGAATGCAGCAGCGACGGTGAGATCAACGACGCCATTCGCGCCGATACACCGGCGCTGACCTCGAGTATAGACGCACTGGTCACCAGCGACATCGACGTTGTCATCGAGGCAACCGGCAATGTCGAGGCCGGCACGCTGCACGCCCACAAGGCTATCGAGGCGAACAAGCACGTCGTCATGGTGACCGTCGAGGCAGACGTCGTGATCGGCCACGTGCTGAAGAAGAAAGCCGATGCCGCCGGCGTCATGTACAGCATGGCCTTCGGCGATGAGCCGGCCGTTGCCTACGAGTTGTGGGACTGGGCGCGCACCCTCGGCTTCAGAGTAGTTGCAGCCGGCAAGGGCACACGTTTCCTGCCGGCCTTTCGCAAGTACAATCCGGATGACGTCGCGGAGAAATACGGTTTCACCGGCGACGACTACAACGCCCAGATGTTCGGCTCCTTCCTCGACGGCACCAAGCACTGCATCGAGATGACCGCGCTGTCCAACGCCACCGGCCTGGTGCCGGACGTCCGCGGTCTGCACTTCGCCTCCGTCGATCTGCGCGACCTGCCGAACGTGCTGTGCTCACAGGAGAAGGGCGGTATACTCAGCCGGGAAGGCGTCGTCGAGGCGATCAGCTCGATCGACGAGAACGAGAACGAGGTCGAGCGCAACCTGCGCGGCGGCCTGTTCGCAGTGATCGAGGCGCCGTCGCAATACTGCATCGAGTCGCTGGCATCCTACGGCATGATCATCGGGGCGCACATCGGCGAACGCAGCCGATACACCCTGATCTATCGTCCTTACCACCTGATCGGCCACGAGATGCCGCTGTCCGTTGTCCGCATGATGGTCACCGGCCTGGGCTCCGGAACCGCGATGACCAAGACCTCGGACGTCGTCACCCACGCCAAGAAGCCGCTCGCAGCCGGTGACATTCTCGACGGCGAAGGCGGTTTCGCCAGTTACGGCCTGATCGAGCGCACAGCCGTGGCCGCGGCTGAAAATCTCGTGCCCATAGGTCTGAGCGCCGGTGCCGAATTGCTCGCCGACGTCGCCGAGGACGAAGCCATCACCTTCGACAAGATCAAGATCCCGGACTCATTCCTCTACGATCTGTGGCTCGAGGGAAAGTAGAACGGCATAACGGCAGCTCTTGCTTAAAACGATCGCGGCGACTCTCTGCGACCGTCGAAGGCTGCTCGAAGACTGAACGGCCGCGCAGATCTGTTTGGCAGGCGACGCATCACGCCATGTGAAACACTTCCTCGAGCTCGACCAGCATGTCGTCGGGGCGCTCACCGGAGACACTCTCGAAGAAAGGCGCCATGTACTGCTGCCACCGCACGTTAATTGCTTCCTCGTGCATCCCGGCCATCGCCGCCCGCGGCTCCACCGACGTCTCCATATAACCGAACAGCAGCCCGTCCTCGCGCAGGAACAACGAGTGATTGTGTATGCCGTTGCGCTTCAACGCCTCGAGCATCTCCGGCCAGACCTCACGGTGCGTCTCTTTGTACTCCGCGATTCTTTCTTTCTTGACCTTGAGCACGAAGCTGTAGCGTTTCATGAGGTGTCCCCGGGTTACAATTATTTGGTCAACGTTCCCGCACATCGAGGCATTTAAGCTGCGCGTGGTCGCGCACAAGCAAGCGCCCGTTGCTCAGCGCCATTGGCGCCCAGACTTCTTTGCCGGGTGCCTCCAGCACCTTGGCACGCGCCAACTCCTTGTACCCCGCCGATGACGGCTCGATCAACCGCAACTCGCCGGTGTCGCCG
>CAYWQM010000123.1:0-5887 GCA_964460215.1 uncultured Lentisphaerales bacterium
CGACAACATTCACGGGCCTGTCATTCGGTTGACATTGCGTGGTGCCGTCAAGGATCGTCGAAATAATAGTCGGTTCGCTGGGGCCGAGATAGGAATAATTGCTGGCCGTTACATAACCGCCGCTGACACTGCACTGCGCGTGAAAGGTCTTACGCACCGCGATCCCCGAATGCGCATTACGGCGAATGTACAACGGTCGGCAGCGGGAGAACGCACCCGGCTCGGCTGCATGTTCAATTGCCATACCCAGGGTCCGGATCATCAGCCCTGCCCAGTGAACCGGAAACTCGGGCTTGAAACAGCGCTCTCGCACGGTGAGCTCCACGAGCTCATCTTCCGGCGCCTTCCCGCCGGCAAAGTGACAGATAATTTCCTTACCGTCCGCTGAGACCACAAACGAGCCGGGGACAGTGTGCACCGCCTCGAGGCTGTCCAACTGTTGCAGTGCCTCATTGTCGACGTAAATCTGTCCCAGCGTCTCAGGCAGTACGGGGTCGGTTGCCGGCCGGACCTGCGTCGGGCCTATCGGCTCACCGGGATCATAGCCGCCCCGGTCGAACTCATAATTGACGGGGCAGGGCGCGGGAGTGCACGTCATTTCATAAGGATTATAGGCGTTCTTTTCGAAAAGGGATTTCGGCAGCGGAGCCTTAAAGACAGCCGGTCCAATCTCCTGCCACTCGGGATCGAAGACATCCGACCCTTTCAGGTATACTTCTTTGCCCGTCACTGCGGCGAACACAATCCAACTGCCCGAGATGTTTCGGTTGCCTTCGCGCACAATGGGCACCTGCTCGCGATAGATCCCCTCATCAATCAGGATCGTGTCGTACGGCTGCACCACTTTCGCCGCTGCCGAGATCGTCTTGAACGGCTGCGCCGCGGTCCCCGGGTTCGAATCGGCCGCTTCCGGACGTTGTTGTGCAACGTGGTGGGTGCTCCCGAGCGGCCAGGCATTGGGTACATATTGTCTGGTCATTGCATCACTCCATAGTTTTATCCGGAACAGGCGAAATATTCAGCCCGTTTGTGCCGGGTCGATGCAGGATACGATTGGATTGTTCAGAGTTTTTTCACCACCGAGAGAAGCTCGGCGGGGGAGATTATACTTTTCAGCGTTTATCCCAGGGCTGGTCAACAGTCACCTTGTCTTCTTGCCATGCACATCCGTCAGCCGCACCGGCTTGCCCCTCTTCTGGGCCAGCCGTGCCGCGGTCGCGATGGCTATGCACTCCACCATTTCGTCGTGGCAAGCCTGGGGTTTCCCGGTGCGGACCATCTTCTTGATTTTCTCCAGGATATTTGCCGCACCGTAGGGGAACTCGAAATCGCCGATGGCCGGCGAATGCACGGCCCCGCGCCCACTGTAGGCACTGGCATACATGGCGCAGTGAGGCGTCCCGCCGCAGGCGCAGTTGAGCACGACGCCGGCGTGCGGCCGGTGTGCCTTCCCGCCGAAGTCGAGGTGAACATAGGCCAGTGGCGTCTGTCCCATGCACGACACGGTCTCCACCCCCGAGCCAAACAGGTGTTGAGCCAGGCTGATGGCATGAATGTGCCCGGCCATCGTCGTCAATCCACCTTTGACGATACCGAACTCCGGCTCGTCGAGCTCCTGGAAGCGGTCCCTGAAGCGGGAGAAGTGCGGAACCTCTCTCAATATCGAAAGCGACATCAGCGGCGTCCCGTATCGCTTGGCGAGCTTGACCAGTGCGACCGCATCCTTGACATCGTAGGCAAAGGGTTTGTCCACGAAGGTCGGCGTTTTCTTCCGGAGCCCCGGCGTCGCCAGCGTCAGGTGATCAGTACCATCGCCATCACAGTCGGCAATGAAGACAAGGTCGACATCGTCGGAGATTTCCTCAAAGGTGTCACAGACCTCAGGTTTGTCGTAGAAAATGCGCGACAGGTTCTCTGCCCGCCGGCGATCCGCATCCCAGACCTTCGCAATCTCGAGGCCGGCGACCTTCGGCACCGTCATCTCTTTCGTGTTGTTGTACTGCGTGTAGTGGTAGAAATAACTGCCGCGCCCCAACTCCGGCTCCCGCAGAAGGAGGGGGTCGTGTTTCTGGAAGAGGCAGCCGTAGTAGATGGCATGGAGATCGCAACGTATGATTCCCACCCGTATCTTTGCCATCAGATCCCCTCTCCCTACAATCTAGTTGCCCCAGATATCAACTTCACACAACTCAAAGGCCGCCGGGGCCTTCCGAGCGGTGAAATCGAACCGAACGTAACGGTAGCTGCCGTCCCTGGCACTATCGACATTCTTACCTTTCCCGGAGCGGTCCGCGTCGTTCAGGTAAAGCCGGGCTGTCTTCACTTCGATACCCGCGACTTCTTCGGCTGTGGAAGCGAGCCGCAGCCACTGCGTCCCGTCCTTGCTGCCGCTGACAGTAAGTGACGGCATCGTGCCTGAGAATACCAGTCGGCACTGGATCAGCGGTTGATCCGATTTCAGATCGAATGTAATCCCGATGGGCGCCGGATCCTTCCAGGCGACGACCCATTTGGGCGTTTCCGCTTCGATGTGGGCAAGCGTCGAGCGTTTGTACTTGTTGCGCGTCTCGAACGCGGCCAGGCGATTGGTCAGGTGTCCCGTCTTGAACGGCACATTCGCCGCGGCCACGTCAGCCATGGCGTCCGGGGCACGGCTGTAGGAATACGTGCCCTTCAAGTCGCGATTGTTCGGCTCCAACAGCGACCCATTGACGTCATAGACGTAATTGTTGGTCAGGCACATACCCGACTCCTTGCGATAGATGTCCGTCTTGTACGGCGGCAGCTTGAAGCGCCAGATATCGTGGCCTGTCTTGACGCCGGCTGATGCCTGGATCGCGCCGATAAACTGCACGACCGGTGAACCCTGAGCGACGGTCGAACGCTTCTGCGGATGCTCATACACCGCATAGAACGGGTCCGCGGCAAAGTAATAAACTTTGCCTTCGCCGTAGGGGTGCATGGTGATTGCCGGGTCGCCGTTGGGGAATGTCGCGATCGTCACCACCGTATCGTTGACCAGCTCGACACGCTGACCGGGCACCAGTGCCGAGAGTCCGAAGCCGTCGGGCAGATCGAGATGCTCGCTGGCCTTGACTGTCATAACAGCTTCGTCCTTGCGCGGCTCGATTCTGCGAACCCCGGAAAGCGCCTCCCACGCCGCGCCGAACTTTTCGCCGTTGATGTTCCAGGTGAACGCCTCGGGGTCCGTCACGATGAGCACGCCGCCGGCGCGGGCGTACGCCTTGAACTTGTCGAGGAGTTCCGGGTATTCGTACGTCGCCCATGGAACGACAGCTGTCTTGTAGTCGCTCAGGTCACGCGTTTCCCGAACGATCTGGCGGTCGCTGACGAAGTGGAACCAGTTCTCCAGGCACGGCCCCAGCGCTGCGTAGGCTGTGAGATGCCGGTCGTTGTCGCCCGACAATCCGCCCCACTGGTCGGTGACCGTAGTGATCGAGGAAAAGAGGATTGCGGAGTCCGCGGTTTCCGGCATCTTCGGCAGTTTCATCTTACGAATGACCTGCGACAATTCGAGCATCGCGTTCCATTTGAACGGCTCGGTATACATCCCGTCCGCCAGCTCCGCCTCGAAAAATGCACTGTTCATCAGGTGCAGGCTTTCTCCGCCATTGCGGAAGATCTGGCTGAAGCACTCCCGGATATACTCCGGATCGCGCACCGGCATCTGGCGTTTTGCCATGTGCATCATCATCCAGATCGGTTTGCTGGACAGGTCGACGTAGAGCTTGGTGGTGCCGCCGGGACGAACCCAGTCGAAGAGGGTATCGGTCTGGCCTCCGACGACCTGGCCGCCGTAAATATCAAATCCGGCGGCCCACGCCTCGATGTCTCCGGACGTCGCCGTGCTGCCATGGGTCGGGCCCATAATCTGCACGTCCGGATTGATCTGTTTCGCTGCCTCATACCCCTCGACGAAAGATTCCGTCAGCCGGTCCCAGGCCCAACGGGCGTAGGCGATGCGATCGAACGGGTCACCGTCCGCGTATGATTCAGGCATGCCGTACTTGCCGAAGCCGTAGTCGCGGCGGATTATCTTGTCCGCCTCTTCAACTTCCTTGTACCACTTGTCTCGTGGGATTGGGCGATTTGCCCAGGCGGTCCAGAGTTCGTCGAAGTGACGGACGAAATCGTGTTCGTGGTTGCGGGCGCGTTCCTCGACCTGGCGGCTCATTTCCTTCAGGTACCGTGGGTCGAGAATCCAGCCGCTGCCGATGTGGACCGGCGGCAGATCTTTGTCCGGCAGGCAGATCAGCGGTCTGCCGCGGGGTACGTCTACAGCTTCGCTATAGGTGAGGATTCCGCGTTTCTTGTATGCCGGCTCGTCCCGGTGCCCGTAGCACGGGATGTTGTTGGCTGCCGCCTCATCAAGTGCTTCGCCGAGAACAAAGCGTTTGCCGAAGCGCTTGCCTGCAAACCGAAGTTTCGGGGGACTGTTTGCCCCCCTGTCGTTCTTCCGGCCATCGTACTTGAGGCCATATGGCGGGAAGATCCCCGGCGTCGACTTTTCGCTGAACAGCGCTTCAAACAGCGGGTCCTCGACTTCAAAGCCGGTGACCTCATAGAACTGTACCTTGCGTTCAGTCGTCTTCGGCAGCGTGGCTTTGCCATCGTTCTTCGTATAGATGCGGACATTGTCAAACCGCCCGGGTGCATAGACCGACATCCCGACCCGATCGAAGCCGGGTTTCGTAATGGGCTTGTCGTGAACGTAGGAAACGATGACCTTGCCGTCAACGGTGAAGGTGATGTTCTTCCCCTCGCGCTGGCAGATGACGTGGTGACGTTTGCCCGGCACAATAAGCACATTGGCGCGCCCCACGATGTCCTGACGCGCGATCAGAAACGACAACTTGTTGCGCTGTCCGCCGAAACCGAAATAATAGCCGCTCGATTCCTGCCCCAACTCAGCGTTCAACACACCACTCAAATCGCAGGGTTTGGTTGAGTCGGTGACCGCTTCGTATTCCAGCCGGACGTCGCCGGTAAAGAGCCAGTTGGAGACGATGTGGGCAGAAGCGGCCGCACTGAGCATCTTGTTCTCGATCGTCCAGTCGCCCCGCACGGTCCGCCAGTTGTCTCCGAGCCCGGTGCGGTTGAAGTCATCCGAAAACTGAAGCTTCCATCCCTCGGCTTCGGCCGCTGCGCCCGCCATGTCCAGTGCTTGCTGTCCAGGTACGTTTTGTGTAGCGAGTATCAAAGCGAGCAGACAGGTCGCTCGCCAGACCGTTTTTTTCTTGAATGTAATGTGCAACTCTCAGCTCCTTTGCTACCCTGACAAATAATGGCGTGGCCCGCTGACAGGGCCATGCCATGAATTGTTTGTGTGTGGGGGGGGCAATATAAGATCTAACATTCAATAGTCACGCTCGGAGAGCGTGGCTTTGCTCCTGCTGTTCATCAAGCCTCTCAATTACCCGGCTACCCGAGAAAATGATGAGGAGTAGAGCGGAAGTGTTCGAAGGGCTTGCGACAAAAAAACCAACAGGTCAAGGGGAAAATCCCTGGCGCAGTGGCCGTGCGGCCTTGTCCCGTTATCACGTTGCCAAGCTTGCAACGGGATTTGCAGCCGGCCGTACTTCGCATAGTGTACACACTCGCGCAACCATTCACGCAACCAGTCTGACCGATGATCGCAATCGTTGACTACAAAGCCGGCAACCTCACCAGCGTGCGCCTGGCGTTCGAAGCGCTGGACACCGAAGCGGTGATCACCAGTGATCCCGAGCTCATCCGCGCTGCCGAGCGGGTCGTGTTTCCGGGCGTCGGCGCCGCTGGCGCCGCGATGATGCACCTCAACGAGATGGGGCTGGCAACGGTGTTGACCGATGTCGTCGATGCCGGCACGCCGTTTCTCGGCATTTGC
>CAYWQM010000123.1:5897-9305 GCA_964460215.1 uncultured Lentisphaerales bacterium
GGCGCCTTCATCATCGTCCCACTCTTCTTCTGGCCCTGCTTGCCCTTCTTGTGCTTCTTCTTTCGCATCTTGCCATGCTTCTTCATCCTGCATTGCTTCGGACCCTTCATCATGACCGATGTCGTCGTTGCCGGCACGCCGTTTCTCGGCATTTGCGTGGGGACGCAGATCCTTTTCGATTCTTCCGAGGAAGACGGCGGTGTTGCCTGCCTCGGCCTGGTGCCCGGCGAAGTGAAGCGATTCCACCCGCCCGACCCGCTGTGCAAGATCCCGCAGATCGGCTGGAACACGGTCGGGTTCAAAGTCGACCACCCGTTGTTCGACGGCATCGAGAACGACAGTGAATTTTATTTTGTGCACAGCTACTATCCGGCCCCGTCCGACGCCTCCTTTATTCTTGCGGAAACAGAGTATGCGGATGCATGCTTTGCCTGCATTGTCGGCCGCGGCAACATGGCGGCGACACAGTTTCACCCGGAACGCTCCGGCCGGATCGGGCTGCAGCTTCTGCGCAACTTCACTTCCTGGGACGGGCGTGTCTGATGCTGACGAAGCGAATCATTCCGTGCCTGGACGTGCGTAATCGCGTGGTCACCAAAGGTGTGAAGTTCCAGAACAACGTTGACCTGGGCGACCCCATCGAGATGGCGGTGGCTTACAGCGACGGCGGTTGTGACGAGCTGGTATTCTATGACATTACGGCCTCGGCCGAGCGCCGGCCGATCGATATCGACATGGTTTCGGACGTGGCGAAGTCGATCCGCATCCCATTTTCCGTCGGTGGTGGCATTTCGAACCTGGACGACATGTACCGCGTCCTGCTTGCCGGCGCTGAGAAAGTATCGGTCAATTCCCTGGCTGTGCGCACGCCGCAAATTATTGGCGACGGTTCCAGGGCGTTCGGGGCACAGTGCATCGTGCTGGGCATGGATCCGGTGCGCACGCCGGACACCGAGAAGTGCCCGAGCGGCTATGAGATCACGACGCGCGGCTTCCGCGAGCACACCGGCATGGACGCACTCGAGTGGGCGAAACGCGCGGAAGACCTGGGTGTCGGCGAGATCGTTGTCAACTCGGTAGATGCCGATGGCACGCGAGAGGGGTTCGAGCTGAACCTGACAAAGCTGATTGCCACCCATGTGAGTGTGCCCGTAGTGGCGTCCGGCGGTGCCGGCACCTGTCAGCATCTGTCCGATGTCTTCAAGCAGGCGCACGCCGATGCGGCGATCGTTGCGAGCATGATCCACACGGGCGAATTCACTATCGCACAGATCAAGGACGAGTTGATCAGGGACGGTCTGCCGATTCGCCGGAAGTGGTGAGCGATTCTCCGCCGGCATAGTCCTCGATCACTGCTGCGACGTCGTCGGCATTTTTTGTTTCCATCAGCGCCATGCGCAGCGATTTGGCGCTGTCGAAGCCCTGGACGTACCATTTGAAATGGCGTCGCAGCACCTCGAAACGCTTGAGCCCGGCGAACTTCTCCTCGAACTGTCGGCAATGCTCGAGCATGACCTCCAGCCGCAGCGCCGGTGTGATGTCATCGGCCAGGATGTCGGGATTGAACAGCCACGGGTTGCCGAAAATGCCGCGGCCGATCATGACGCCATCGGCGCCGGTTTCCCCTGCCAGCCGACGAGCATCCTCGAGAGATTTGACGTCGCCATTGCCGAGGATCAGTGTCTGTGACTGCATCTCTCGCTTGACATTGACCGCTTCGGCGATGGCGTCCCAGCGTGCCGGCACCTTCGACATCTCGGCCCGGGTGCGGGCGTGGACGGTAACCGCCGCAGGGCTTTCCTCCAGCAGATGTGCCAGCCATTCGCAGATGATATTGGTGCTGTAGCCCAGCCGTGTCTTGACGGAAACCGGTAGGCCGCCGGCGCCTTCGATGGTGGCTCGGATAATTTCCTTCATCAGGCTCGGGTTCTTGATCAAAGCCGAGCCGGCACCCTGCTTTTCGACGTTTTTGTCCGGGCAGCCGGTGTTGATGTCGACACCGTCGAAGCCGAGCTCTTTGACCAGCTGTGCGGTTTTGAGAAAATTCTCGGGGCGCGACCCGAAAATCTGGGCGACGATGGGCCGCTCGCTCTCGTCGTACCAGAAGTCCGGCAAAAGCTTTTCGCGCCCCGGCGAGCACAGGCCGTCGCAGGAGACGAACTCCGTGAACAGTATGTCCGGCTTGCCGTATTTGGCGATGAGCGGGCGGAATGCAGCGTCGGTGACGCCGGCGAGCGGGGCCATGGCCATGCTCGGCCGGTCGCGCCCGGCCCAAAAGCCGGCGTTGCTTGGATTGGTGGCAGTCGTCATGAGCGGCTCAATCGACGATGTCGATACGGTCGGTGTTGCGGATGTGCTTTGACTGCGCAAATGTAGCGGCGTCGCGGGGTCCGTCCATAAGAATTAGGTCGCCTGCCGCCGCCTTTGCAAATGCAGCGTTGCCGGTCGCCTTGTCGCGCCGGCCGAGCACGGCCTCGACGACGTGTCGGCCGTCGCAGATGTACCGGATGCCGCTGCGGTGGACACGCCGCAGGCGCGACAGCACGCGCCATTGGTTCTCCGCATTGGTGGTTGTGCCGGAGAAGACGAAGCCGATGAAATGATGACGGGCATTCTGCCGGTGCAGGCGGTTGGCCATGCGCTGGATGAACGGCAACTCGAAACGGTTGATATGAAAGTGACACCAGTTGTCGGCAGCCAGCGGGCAGGCGTGCTGGCTGGGGCATGGAAAGTTGATCTGGAACCCGGTGTCGATGAGCTGCTGACGCAAGGGCAGAATCTGCTGGAACACGGCGGCGGTGCCGGGTTCGATTATGATGAGCAGTTGCTCTGCCGGGGTGCCGAAGGTGATCGCCGTATCATCGGCCTCGTTCAGGACGTTGCCGGCAATGACGATGCCGGCGTCGCCGCTGTGTTCACGCCAGTCGCCCTGAACGAATTCGCACGGAACCTTTGCCAGCAGCGGGTCGCGCCGGATGCTTTCAGAAAATTTCCCGGCAAGTTCCAAAGCGACCGGCGAACGGTCCACGCCAGTGAGTTTCCCAATGTTGGGCAGCAGGTCGGGGCGGTGGTGGCGCAGATAAAAGAGCAGTGCCCATAGAAAGGTGCCTGGACCGCAGCCGAGCTCGGTCACTGTAACCGGCCCGTTTGCCAGTGCGGTTGTCAGTGCATCGCCGCAACGGTCGAGCATGCGCCAGAGCTTCGGCATGTTTATTGGCATGTAAAAGCTGGCGTAGCTGCGCATTGCCGCCGGGTCATCGGCATAGGCCGTTGCCGCGTCGGAGGCCATCAGTCTTCGGTGCAACGTATGCAATGGCTCCAGAAGCTCGTCGCAGAGCTCGTCGCCGGGTTGCAGGGCCAGGGCATCGAAGAGCCAGTCTTGAAAGTACTCAGGAAAGAGGGGCATTG
>CAYWQM010000123.1:9315-11744 GCA_964460215.1 uncultured Lentisphaerales bacterium
CGTCATATGTGTGCACATGACATAGATTAAGGCGGAAAAGGCATCCAACGTAATGGACGTGCGTACGGAAATCAATGCCGTACGACCATTGGGAAACTATGAAAATCCTGCGCTTAATCTGCGGACTCGCGTTTTTACTGGGTGGTTTTGCAATGACGGCCGGCGGTGGCTTGATCGGCGTGATTGCGGCTTTGGCGTTTGCCCTTCTCGGTGCGTCGATGCTGTGCCCGTTTATCGTTGCACCCGTCATAAATTTCTTAAGCAACCTCTTTTACAGTGATTCGGGACAGCCCGCGCCGGAGCAGTATTCGCTCGTCCACAAGCTGTTGCAGGAGAACCAGCCGGATGAGGCTGCCGTCGAGGCGGCGGCTGGAGAACTATCTGGACGATGTGAACGCTGCCCACCTGCTATGAAGCTGCAATTATTTCCGCAATAACGGGAGCCTAATTCATGCAAATCGTTGAACTGCTGCGTGCCATGGAAGACCGCAACGCCTCAGACCTGTTTGTCTCTGTCAACAAGCGCCCGCACTATCGTATCATGCGCAGCCTGGTCGAGGCGGACCCCGGCACGGTCACGGACGAGCAATTCCGGAAGTTTCTCGGGTCACATTTGCCGGCCGAAACGGTTGAGCGCCTGGAAAATAATCGTGATCTGGATATTGGCGTCTCGCTGGAAGACAGCCGCTTCCGTTTCAACATATACTACCAGAAAGGCGAGCTGGCGATGGTCGTCCGGCGCGTGCCGTCGGGGGCGTTGTCGTTTTCCGAGCTGGCCTTGCCGACGGTGTTGACCTCGCTGGCGGAAGCGCCGCGCGGCCTGGTGCTGGTCACCGGTTCCACGGGCAGCGGTAAATCGACGACGATGGCGGCGATGCTGCATCATATCAATTCGAGCAGTGCCAGGCACATCGTCACTGTCGAAGATCCGATCGAGTTTGTACACCAGGATTTGCAGAGCGTCGTGAATCAGCGCGAGATCGGCACGGACACGACAGATTTCTTCACATCCCTGCGCCACATCGTGCGTCAGAGTCCGGATGTGATTGTCATCGGCGAGATGCGTGACCTCGACACCATCTCTACGGCGGTGTCGGCGGCGATGACCGGCCATCTGGTGATCTCGACGATGCATACCGTCGATGTCGTGCAGACTCTCGAGCGCATCATCAACTATTTCCCGGATCAGCATCGCGATCAGATCGCCCTCGATCTCGGGTTCGCGCTCCGGGGTATCGTGGCCCAGCGACTGCTGCCGCGCGCCGATGGCAACGGGGTGGTGCCGGCGCTGGAAATCCTCGTGGCCACACCCTTGGTCCGACGGCTGGTGCACGAGCGTGACTTTGATGGTCTGGAACAGGTGATCAAGACCGGCGCATCCGAGGGTATGCAGACATTCACCCGGGCCTTGGCGGATCTCGTCGAGGCAGAAAAAATAACTGTCGAGACCGGCGCCGCGGCCGCGACCAATCGTGATGAGTTTCTGCTCGCTGTCGAAGGCATGCAAACCGGGATCGAAACTTTTCGCACACTGGAGAATGCCGAAGAGTCGCTCGGCTTCGGCATGAAGAGCCTGCTGCGCGCCGCAGTGCGTCACGGTGCCAGTGATCTGCTGCTCACCGCCAAATCACCGCCGCTGCTGCGTATTGATGGCGAGCTTATGGAGACCAACACAGAGGCGCTGTCTCCGACCATGACCAAGCAGCTCCTGTTCAGCGTGTTGTCGCCGTCGCAACGGACACATTTCGAACTGGAGAAAGAGATCGACTTCGCCCTGAGCGTCGACGTTTCGAAATCTAAGGAGGGCGTTGATCAGCCGCCCGATCACCACCGATTCCGGGTCAACGGGTTTTATCAGAAAGGCACGGTATCGGTGGCTTTGCGGGTGATCAACCAAAAGATCCCGACGCCGCAGGAGCTTAATCTGCCGAAAGCGATCACCGAACTGTCTAACCGCGCCCACGGCCTGCTGCTGATCACTGGTCCGACCGGGCATGGCAAGTCAACGACGATGGCCTGCCTGCTGAGCCTGATCAATAAGACGCGCGCCTGCCATATCATCACGGTCGAAGACCCGATCGAATATGTCCACTCCAACGACAAGGCGGTCATTGAGCAACGCGAGGTGTTCGCCGATACGAAAAGCTTCACCAACGCCTTGAAATACATCCTGCGCCAAGACCCCGACGTCATCATGATCGGTGAGATGCGCGATCCGGAAACGATCTCGGCGGCATTGACGGCGGCGGAGACCGGGCATCTGGTGTTGGCAACGCTGCACACCAACGATGCGGTGCAGTCGGTCGACCGGATCATCGACGCCTTTCCGGCGCATCAGCAGTCACAGATCCGCACGCAGCTGGCGGCGACCTTGATTGCAGTTGTTTCGCAGCGCCTGTTGCCGACGGTCGACGGCGAAGGGCGGGTGC
>CAYWQM010000124.1:0-2069 GCA_964460215.1 uncultured Lentisphaerales bacterium
ATCAGACGTCTCGATCCACACCGCCCGATACACGTTGAACTGGCGCACGGAAATCTCAACGACCATCAACGCTACACTGTGGTCGCGGACATCCACAACGACATGGTTCGTCCGGTCCCCAACCATCCGCTGGCCTTCGTTGCGCGATACTCCGATAACGTTGTCGAGGGCGCCGGCGGTAAGCTGAGCTGGATGGAGCTGCAGATGATGGCGCTCGGGGGGCGTAACCCGACCATGGCCGAGGTCCGTTGCATGACTTACATGGCCATTGCCCACGGCATCGACGGGATCATCTATAAAGCTTTCCACTACGGCCAATGGTGGGTTACCGACTCACCAGGGTATTGGGCGCAGTGGGCTGACCTGACTTCGGAATTGCACCTGCTGACCCCTTATCTCGTGGCACCCGAGATCGGTGGAATCCAAACTGAAATCACCGAAGGCTCGAAGGAGCCCGGCGCCCTCGGCTACACCGCATTGCACGTATCGCTGCGGAAAACCGAGGCCGGTTATTTCCTGATCGCAGTCAACGGTTTTAATGAACCGGTCACCGCCCGGTTTACCGTCCCGGTTCCCGAAAGTGGCCTGACAACGCAAGCCGCGGTACGTTTGGAGAACCGCCTGGTCGACGTCAAGAGCGGCGTCATCGAAGACGCCTTCGAGCCGTACGGGGTGCACCTTTACGAACTCTTCGAAGCCGGCACGATCGATCGTGAAAGGATAGACTGGCCACGTTGGCAGCGTCGGCCGAGGCAATGACAGCACAACAGCAGGAGTAGCTTCCGGACACCATGCAAAATCCACTATCCAACTCCCCGTTGACACCGCGCGGCGAGCATCGCATCCTGTACGTCAGCGATCCATCCAGTATCGTTGCCAACTTCCTGCCTGATCCGGTGACGGCTGATTCGCTGCGCCAGTGGGTGGACATGCTCGCCGACAGCGGCGTGGATATTTTTCAGCAGGATTGCTTCAACCAGGGGTTTACGGCCTACTGGCGATCGGAACAGATGCCATACGACCAGCGGCCGCAGCACGCGAAGTTCCTCACCATGCTCGATGCCGGCGAGCAGCCCCTGCAGGTGCTGCTCGACCGCAGTCATGAGCGGGACATGACATTCATCGCCGGTTTTCGCATGAACGACAATCACGCCGGCGAGCATTACCCCAGGCGGGCCGCCTTTATGGATGCACACCCTGAGTGGCTCCTGCTGGACCCGACTCTCGAAAAAGATGACCAGCGGATGCTCGACTTTTCATTCGAAGGGGTGCGCCAGTTCATCTTCGAGGCGATGGAAATGGTTGTCGACAGTTTCGATGTCGACGGTATAGAGATGACCTTTCGGGAGCCGATGTACTTTCCCCCATCTCAGGGAGCTGACCGCGCGCATTGCCTGACTGAGCTTGTGCAGCGTTTGCGCGACATGCTGGACGAGGTAGGCCGGGCCCGGGGAAAGAAGCTGTTGATGGGGGCCAGGGTGTACGCTAAGCTGGAGGAGAACTTGTCCCTTGGTCTCGACGTGCCGACATGGATTAGCAAAGGCCTCATTGACTATGTCAGTCCGATGGACCCGATGTATTGCAATTTCAACGCCGGTTACGCGGACTTCAGCGAGCTGACAAGGAAGAGCGATTGCATGCTCTATCCGGGCACGGCGCCATGGACGAGTTTTGAGGCCCGTCGGCGCAACCAAATCCCGGCCGAGCGCCTCGTGACGGGCAGGACCAACATGACGCGTTCGAATTATCGGGCGCTGGCCCAGACCTTCTATGGCGGCGGTGCCGACTGCCTCTCTGTCTACAACCATTTCGTCGGCGGCCTGTATCCGCCGCCCTATTATCCGCAGGCGTTGCAGGTCTTCTACGAGCTGCGTGACTTGCCGCGCGCCGCCCGCGGCGATCGGCACTATATCTTCGAGCCCCCCGGGGACTCGGATTCGATCAAGTCGGACCTGACGGAGCGCGTGGTGCGGGACGCGGCCGAGGTGCGGGGCGCGCCGCGTGCCGGGTCCCGGCCGAGCGCAAACGCAAGAGTCGGCGCCGGCCAACACAAAATGTCTGAAAAGGGC
>CAYWQM010000124.1:2079-11528 GCA_964460215.1 uncultured Lentisphaerales bacterium
GCCTTCGAACAGAACGACCAGATACAGGTCGCCACTTTGATGTTGCGAGGCAGCCTGACGCTGCACGACGTCGTCGACGTGCCGCTCAATGGCGCGACTATAGCCCCGGGGCCGTTCGGCAAGCCCGATATCAAATACCAGCGGCCGTTCCCGGACATCCGTTGGTTCCCGCTGCCCGCCGATGCCCTCGCTTACGGCGAAAACCAGCTGTCCATCACGCTGACCAAGGCGGATCCGGATGCATCCGGCGAGATCGTGATCGACGAAGTGGAACTTTGGGTGCAGCCGGTGTAGATGTGGTTACGGACGATCATGAGTGAAAAAATGTGATACTGTACCGATCGCGAAAATCATGAAACTTACTGCACACAATATTGAGCACGGGGTCGTTGCGGCACGGCCGGACCAGATGTACGGCTGGCCGGGCATTACGCGCACCGCTGATGGTGATATCGTTGTCTCGGCGTCCGAACGGATCTACCACACCGGGCCGCAGAGCCGGACTGTGGTGATGCGCTCGGCCGATGGCGGCAGGACGTGGACCCTGCCGCAGGAGGTGTACAACAGCGAGACGGACGACCGCGACGCCAGCCTCCGCACCATGCCGGACGGTACGATTGTTCTGACCTCCTTCAGCAGCACCGACTGGGTGCCGAATGTCGTATCCGGTGAGTTCTGCGCCGGCAGGGTGGTTCCCGAGCGGTGGTTGTCCCAATGGCAAGGTATCGTCGAACGCATGGGGCTGACGGAGGAAGGCCTGCCGCGTCCCTGGCTGATGCGCTCGGAAGATGGCGGTCGGACCTGGGGGCCTCCTGTCGATACACCCACTGGCCAGCATTCCGGGCCCGCGGCGCTAGCCGACGGACGTTTAATTTACATTGGTACAGGTCTGGTCGAGATGGCTGAACCGATCGTGGCTTGGGAATCGAGTGACCAAGGCGACTCTTGGGAAGTGGTCGGAGAAATACCGCGCACAGCAGACCTGCCGGAGGAGACCTGGCTGATCGAGAACCACCTCGTCGAGACCAGTCCCGGGCGCCTGGTCGCACTGTTCCGGGCCGAGGGCTGTCCCTGGGAAGACCAGTATATGTATCAGTCGAACTCGAACGATTTTGGACGTACCTGGTCGGTCGCGGAGAAGCTTCCTGTGTGGGGCTATCCGCCGCATCTTCTGAAGCTCAGCTCCGGCGCAATTCTTTGTTCGTACAGTTATCGCGACCGGCCCCCGACCATCCGGGCGAGGATCTCATATGATGAAGGGGAGACATGGGACTACGAGAATATGATGACGCTGCACGAGCTGCCGGTCGAGCATGATTTCGGCTATCCCGTGACGACGGAATTGGCACCCGGGGAGATGGTGACGGTCTGGTACCTCAACAGGAAGTACATTCGCGAGAACGACAAGTACGTGCATCTGGCGTATGCCGAAGATGCCGGCGGCATCATGTCCATCCGCTGGACTCTGAAGTGACAGTGCCACGGAGGCATGGTGGTTTTGTTGTCAAATATAAATCCATGGAACAGAGATTAGTTTTAGATGCCCCGAGAATTAACAAAGCAACAATTAGAGGATTGCCTATCAGCTATAGATAGCATTATACAAGAGTGGTTGGGTAACCATATTCCCGAAGAAGGCACCGAAGATCATGATAAGTGGCAAAATATGGTATTGGATCGGAATGACATAAAGAGCGCTGAAGACGTTGAATATTGGATAGAAATATATACCCATCGTGACGTTGAGGATTTTTTTGCAGAGATTGAGGTGTGATTCTAATGCATACCCTCAGTGATGTTCAGCAATAACCGCATCGATAAGTTTCCCATCAAATCAAACGCCACCCTCATCACCGTAAGTAACAGTTAACGGACCTTCCAGGCTGCCATCAAAATTCCAATAGTCCCAAAAGAACCCACCCTCATAGCCATAGCCCTTACCTCGAATATAAAGAGATTTTCCTGACAATATTCTGCTCCAATTCCGAGCGGTCAACGTGATGCTGTGTTGTTCATAACCCCAGTTCACAGTAATTGTCAAGGCGATTCGTCCAAACGCTCGACCGCTGCCGCATGTAACCCAGCCGCCTGGGCGTAATCCGGGTCCAGTGCCAGCGCCGATTGAAAGTCCGCCGCCGCCGCTTCGTATTGCTGCATATTGAAATAACAGACGCCGCGATTCAGAAAGTCGTCGGCCGACGGATTCGTGCGCAGGATTTCATCGTACAACGCGGTTGCTTCGGCGAACCTGTCCAGTTCCCGATAGCATTCGCCCAGCTTCGCGCGGACATCGTTGCCACGAAAAAGCGGCGCGGTCGATGGTATGTCGAGATACGGCTGCAATGCTTCGAATTGTCCTGCGGCCTCCGCAAAATACTGCAGTCGCAGCAGGACGGACGCCCGCAGATATTTTGCCTTCAGAGAGTTTGCGGCTTTGTGGGCCTCGGTAAGTGCTCCGCTGTCTGCTGATTCGAGTTCGTCGGCAAGCTGCATGACCTGTTGATAGTTCTTACGCATCAGCTCCTGCTCTGCCAGTGCACCGAGCGCATATGGATTCGGCTGCGCGCCCAGTGCAGCTGTAAGCCACAGGTCATGGTTGCTGCGAAATGTCGGTATGTACAGCAACGTCGCGATGCCCAGCGACGCAGCATAAGCTATGCACAACACCGTTGCAGAGCGCCGGATCCGTGGTGAGCAGATCATCGTCCGCAGGCGTGTTGCGTTGCCAGTGGTTATATCCATCTTACGAATCGCCGTGCAGGCACCGGCAATTGTCAGGAGGATTGCGGTGGACATCAGGTAGCTGTAACGATCCGCATAATCGATCGCGCCAAGAGAAAAGACGCCAATCACCGGTGCTCCGATACAGAGATAAGCCAGAACAAGAGGCAGGATTGTTCGAGCCAGCAGGTTGCTGTGACGGCGCGCCAGATATAGGAGGCAGCCGATCAGCAGGCAGCCTACCACAGACGCCTTGATCAGCAGCACACTCGAGAATTCAACGCGCGGGTACAAGGGGGACAGACTGGTCGGTGCAAGGAAGGTTTCGAAGTACCACATGAGGTTGTGCGGCACGACCGTCAATCGCCGCGACCAGCTGAACACCGTGGCGATCGCCGTGCCCTGTGCCGCGATGCTAACCGCCGCCATGATCGGGACGGGCAGCCAATATGGCCAACAGCATCGGATGATTTCGGCGGGGCGGCTGCTGCGATGCATCTCGTAGAGCACGAGAACGGCCGGCAGCGTGATAGCCATCGCCTTACTGAGCAGCGCCGCAACCCAAAGAACGTACGGCAGGATGTGCATCGTCTTGCCGGCTTCCCGCCCGACCAGGTAACGATCGAACGCCAGCAGGTAGAACGCCGTGCACATCACGTCTTTGCGTTCCGAGATCCAGACGACAGACTCGACCCGTTGCGGATGTATGGCGAAGACCAGAACTGCGATGGCCGCAATCGTCGGTGCAATTCGTAAACGCAGAAAGACCGAATAGAGGGCCGTCGACGCGACCACATGCCAAAGGAGACTTTGCAGGTGGTAGCCGAACGGATTGGTTCCCCACAGCCTGTAGTCCACCATGTACGAGAGCATCGTCAGCGGGTAGTAGTTGTGGGCATGGAAATGGGTGAACCAGTAAATCACGTTGTCGACTGCGGGAGACAATCGGTCGATTGCACCGAGCACGTACTCGCCGTCATCCCAATCGCTCAGGAATGGATACGCCAATCCCCGACCGAATACGATAATCACGACGAACAACAGAACAGCAGAAAAACGAGTCCGTATCATGTTCAGACTATATCATGCCGGACGCCCACGCGCTTCTAACTCTGTTTGTGACTGCTGCAGGTGGTCTGTTGGCCGGCGCATGCCGCGGGCGTGAGGCCGTTGGCTTGGTCGGCCGCAATGGTGCCGGGAAATCGACGCTGCTGAAGTTGTTGATCGGGGAGATGTCACCGACGAAAGGAAGTGTCATGCCGCGCCGCGATTTGCTGATGGGCTTTCTGCCGCAGGCTTTCGAGCTGGAAGAGGAACGCACCATCGCGGAGAATATCGCCGATGGCATTGCTCATCTAAGGGCGCTGCTCGATGAGTTCGAGCAGTTGCCGCCGATGTCGGAGCGGGCCGTAGCGATCGAAGCGCAGATTACCGCGCCCGACGCGTGGAACCTGCCGACGCGAGTCGAGCAGGTGAGATCGGCACTGGCGGTACCGGCCGGTGACCGGCTGGTCGGGACGTTGTCCGGCGGCGAACGCCGCCGGGTGGCCCTGTGCCGTGCCCTGGTCGCGCATCCCGAACTGCTGCTGCTCGATGAGCCGACGAATCATCTCGACACGCCGACGATCGAGTGGCTCGAGCAATTCCTACGCGGTTATCGGGGCAGCTGTATCTTCGTGACGCACGACCGGTTCTTTCTGGATCGACTGGCAACGAGGATCATCGATCTCGACGGTGGCCAGTCCTACGGTTACCAGGGAAACTACACCGAGTATCTGGAGGCTCGCGCGGCCCGACATGCCGCGGCGCAGGTCGAGGATCATAAGCGGCAGCAGTTCCTGCGTCGTGAACTGGACTGGATCCGCCGCGGACCAAAGGCCCGGACGACCAAGCAGAAAAGCCGCATTGATCGTTTTGAGGAAGCCTCGGAGCAGGCCGAATACGTCGCCGAGCGCGACGTTGATCTGGTGATCCCACCGGCACCGCAACTTGGCAACCGCATCGTCGAGCTCGACAATGTCGGCATTGAGCTTGGCGGGCAACAGCTGGTGCGCGAGTTGTCGCTGGATTTCGAGAAGGGCATGCGAATCGGTATTGTCGGCCGCAACGGTGCCGGCAAGACAACGCTTCTCAAGGTGCTGCTCGGGCAGTTGTCGCCAAGCCGGGGCGAGGTGGCCGTCGGTGACCTGACACGCTTCAACTACGTTGATCAGGCACGCGTGCAGCTCGACGAGGAGCAGACTGCAATGGAGGCGGTAGGGGAGGGGGGTGATCATGTCCGCCTGGGCGACACCTCAACCACCCTGCGCGGCTATCTCAAGCGCTTCCTCTTCACCGATGAACGGTTGAACACGCGCGTCGCCCAACTCTCCGGCGGCGAGCGCAGCCGGCTGCTGATCGCCAAGATTCTCAAGGACGGCGGCAACTTTCTCATCCTCGACGAACCGACGAATGATCTGGACCTGCCGACGTTGCGTGTGTTGGAGGAGGCGCTGGCCGATTTCGATGGATGTGTCGTTGCCGTCAGCCACGATCGTTATTTTCTCAATCGCATTTGTACTGGGCTGCTGGCGTTCGAGGACGATGGGGTGGTGACGTATACCCATGGCAATTACGACGATTACCTGGCACGCCGGGAGGTCACGGCACCGGTTGCGGAACTCGGTGAGCCGGAAATAGCCCCGGTCCCGGAAGCACGATCGAAGCCGCGGCGGCTGTCATGGAAGGAGCAGCAGGAACTCAAGACGATGGAGGCTGAAATTCTCGAGGCCGAGGCGGAAGTGGAGCGGCTCGAAACGCTGTTTGCCTCGCCAGACTTTCACGTGCATCACGGGCACCAGACCAGTGAACTCACTGCTGAATTGGAGACGGCACGGGAGCGGACAGGTACGCTGTACGAGCGCTGGGCCGAGCTGGAAGATGTTGGTTAGCGGCTTTGTCAGCAAAACGCTTCCTGGTGTGTGTTCGTTTCATTACCTTCACCCCCTTGTTTCCTTGGATTACGCGTAGGGCAGATTAAGATCATGGGGAACAGGAGATTGTCGATATGAAGGCAGTGTCAACGCTCATTGCTCGCCTGACAGCGCTCGGATGCCGGGCAAATGCGGTTCCTGGCCAGGGGCAATAGATACATTTCCATGCGATCTAATTTCAAAATTTTCGGTATACAGCTTGTCCTTGCCATGATTACGGCAGCCCCGGCGGGTGCATCAATGGACAAGCTTTTACGCATTGGCCCAACCGCAACTCCCCCGATCATCGACGGCACCCTCCTAGACAGCTGTTGGCAGACCGCGACGATGGCCTCTGGTTTCGTGACGAACTACGGTGAGTGGCCCAGAGCGCAAACAACCGGGTATCTCACCTATGACGACACCGCCATTTACATCGCCTTCCGCTGCAACACGACTGCCGCCAGCGCCGTCAACTCGAGAACCACCGCGAACGATGATGAGGGAATTTTTGGAGATAGTTCGGTAGAGGTTTTTCTTGATACGAATCATGACCGAACGGCCTATTACCAGTTTGTCGTCAATTCCACCGGGACACATTATGAGGGCTACATCAAGCCGGATGACGGCATCCGTGAGGCGCAATGGAATCCGCAGTGGGAAGTAAGAACCAAGGCCTTCGCAGATCATTGGACTGCCGAGATGCGCATCCCGTTTGTCTCGCTTGTTTCGGCCGTCCCGGAAGGTGGCGTGGTGTGGGGCATCAATCTGAACCGTAATTATTACGAGGAAGGTTTAAGCGAGCATAGCAGTTGGGCAATGATCCGGGGCGGCTTTAATCGTCCACGGAACTTCGGCGAGCTGCACTTCGGATCGCCGGCCGGTTTTTCATATTCCATTCTGGATATGGCATCTGAGGGCTTGCGCCTCAAGCTGAGGAACAGCAAGCAAACACCGTTGGCTGTCCAAACGGAATGGGCCAGTGCGGATCTGTTGGCAGCGCCGATGTCCCGGGCTGTGGTGACTCGTTTGGCTGCCAATGAGGAAAAAGAGATTTACATCCGTTACGACACTCGCCAGCGGCGTGTCGTCGATGTGCCGCTCACCCATAAAGGGCCTAAAATGGGGTTGACTGTAAGCAATTCCGAAAGCGGTGAGGTATATGACTATAGAACTGCCTGGGTGTATTGGGGTTCGTTCCTTTTTCCGCCACTTCCTGCCGTGACGATGGATCGTTATTATTACCCGGAGTCGGTTCACCAGGCACAGGTCACCTTGACTGCGGAGCTTGAGAATGCAGACCGTTTCGATGTCGGGATTCGTCGGGAACCCGATGGTGAGCCTCTGTCGGTCAAGCAGATTCAGCTTGGTGATCACCGAGAAACGCATGTCGCCGCGTTCGATATCGGAGAATTGGATTCCGGCCGATACCTGATGGTCGCTGACCTGCGGGACAAGGAAGGCGAGAGGCTGCATACGGTACGTCGCGTGTTTTTTAAGAGGAAGATCGCGCCGGCAAAACTCCCATCGCCCAGACCGGAAATCAGCATTCGGCCGGACGGCATCCTCTTGTTGGACAAGCAACCGTTTTGTCCGTTTCTCGCCAGCAAACCCACTTCGCCGCTTTGTCAGGATGCTTTCAATGTCAGGTTTGGTTCGCAAGGGGTTGTGTCGCGGCCTCTGGAGCGGCTGTCCCTCGGGTTTCCGGGGTTGACCCGGCCAGACGGTCCCCTGGTGATGGTCTTGCCTGAAGAAGAAGAATTCCGGGAGCATCTCCGCAATGTGATTGCCGGTCATGCAGACAATCCCCTGGTATTCTCCTGGTGGATGGCCTATGAAGCCGAATTCCCGATGTATCGGGCCGGGCCGCAAAAGGTGCGTTTGAAAAATGCTGATGCATTGCGCCGGATCAGTGATTTTGTCAAGAGCATCAATCCGAATCACCTCACTGCGGTACAGATTGATCAGGGGCACTGGACGCGGTACAAGGACTCGGCTGACATCATTGAAGTTGCCTGCCCCGGATCCTCGTACATGCGGCAATTGATCCCGGAGCTGATCAACGACGTGAAGGAGGTGCGCAGTGAGCTTGGGCCGGCGAAGCCCTTCCTGCTGTGGTTGGGGGCGTCCCTGCCTTACCCGAGGACTGCGGAAGAAATCCGGGGTGCCACCTATCTCGCACTGATGCATGGTGCCGGCGGCATCGTCTTTCACATGGGGCATGGCGGCATCAGCCTGGAGTTGACCCGCCATTGGTCGGTGTATACCGGGCTTTCCCGGGAGCTGGAAGTGTTGTTTCCGATATTAGCGGCGCAGAAACCGTCTGATGAATTAAAGATAGCTGTCGAGCCGGCAGGCGCCCTTGATTTCTGCGTGCGAATATTTGAGAATAAAACCTACTTGGCAGCCGTCAATACTTCAGATAGCTTAGTCTCTGCGAGAATCTCAATTGGCCACGCGTCCCGCGTTTTGACGGATATCGTGGTTCTGTTTGAGAACAGGCAAATCATTCCCGACGAAAACAGCTTTACGGACGCGTTCACTTCTTTTGAACCACACGTCTATGAACTGCGGGAGCTTCAATAAAAACGGGAAACCCCGTAACCTCCAGGAGACAGACAATATGAAGACAATTCTAACGCTCATCGGAATCATGCTGGCCGCTGCATGCTGGGCTGTTCCCGGCAAGGGGAAGAACTCGGAAGCCGTCGCGCAGGTCGCAGCCGGTGAACTGACGACAGCGAATGCGTCGTGGTGGGGCTTCGACAGCGAGGATGCCACAGACGCGTTGCAAGGCGCCATCGATTCGAAGGCGAAGAAGGTCATCGTTCCATTCATGGGCGAGCCGTGGAATGTTCGTCCGATCATGCTTCGCAGTCATCTCGAGCTGGTCTTCGAGCCGGGCGTCATGGTGCTGGCGAAGAAGGGGGAATTCAAGGAGCGGTGGGATTGCCTCTTCTCCATCATCGAGCAGTCGGATATCACGATTCGCGGCAGCGGGACCATTTTGCGGATGCGGAAAGAAGATTACCGGAATCCGCCGTATCCGCCAAAGGAGGAGTGGAAACACGTCGTGAAAGGCGAGGGGGCCAGGCGGATTCTCCTCGAAGGGTTACGGATGGAAAGCAGCGGCGGGGACGGAATCTATTTTGGATCGGGCTCGGCCCATGGTTCTGAGGACATTGTGATCCGTGATTGCGTCGCCTATGACAACCACCGGCAGGGGATCAGCCTGACCGACGTCAAGAATCTGCTCATAGAGGATTGCATCTTCACGGGGACGGAAGGTACAGGACCGTCGGCGGGTGTCGACTACGAGCCGGACAACCCGACACAGAAATTGGTCAATTGCGTTTTCCGCAACTGCCTGTTCGAGAACAACGCCGGCCACGGTATGTTTGTTCGTCCGCATGATTTCAGGACCGAGGGGAGCGAGCCGATCTCGATTCGCTTTGAAAACTGTATCGCCCGGATGAGTCAACCCAATACGGGCGGCGATTGCGGCATGTGTGTGCGTGTGACTGGCGATGGGGGCCCGGAGGGCACGATCGAGTTCATCAACTGCCTGTCCGAGAACACCGGACAGGCCGGCGCCAATGTTTACGGTGAATCGGTCGGCAACTTGAAAATCCGTTTCGTCAACTGCAACTGGATAAACTCGCAGGGAACTGCGGTCGTGCTCAATATGCACAAGCCATCAGACAAAGGGACGGGCAGCATCGAGTTTGTCAACTGCTCGGTGTATGAGGAAAAAACGACGCCGACAGTGCAGGTCAT
>CAYWQM010000125.1:0-11263 GCA_964460215.1 uncultured Lentisphaerales bacterium
TCGACTTGGAGCGCCCAAGTCCCGTACGTCGGGGTGTAGATCGCGTCGGTCAATGCATCGGCGACGAGGTAGGTTGTTACCGGTACGCGTTCCAGTGCTCGGCTGTTGTGGAGAAGACCGCCTGGCCCGGCACCGCGCCAGTGATCAAAGCTGAACACATTGAAATAGTTCAGGCCATATGAGTAGTTGCCCTCGGAAACGGTCGGACAGCGCATGAAGGTCAGGCCGAAGTACATCGGGGGGGTATAGTTCATATATTCACCCAGCACCAACGGATCCCACCACCGGTTCGCACTGGCATTTTTGTACTGCGGCAGGCGTCCGTTCTCATCATTGTACATATATAACCCCAGATACAACTGCTTCAGCTGGCTTTGGCAGACAGCCCGCCGGCCGTTCTCTCTGGCAATAGTCAACGACGGCAGCAGCATCGAGGCAAGAATCGCAATGATCGCAATGACCACAAGCAATTCGATAAGCGTAAAGCGTGGAAGCTCGCGTCGCATCTCGCCTCTGAACAGGGATAGTTTATGGTGGTTAGGATAGTGAATATCAGCCACAAACACTGTACTCCCGTATGCGTCGATAGACCATATCCAGCAGGGCAAATCGACAGAATCGGACTTGTACCGGATGATGCACGCGGGATAAGACAGGCAAAGATAAACTCCGGAAGAGTGCGATGAAAAAATGGATTTCGTGTGCATCCCTGTGGATGTTTCCGATGTGGTGCGCCTCTGCCGCGACACAGACGATCGATGCCAAGCTCGCCAGCCAGTCGGAGAGCTGGAGCGTCAGCATGATCAGCGGCATCAAGTGCATGCAATGCGGCATGCCAGGCGCCCGGCTGGTCTTTGATGTCATCGTTCCGGCGCCCGGCGGTCGTTACAAGCTGGATGTCTCGCTGGTGCAGGCCTTCGATGGGAGCTACCTGCATGTTCTGTTCGACGGTGAACTGCTGGTCGAATTCGACAACTTCGCGGCCACAAACGGTCCCGCTACGATCCCCGTCTTCGATCGTTTCGTTGCCGCGGGCAAACACACCGTCACCCTGAAGAACATGGGGCAGGAGAAGGCCAGCGGCGGCAACTATCAATACATACGCACACTCGAGATTACGTCACGGGACGGCAGTCCGGCCTGGCAACTCGACGAGGGCGGTTTCACTTTCGAGCCGGCACAGGAGGACGGCGCCGGCGGTTTGACAGCCCTGCCGCCGCGGTTGCAGGCAGATCCGTTCGATGTTCCGCAAGACTATAAAATCAACGACGTGTTCGCACATGCATTGGTGAACGCCAATGGGGTCGTGTTTCGCGTTTCCAAGGTCGCTGATATTCCGGAAACGGGATTTCTGCTGAAGGACCAGGAACCGCTTGAGATTGATCTTCCGCCCGACGCCCGCGAACTCTTCCTGCTGCTGTGGTCGAAGATTCCGGCCGCAGACCGGTGGAGCGGCCCGCCCCAAACGCCGATCGGGCCGATCACGCAGAGTGAGCGGTTCACTGCTGAAATCGTCTATGCCGACGGCACCAGCGATCACCTGATTCCCTTCAACCTGACCACCAGACGATACGGGCTGGAAAACGGGCTGGCCCCGTACGTGCTGCACCCGGTTCCGGGCAAGCAGCCGCAACAGCTTGTTCTGCACGACAAAGTGAACCAGTGCTCCTTCGCCGTGGTGGCACTGAGCTGCAACACGGAAGCGCTCATCGCTGCGGAGCCCAGCGTCAAGGAAAGCTGTGCGTGGCACCCGGCCGTCGGGAAAATAGAGGAGCCGGTGACCACGGATCGGATCGACGAAGCCAAGGTCGATGAACAGCATGCGGTCGTCTCGAGTGAGAAGATATCTGCCGAGATCACGCTGGCCGACGGGCTGCGGTGGAATCGTCTCGGTTCGCCCCGGTACGGCAGCGTCGGGCTCGACCGCTCGCCGGTGTTCGCCGTCCGCCATGGTAACGGCTGGATCGGTTCAGATCAATGGCGGGTCGTCGATACCACTGTCGCGGGAGATGCTGTGTCGATTGACCTGGCGTACCAGGCCGGTGGCATACACCTCGAGAGCACCGTTACTTTGGATCCGGCCCCGGGCGGTAAAATGGGCGTCGGCCTGACCCTGGTGAATGCCGGCAACAAACCGTTCCTGGGACGCGTCAGGTTTCCGATCCTCGAAGGCCTCACACTGGGGTCGCTGCCGGACACCTGGTACTTCTTTCCGCGTGACGGCGGCGCGATGATTCACTATGACCAGGCCAACCTCTACGGGACACACGGTGCCGAGCACCCGCTGCAGGTCGATTCGTTCTTCAACCCGGAAGCGGGGTACGCGCTGACGCTGCTGAGCAACGACCTGGACGGCCAGTTTCGCTGGTACGACGTCGGCAAGGATGAAGGCGGCGGCTGGTACCGGCAAGAGTTCCTCGAGAAGCGGCTCGCTGCCGGCGAGGCCTGGACGTTGCCGACATGTATCGTGGCGATTTCGCCAGGGGACTGGCGGGAGAGTTTCCGCTTGTACAGGCAGTGGGTGCGCACCTGGTACAAACCGAAGCCGCCAGCCCAGGACTGGTACAAGAACTCGTTCGTTCACAGCTGGCATGTTCCCGATTCAAACCCGGATGACAAGGCGGATTTCATGGCCAGTGCAGAACCCGGCCGCAAGGCGTTTGACTATGCCAACTCCCTGACCTTCTATGCCTGGCACGTGCGCGAGGGACAGGACGAACCAAACGCCGGATACTCCGGCCAATACGGCAGGGATGCCACCTGGTGGGTTGGCGGTGAGGACCATTTCCGTGCGTCCATCAAAAAGGCGCGGGACGCGGGCATTGCCATCAGCCTGTACACCAACGCCCTGATCATCAACGACAAGGCCGAGCCCTATGGCGCGAAACGCCCCGAGCTGGACGGTATGGGCACCGTTACCGACAACGCCAACACCCTGGGCTACCGGCCCTGCATGGGAATGGAAGAGTGGATCGATTATATGGTCACCTGTCAGAAGTACCTGACGGCCGACCTCGGCGCCCGTATTGTCTACCTCGACGAAATGGGACACGGCGGCCTGGTCTGTTTCCGATAAGATCACTCGCACAAATCGCCTGAACCCTTCTATTACGGCGAACGCGAATTGACCAGACGCATACAGGCCGCGGTGGCGGAGGATGTGACGATATGCTCGGAGAATCTGCCGGAAGACATCCGGCTGCAATACCAGAACGCCTTCTACAACGCCGGTATCGGGCGCGGCGTCAAGCCGCATACAACTGTGCCGATGAACATGGCCAGGTTTGCCTTTCCCGACATCAAATGCTTCAACCTGGTCTACCACTATGAAATGAAAGACCAGAATTGGGGGCTGCTCAAGTTCGTCCTGTTCAACGGCGACTCCTACGGCCTGTCCCGTTCCTACGCCCCCGAAGGCTACTTCAGCGAGGTAGCGATTCAGGAGCACAAACGCATGTTTCACATCCTCCACGAGAACGCCGACGTGTTTACTTCGTTCGACGTCGAGCCCTTCATCCCGGCGAAAATCCCGGGAGTTTTTGTCAATCGATTCCGCAGCGGCGAAAAGACGATCTGGACGGTCTTCAACGCCGGCTACAGAACGGCCAGGGGCAAGCTACTAGAAATCGAACCGAAGCCCGGCGCGACATATGTGGATTTGTGGAAAGGTGCGCCTGTCTCCGCCGATGGCGGGTCGCTCGTCGTGGAGATCGGTCCGCGCGAGGTCGCCTGCATCAAGATAATGACAGACTGATCAGGGCAGGCATCCTGTTACCGTTATTATCTCCCCAGGCACCGTTTGCAGCGTCAATTATTTCGACCGCGTTCGTTCTTCTTTACCGCCGCGACTGACGAGGATTTCGTCGGCAATGTTATTGGCCAACCGCAGTTCGGCCCCCTTCTCGCTGATTATCTCGATACTGATTATCTGATTTTCCTTCATCTCTGCGCTGACCAGGAAGGCCCCTTCGGTCCGCATTTTTTCGAATGAAACGGCATGTTGCCAAACCTTGGGGATTGCCGGGAACACCCTCATCGTGCCGCGCACCGTGTGCAGGAGCATTTCCTGAATGGCGTTGACGGCGCCCATGTTGGCATCCATCTGCATGGGGGATGCATCCGCATCCGCCACCCATGTGGAGATGCCCGTGTACGGTGTCAGCTCGATAGCGCCGCGATATTTGTTGGTGAACAGGCGGTACCACAGGTCATAGTTGAGATAGGCCGCCTCACCGTCTTTCATCCGGCCGTAGATGATCGCCGCCCAGGTGAAGGAAAAGGCGATCCAGGTGCCCTGCCCTGCCTCGAGCCAGCGATAAAGAGTCGGCCGCACGACGGCGTGCTCCGGACCGAGCGTATCGAACGGATGCACCACCGCCAGATGGCCGTGATGCCGGTGCGAAAACTCTAAATCCTGCCCTTCGTACACGGCGATTCGCGGCTGCGTCGCGAGCTCGTCCGAGGAGGGGCTCCACGGCACCACTTTGTCAGCCGGCTGGATGTATTCCGCGTACGGCGGCACGGTCTGCTGCAACTGCTTCCAGGTCGTCACGTCGTCGGCATCGATGTCAAAAAGTTCGGCGCTGCTGATCAATGACTCGAGCAGGAAATGGATACAGGCCAATTGGAACGATGGGTTCCTGCCGGTCGCTTGGAAGCTGCCCCAGTTGTACTCGGCTGAGGTGCCGAATGGCAGGACCATTCGACCGTCTTCCTCTTCCAGCAGCGACTCGTAAACACGCATGGCGCCTTTCATGAAGGGATATGCGGTGTCACGAAGGAAGTCGACATCCATGGTGTAGCGATAGTGCAGCCACATCAGGTGTGCGGCCCAGCCGGTACACGCGAAATCAGTGAAAGACGGCCAGTAGCCGCCGATCCATTCGCCGGTATCGCTGACCGACATCGGCAGGAAAATACCGTCGTCGATATCAAACAGCAGCTTGGCGTTGTTTCGCAGGCGAGGTTCCCACTGCTTCAACTTATCGAACAACGGCTGCAGCAGCTCCGGGGCATTGGCGCCGTACGCCGGCCAATAGCACATCTGGATGTTGACATTGAAATGAAAATCGTTGCCGCAATCCGGCATCTGATACTCTTCCACCCACGGCCCCTGCAGCACAGCCGGGTACTCCTTCGACATGCCCGCCAGCTTGAACAGACCGTAATAGTAAACCTCCTCCGCCTCCACCGACGGCAGGTCTATCTGCGGAACCTGCTGCCAGTACCCGTTCCACCAGCGTTTCGTCGACTCAACAGCGGCGCTCGCATTCTCGAGCATGTCACCGGCGTTCGCCCTGGCCGCTTCCGGCGTTTCACCGTATACAGCGGTGACAGCCAGGCCGCCGGAAAATCGGCTGGATGCCAGGCAGAGGGTCGGGTCTGCCGGCAGTTCCTGGATCCAGCCGCGCATGGAACTGTCGTCGAACATCTGTGGTGGCGCATGGTCGAGTCCCGCGAGGCGATCCGCCATGAAATCCCAGGCCGGCCGGCACCTCACGTCAAGGTCTGCGTTGTCGCTCTCGATCAGCAACACCGGTTGATCGGCAGCAACCGACAGCCTGAGCGTCGCACTCGCCTGCTCATTCGACAAATGCAGAGCGCCGTCCGCCATATGCAGCGTCGCGCCGGCTATGCGCAGACCGAGTTCGATCCGTCCCATCGGCAAACCGCTCGGGCTGTCGATGCCGATCGATGGGTCGGTCGGCTCGACCATCTGCGCAAGACCGTCATCGTCCCTGGCAAGCCAGTACTTCCGCAAATCCGCCAGATTCATCTTCGCGGTGATCGGACGAATATTGCGGCGGTCCCAGAAGTCGGCGCGATTGATCGTCAGACAGAGGCGCTCGTCACCCCAGACGACGACACCGAACAGTCCGTTGCCGAGCAGGATGCCGGCGTGTGTGTTCGGCAGCGGAAACCGCCAGTCCAATTTCAGCTTGTCACTGTGTATGTCCATCGAGAAAAGACCTGTTGAACTTCGATTGGTCGTACAGTACCACGGATCGCGGATTTGTATTGCTGGTTGACCTGAGAAGTTGTAATGTCTGCTGAATGATCGAAATCATCAGACCGATCCATGGAGGCTGATATGCCGCAAAACCAGATAGTCGAGATTGCCTTTTCGGCCAATACCTCGTATGACGATCCGTACAACGACGTCGAGCTCGAGGCGCTGGTCACGACGCCCGGCGGCGAGCAACTTCGCGTCCCAGCGTTCTGGGCCGGCGGCAATGTCTGGAAAGTACGGATCGCCGGCGATCCCCCCGGCAACTACGCCTATACGACGGCGGCAAACGTCGATACCGATGACGGTCTGCACGGGCAGACCGGCTCGTTCACGGTAGACCCTTACGACGGCGACAACACCTTGTTGCGCCACGGCAGATTGCGCCTCGCGGATGATCGCCGACACTTCGAACACACTGACGGCACGCCATTTTTCTGGACCGGCGATTCCTGGTTGATGGGGCTGACAAAGCGCCTGGACTGGCCCAACGGCTTCAAGGAACTCACAGACGACCGCGTCGCCAAAGGTTTCAACGTTATCCAGATCGTTGCCGGCCCTCTCCCCGACATGGGTGTCGGGGATCCACGCGGCCGCAACGAAGCGGGCTTGCCTTTCACCGAGAATTTCGAGCGAGTCAATCCGTCGTATTACGATCACGCCGACTTGAAGTTCGCCTACCTCGTGGAGGCGGGGCTGATGCCGTGCATCATCGGCATGTGGGGGTACTATCTGAAGATGATCGGCCTCGAGGCGGTGAAGCGCTACTGGCGCTACCTGGTGGCCCGCTACGGTGCCTACCCGGTTGTGTGGTGCACCTGCGGCGAAGGCATCATGCCGTACTACCTCTCCGAGTCACCGGAAGAAGATGCGGCACTGCAAAAGCGTGGCTGGACGGAGGTCATGGTCTATGTCCGCAGTATCGATCCGTATGGAAATCTCATCTCGATTCACACGACCCTGAAAGGGCGCGAACAGGTGGAAGACCCGAGCGTGATGGATTTCGAAATGCTGCAGGCAGCGCACCGCGACATCGGGTCCGTCGTGCGCTCCATCGAGCAGATCACCGAAGCGGTCGATGCCGAACCGGTTATGCCGGTCATCGAGGCGGAAGTGAACTTCGAAGGCATCCTCGGGCGTTCCTGGCAAAATGTCCAGCGGCTCAATTTTTATCACGCCGTCATGCGCGGCACTGCCGGACATAACTACGGTGCCAACGGCATCTGGCAAATGAGCACGACCGAGGAGCCGTACGGCCGGTCACCCCATGGCCGCAGTTGGGGCGAAGTATCCTGGCAGGAGGCGGCGCAGCTGCCAGGTTCCCGGCAGGTCGGACTGGGCGGACAATTCATCCGTCGGTTCCCATGGTGGGCATTGGAACCTCGACCTGACTGGATAAGGTGTGAGCCCGACTGGACCTGGGATTGGCCGGGGGATGCTGTTATCTACGGCCCCGTGTGCGCCGGGATTCCACGTCAGTTGCGAATCGTCTATATGCCGATGTTCTGGACGCCAGGTGCGATCGTCGCGATCGAGCCGGACGTTTCATACACAGCGTACTGGTTCGATCCGTGCACCGGCAAGGACATCGATATCGGTCCGGTAGAAGTGTCGGACGCCGGTGAATGGACGCCCCCGTTGCCGGGGGAATGCCACGACTGGTTGCTGGTTCTGACGAGTACGGAGACCGCTTCGTAAGGCGGCAAAGCGCTCACTGCCGCTTCAACAATGAAGCGACCGAGACTCTCGATTTCGACAACCAGTTCTGAGCGGATTCATCCGTTGTAGTGGCGAATCGTGGCACGCAATGCGTCCACGTCCTTTTCTACTTTCTCCAGTGTCTGCATGCTGGTCTTGAACTGGCACAGCCGTTTGCGGAACGATTCGACGTTGGGGTAGTCGGCCGGATCATATCCTTTCACTTCACCCTTGTAGCGCGGATCGAAGTGGGGCGCCCGCTCCGGGGAGCCGTAGAACGACATGGTGCGCAGCAACGGCTCGAGATGCGCCGGCAGTGCGCTGCCGTACAAGCCGTCCCCGCCCTTCTCGACATAGGTTTGGCGAAATTCCCGCCACTCGACACCGAGTGCGTCTTCATCGAGGACACAGCCGTAGATGTAATACGAATGGGTCATACCCTCCGGCACGTGCGGCGGCACCAACCATTCGCATTTCTCTTCACGGATTACGGATTCGTAACGACCCGCGATGTATCGTCGAGCCCCGACCAGGTAGTCGAGCCGCTCGAGCTGCGCCATGCCCAGTGCAGCCTGCACCGCCGATATGCGAAAGTTGTAGCCCATCTTGTCGAAGCGCTCGAAACTCCAGTCCTGCCGTTCGCCCCGGGGAACCGACGTCGAACCCGGCTTCGCCGTCAGCGTCCGGTAACCGTGGACACTCCCCTTGCGGATACCGGTCGCGTACGCTTCATCACTGGCGATAACCATGCCGCCATCGCCGCCGCTGGTCATATGCTTCGACCCTTGGAAACTGAAGCTCGCAGCATCGCCGATAGTACCGACGAGCCGCCCCTTGTACAGCGACAGGAAACACTGGGCGTCATCCTCGATCACAATGAGATCGTGCCGGCGCGCCAGCGCCATGAGCGGATCGAAATCGACCGGCAACCCCATCAGGCAGACGGGAATGATCGCCTTGGTAAATTCCGTTATCTTCCGCTCGACGTCAGCTATATCCAAATTGAACGTTCTCGGATCGCTGTCAACCATCACCGGCACCGCACCGCACTGGATCGTGACAAACGTGCTGGCAGGCATGGTAAACGTCGGTACGATCACCTCGTCGCCCGGGCCAACACCAGCAGCCAGCAGGGCGGACAGCATGGTGCCGGAACCGGAGTTGTGGGAGCCCGCATACGGCACCCCGTTCTTGTCGGCAATGGCCTTCTCTTAGCGTCCTTCGATGTCCGCGGATTCCCAATTGCCGAAGCCGGCGTCCAGCACTTCGTTCATGTAGCCGCGGTCGCAATCGCCAACCCGTGTCGGCGGCAGGTGGCTGAAGATCTCTTCACCGTTGAGTTCATCAATGTCCATTGTAAGAATTGGATTCATCATGCATTATCTCCCTTTACGTATGGCCGCCATTCCATCTCGCGATCCAGAGGAAAGATCGGCCGCAAGACACGTTTGAAATCAAAGTTCTCGATATTGTACGACATGGCGCCGGGACAATCCGCCCGCCGCACCGCCGCCGCCACCTGCCCGTAGGTCACCTTGTAGCCGGTGCCGGATTTGAGCGCGACGATCTTCGCCTCAAACGGCTCGATACCGACCTTACGAAACAGGGACGGCTGTGGCCCCATGATGACGCCTTCGGTCAGGACCAGCCGGACATTGTCGATACCCAGGCAGAGGATCTTGCCGGTCTCGATCATTGCGTCGGGACCGAACTTGCCGTCGTTGGAGATCGGACCGTTGGCAACGCACAGCAGTTCGCCGGTGACAACGATCGGCGCCCCGAAATGGGTATCACACTTGCCGCCGACCGCAACCGTAACCGACTCACCCGGCTGCACCTCCGCAAGCTCCGCGACCGCGTCCGCGTCCGGCAGATGGGTGAGGATCAAGCCGTCAACCGTCTGCCGCGTCGACAGCAGGCCTTGCAACAGTGTCGGCGTATCGCCCGACGTGCCACCCCCGACGTTGTCGGCGGAGTCGGTAATCACAACCGGGCAACCCGGCACCGCCACTGCCTGCTCGACCGCTGCCTCGATCGAAAGCATCGGCACGGGTAGCAGCTCATGACGCGCGGCCCAGACGATTTCCGCCAGCCGGCGGGCCAGACGATCTGCCAGCTCCGGATCGTCATCGGTGACTGCCAGGGCGGACCAACCCTGTTCAACATTCTCCTGATAGGGAAAGGACGGGCACAGCGAACAGCCAATCACACCGTCAAGCTCGTCCCAGGCACTGAATTCGTCGAAGATCGACCGCAGCGGATCGACATCGGTCCCGGCATCGACGAACAGCATCGGGATCTTCTGATGGCTTACAACAGGTTGAATCTCCTTTCGCAGCGTTCGCAGCAGAATGTCCGCCGCACGTTGTCCGGTCTCGAACAAGTCGGTGTGCGGGTGTGTGCGGTAGGCGATCAGCGCCGTCGTCAGTGCGATCATCTGCTGCGTGACGATGGCGTGACAGTCCAATGGCGAGACGATCGGGATATCCGGCCCGACCACCTGGCGCACGACTTGCAGGAAATAACCGTCGAGGTCCGGAACCGACTCGCCGCTCATCGCGCCATGCAACGCCAGGCAGACGCCGTCGAGCGGGCCGGCGGCACGCAATTGGTCACGCAAGCTCTCTTCGAGCTCACTGACTGCGGCGTCGGTCAGGAGTCCGGACGGCAACGTTCCGGCGCTGATCAGCGGAGCCAGTTCGATGTCATCACGGCCGCCAAGGACGTCTATGAACCCGCTCACTTCATCGTGACGATCCTTGTAATCGTAAACCGCCGCGCCAACCGCAATCCCGCTGCCCATCGATGCGTCACGAAACTTCGCCGGGTTCGTCACCACCCCGGAGAAGCTGTTCGACTCGTGCCAGAACCGGCCGATCCCGATTCGCAGTTTACTCATTCGGAATCTCCGGAAACAGTGGACCTTCAAGCCGGTCATTAGCCTTCAGTTCGAACGGATCCGTGACCACGTACGTCAACTCCCGATAACACATGTCCCTGTCCATGTAAATAAAGACGTCCGCCAGGCGGAAAATAGATAGCCGTAACATCGATGTCAGTGTTCATCTCGAGCCCCTTAAAACCATTCGATTCGATCTGCCCCGGGCGCAAACTGACGTAGACGTACACTAACACGAACAGCGAATTCTGGAAGTGATATAAAAATTCACCCTGTAGGCACTGCGGCAGCGAAACCGGTCCCACGGTTTTTCTGTACCTGTCGCGGCTGAACGGGGTCCCGCGTAGAGGACGGCAAAAGTCTGCTTCTTGCACTCGTAGACATGCGGATACAGGTCGCCGTCGATCGTCCGCTGTCCATCGATTGTGAGGGTTGAAACCGGCAACTGCATCGGTCATTCTCCTGCCTTGCTGCATGCAACCGCGAATTGACGTGAATCAGGTTGCGTTAGTGCCTTAAACTGCCCTTGTAATCAAGCAAATAACAATCAACGGGTGCGCTGGGGTCGCCTCCTTCGTAACCAGTTCGACCGGGGCACCTTTGGCGCTTGAACGCCCTGGACAATGGCAAGGACTACCCTTGTATTTTCGCTGAAAATG
>CAYWQM010000126.1:0-11199 GCA_964460215.1 uncultured Lentisphaerales bacterium
ATGCCGACGGCATGGCCGAGCGCTGGGCCGGGGTCCGATCGGCACTGCCGTGATCTTCAGCGGCGCCTGAAGCAAACACATGACGCCGCGGCGCGTCACTCATCTCCCACCGGCTTGTACAGGAACGGACGCCGGAAGATGCCTCCGAAGTGGTGCGGATTGATGCATCGCACGGTGATCACATTCTTCCCGGCCTTCAGCTTACCGACGGTATCAACGTCCCATTCAAACCCATAGTCATTGTGCCACCACATCACTTTGTAGTTTTCGCGTTTCGCCACTTCCTCGCCGTTGATGTAGACGTATGACTCGTTGAAGATGCCGGGGAACCGGATATGCGCGTCGGCGGCTTCTGCAGCAGTCAGTTCCAGTTCTGTCCGGTACCACAGTGTCCCGGTATAGCTCTGGCGGTCCGGCGCGCGGACACCCTGTGCCTGGGCATACAGATCGGTGCGGATCATTTCCCATTCGTCGGGATACAGCCGTCGGTTGTCCGGGGTCAGCAAATCCTTCTGTTTGTTCCAGTAACTCAGGTCGATGTCGGCGGTGCCGGAAAATCCTTTTGCCACCCCGTCGTCATCCACATCGCGCCGCAACGCCCATTCGATCGGCAACCGTGCAATCAGCTTCCCCCTGGTTCCATCAACATACGCGGCGAGCTCCCGGTACTGCTTCGCCTCGCCCAGCCACCAGTGTGTTGCATCGGTAAGCTTCATGCGCTTGTAGGTCGCGAAGATATCGCTCCATTGGTACATCTCCTCGCGCAGGGCGACTGTGCGGACGCCGATCTCGCCTGCCCTGGCGTATTCACACTCGGTTGCCGCGGCGTGCACCATATCCATATAGCCCTTCGTGATTCCATAGCTGTAGCTCGTGAAACGCATACGGTCGACATAGAGTTTTTCATTGCGCGACAGCGCACGTCCTTGTTTCCGAAGGTCGTTGATGATCTGCTCCCCCGCCGCGATCTGCTCGGTCAGGACCGCCATGACCGCCGGCGTGTAAATAGCCGGCGCGACGAAATACTCGTGCTCTGTGACAATTGTCTTTTCCCAGGCATCGTAGATAGTGGACCAATAGATCCGCATCGGCTCGGCGGCCGGCCCGTAGAAAATCGGGTAAAATTCGTCGAGCAGCACATCCACGTCCTCGTCCGGATCCCACATCAGGCGCCCGCGAATGTGCAGGTTCAGGAAGGTCGTGGCGATTGCATTGCGGCTCTCGGTGTTGATCCCCATGATGCCGGCTTTGCGATAATGCTGGACGTCCTGACGAAATGCCTGGTGCGACGGATTCGGGATGTCCCGCCAAATGAGCATGCTCTGGTCATAGTCGTAAATACTGATGCGTCCATCGAAAATCTTCGCCCACTTATACATCATGTCACGATATTCCTGGCGCGGCGGCGACTGAACATCATCCATCCCGTGGATCGGATCGATATCGATCGGGGCGAGATCGGCAAACAACGAGGGTTCGGCTTTCATGTCGCGGACCGGCGGGATCGTCATGTTCACGTACAACAGAAACCCGATCTTGCCGTCGCTGTCCGGATATTTGAACTGCAGGAGCCTGGCGATGTTGTTATAGAGTTCCAGGAAGGCGTCCGACACGCTCCAGCGCATGAAGTACTTGTCCCACTGCAATTTCATCAGTTCACGGTCAGGCGGATAATCAGAGTCGTAGGCGCCATCGTCCATCCCGAGCGAGAACCCCTCGCCAGCCGCGAATCGGTCTTCGACCTGCTCGACAATATGCTGTGCGGTATTCGGATCCGTAAGCGGAACCTTCATCGTGCTTTCGGCTAACCCCTTCACAAACTTGCCGAGCGCATGCGAGGTGCGGGGGAAACCTTCGCGGCCACCCATCATGTTCAGCCGGCGAAAATCTTTCGCGCCGGCACTCGAACCGAGCCACGAGATCCAATAGCCGCGGACCTCGAAGGGCGACGAGAAAACGTGATCCAACTGGTCGACAGCGATCCTGTCAACATCCGGAATACACTCGCCGACTTCCGTCGGGATGTACCAGCGGCAGCCCCAGCGGCGCAGGAGCTCGGCGACCGCATAGTAGTGGCTGGGGTCGTTGTTGCCGGCAACGTAGACACGATTGCCCTCACGTTCCAGCGCGATACCGTCGGTGCGCAGGTAGGGGTTCTTCTTGAGAACCTTTGCGATACGTTTTTCCAGCTCGGGTTTCGCCTTGATCGCCTCCTGGCCAAGTACGATCACCGGCGTGGCACCGGCCAGCGCCTGGGCAATGGCATCCGGCGTGTTTAGGAGGTCCGGCGAGTTGCCACACATCAGGCCGATGCATCGCACCAGCTGGTCCGCGCCCTCCTTTTCCCATTCCCCGGCGTCAGGCGAAAGCACAATCACGGCGTTCGCCTTAGCCTTTGTTGCGATCACCAGTTCCGCGGCCGCCGCAGACGCATGACAAAACACTATGGCAATCAGACAAACGACGGTCTGCGACAATGGCCGAACGATTCTTTTCAAACTCATTCTCTCCCCCATCCTTTATTGAAGAACCTGCTGGTTCGTGCCTGGATTCTCGAGTTCATCTTGATGCACGAGCCGACCAACTTACAATCCACCGACACCTTTGCCAGTCAGCCTTGTCCTACACTGTTTCTAATCCAGATCGCCCAGAAAATCGTCCGGCAGCTCGGCAGCGAAAACCTGCATGGTGCCGAAAGGCGATGCGTTGTAGATCACGTAGCGGCTGTCGGCCGTCAAGTACGGATTCGGCTCGAAGCGCGAGTAGCCGGCAATGCCGTAGTTCTGGCAATCGCGCAGCAATGCTTTGCACTTGCCGGTTTCAAAGTTACCGATGACAATCGGGCAAGGCCCCACCTTGCCATCGACCGGTCCAGTGGCTTGGAAGTGCATGAAATCATCGCACACGAAGTACCGGCCACAGCGCGACACGGACACGTGATAGAAGCCGAAGTCGGGCGCCGGGAATACGGTCGGGCGCTCATCCCCCGGTGCCGCGTACACCAGGTTGCCCTCCGGGTGCCGCGGATCATGGCAACGGTTTTGCCGATCCCAGTTCACTGCACAGGCGACACGACCGGTATTCGCGATCCACGCCATGTGCCCACTCGACTCTGCCGTCCAGGAATCGCCGATCGGCAAGCGTGACGGCTCGCCGCCCGCAAGGTCGCGAACATTAAGTGCCACCCGAATGGGGTCGCCGGCGCTCTTCGGCTCGGAAATCACCTGGTAAAGCAGTCGCGCCGGGTCGCCCTGTGACATCTGCGGGTGCGGATTACGGTTTTCCGGGCCGTCGATGAGGACATGTCGCTCGCCCGAGTGCAGGTCGATGGCACTGGTGACGTAGGAGTCGCCGTCGGGTTCTACAGCGATCACATATCGATCGTCTGAGGAGATTGAATCGATCCAACAAGCAGGAAACACCGGGATCGAACCGGCTGGCAGGACCTCTTCCCGGGTCAGAGTCATCAGCGAGACGCGGCGTAGCGAACCGTCGTGCATCGGATAGTATACCCACTCACCCCATGACACGTGCCCAACCGACTCCGACGGAACGTCGGGCTCAACCAGCGTCGTGTCGCGTGCTTCCAAGTCGATTATCAACAACTGGCAATGGGGAAGAAGGGAGTCGGCGGTGCGGAAGATGATCAGGCGGCGGCCGTCCGGTGAAGCATACGGCTGCTCGCAGTAGATATTGTGGCTCATCGCCACGCTGGTAGTCAGCCGGATGATGCGGGCCCCGCTATCGGGGTCGGTGCCCCAGTCCGCGGACTCGCGCAAATGCGGCATGTCGGCGTCAATTGGACGGTAAGCGTGCATACTCATCTGGATTTCCTTTTTGCCTGGTTTGCCAGAGGCCAGTCGGATTGACGCCCCAGCCGTGCCCGAAATAAATGTTAGACGCGCCTATACTATATTCCAAGGCAATGATCCGCAACCAACTCCGCCACGGACACAGCGAAAAACTATGATCTGAGCTTTAAGATTCTTATCGCGACTCTTAATCGCCATTACTTGTACTAAATTCAAACAATGAAAAGAAGCGATGACCAGTGAAATCGCATGAGTGGGCTGACTAACCGACTGAAGCCTCAAACCGGAAACCTGCATTATGGACCAACCTGCATACCGTAAGAAGTATCTGTTCATCGATGATTCGTCGGTAGTTCAATCCGACAACCTCCGGCGCGTTACCAACCAGGCGGTCAAGCATCCCGAACCGATCATGGTGCCCGATGCCCCCTGGGATACGAAGGACGTCAATCTCAACGGCCGGAACGTCCTGTACGACCCGCAGGAGAAGCTGTTCAAAATGTGGTATCGCGTCGCCAACCGGATGGAGGGCTGGGGCGCGACTGAGTGTAAAACAGCGTATGCGACCAGTACCGACGGTATTCACTGGGACCGCCCTATTCTGAACATGGTCGAGCACCTCGGAAGCAGCGCGAACAATTACATCCTGCCCGCCGAGCTGGAGTCTTTCTGCCCGTCCGTGATTATTGATCCCAGCGCCCCCGACAGCAGACGATTCAAGATGATCTTCGACTGCTCGAACCTATACGACTCTGGGCACGTCGGCGACTTGTCAAAACATCACGTATCACTCAACCTGGCATGTTCCGACGACGGCATCCGGTGGCATCGTCCTTCCTTCGTCAATCCGGTACTGCGCGGCATCAGTGATGGCGTGTTCATGTTCTTTTATGACATTCATCGCCGCAAGTATCAATTGTATACCCGGCGGGTACCGAATCTGCCACGGGATATTTCGCTGTACGAGAGTTTCGACCTGGTCAACTGGGAAGATTGCGGCAGGATCCTGGTCGCCGGCGATGACCTCGACCCGCCCACCCTTTACAACATCCACGGCATGACTGTTTGCGAATACGAGGGCTACCGGTTAGGGCTCCTCAATACGATGCACCTGCACCCGCGCTCGGAAGATCTCGGCGTCTTCCAGGAACCGCCGCCGGATTATCCGGATCGCGACATGATCGGCCTGATGGACCTGCAGCTTGGATACTCGACCGACGGTCGAACCTGGCATCGCGCTGATGATCGATCGCCGGTGATTACGGTCGGTGAGGAAGGCGCACCGGACCAGGGCATCATCATTCCGCAGACCAACAGCCCGATCGTCGTCGACGGCGACACCTACATCTACTATTGCGGCTGGCGCGCCCGGCACACGGCTTGGTCCTATAAAAAGGCACTCGAGAGCGTCGACAACGACGTTTCGCAAACCGTCACGGGGATGCTGGCGATCATGCCGGAAGATCACTGGGTGTCTTTCGATGCGGGGGCTGAAGAAGGTGTACTGCTGGCAGGGCCATGGCGGGAACTGCCACAAGGTATGCTGATCAATGCCAACGCCGACGGCGGTTCAATTCTTGTCGAGCTGGTCGACGGCTATGAACGACCCATTCCCGGATTCAGCCGGGCCGACTGCATCCCGATCACCGCCAACGGCAAGGACCAACCGGTGCGCTGGAAGGGAGATCCGGTCCCGGACCAGGCCGAAGGTGACTACCGCGGAGCTTTCATGACCCGGTTCATCATGAAAAACGCAAAACTCTATTCCTGCACCCTCGCCTACCCCGACCCGGACGGCAACAGACGACGCTACTGGGAAAATTTGACATGGAACGAAAGCCTCTTCCATAGCAGCGGACAGTGGGAGCGCGACAGCAATACGCCGGCGGCCGGCGTGCCGCCCGTCGGCAGAGGTCTGCAGAACTGGTGATCGTTGCGCCGGCAACGGCCGATCCTCAGTTGGTTAGTCCTGCGTGCCTGCCCAACTTTGGCCCGCAGGGGTGCCGAAAAAAACGGTCGAAGTCCTTATATTGCCGCTCCACCAGCGCAAGGTATAGTAGCAGTCGGCAACAGACGAGGAGCAAACGAAAAATGCAGTCAATAAATGAGAGAAGTTTTGTAACGCTGCGTACAACGCTGCTATGGGGAGTGATACTGATGGCATCTGTAGTCCAGGCTGACACGCCCCCGCCGGGGCTCTCCGAGTTGAATGTGCTGCCCAAATACCGGATGTGGCACGAGGACCCGTCGTTTTCCGCGCTGCGCCCGGATGTCGTGACGCCGCACACGCCCTGGGCAACTTCCTATGCCGGGGGGCGCCTGAAGCTGGTCGTCAGCGCGCCGCGCTGGACGCAGCGGGCCACAGTCGAATTACAGCAGCGTTTCGACTTCGACGCCGCCGCGATAATGACCTTCTTCCATCACAAGTGGGCCGATACAAACGGCCCGCATTACGGCTGGTTAAAGTACGGCACGGAAGAAGTGACTACGGAACGGGCCATGGCCGGCTTGAAAGCAGCGCGGCGTCCAGATGTCATTGTCATCGGCTGGCTGGACAGCTCGATTATTCCGGACAATGTCGAGCAGGCAATAATCGATGCCGTTGCCGCGGGCTCCGGCCTGGTGATCATCAATCCAAGGACGATTTCAGAAAAGCTGAAAACGCTGATCGAAGCGCATGAACCCGCAGCCGAAGACTCGCTGCATGCGGTTGTAGACGGCATTCCCACCCGGCACCTGCCGCCGATGCCAACCGCGCATCCGCGCGAACTTATCGGCAAGGGCGCGAAGTTTTATCAACGGCAAACCGGCGGGCGCATCGTCGTCCTCGATTATTCGCCGATGCCAACCGTATACTCTACCAACTGCTACCTTTCGCCGCCGGGTTCTCACGAGTCGGGCAAGGGCATACAGGATGTACACTACGACTATTACTGCTCGCTTGTCGGCCGGACTGTTCTATGGGCCGGACGGAACATGCCGGAGATCAAGCTGACCGGCTGGAATGATCTTCGCAGCGACATCAATACGAAAGACGGCGCCGCCCACTTGGGCGACCTGCTCGTGGCGCCGGCAAACTTACCGGCAAACGCCACCGTGCAGCTACGTATTCGTGACCTTCTCTCAACGGTTGAGCATGAGTCGCAGCCGAAAATATCCGCCGATGGCCGAATCCGTCTGGAGCTGCCACAGCTAAAATCGGGGAGGCATTACGCCGACGTAATCCTCCGCGACAACGATGGCAGGACTCTCGACTGGGGGACCAGGTTCTTCACCTCCCTCAGCGGGGCCACAATAGCTGCGATAACGACTGACGAAAAATCATATGCACCGGCTCAGCCGATGCCGATCGATGTCACGCTACAGGGAGACCTGGCCGGCGCTAAACTGAGTGTGAAGGTATACGACACCCACCAGCGGCTGGTCTGGTCGAGCGAAATCGAAGCGCAACTCCGCAACACCGTGACCGCCGACGTGTCCGATGTTTCTACCGTGCAGTGCCGGGCTTGGGTAACGCTGACAAGAAACGACACCGTTCTTGCCCAGGAAATCCTCCCGGTTCTCATTCGCCAGCCGCAACCACCAACGGATCGCTACGAATACGGCGCCTGGGCATCTAACAACGCTTCATTCGTGCGGCGGCAAACCGCCAAGTTACTCGCCGAGCACGGCGTGCGGACCGGCATTCTCGGCGGGGACATGGACGACTGGGCCACCTTCAACGTGATGGCGGGACCATATATCACGCGTCACATCTCCTTGAACCCTGGCGGCGAGACCGGCCTGATCGTCCGCAAACCCTGCCTGACGAACCCGCAGTTCCTCGCGTCCGAAGACAAAAAGCTCAGGGAAAAAACTGAATACTACAAACACTACTCGCCGCCGGCCTATTCGCTCGGTGACGACCAGGGCATGATGCGCGAACCGCTCGACGGCTGTGTGTCGCCGACATGCCTGACTGCTTTTCGTGAGTATCTTGCCGAGCATTACGGCACCCTGCAGGCACTCAACGACTCATGGGAAACCCAGTATGCGTCCTTTGACGAGGCAATGCCGTTGGCACTGCCGGATGCACGTGCTTCCGGACAGTACCCCCGCTGGGTCGACCACCGGTTGTACATGGACTGGCTTTTCGTTGAAACACACCGTGATGCGAAGGCGATCGTCCGTGATGTCGATCCGGAGGCACGGGTCGGATTCGAGGGACCTCTGGCGGATAACAGCTGGATCGGGTTCGAATGGAAACAACTGCTTGATGTGGTTGACCAGATGGCCCCCTACCCCAACGCCTGGAAGTGGGACATCATCCGATCCTTTGCACGGCCAAACTTGTTTCTCGGGGGCTGGTACGGAGCTTACCCGATGTATAGATACCCCGATGACCGGCGGTTTTATCCATGGTACATGCTCTTCCAGGGCGCCAATATTTACTATTTTTTCTCCACCTATGGCTGGTCCGAAGCGGGCGATCAATCGATCGGCATAGCTCCGGACCTGCGGCCCATGCCATGCCTGACGGAAACCACCGCCACGGTAAACCGTATCCAGCAGGGGATTGACCGCCTCGTGCTCGGTGCCGAGCGCCAGACCGGTGACATCGCTGTCGTCTTTTCGCGCCCCAGCCAGCATGCCACCATGATCACTCCGCCTGTGCCAACACGCGATTTCGACACGGACCCCGGCTGGACAACATATCTTGCATCACCCGACCATACATGGGCGTTGAATACCGAGGCCAATCTCCGACTGCTCGACGACATGGGACTGTCGTACGTCTTCGTTGACCACACCGAAATCGCCGCCGGTGCGTTACAGGACAGAAAGTTCAAGATGCTGGTGATGCCGGTTGCCCATGCCCTTTCCGCCGAGCAGACGAAGGCGATTGAAGAGTTCGTCAAAGCTGGCGGCACCGTCCTGGCCGACGTCAAGCCGGCAGTGTTCGACCAGCATGCCAAATTGCTGGACCAAGGTCCGCTCGATGACGTGTTCGGCATCAGGCGCACCGGCTCGGCCGTCGAGTCGCTACACGATGAAATCGTCACGCTCGCCGACCTGCGGCATCTCGGCGAGGTCGACGAGAATGTCGATGAAGACGAGCGCGATCCCTGGGGTGTCCCGATCGATGAAATCCTGCAGTTTACGGCCGCCGGCGTGTCACATGATATAGGCGAACGCGTGCCAATGCCTGTCGATCGGACAGTCGCAGCCGCAGACGGGAAACCGTCGGCCGTTACCGATGCGGGCACACCGGTATTCATCACCAACACCTACGGCAAGGGCCGTACCTGCCTGATGAATATGGCAATGCAGCATTATCTCACCCTGCGCGCCGCCGGACGCAACCTGGGCATGGAGCAGATCCTCGGACGCTTCCTTCTTGAAGCCGGTATCGAACCAGAGATAATGGCACGACCCGCCGGCCACCACACAGCGCGCGCCCGGATTTTTTACATTCGCGACGGGCCGGCCCGAATAATCGCCCTGCTGCGTACGCACAAGCGGCTGCTTGCCGAACCGGCCGCCTTTGCCGACCGTTCGCCGCGCCCGTTCATCGTCAGCTTACCGGAGACCGGCCACATATACGACGTGATCAATCGAAAGTATCATGGTCACAGCGACCGTCTCGAGCTTCAGATAGCCGTAGCGACACCGGTCCTGCTGGCAGTTTTACCCTACGCGGTCACGGCGATTTCAGCCGAACTCAGCCAGGACAACCGGACCGTGACGATCCAGCCTTCCGTGCAGGTTGCCGATGGCACGCCGGGACGGCATGTCGTCTATATCCGCATCACCGACGCCGACGGCAGGCCAAGGCCTGAATATACGAAGGATATCATTGCCGACGACGGGCGCGGTTCGCACACGTTCAATCTGGCATTGAACGATCCTGCCGGTGAATGGACGATCGACCTCGAGGACATCGCCACCGGTACAACTGCCACGGCGACCATGCAAATTCAATTGCCGTAGCCTGTCCGCCTCTTTCTACCGGTCAAGACGAAAGAGTGATGCTGCATTGCCTGTGGCAATCCGCTCACGGCCAGCCGGCGGGATGTTCGCCAGCTCTACTTTCATCGCCGCTGCCTTCGTCGTCAGAAAAGGTGTCTGCGACCCGAACACCAGTTGACGTGCCGGCATATACCCGGTCAACGCCCGCAGCGTGTCCGTCGTTTCGGCAAAGGCGATGTCGAAGTACAAATTGCGTTGCTCTTCGACCGCAATGATCTCGTGAAAGTAGCCGTTCAGGGCAATCACCCTGGCGCGCGGGTGCGCAGCAGCGAACTTCGCAATGGCCGCGAGCGGAACGCCGGGAACCTGCATCAACGGATACTGCTGGCGCTCGTCCTCGACGCGTATAGCAACCATGACCGGCAGCTTCAGTTTGATTGCCGTCTTGGCGAGCTCGTTGACCATCGGATCATCGAGACCGTACCGGTGGTAGTTTGGATACAGCCTGATCGCCTTGAGCTCGTAACGATCAGCAAAATCACACAGCGATGTGCGCCAGGTCGCCAGTACCGGGTTGACAGTCTTGACCGGCAACAGACCGGGAACGGCACGAATCTGCTCAAAGCATGCCTCGTCATAGACATCCGGATCCGGGTACAGCACCGATTCCGTCGAGCCAACCAAAGCTTTGCGGATGCCGCAACTCTTCAGATGCCGCGCCAGCGGCCGTGCGGCATCAAATAGAAACCGCTGAAACGGCCAGCGGCCGAGAGATACGTTGACGTCGATCATTCGGTGATCCCCAGCTTCAAGACCCGGGCAGCGTTGCGCCACAGGATCTGTTCCTTCACCTTTGCAGATACCTGTGCCCCCAGCACACGGCCGGTCTGGCAACTGAAGTCGCGACCCTTTACATCGGAGCCGTAAAGCAGGCGCTCGGGACCGAGGCGATCGACAGCATACTCGACCAGCCCCGCGACAGACACGCCCCCTGACGTGTCGATCAACACGTTCGGATGCGGCAGTACATCGAGCACTCCGCGAACACCGACACCGGCCAGGTGCGGCATGATGATCGTCACCTGCGGATGCCTGGCCGCCAGGTCCGCAATATCCGGCGGATCGGACTTATACGGCTGGGCGCCCAGATCAATGTTGTGCCACGAATGATGCAGCACCGGAATATCCAGCTCACGGGCGCGATTGAGCAGCGGATCGAGACGCGGATCGCGGCAGTTAAGGTCGATCTCGAATTTCAGCCCGATAAGGTTGCCGTCCGCCACACAACGATCGATCTCATCGAGCAGAAACCGACCGTCCAGCACCGGGTTCAAGTAGCAGAAACCGGTTAAGAAGTCCGGGTACGCCCGGACCTGGCGCATCGTGAGCGTATTGATCGCCTTGAGGTCACGGGCCGGCGGGCGGATTTTTCCGGTGC
>CAYWQM010000127.1:0-11114 GCA_964460215.1 uncultured Lentisphaerales bacterium
GTCCATTGCGGACCGTAGACATTGTCGACCTTCATCTCCATCCAACTCAGCGTTTCTCCTTTTTCGCCGCGGATCGATGCCCAGACATCGGCACCGGCAGGGTGGTCCTGCTCCCACTGCGTCCCCTGATTTGACGATCCGGAGGTGCACAGCGGTTTGTACGCGCCGGTTGTCGGGTCGATCAACAACAGGCCGATGTCGGGATGATTGGTGTCGCACACAATTTTCGTACCGTCGATTGACGAGGCCATGTGCCAGGCATTGATCTCCGCGATAGTCTCGAGCTCGCGTTTATGAATGTTGAGCTTCGCCAGGCGATACGGCCAGACTGTAAAAATCAGGTCATCACTGGTGCCGAGAAAGGATTCGTGCACAAAGAACTCTTTATCGGTGCTGGGGTACAGGCACTGATTTTCTGAACCGTCCCGGCGAATCGTCCACAACCGCGGACAGGGGTCACCGGCGTATTCAATGATATCCGAATCGACGCGATGGAACTGGGGGTGGATGATCTTCATGTCGGTTTCATGGATGACGCGACCGCTGCGCGCTTCGACGTCGACGACATACACGCCGTGCCCCGATTCGCACTTGCAGGCAGTCACGATATAGCGTCCATCCGGACTCACGCCAGCCTCACCCAGGCCGGCCCCCTCGAGCCTCGCGAGACAATCCTCCGAGAGGGAATCGAGATCGAGCCGCCATACTTCGGCGGCATCTGTGGTGTAGAAAATCCACCTGCCATCCGGGCTGAACGCCGGAGAAAACGCATGCACACCCTCTCGATCGGTCAGGCATGTCGACCTGCCTGCTTGTCCATCGTGCAGACAGATCTGAGGTTTGTCACCGCGGTGAGTGACGAACCCAAGCTGATCTTCGTGACCGGGACGAAACGACGGGTTAAGGAAAAAGAAGCTGTGGTTGATCGAGTCGTCACTGGTCAACTGACGAACTGTCGCACCAGTATCCGGATCGCTGTAGGTACTGCTGCGATCCGGCAGTTCTTCGCCCTTGGTCAATGCAACTCCGGTCATCTGTCAACCAAAGTTCAGGTGTTGCTTGAAGAAAGCTTCCGACTTATTGTCCGGCCACCCGTGTTCACCGCCGTGCAGGTCAATTTCGAACTTGTCACTGGCGCCGGCGACGTCGTAGATGTGTTTCGCCTGCTTCGCACATTCCATCGCCGTGTCGATACGGAAACAGGAGTCGTTGACGCCGAGCGTCAACATAAGCGGCCGCGGCACGAGAAGCCCCTGCAAGTCCGGCAAGTCAACCAGCTTGAACAGACCAGGCGCAACCTGCATGCCGCAGTAATTGCCGTGACGGATGCCGAAGTGCTCCCACAGATCGCTGTAGCAGATGATCTCGGCCGCCTTGAAGCGCTCATCGCAAAGCGCCATCCACAATGTCATCGTGCCGCCACCGCTGAGTCCCATGACACCGAAACGATTGGCGTCGACGCCCGGCTGGGTGGCGACAAAGTCAGTGGCAGCCTTGCCATGGGTGACATTGATCGACAGCGAAGTCATCCCCAGCATGGTGGCGTGCAGATAGTAAATGTTACACCAGTCACGACCCCACGAGATATCATTCGTGTTTGGGCACTTGCCGTCGTTGCGTTCACCAAAGCCGATCCAGTCGATGGCGTAGGTTACGAACCCATGCTTCGCCATGACATGGCCGTAGTTGTAGCCGTGAAACTCGATGTTGGCGCGCAGGTCCGGGCTGTTGTCGTTACCCATCACCGGTTCCTTGCCGAACTCACCGTGGCCGTGGCAACACAAGATTGCCGGCCGGTCATCCCCGTCCTGCAAATCTGCGGGCTTCGCAATGAGCAATGACGCGGACAGGTGTTCCTGAACATCGATGAGCCAGCGCTGCTTGATCAACCCGTCATGCGCCCACTCGGCGACAAGGTGCGGATTTAGATCGACACGTTCGGGATAATCACCAAGTGTTTCGAGCACCTGCGGCAGCGCCTCAGCCTGCCAAGCGCTGCATGCATCAGCCGTATCAGCGGTGAACTTATAAGACGGCGTGTGCTCGGCAGCAAGACCGCGAAACATCGCCTGGGGACTGAGATTCCGGAGAGACATGGTGTTACCTTTGTTGTTTTGGTGCTCATGTTAACTGGTCCGCCGCTATCCTACCGAAGTTTAAGGCAATTTCAACTATGAACATTTCGATTACAGACGAGAGTCAGGCGCCCGTGGGCACCGTAGAAGCGTTTCTCGACGACCTGTGCTTCGAAACCTCACGGTCCTGCATCAACATCGCAGAGGGGTTCCTGATCGAGGCGATTGCCCGGCTCCCCGACAATTGTCGACTGCTGGTGTGCGGCAATCGCACGGGCGCGGCAGCCATGGCGGCGCAAGGCCTGCTTGGCGCCGAGGTCGTTGTCCATACGCTGGACTGCTACCACCAACGCAAGGTAAAAACAAATCTCGAGCGCAACCACAATACAGCCGTCACGGTTCTTTGTACTCCAGACATCTCCCAGAGCGACTATTTCGACGCGGCGCTGCTGCAGGTTTCAAAGGGCGCCATGTCAAACGAACTGATGCAGGACATCCTGCAGCAGATCCACCTGGCCGTCAAGCCCGGCGGCAAATGCCTGACCGCGGTCGACAGCGATCACGCCTGGCAGCAACAGCAGTCAAAGAAGCTCTTCGGCAACTGCTCCGTACACGCGGCCCGAAAAAACGCCCCTGCCCTGCTGATTGCGACCAAGAATAAACCGCTGAAAAAAATCAAGAAATTCGATGCTGAATTCGAAATGACGCTACCGGACGGTGACACCATCCAATTGCGAACAGTGCCGGGAGTTTTTTCACACCGTCGGGTCGACGCCGGCGCTCAGGCCTTGTCCGAAATCGCCGAGGTCCAGGCGGGCGACCGCATCCTCGACCTCGGCTGCGGCTGCGGTGTTGTCGGCATTTCCCTGGCAGCCAAGGCCGGGGACGCACATGTGACTTTTGTCGACTCTCACGTCCGTGCTGCCATGGTCACCGAACACAACTGCAAGGCCAACGGACTGTCGGATTATCGGGTGCTGCAAAGTGACCGGGGCTTGGATGAAAAGGGGCAATTCTCGGTGTTCGTCGACAACCACCCAATTTTCTAGAACCACAAGAACTCCGAGCTGTACATCCGCACAGGTTACCGCGCCCTGCAGCCCGGCGGTCACGCCTGGGTCGTCGCAAAAACTGCCAAGTGGCATCGAGAATTCATGGCCGAGACATTCGGCAACGCCGAAGTCATCCGGCGCCGTGGCTACGAGGTTGTCAAAGCAGTGAAAGGACAGCAATAATTCCACGACCCTCATTTGGCTCCTTGGAGAACGGAACGATCGCGTGTCAGCAGCGGGAAAAAACCATGTGTGCGTGTACATTCCTCGCTGGATTTGCGATGTAAATCATGTTGGTTTGACTAAAGACTAGGAGACGATCACTATGGCTACCCCTGTTCAAATTGCCGATGTCCTCACTGAAGCAGGCTGCGAAACCGTCATGCTCGGCAATGACATACTTGTAGCGCCGTTCTGCGGCCGTTTGCTTGCCGTTGCGCCGGACGGCGGCGACAACGCAATCTGGCACAACAGCGCCTTCGACAACGGTGATACGGCCAAGTCATTGCTGGCCGACGACGGCTGGCAGAATCACGGCGGTGACCGTATCTGGATCTCGCCGGAAATGGAAACGCATATCCCCGTTGCTAATGATTTCTGGGGTTCCTACACCGTACCAAAGGCGTTCGATCCGGGAAACTACAAGACTGTCGACATCAGCGAGAACAGTGTAACAATCGACAGTACCGGCACATCACGATTCTTCCGCTCGGAGCGCGAGGTCACGCTGCAGTGGACGAATACGGTCAGACGCATCGACGCGCCACTCCCCCTGCCGGACGGCGTCAGCTTCGCCGGATACGAGACGCGGACGACGTTAAAGTCAACGGATTACGCGCCCGCACAGCCTGCCCTGTGGCGGCTGCTGCAGGTAATTGGCGGCGGCAGGGTCGTCATCCCCACGCAAGGCGAACGACGACTCCTGCCAGTGTTCGGCGAACCGCAACATGAGACGAACGACGACGGTTCCCTGACATGTGCAGTAGAAACGGAAATCAATTACAAACTGGCGCTGCACCATCTCGATTCACCCGGTTCCCTGCTCTATCGTCGAGACGATGGCGCCACGTCAGACCTTATTGTTCGTCGATTCAACATCGTCAACGACGCGGTCTACTCGGATGTGCCCAGTTCGGACGCGGGTAAGCGCGGTTACATCGTGCAGGTCTATATTGACGACGGTGGCTACGGCGGCTTCGGCGAACTCGAACACCACTCGCCGGCTCTCGATGGCGGCCAGGACGAAGTTGAAGATGTAACAACAACATTTGTCTATCGCGGTTCCGCAGAAGCTATTGATGCATTGAGCGGAGAGATAGACTATTGACCATGGGCTATGGCCATGGAAGCCACCAGACACCTGAAACCTGAGACTTGAGCACTTATGAAACTCTACGTATATGATCACTGCCCTTACTGCGTCCGCGCCCGCATGCCTTTCGGTTTCAAGGGTATCGACTTTCAACTGGAATTCTTCCTTAACGACGACGTCGACGGCCCGACGGCCTTGATCGGTACAAAGATGGTACCGATTCTGGCAAAAGACGACGGTACCTACATGGCTGAGAGCCTGGATATCGTTACGTTCATCGATCAGAACTTTGGTGAACCGGTACTGGCCCCGTCCGCCAATCGGCCGGAACTGACCGACTGGCTGGCAAACGCAGCGCTGAATCCGCTGACCATGCCGCGCTGGGTCCAGGCGCCACTGGCGGAATTCGCTACCGCCGGCGGGGTTGGCTATTTCACCGAGAAGAAGGAAGAATCGATCGGGCCTTTCGCCGAACACCTGGCGAACAGTGCCGAACTGAAAGAGGAACTGAACATAAAATTGGTCACACTCGCCGCGATCATCGAATCACCGGGAGCAGTCAACGGCACGTTGTCATACGACGACATACTGCTGTTCGGCCATCTGCGCGGCATTACCATCGTCGGCGGTCTCGAATATCCGTCGAAGGTACGAGAGTACCTCGAGACGCTGTCGGAGCAGTCAGGAGTACCGCTTTACGGAAGCATGGCAATCGACTGATACGCTTACAGGGATCTTGGCAGTGGCTCCGCCTTGAGTGTTCGCCGCAATGTCATCTCACTGCCTGGGCAATTACTCCCCGCCTCGCCCCCGACAGTCGTTTTCCGAAGGAACCCGGAACCATAGATGTATTGGCAGGCGCAAACCGGCACGTTTCCAGTTAGACATTCGGATGGGTGTGCTTACATTGATCACGTACGACCAACCAACACGGGAGCAATTCATGGCCACAGATACGGAACGCTTCGGGACAGTACCGCTATTCGATGATCTGGAGGGTATGCAAATAGCCGAACTGCTCGAGATCGGCAAGGGCATACCGGCAGAGGTCGGCGACGACATTGTCAAAGAAGGCGCACCCGGTGACGGACTTTACATCATCAGCAAAGGCACCTTCGACGTGATCAAATCCGATGGCGACTCGGAAACCGTACTGGCGCATCTAGGCGAACTGTCTTTCTTCGGGGAAATGTCCCTGATCAGCAAGGCATCCTGCGCTGCAACAGTCCGCTGTACCGAAGCCGGACGCGTCACCCATTTACCGGCGGCGGCATTCAACGCCAAGCTCGATGCCAACGATCTCAACGCCTTCAAAGTTGTGCGCAGCATCGCCTGTATCCTCGCCAATCGCCTGGCCAAGGCGGACGACCGGATGGTCCACCTCAGCGACTGATAAAAAATCCATCGACGGCCAAGAATCCACGTCGCGGCAAAGGCAGCCGTTTACCCGATCGTATCGAGTTGGACGTCGGGAGAAACCTCGTATACCGCCTGTGAATGCGAGAAGCCCTTCAATTCGACTTCACCAACGGCATGCGTTGGACAGGCGTCCTTGACCATTTCATTGGTTCGTGCGGATAACAGGATCTGTCCGCCCGCAGCACGGCCGGAGAGCCGGGCGGCGAGATTGGTGACGCTACCAATGGCGGCGTAATCAAGGCGTCCCTCAAAACCGATCGTGCCCAACGAGGCAACGCCAGTTGCCATACCGATACCGAGCGCAAGGTCATATCCCTTGGCAGCCCAGGACTCACGCAGGCAAAGGTCCACCTCCTTCTGGATAGCAATACTCATCTTCACGGACTGCAACGGATGATCATCCATCGGCTCAGGATCGCCCAGGAACACCATCATGCCATCACCGGTGAAGCGCTCCAGCGTACCACGGTGCCGGAAAATCACCGGGCCGACGCAGGCCTGCAGTTCGCGGATCGTCGAAATGACTTCCTGCGGCGATGCCGCTTCCGCAAAACTGGTGAAGTGCCGCAGATCCAAAAAAACCACGGTAATCTCGCGGCGATGCTCTTTGAGAATGTCCTCGGCGCCGTCGGAGACAATGGAGTCAACGATCTGCGGTGAGAAAAAGCGACGCAGCCGGTTGACGCGCTCAAGTTCCTTCACCTGCTCCTTGACTTTGGCTTCGAGATCGTGGTTGAGATCGTCGATATGTCGATTGACCTCCAGAAGCATCGCCTGCGTATCCTTGATCCTCACCATGGAGCGGACACGTGCCAGCATCTCCATATAATTGTAGGGCTTGATCAGGTAGTCATCGGCGCCTACTTCAAAGCCCTTGACGATTTCATTGGTGTCCGAGTTCGCTGTAACCAGGATGATCGGGAGCATCATGGTTTCCGGATTCTGCTTGAGCTCCTCGCACGCCTCGAGACCGTTCTTGACAGGCATGTTGACATCGAGCATGACCAGGTCCGGCATATGCTTGAGCGCCATCGCCATGGCTTCTTCGCCGTCGTAGGCAGCGAGGGTCTTGAACCCTTTGGCCTCGAGATGCGCCACAAGGATCTTGACATTGGTCGGCACGTCATCGACCACAAGTACGGTATGTACACCGTGGTCATTCATGTCACTCGCACTTGGCTGGAGGCTGGACTCCGGTCGCGCCATAAGGGTTCCACTCTCTTGTTTCGGTGTGGAATTTTGTTCCACCCGTGCACGCCACGCTCGGCCTGAGATACGTTATACCTCGCGAGACGGCTACCTAAATGACACCATTCTGTAAGGAGTCAAACCGCAGTCGGCAAACGGAAATATTATCCGGCGACAGTGTCCGTACCGTCATCGTAGCGGTCAGATGAGCGAGATTCAGCAGTCTCCGGCAGCGGGCCATCGACCACCTTTCCCTTGGTCTTGTCGTCGGCATCGACATTTTCGGCTTCCTCGTCACCGTCGGCCAAATCATCCGGAACAACGGGGGCCGGCGTCTCCACATCATCGTCCGCCGGAGCTTCTACCAGCAGTGGCACACCTTCCGTCCCATCAACGTCACTGCTTTCAGCAGCATCCTCGTCTGAGGTCAAGTCACCATTTCCCTTGAAGCGACGGCTGTTCTCGGCTTCGCCCAGCGGCATATCCAACAGCTCTTTGATCGCAAAGACGTCCATCGTCTCCTCGACGAGCAGTTGTTCGCCGAGCTTTTCGAGTTGGTCGCGATGCGTCATCAGAATTTCCATGGCACGCTGGTTGACGCCGGCAATAATCTGCCGTACTTCCAGGTCGATCTCGCGTGCTGTTTCCGGGCTGTAGCCGCCGTGATAAGGTTCCTGACCGTAGCCGTCGATATCGCCGTAGTTCAGCAGGCCAACGTTCTCGCCCATGCCCCATTCACAAACCATCTTACGGCTGATCGCGGAGGCCTGCTTGATGTCGACGTAGGCGCCGCTGGTGATTTCACTGAAAACAATCTCTTCAGCGCAGCGCCCCCCCATGAGCACCGTGAGCTCATCCAATAGCTCTGTTTTCGTATGCGTGTACTTGTCATACTCGGGCAGGTGCATGGTCGCGCCAAGGGCGTTGCCACGCGGGATGATCGTGACCTTGTGCAATGGCGTAGTATTGTCGCAGTGCAGACCGATGAGAGCATGACCGGCCTCGTGGAACGCAGTGACTTTCTTCTCGTGATCGTCGATGACGCGGCTGCGTCGCTCCTTACCCCAACAAACTTTGTCGCGGGCCTCTTCGAGGTCGTCCATGTAAATGGCCTTCTTGTCCTCGCGCGCCGCCAGCAAGGCACTTTCATTGACCAGGTTCGCCAGGTCAGCCCCGCTGAAGCCGGGAGTGCCGCGGGCGACGACTTCGAGATCGACGTTGTCCGACAGCTTCACTTTCTTGGCATGCACTTTGAGAATGGCGTGGCGCCCTTTGAAGTCCGGCAAATCGATATTGATCTGACGATCGAAACGGCCGGGCCGCAGCAGCGCCGGGTCTAGGACGTCAGGACGATTGGTAGCAGCCATGACAATGACACCGGACTTGCCCTCGAACCCGTCCATCTCCACGAGCAACGCATTCAACGTCTGTTCGCGTTCGTCGTGGCCACCGCCGTACCCGCTGAAACGGGATCGGCCGACAGCATCGATCTCATCGATAAAAATGATGCAAGGCGCGCTGCGCTTGCCTTGTTCGAACATGTCACGAACTCGACTGGCCCCGACACCGACAAACATCTCGACGAAATCGGATCCGCTGATGTTGAAAAACGGCACGTCGGCCTCCCCGGCAATAGCGCGCGCCAGCAGTGTCTTGCCGGTGCCGGGCGGCCCGACCATAATTACACCTTTGGGAATCTGGCCGCCAAGTCGCTTGAATTTGTCGGGGTCCTTGAGGTAGTCAATGATCTCCTCCACCTCGTCCTTCGCCTCTTCGATACCAGCGACGTCGGAAAATGTGACCTTCTGCCGGTTCTGATTGAGCCGGGCCCGACTCTTGCCGAACTGCATGGCGCCTTTGCCGGCATTGCGCAATTGACGTGCGAAGAGAAAATACAGGATCAGCAGGACAACCAGCAACGGACCGATGAACAGCAGCAGGGTACGGCCGATCGGGTCTTTGGTTTCGATCTTCCAGTTGCCGACACCGCCCTGCTCCACCATCTCGAGGAAATCATCGCTGAGGAAGACTTCGGCTTCGTAGTCACTTTCGTTGCCCTGATCATCCTTATACTTGCCGACGGCAATACTTCTACCGGTACTTGGATTCTTCTCTATGATCAACTCATTGATCTGGTTGTTGGCGAGCAGTGAGAGAAACTCGGACGTCGACATTTCGTCGTTCTCTTTGCTGCTCATCATGTAAATGAGACCGAGCGGCAGGACAAAGAGAATAATTATCCAGATCAGCATCGTCGGAAACTGCGGCGGCGGCGCCTTCATGTCGGGCGAGCGGTTTCCGTGGTCTTGATCCTGATTGTCGTTGTCATCGGGCATCGAAAACAGTACCCTCGTGAGGGGTCGGCATAGCTACTGCAAAAACTGGGGTGGCACAGGTCTCACGGACGCATGGTCCGTCCAAACCGGGAGATGACCGGCGAATAAATAGCCATCAACTTCAGAATAATCTCGTGGCGCCCGGCCCAAAGCCACTGTCCAAGGTTTCTCAGGCATTACAGGCGTTTAGCCAGAAAATATCCGAGTACGCAGACGACCAAAAGCAGTACGACGATGATTCCAGTCACCATCATTTTGATCTTGGGGTTGTCGGCGCCCTTCGCCGTTTTCCCGGCGAAAGGACTGAAATTGGACATTTCCTCGACGGCCATCCCGCCGGCAGTGTCTTCCAGGTTGATCCCGGTCTGCGTCGCCATCGCTGATGTGATTGACTGGTCTTCGGAATCGAACATGATCTCAATGCCGCCGACCTGCAGAATATCACTGTTCGCCAAACGCTGTTCGGTGATCCGGACACCGTTTATTCGCGTGCCGTTGGTGCTGCCCAAATCGCGTGCCGAATATGTCCCGTCCTCGTTGCGAACAAGGTCACAGTGACGACCGCTTACCGTCGGGTCGGGAATGCAGATACTCTCCTGCTCGCCTCGCCCAATGGAATACATTTCTTCACTAAGTTCGTAGGTTTGCCCTCGCAACTGCTCTGACAAAACGACCAATTTCGGTATAGCCATGTATGGTCCCGTTCACTCCGGATCAATTTCCGGACATATTTGTGTACAGATGAAAGAAACTATTGAGCAATTAATATAGGACTAGCCTAAACACGTGTCAACAGAAAGGGTTGTGTATAATCCGCTGAATATACCTGCACCTTGCCGAAAAACAAAACCAGGTCTCGCCTCCCGAACCACAATATGTGACGAACCGCCGCAATTGACGGCATTGCTGAGACGTCAGAAATAATCGCAGGTTTCCAGTTGCACACCTCTTATACGCGATATAGGTTGAAGATATTACATACGAGGTGGCGTGGGCCCCTCATATCCGGCCAGCCCTTTCGCCGCAACGGCTTGAGACATAACCACTTGGCTCGTGCATAACACCGCCGGGAACAGAATGTAATTTTTACGATCCGGCATCTGGGTATGCTCTCGAAACGCTGTTTCACTACACCAACCATAACCTGTCACCACCGACTATAAAGGACGTTCTCAAACATGTATCGAACCTTGACATTTGCAGCCCTGGTAACTATCGCCGGTTGCCGCACCCCTGCCCTGCTGCCGCCCGCCGTCAACCTGCAAAAAGGCCCAGCGAACTCCACACTCAAAAACACGGTGCCGGACACTGCGCAAAACCAAAGCGCTCAGAACTCTGCCAATCATATCGGCAACGACAGTCAAGGGCTTACTGGCCTGCCCGGCCTTGCTGGTGATTTCGAGGTGGTCCCCCCGCCAACAACCCCACGCGAGGATTGGGACAAATGGATGGAACACGGCGCCCCCCTGCCGGTTGGTGCTGGCGATAAAAGCACCATGTCCGTGTTCGTCGATCCTGATCGGCGCTGGACACCGATTTATTTCGCCTACAACCAGACTGTGATCGGCGAGACTGAACGGCGAAAGCTCGAACTCTTTGGACGCTACCTGCTTGAGAACACCCGTTACCAGCTACTCATAGAAGGGCATTGCGACGAGCGCGGCAGCAACGCATATAGCCGTGCCCTGGGAGAGAGTCGCGCCATCATCGTGCGTGATTATCTCGTTGCCCT
>CAYWQM010000128.1:0-11074 GCA_964460215.1 uncultured Lentisphaerales bacterium
AAGGATATTGTCCTGATGAGACGCCTCTGCGGGCAGGAGATACACTCGGGTTTGCGTTCGGCATCTTCGGCGGCTTCTTTGCGACGGATATGGGTATCAGTGCCACTCGGGCGTGAAGCGCACGTCGTCGAGCCAATAACGGGCGGTGCCGCCGGCTACTTGCCGCACTGTGAAGTTGTATCCTTCGATCGGTGTTGCAGACGCGGGGCAGTTGATTTCGTAACTCTGCCATTCCGTGCCGATCTCGAGCTCGCGCCGATATACCGGCAACGGCATCTCTGGATTCCACTCGGGGGTGCCGCGGATCATGCTGCGGGCGGCAGCGGCACCGGGAAGCTGCCAGTTCTGCGGTGGTACGCCGGTGACCTCGGCGGTCACAGATGTCGCCTTATCCGCTTTCAGCCAGAACGACAGCGAGTGGTCGCGTTCATAGACGTTCAGCAACTTCATGTGCACCGGCGGTTGAGGTTTGCCCGAGCTGCCATCGGGATCGATGCGGATGCTCTGTGTGCCCACGTGTTTCTCGCGCGGGTCGGCAGTTCCGAAGGCAATTGCCAGACTCTTGAGGTGAGCGATGTCGGACGGCTCGAAATTTCCGCGCGGATAGCCATTGAGTTCCGGCCGTGATGTTGCTGCATGGATTCCCAGTTGCCGCGGCAGAACCTGCATCGGCAGGGTCGATACGATGACGTCGTTCTCGTCGTGGATATTGCCGAATATGTACATCTCCAAGTCGGGATCGGGCACCGGAATCTCGGCAGTAGCGGTTTGACCATCGAGTACCGCAACGATCGGCCAGTGTAACCGATGCACCCAGCCGCACCATGGCATGACCCGCCCGTAACTGACGACCAGCTCAGCCTTCTTGACGTCGTTCGTGCCGGTCCAGGCCCACCTGGCCTGCAGCCTGCCGCCCGTTTCCGCGATGTTTAGCTTACCGGGTTTGTTATAGGCCGTGCGCGAGCGGAGCAGATGTATGTCGAACCAGTCGATCAACTGCTGATCGACGTGCGGCGGAAAGCCATGGGCCCAATTGGGCAAAATGCAGAGACGGGAATCGCCGATAGCCTGTTTGAAGGTATCGACGACAGCCGGCAGGTGGAACCAGTGATCGTTGGCCGCGGCGCACCAGAGGAATGGCACGGCGCGTTGGCGGTGGCCGCGGGCGCCATCGGCAGTCTTGCGAAACACGTCGACTGCCGCGTGATCGGCCAGCATGGTGAATTGCGGCAGGTGCGTCCCGAGGTGATGGCTGCCGCCGGCGAAGAAGCTCATACCGGCTTTGACGCGCGGGTCGATACCGGCGACCAGCGTTGCATAGACGCCGCCGTATGAACTGCCGCCGATGCCGAGGCGCTGGCTGTCCACCTCGGGCCGTTCCGTCAAATAGGTGATCGCTCGCATGTGGGTCACGGCAAGGCGGACGAAGTTGCCGTTTTCCGGCGTCTCTGCGTCGAAGGGCGCGAACGCGTTCCACTCCGTTTTCGGGAGCGTGATGCTCAGGCAGGCATACCCTTTGCCGGCGAAGATCAGTGGAAAGTATTCGCCCGCATCCGCCATCCCGCCCTGCGCCCAGACGATGCCCGGCACATCGGTTTTGTCCCGCGGTCGGGCCAGGATGCCGAACGTCCGGATGGCACCGCCATCGAGCGTGTAGTCGCTGGTGAATTCGATTCTCTCGACAACGATGCCGTTCGGTCGCACATCACGATCGAGAGTTTTTGCTGCAAGCGGCATATCACGGATCTTCTGCAGGTCAAAGACGGGATCCACCGTCTCTGCCGGCACACGCTCGATCAAAAGTGCGGAGATCGCAACGACCGTTGCCAACAGTGTCCACAATTTCATTTGATTGTCCTTAGAATCATATGCGCCGTTGTATCCGGGACATTATAACCCCATGCCAACTCGCTTGCACAAAACGCGCTCCAGAAGAGGCAACGGGACATGGATGTTGCTAAGTTATGGAGTATCACGCCGAGCACCACATGTATGCCGCGGCACCGTGTTATACAGTCGACTACTGGCGAACCTTCATGCCGACAGCATCATCGATAGTGGAATTATGAAAAGCGGATTCAGTAAACATTTCGGAGTTCAAGACAACCTGCTGTTTGCAAACGCAGGCAGTCACCTGACGTTGCCTACTTACGTCGATGCGAACAATGAATGCACACACCCGGACGTGATCGACTTTGGCAGTGGCACCACTTGGAACAGTTACCGCTACTGGATGGCAATGACGCCATACACGAACAGCGACAACCAGTACGAAAACCCGTCCATCCTAGCGAGCAACGACAACTCGACTTGGGTGGTGCCCGGGGCGTTGACGAACCCGATTGATCCAGACCCAGGTGCTCCGACAATCTGGAACGCTGACACAGATATAGTTTATGATCCTGTCGGCGATCAATTGATTTGCTACTGGAAAGAGCAGGACAGCGGACGGGAACTCAACGTCTGCATGCGAATCGTCTACATGACGAGCAGTGACGGCGAAACGTGGAGCACGCGATCTGAAGCAATCACCTGGACCAACATCGTTAGCCCGGCTGTGGTTCGTCGCTCTGCAACCGACTGGCGAATGTTTTCGATTCATGGTGACAGCACAGTGCAAACCAACAAGATGCAACTGCGAACATCAACCAACGGCACGACATGGGCCGCTCCAATAGATATCAACTGGCCGTTTGGCGAGTACGTCCCTTGGCACGTTGACGTGATTTGGTCAGACGACCTGTCGCAATACCTGGCGGTTGTTGCAGCTTGGCCGAGAGGATCGGACCACGAGTCGACGAGGTTGCTATTTTCGTCCAGCCTTGACGGCACGAACTGGAAGACGGGACGACTTGAGATTATGAATCTCGCGGGTACTTCGGACTGGGACAACTTCAAGTTCTACCGCACATCGCTCCAAAACACTGATAGCAAAATCAAACTTTGGTATTCAGCTCAAGAAGATAGTGCAACTGGCGATTGGCATATCGGTTACACAGAGCTGGCGATATAGCATGGCAAACGATGCCTTAGTTTTTTCAACTTCGGGCGCGAAAAACCTGTCGCACACTCCACAAACGCTCTTCTTACCGTGTTAATCATCGTGTGGCGTCCGACCGGCGTGACTATAGTGAGTCATCTATATTGATTCGAACGTATGGCTTTATGCTTACGCACCCGAAGCTTTCAAGTGTTGAATCTTCTTCATCCGCCTTGCGTCGGCAGTTTCAAAAAGCCGGTCGGAAATGAGTCGTCCCGTTTTCCGCGACCACTTTTCTGCATATTCCTTGTTGAATTTCGCGATGCTGTCGATTTCACTTTGTGTGCGGGGCGTCGTGCGCATCATCCAGGCCATCTGCCGGCGGTTCTCACCCCCACCCCATGATGAATGCAAAATTCTCGTATGAAAAACGATGACATCGCCCTTGTCCGCCGCTAGGTCGAATCGCCCCGGAATGTCGGGCGTCGAATAACCGAGTACGTCTTGGTCCGGCTGCTTTTCAAGGTCTCTAAAATGACGAGGCCAAAGGTGGCTGCCGGGGATGAAACTTAAGCACCCCTTGCCAGGCGCTACATCGTCCAAATAAAACGTCAACTAGGCCTCAATCGCAGGGCCTGGCGAGTCGACATCGGAATCCCAGTCAGTATCGGCGTCGCCTGGCCATACAAGGTCGCGGTGCCAATTGGTATCACCATTGTGTATCTGCCCATCAGAACTACCAAAGAAGATACAGTCCTCCCCCATGAGATCTTCGGCGATACTCGCCAGGCTGGGGTGATCCAGCATATTATAGAAATAGGGGTCCGCCTCGATCAGCGGAATAATCACGCGGTGACCATTTGGAAATATGCGCGCACCGCTGTCGGATTCATCACCTTGCGTTTCACCCGCTTCAATAATCTTGTCAAAGCGCCAAGAGTACTCGTCAACTTCCTGAGGCGTGAGCGCACCGGGCACCTTGAGAAACCCAAGAACACGAAAATGAGCCTTTTGTTCATCGGACAGCATCCTTACCCCCTTTCCTGCTCTCGCCAGTGTTATTGTCTCGTTTCTTGTGTTTCTTGAATGAATGTAAGTGCGCAAGAATACAAATGATTTCCCGTGAAGTCACGGGTGTCGACGCATTCCATTTGCGCCCCCACATTTCAGTAGAAACATTATGACACGCTGAACCAGTGATTCAATGGTTTTCATTCCGACCATCTGTTCCGAGGCGTGAATTCCCACCGGGTGGCATGGCCACCATTCGACCATTCGTGCCGAGTCTGGAATTCCATCCGGTAGGGATTACGACGGCCTTCCCGTCAGTTCCGATACGTGTGTTTTGGGCGATCGCTGCAGAAGGCATCTGCCAGGCCAGCACGCAAACGCGCCTAACATGGCGCATGTAATTTTTGTGTTCATGTTTTGCTTGGTGGTTCTGGTTCTGGCTTTCTGCCTAACGCCGAGATCACCTGGACTACAGCGACGCAAAAAACTGCGCGTACATCTCAGACATCTCAGGCGATGCAAACTCTGACACCGCAACGTCCCGCGCTCGCGCCCCCATCGCCTGACATGCATCGCGGTCCGATTTGAGCCGCGTCAGGGTAGCCAAAAGATCGTCGCGGTCGGCGACCTTGAAGCAGGGAACCTTATCCGATAAGCCCACGCCCCTTGGCATGATCATCGGCGTGCCGCACATCGCCGCTTCCAGAAACACCGTCGGGCCACCTTCCTGAATGCTGAAATTGATCAGCACATCGGGCTGGCAGTATGCTTCCCGCAAATCCTCTCGCGCAACATTCTGAATTTCACGCAGCGGCACACCCGCCGTCTTGCATACCTCACGGATAACATCCAATCGTTTCGATGGGTCCGTGCGATTGCCTGAAAACAAAGCGGTAAACGTCTCCGGCTTTTCATGTCCGCCCGGATAGAAAACAGCCGGGTCGGTGGCGTCGGGAATGATTGTATATTGGGTCTTCAGGTGCGGCACGATTTCGTCGCGCAAGTATTCGGTGGCGAAAACGATTCCTCGGCATGTCGACAGATCTGCACCCACTTGCGCCGGACTTCGCTTCATCTGCACCCAGCGCGCCGAGAAACAACCTTTGATCAGGTTTCCACAGTCGTGCGGAATCAGGGGATCGGCCCAATTGAAAATCATCACATAATCCCAGTCACGCGTATCAACTTTGGTGATTTCGTCCCCGTATTGAACGGTGTAGGCAATCCCCGACGTCGGCGGATTGTATTTGATGATATCCCTGGTCTTGTTGCCAAAGGCCCAACCCCGCGAGTCTGGCAATAAAAGTACTTTCATATGAAGTGAAGCTCCCCGACGGATTTACTAATCCAGGCACAATACACCTATTTCGCGCCCACTTCTTGTTTATTGAAATTGATGTCTCAGTCGCGTATCGTTTTCTGCAACCCTCGCAGTAGGCTTGGGGCCCGACATTTCGATCTCGTGGCTGCCCGGGAGCGGAAGAACGAACCGACAGTCTTGAGGATTGTTCCGCCCCGCTGATGCCATCGACCATGAAATTCACCGCCATTACCCCCGTGATCTCACTGAACAGCAAGTATATCAAGTTGACCCCGGCATCTGGCGGCAAGTCAGGACAGATCAAGGCGGATCAGCGGTACACTGGTTTTACTTTAATCGAGTTACTGGTCGTGGTGGCGATCATCGCCATCCTGATTAGCATGCTGATGCCGGCCTTGAATATAGCCCGGTCCGCGGCCAGGCAGGCCGCCTGCATGTCGAACCAGAAGCAGATCGGCACCGGCTGGACCATGTACACGGTCGACAACGACGGATACTTCCCGCAGAACTACATGGAAGGCACGTATTGGTCCAAACCCTTGGGCCAGCCATACTTCTACTCTGGAATCCAGACTTGGATGGTCTACGATCCCTGGCCGAATTACCTGGGCAATGGCGGCACGACGTCCTCGTACAGCGGGATCGGGTATGTCGTTGAGTACATGAATGACCCCAGGATTTTCTTCTGCCCGGCCAACCCCACGAGTCCCTCATGGTTGAATGACATCTGGAATGCCGACGGCAGCGGGAATTACGGCTTCGGCCTGCAGGGCAAAGCCGCCTACACCACGTACATCTATCGCAACAGTATGTATGCCGAGGAGGAGAATCCGGGTACCAGCATCTCGCTGGTGTATCCGAGGAGCACGCTAAAGCGCATTTCGAACCCACGGGTAGCCGGCCACGTCATGCTGACGGATTTTTGGCGGGGTTGGAACGGCAGCATGACGGTACCGGACGAGGCGACGATCCCACATGAGGGTACCATGGTAAACCTGCTGTTCACTGACGGACATGCCATCGGCTGGCGACTGCCGTCCGGGATGCTGCCGATCTGGAACTGGTTCGGTGGCTCGTCTTACAGCAAAGCCTCGTATGGCAACAACTGGAACCAGCAGTTGCCCTGGTGGTGGATCGAGGCCGACAAAGCCAACATGTAGCTGCGGTCGCAGCAGGGCACGGCGGTGCTTCCTTCACCAACTGTTGCTACGCCGCCATGGCAAAAGCCGATTCACTGCCAATCCGATGACAACGGCAAACTCGATTGAGGACGCCTCTGGCCGCAACGCCGACGGTGCGTCCATAGCATGATCTCGGCGGTGCGACGCATTACTCCGCGTACGGCTGCAGCTCGATGAAATTATACATGATCTCGCGGCCAATCTCGCCGCCCGGCTCCTCCAGCGCAGCCCAGTCGGACACCGTGAGACGAGCACTTTCGCTGCGGGCGCGGAAGACGTACCAGTGATAATTCATATAGGCATGGTGTGCGTCACCGAACTTCCCCAGCCGATGCCCCGGATGATTGGCGTAAGTGAACTGCAGGTTGTAGTCGTCTCCGGGCAAAAGGTCCACACCATCGAGCCGTACCTGTACCGCCTGCTTCTTCTCGTTGCTGCGGTCGTTCCTGATATCGTCGAGATCCGCCGTGATCATCTTTAAGGAATACACACGGCCGGGCGTCAGCGCTTTGATCTCCTGCGAAAAGCTGTTCGGCTCACGGGCACTACGCCGGGTGACCAGAAACCGGTCCCCGAGCGCGCTGAGATAACGCCCCTGGAAGGCGCCGTACCCTGGCAATTGTTCGACTCGGATCCCTCCCTGCTCGGCGGGCGCCAGGTCCCAGCCGCTGGTCGCCGCTTCGAAGTCGGGGTTCGTCAGGTGCGGCAGGACGTAGGGATCCTGCGTCAACGGCGTCGTAGCGCCGTCGATGGCGTAATGCCGATAGAGCCGTCCGGCCCAGCGAGCGTTTTCCTCGTCGCAATACGTCGCGCTGTATTGGATCAGCCCCCACAGACCGAACAGCTCCGGGGCCGTAGCCAGCGTGCGCATCTGCAGGTCCATATGCACCTTGAAGTCGATACGCGGATCGCAGTTCTGGCTCTCGGGCGGCGCCGACATGTAGCCCAGGGTAAAAATGGCACGGCGCACCGTGACGTCCGGGTTGTCGTTGCAGGCGCGGGCAGCACGAACCAGGGTCCCGGCGACCAGCTCGTCGGCCTGCTGCCGGTCGGGTTTTTCGCTGAGATAATAGTAGTAGACGCACGGCGAACCACTGTCGGTGACGACGCGGGTGAACAGACGCGAAGTCTCCGACACCGCCATGGAACCGAACCAGGGGTAGAAAGTTCGGCTGCCGTGATCCGGGTCGGCCGTGAGTTGGATCAGGGCCTTCGCCCATTCCAGGTACTGATCGTCATCCGACGCTGTGAACTCGTCCGCAATCACGCCGCTCGTCAGTTCGTGTTGATAACCGGCGTTGTCCAGCCAATGCGCCAGGCACTTGTCTTTGCTGGCCAGACCACCCACACCGTGGGTGCCGGGGACCGTGGCGTTACAGATCCACTTGCGCCCGAGCGCGGTCCATCGGCGCAGCGCCTCGGGCGTCTTGATATTGTGCGATGCGATGGTGTTGAGATTGGGCAACACATCGTTCTCGAGAAAGGCCCAGTCGTATGGCCCCTGGAACGCCATGTACGGCGTGCTCGGAAAGGAATAGTGCACCAGCGCCGGCACACTTCGGACTATGACCTGTTCGGCCGGCGCCGAGAGAGACAGCGTGTGCATGCCGGCCGGCAGCAGTCGCATGGCTTCCCCGGCGCCCGACGGGTGCGGCCATAGCTGCAACGGCGCAGCTTCCGCATCGAGCGACACCAACACGTTGCCGGCCACACTGATGAAGCCCCAGCCGCGCCGGGGGTTCATGAACGACACCTCGGTGTCCGCCTGCATACCCCGCTCGCGTGTATTGGCCAGCTCGCTGACCAGGTTGTTCAATACGCGCACGCGCCGCGGGCCGTGCGGAAGAATCATCGCCGGTCGCGAAGCCTGCACCGGCTGCCGACCGTCGCCGGTCTCGACAACTGCTTCTACCCGGTAGGCACCGGCGGCCGCGCCCTGTACGTCGAACGTAAAGGTATCCGACGACAGCGGCAACGCCGCGGTTTTCTCCCGCAACACGACGCCGCTGTCCCGGTGTACGAGGCGCAGACGCAGTTTCATCCCCGGTGCAGTCTTCAGCCGCGTGCGAATACGAGCTGTCACTGCCGTCGGCGGCTCGTCGCCGAGCCCGAGCTGCCAGGGGTCGACAATCTCGAGTCGCAGCGGCTCGCACAGCACGGGCGTAGTCAGAGCGGCCTGCGCCAGAGTCTCCTCTGTCGCAGCATCGACAATGCGAATTGTGCGTTGTTTCCTCGACGAGCGCACGACAAACAAATCCTGCCGGTCCGCAAACAGCCGTTCGATGCGTAACGGCTCCGCGACCAGCTCGAATTTTGCACCGGCCGCAATCGTCACGGTGCGCTCACCAGACTGTTCGCCACCATCGGCAGCGGCCGATGTATGTTCGATCCGAACCGTCTGGGGCTGCCCGGTATTGTTGACGACCGGAACGACAAGCTCCGCGGTGGGCGGCTCTGCAGCGGTGTCAATGACAGCGACTGCCGGGCCGGCACCCCAGCGCAAACGGGCGAAGTCCGCCGTCACACCCGTCAGCCTGCGGAATCGCGACACGTCGTTGAAGGCGCCGTGAAGCCCGATGGCGGACAGGACCCCGGGCGTCTTGGCCTCCCGGCAAAGATTGATGCGCCATTCGCTGCCGACATCAGGCGGGAGTGCGAGCCCGTAGAACGGGATCGCCAGTTCAGCCGACCAGTAGCCATCAGTGTACCAGGCCGCACCGGTCCATTCGCCGTTCCAGGCATCGTCCTCCGCCGCGCCGCCGCCGCTGCGCATCGCGTCGAACGTCGCACCGTAAGCGCTGATCACCAGTTGATAGTACGAAGTGCCGGCCGTACCCGGCGCGATCATAACCTCAATGATCTCGTCACGGAAGACGTTGGCATCGTGTGGCCGCATCTCGCCCTTCGGCGTAACCCCAGCCGGCAGCAGGCACTTCACGCCGACATACAGCCGGTCGTCATCGAAACATATATACCCGAAAGACTGCTGCTCTGCAGGTTCGTCGGAGTCAATGGTAAGAAAGCCGGTTACCGCGGGAACGCCCTGCCAGCAGCCGTCATCAAGTTTGCCGTCGACCACAGGCGCCGTCTCAATGCGATGTGCCTGGACCGGCGACGACGCCTGCCCGGCGGCGATACCGCAGGCGAGCGACAGAAGGCAGGTCACAACAGCGAGTCGCCTGGGAAGATTGGGCATGGTGCCGCTTTGTGTATGGTGAATGAGTGAAAACATAAGCTACAGATTCATAGTGCGGATACTCTACCACCGTTTACCTCAATCGCACGAACGCGACTAAGTCAAACCTTCTCCTCACGGGCCACCGCATGGCCGCTGAGCAGGACCTTGACAACGCGCCGCCGACGCTAACCAAGATAGGCCAAGCTTTGCTTCTCAGATCTCGTAATCGAATGCAACGAGGTCCGCATGGATCGGGCCAAGCAGGTCGGTGACCAGTGCCTGATGGACCGGGTGGGGTATGTACGCTTCAAGCGCTGCCCAGTCAGTAAAACGCACGACCAACCCAAGCGTATACCCCTTGCTGTGGCTGCTTTTATTTTCGCTGACGACCAGGCTGTGAATGCCGGGGATCGCCGGTGCCATTGCGTGTAAACCTTTAGTCAACGCTTCGACTTGAGCGGTCGTGGCGTTGTCCTTGAATTTGAACAGGACGATGTGCTCGATCATGGGGGGCTCTTTTTGTGTTGCCGGTTCTTGCTATAAGCAGTTCGATAGATCGGTTGGACGTGTCGTGCTTCACCTTACACCTCCGCGAGCTTCTGTTATATAGTACGCTTGACCGGGTGCAGCATAATCGAAACGCGTAAAACGATAAGCGGAAGGCGAATGGTCGTCGGTGACGCGATCACCATGAAGTTTACCGTCTTTTCGCCGAAAAAGAATGCTTGAAATTTGGCCGTATTTTTCTTATACACAAACATGCTGGACAGTGTAATGCCAAACAGCCACAAGGAACTCGACGATGAGCTAAACCTATCGCCGTCGCGTCACGACACCATGGACTGGGCAGCTGGGAGTCTATACGTAATCAATTCTTAAGACCGTGAATCCACCCCCGGGCTGGGCAGTGTGATTTCACCCAACTGACGGGCTTCCGAGTCGAATGGTTCGACTCAGAAATTCCTTGAAAAGGATCAGCAGGAAAAATAAAATGAAAATGTCTGCACGTCTAATGTCTATCTCAACGCTCTTGATGCTTGCATCGATACTTGCCCACGCTGACGAAGTTTCCCCGGTGATCACAGTTAACGGTGACGCGAACATGACGGTGGAGGCAACCCGGGAAGGCAATTACATTGATCCCGGCGCTACCGCACATGACGCTGATGGTGGCGACATTTCTTACGATGTCCATATCAGCGGTGCAGTGGTGAACCTTGCCAGAATTGGCGTCTATGAAATTTACTACGACGTCACCGACGCAGCGGGCAACTCGGCAACTACTGTCACCCGTACAGTAACGGTGGCCGATACGTTGCCGCCGGTGATAACACTAAACGGTGACGCGAACATGACGCTGGAGGAAACCGAGGGAAGCGCCTAAGATGACACCGGCGCTACCG
>CAYWQM010000129.1:0-3611 GCA_964460215.1 uncultured Lentisphaerales bacterium
CCGTGGCCGACGCCGAGGCCGTCGACCGTGTCGACGCTGCCGGCCTTGTCGTTTGTCCCGGCCTCGTCGACATCCACGTCCATTTCCGTGAACCGGGTGGCGAGCATAAGGAGGACATTGCCAGCGGAACTGCCGCCGCTGCCGCTGGCGGCTTTACGACAGTAGTCGTTATGCCCAACACCGTTCCACCGATCGACAGCCCCGACACCGTCCGCGACCAGCAGCAGCGAATCGACCGGGACGCCGTTGTCCACACGCTTATTAGCGCTTGCCTGACGCGCGATCGGGCCGGTCAGGAGCTTGCCGATCTCCGTGCCCTGGCAGGCGCTGGCATCGTTGCTTTCACTGACGACGGAAATTGTGTGCAGGACTTTGATCGTATGCTTGAGGCCGCTGTGATTGCGGCCGACACCGGTATTCCCATCGTCGATCATTGCGAAGACGAGGCCGTCATGGACGGCGGCGTCATGCGCCGGAGTGCTGCTGCCGATGCCATGCGTGTGCCCGGCATGCCGCCCGAGACTGAAAGCAATATGGTGGCGCGCAACATCGAACTTTCCCGACAGACCGGTGCACGCCTGCACATGCAGCATGTCAGTACGGCAGCTTCCGTCGAGCACGTGCGTTGTGCCAAAGCTGAGGGGTTGCCGGTCACCTGCGAAGTTACGCCGCACCACCTCGCTTTCACTGTGGACCACGTACCGACGCTGGGGGTTGGCGCGAAAATGAATCCGCCGCTCGGTACCGAAGCTGACCGCCAGGCCTTGCTGGCCGGCTTGGCGGACGGCACGATCGACGCTATCGGTACCGATCACGCGCCGCACGCTGCCTGGGAAAAAGCCGGCGATTTCGTGGGTGCCCCGTTCGGCGTAATTGGGCTGGAGACGGCGTTGCCTGCCTGCCTTTCGGTGCTTTGCGATGCCGGCATCATCGACTTGCCGCAACTCGTCCATCTCATGAGTTATGGGCCGGCGCGGGTACTCGGGCTCGACGCCGGCACTCTGGCGCCGGGAGCGGTAGCAGATCTAACGATGTTCGATCCGTCGCAGGAGGAAACGGTCGATGCGACCGCCAGCCGTTCAAAGTCGTGCAACAGTCCGTTCCATGGCCGCCGGCTGCGGGGCAACGTGAGCCGGACAATGTGCGCGGGTGCCTGGGTATACCCGGGTGAATAAACGAGGATTGGCAATGACCCGTCGTTGCCTGCAATATGTCCCGGTTTAATTGGTGGATTCTGGGTTCTTTGCCCTGCCCTTGAAGTTTTGTACCCGGCCCCATTCGAGCGTACTGAAAAATGGGCGAGAATAATTTTTTTTTCAGGCCAGGGAAGTGAGGAAAAAGTAGGCCGTTGCCCGACCAGTTATCCCCTTTTCCCGGGCCCAAAAAAGATGTCTAAATCATTTGTATTTAGCCCCTTGGGGGTTAATTTAGCACCGATTTTTAACGACGTAGCGGCTGTGTCTTTTCATCCGTTCGTTTTTGGAAATTTCACCTAAAACCTGTGTTGAAAGGGGGTTGCAAATTTCGCACAGGCTGCCCTCCGTTCTTTTTGGGGAAGTTATTTAGTTCTATGCGCTATGCCGCACTTATTCCACGCAATCACTGTTAAAACTGGAGGATGTTCCATGTCTATACGGAGCGTCGAAAACACCTTTGCTTACTGGCGGAAACGGATTTCACTGCTGGCATTTGGATTGATGCTGGTCTTTGCCGCGTACCCAGCCAGCGCCGCGTCGGATGCCGAACGGGCCGCTGCCAAAGAAGTCCGCGCCGCGCAAGCGGCAGCGAAAGCGTCCAGTGCAAGCGTTAAAAACTTGGAGCGACAGCTTCAAAAAACACAGAAAGCCGAGACATCTGCAAAAGCCGCCGCCGCCACTGCCCGCAGTGAGGCCACCGCCGCAGCTGCCGAAGAAAAAGCCGCCACTGGATTTGCCGGCGTTTTCGGTGCGGACCCGCAGAAGAAACTCGCCCGCGCCGAAGCCAAGCAGGCCGACTTGGCGAAACGTGCAAGCACCCTCAGTTCTGATCTGACAGCTGCCCGCGGCGCCGACCGCGCTGCCCAGCAACGGCTCGCAAGTGCCGAGAGCGCTTATGGCGACATCGCAGGTGCCCGCCAACGCGCAGCCGACGCTGAGAAAGCAGACGCTGCCAAAGCCAAATCTTCACGTAAAGCTTACGAAGCGGCACTCGCCGATCACAACCGCAAGCAGGGGGAGGCGAGCCGCCTCAGTGCCGACGCTGACCAATTGACCAGTAGAATTGCCGAGCTCGAAGCCCTCGAGGGCGGTGCCAGGCAACAGGTAACAGATGCCACTGCCGCTGCTACTGCCGCTGCTGAAAACGACGACAAGTCCGCCCGCCGTGCCAGCATCAAAGCGCTGCGCAAGGCCGAACGCGATTTCCTGGGCATCAACAAGGACCTTACGGCCAAGCGGAAGAAGGTCGGCAAAGTTACCGGCGCCGCCGAGCGGGCCCAGCAGGGCGCTGCCACTGCCGCTGCCGCTTTGGCTGCAGCGGAAACCGCCTATAGCCCTTATGAAGCTGTCGATCGCGCTGCTGCCGAAGAGGCCGCCGCGATAAAGGCACAAAAGCGACAAGCCCGCGAGGACCTCGCCGCCGCCCGCAAGCAGGTGAAGGCAGAACAGGACCGGCTTGCTCGCGAAAAACGCGAGAAAGCCCGCGCCCGGGCCGCCGAAGAACGTCGCCAGGCGAAGGAAGCCAAGGCCCAGGAACGTCGCCAGGCTGAGGAAGCCAAGGCCCAGGCAAAGGAAGCCAAGTCCGAAGCTGACCGCCAGGCAAAGGAAGCCAAGTCCGAAGCTGACCGCCAGGCAAAGGAAGCCAAAGCCGAGGTCGACCGCCAGGCAAAGGAAGCCAAGGCCGAGTCCGACCGCCTCGCCCAGGCTGAAAGAGATAAGGTGCGCGCCGCCGCCGATGCCAAGAAGGCTGAGGTTGCCAAAGCCAAGGCCATCCGCAAAGCTTACGAAGCGGCGGTCGCCGATGACAAGCAAAAGAAAAAGGAAACGATTCGCCTCAGCGCCGCCGCCGATCAACTGGCCGGCCATGTCGCTGAGCTCGAAGGCCTCGAAGGTGGTGCCAGGCAGCATGTCGCTGAAGCCTCCGCCGCCGCGGCTGCCGCTGCCGCTGCAGAAAGTGACGACAAATCCGCCCGCCGTGCCAGCGTCAAAGCGTTGCGCAAGGCCGAGCGCGATTTCGCAGGCCTTAGCAAAGAGATTACGGCCAAGCGCACAAAGGCTGGCAAAGCGCGCGCCGCTGCCGGGCAGGCCCAGCAGGATTCCGCCGCCGCCGCCGCTGCCCTGGCTGAAGCCGCCGCTGCCTACAGCCCCTATCAAGCTGCCGAAAAGGCCGCTGCCGAAAAGGCCGCTGCGATGAAAGCACAGCAGCAGCAGGAACGTGCCGCCCGCAAACAAGAGAAGGCTGAGCGGGACCAGGTCGCTCGCCAGAAACGCGACGATGCCCGCGCCCAGGCCGCCGAAGAACGTCGCCAGGCGAAGGAAGCCAAGGCTGCCGCCAAGGCGGAAGCCGATCGCCTCGCCAGCGTAGAACGCGACAAAGCACGCGCCGAAGCCGACAAAGCACGCGCCGTTGCCGAC
>CAYWQM010000129.1:3711-11036 GCA_964460215.1 uncultured Lentisphaerales bacterium
CGTAGAACGCGACAAAGCACGCGCCGAAGCCGACAAAGCACGCGCCGTTGCCGACGAAGCGAAACGTAAGGCGGCCGAAGAACGTCGTCAGGCCAAGGAAGCCAAGGCTGCCGCCAAAGCTGCTGCCAAGGCGGAAGCCAAGCGCGAGGGTGACGCCGAGCGCGCTATGAAGACTGCTTCCAGAGCCGCGTCCGGTGCCGAGCAAGACTTGGCCGCCGCCATCGCCGACCAGAACGAAGCCAAGGGAGACGTTGCCCAGGCACAGACCGCTGCCGAAACCGCCAAGGCCGAAGTCGCCGCCCACGCCACAATGGTCGATCACGCCGAGGATGACAAAGCCCGCGCCAAAGCCATGAAGGCCCTGCAGAAAGCCGATAAGAAGAGCCTGAGAGCCAATGCCAAGCTTGAAGATGCCCGTGCCGCCGCCGCCGCAGCGGAGCAGGCCGCCGCCGCCGCCGCCGCCACTAAAGACGCTGCCAAGTCTGCCCTTATCACGGCCACTGCTGATTTCCAGCCCTTCGCCGATGCCCGTGCCGCCGAAGCTCGCCTCAACGAGGAAGCTCGTATAGCCCGACAGAAGGTCAAGGAAGATATGCGCGTCAAGAAGGCCCAGGAAAAGGCTGACCGCGTCGCTGCTCGCGAACAGGCCAGTGACGACGCAGAAAAGCTGCGGAGGGAAGCCGATGCCGCCAAGGCCAAGGCCAAGGAGCTTGAGAAGGCAGCCGAGCGCGAGCGCAAGGCGGCCGAGACCCGGGCCCAGGAAACCGCCGATGCCGAACATCAGGAAGCCATCGCTGACCTGCAGGCACGCCGCGAATCTTTCAACCGTGCCCGCGCCCAGCGCAAAGCTGCGGAGGCCGAGCTCGCCGACATTGAGAACGCCCATCTCGCCCGCATCGCCAGGCTCGAAAACGAACTCAAGTTTGCCAAGGGCGAGGAAGCCGTCGCCAAGATCGATATCGAAAACAACGACCAGCTCGACGCCGAGAAGCGCCTCGTCCTCGCCGCCGCCCAGATCCGTGAGGTGACCGCCCGCCTCGCCACCATCGATGACCAACGCGACGGCCGCTACATCGATCTGCGCAAGGAGGTCGACGAACGCCGCGCCGTCGAGGACTCGATGGAAGAAGCCCTGGCCCAGCTTGAGGAGAACATGCTTTCCACCGGCTATGCCCGCCGCGAGATCCATCCCAAGCCGAAGCGCGGTGAAGGCATCGTCATCTACGACGGCCCGTACCCGGCCGAGGGCCCGCCCGCCGCTGCCACCGCCCGCTCAGCAGACGGCCCCCGCGGTGCCCAGTACGACATCGGCCTGGTCCAGGTCACGGGTGACCGGGAGCCCGTGCAGCAGCTCGAAAACTGGGAGCAGTATGTCAACGACGCCATGTACTCGCCGATGTCCGAGCAGGATATCGAGGCCTTCCGCCAAACCGTCCTCAAGGACCTGCAGGACGACGGTTACGTCTTCGCCACTGTCTCCGTCTACAAGCCGTCGCTCAAGCTCGGCTTCCTCAAGTTGCGCGTCCACGTCGGTGACACCGGTGACATCACCATCAGCGGCGCCAAGTACCACACCGCCGATAACCTGCTGAAGTCTTCCGCCTGGATCACCGGCGATAAGTTCAACTATCGCAAACTGTACGGCGACCTGTTCAACCTCAACGTCCGGCCCGACCTGCAGATCGACACTCTCCTGAAGCCGAAGGTGGATGCCTTTGGCCGCCGCGTCATCGATATCGAGCTCGCCGTCGAGGACAGCTACCCGATACATCTCGCCCTCAACATCGCCAATTCCGGTACCGAGGAGACTGGCGACTGGCGCGCCCGCGGCACCTTGCAGCATCTCAACCTGACCGATCGCAACGACACCTTGACGATCGAGTACATGACCGACCCGGGCGGCTTCGACAATGTCAGTTCATTGTCCATGAGTTACTACACCCCGATCGGCGCCGACAAGGGATTGACCTTCTACACCGGTTGGTCCGAGTCCGACTTCGACGACATCTTCCCGCTGCTCGATATCTATGGCGAAGGCTACTACTTCGGGTTGCAGCTCTCCAAGGTCCTCAAGTCGACCAAGAGCTACAGCCTCGACCTGACCGGTGGCTGGATCTACCGCTACACCGAGAACACCAGCGACGTTGCCGGCGTGACCTCCGACCGCCGCGACATCAAGGTGAGCATGCCCAGTGTCGCCCTCGGTTATTCCTCCAAGAACTTCGACCGGTACGGCGGCCGTAACTTCGGGTCGTTCACCCTCACGGGTAACTTCGCAGGTAAGTTCGGCTCCGACAGTACAGCGGAGTTCATCAACCAGAACAAGGACGCCACCGGCGAGTTCTGGATCGGTACTTTGCGCATGGCGCGCCTGCAGAAACTTTTCCGTGGTGAGCAGGATCCCGGCAAGTGGACGATGTTCATGGAGTTTGAGGGCCAGGCAGCCGACGACTCGCTGGTCTCTGCCGTGCAGTACCGCCTTGGCGGTGCCGAGAGTGTCCGCGGGTACGAAGAAGCTGAGGTCCTGGGCGACAGCGGTATACGCGGTACCCTCGAGGTGCGCACCCCGCTCATCGACAACTTCATCCCCGGCCTCAAGCATGCCGAGGACTTCCTCGCCGAAAACCCTGACCACTGGTCAACCCACCGCCTGCAGTTCGACGCTTTTGCTGATTTCGGACGGGTCGAGACTTCGGCCCAGCAGCCCGGCGAGCACAGCAGCCAAACCATGGTGAGTGTCGGTGCCGGCCTGCGACTCGGCTTCACCAAATACAGCCAGATCCGTCTCGACTATGGGTATCCGCTTGAAGGCACCGAGGAAACCAACGAAGGCGAAGGACAGTTCCACTTCAAACTCGAAATCCTCAAGTAAATTCGTAGTTCGGAGCGTTTCGAATTCGAATTCTAATTGCTGGGGAGAGAGTTGATGGAAAGACTGAAAACCACATTCAGAACTACAGCCAGGCGCGGATTAATCACCCGCGCCTGCGGCGTTTCTATCCCCGAGTCGGGGACTGGGTACCAGGTACCAGGTACCAGGGGGCAGGGGGCAGATGCCGGCCAACTCCCGTATCCCGACGTAACGTCCTGCAGCACGGCAATATACAATCATGGAATCGCTTATCATGCGACCGCTCTCAAACGCCCCGTGGCCGATCACGGAAAACCCCTTAACCCGTTGTCAGCAAACACCTCCCATCGCTGGAATATGCCTGTTGGCCCCGTGCGCCTGTCGCCCGGCAGGTGTGATGCCGCCGTGAAAGCGCTGAGAAACATCCGGAATTCAATACGCGACTCGATCCGCCGCCCTAGCCGGATCCAGTCCCGTATTGACCTGCGGACTTCTGTTGTTGGCTGCCCGATGAAGGACGCTGGTTCGTCGCCGGTATCCGGCTTTTTAATCTGCAGTATACGGATGATCCGTACAGCTGGGACCTGGAGATCCGCCGTCGCCGGGACTGAGTTTCATTCCGAGGGTTGTGAACAATCTAAGTCTATCCGGGCACGGACGCCCGGGACGCACGCGGGCATGGATGCCCGCACCTTTTTTTCGCCGATGCGCCGCGACCGGGCGTCACTGGAAAAATTCTTAACTATTTTAGCTACAGCCACTTAACTGTCAAAACTCGTTCGTGGCCGTCGAGCATGAGCTGATCGGTTCTGGATGACAAAATGTAAGGGGGCGGGACCGAACGACGTGGATCCTTGATGGGATCTGGATCGGTCGTCGCATGGAGTTGAATCAAGGGCCTGCGGGCCCTTACATTCGCATGAGCCGGGAAAGGGCGACAACTATCCGTCCTGCCGAAGGATAGCGGCGTACAAGACGGCGCTATAAGTCGCGGTGTTCCGATGTGGAACACCTTGAAACAAGAAGAGGTAGGGATCACATTAGAGACTGGTCTTTTGGGGTCGGGTGTACAATTTTTTCCAAGACAATTTTTTCGAACAGCGAGGGAAATCAATAATGGCAGAGGGAGTAACTCATGAATAGTCGCAAAGCGTTGTGTGGAATACTGACATTGCTGGTTGGCACTGTGATGGTGCAAGCGGCGTCGATCAGTATATCGAGGCCGTTTGCCGAGTCATTTGTAGGTGGTCAAATCACCATCGTGTCGAATCCGATACCGGACGTGGGCGCGACTGTCACCGAGCTGGAGTACGTCTACAAGGTCGGCGAGCTCGCGGGGGCTGACAATGAGGCCAGGTTTGATGATGGCACCCCGTTCGATGACTTCACGACGGCGGGCGGCGACACCATCACCAATCCGCGGCCGGGCACCCAGCTTCCGGCATTCCCGTTTGACGCGCGCAGCACGGCGACTTCCGGATTGCCGAATGCTGCTGACTTCGTCGACGGTACTTGCCAGGAGTTCAGCATCAGTGTCAAGGCGACGTTCAGTAACGGAGCCGAGGCGTATTCAGATCCGCGAGTATTTTCCATCGACAACCGGCTGCCTCCGAACCCCCTGGCTTTGGACCTCAATGCCACTGGCGGCTCGACGGACACCTCGACGCCCGAAATTATCTGGTTCAACGGTGGTGAGCGCTACGATGTCACGGACGATATCACCCTGACGGCACCAGACATAATTGCTGAAAATAACGCCTTCGACGACGATGAAGATACGGGCCTGAACAAGGGCGACACAATCATTATTGTCGATGCCACGACGGCTGCGAATAACGGCGTCTATCGCCTGTCAGTGACCGTTGCGCCGGATGAAGATGAGTTGCGAATCGACACGAACTGCACCGGCTGCAGCTTTGGGGAGAATACGGTAATCGCTACCGAGGCAACGAACGAAATGACGGTTATTCGCCCGTCGTCGGACGACCTATGGTCGTACAACCAGGCGATGGCTTTTGATGTCGCGGGCACCATTACAGATCCGGGTAACGGCTTTGCTGACTTTAAGATCAACGACACGATTCAGGCTTTCGGTGGTAACAATGGCGGAGATAGCTACCGGGTTACAACGGTTGCTGCCGGTGTGCTCACGGTAACGCCGGCACCGGCGTTCACCGAGACAGTCCCCGCTCTGGTCATGTGCCAGGGGGCTGACATCTACGGCTACAACATTGTCGCCAGCCGCACGGTGCCGGCGCCGCTCGAAGAGACCAGGACCGACAGCTTTCCGCCGGACAACCTGTCGTTGTCGGCCGACGGTACGTACACGGTCTACTATCGCACCGGCGACGCCAACTCGGGTGTGAACTCATCACGCAACTGGAGTGCCGAGGCCAATCAGGGCACTATCACCTTCACGCCGCCGGTAATCAATTTCGGTGTCGTACCGGATGACAACACTGCGTCGGGCAGTGAGGCGATCTCTCCGGTGACGATCAGCGTGTCTACCTACGAAGCGGATGGAGTCACGCCGCTGGTGCCGACCGATCCGGTCACGGTCAACTACTCGATCAGCGGCGGGACCGCGACCAACCCCGAAGACTTTACCGGCGGCACGGGGACGCTTCTGTTCAATGGTGTGGACACCCAGACCTTTGACCTGACCATCGTCAACGACAGCGACAACGAATCGGACGAGACGATCGAGTTGTTGTTGAGCGGTGAAGTCAACGGCAACCTGGGTACCCGCGATACTTTCACGTACACAATCGTCGACAACGATGTCAATGTGGCGATTACCGACGTGACCCAAAGCGAGGGTGACGCGCCGGACACCACGAATTTCGATTTCCGCGTTACGTTGTCATCCGCCCAGAGCAACACGGTTACCGTCGATTACACCACTACCGACGGCACGGCGATCTCCGGCACTGACTACACGGCCGCTGCCGACACCTTGACATTTGCCGCCGGCGTCACATCCCAGACGATCACTATTTCAGTCACCGGCGACGACACGAACGAAGCGGACGAGACCTTCACGGTCGACCTCACCAACCCGTTGCCCGCAGGTGCTGCCATTTCGGACGCGCAGGGACTGGGGACAATTCAAAATGACGATGCGTTGACGATCAGTATCGACGCTGCCGAAGGGCCGCAGGCGGAGAACGTGACGCCGCTGCTGTTCGACGTGCGCCTGAGTGCGGCCAGCGATCAGACGGTCACGGTGCTGGCGAATACCGCCGACAATACTGCCCTGGCCCCCGGTGATTACACTGCCGTGGTCAACCAGCTTTTGACTTTCAATGCCGGTACAACGCACCTGACGGTCGCGGTAACGCTCGCTGATGATGCAATAAACGAGTGTGACGAAACCTTTACCACCAGCCTGACGACGCCGACCGGCAGCCTGGTGACGATTGCCACCGGCACGAGCACCGGTACGGTCACCGACGAAGACGCCGTGCAGGTGTCGGTAACTGCTCCGGGTGCCGGAGCCGAGGGAAGCAGCTTTGTTTTCACTGTCGCGCTTGACACGGTGAGCACGCAGACGGTGACGATCGACTACACGACAACGGACGGCAGCGCCACGTCGGCCGGTGATTACACGTCGGCCAGCGACACGCTGACGTTCAACCCGGGGGTGACGTCGCTGACGGTGTCGGTGGCCTCGACCGATGACGCGGTGAACGAGTGCGACGAGACGTTCGACCTGGACCTGACCAATCCCACGGGCCTGTCGTGCCCAAGCGTTTCGATCGCCGCCGGCGGTGACAGCGCCACCGCGACGATCAATGACGACGACGCGGTACAGGTGTCGGTAACTGCCCCGGGTGCCGGTGCCGAGGGAAGCAGCTTTGTTTTCACTGTCGCGCTTGACACGGTGAGCACGCAGACGGTGACGATCGACTACACGACAACGGACGGCAGCGCCACGTCGGCCGGTGATTACACGTCGGCCAGCGACACGCTGACGTTCAACCCGGGGGTGACGTCGCTGACGGTGTCGGTGGCCTCGACCGATGACGCGGTGAACGAGTGCGACGAGACGTTTGACCTGGACTTGACCAACCCGACCGGCCTGACTTGCGACAGCGTTTCGATCGCTGTTGACAGTGCCACCGTGACGATCACCGACGACGACGCGGTACAGGTGTCGGTAACTGCCCCGGGTGCCGGAGCCGAGGGAAGCAGCTTTGTTTTCACTGTCGCGCTTGACACGGTGAGCACGCAGACGGTGACGATCGACTACACGACAACGGACGGCAGCGCCACGTCGGCCGGTGATTACACGTCGGCCAGCGACACGCTGACGTTCAACCCGGGGGTGACGTCGCTGACGGTGTCGGTGGCCTCGACCGATGACGCGGTGAACGAGTGCGACGAGACGTTTGACCTGGACTTGACCAACCCGACCGGCCTGACTTGCGACAGCGTTTCGATCGCTGTTGACAGTGCCACCGTGACGATCACC
>CAYWQM010000130.1:0-3519 GCA_964460215.1 uncultured Lentisphaerales bacterium
GTCGTTGTGGATGTCCGCGACCACAGTGTAGCGTTGATGGTCGTTGAGGTTTCCGTGCGCCAGTTCAACGTGTATCGGGCGGTTTGGATCGAGACGCCTGATCATCTCGTACAACGGCTTGAACGTGGCAGGCGGCATCCGGTAGGGAGGCTCGATGTCCAGCGTCGCCGGTCTCGGGCCGGTGAGCAGGTTCGGCTCATGCTCCAATCCCCAGGCCAGCAGCCCGGGAGCGTCACGACAGGCCAGGATGATCCGCTCCACCGTCTCCATGTTCGCCCACACGCTGTTGGTGAGTAAAGCCACGGAGTACATGCCATTCGCATAAGCTTCATCGATGTCGTAACGGTACGACTCGGGGATTTCCTTCAGGCCATGGGTGGTGACCGTGTTGAAACCCTGGGCGCCCGCCTCGGGCAGCGAATAATGCCAGTGTGCGGCGTGATCGATACCGATCGGAAAGAACGGCTTGCCGTTGACGAAGATCCGGTCGTCGCGAATCTCAACGCGTTCTATCGGCGGCGGTGGTTCCGCCTGCAGCAATAACGCGCCCAAGGCCATGATTCCGATGCCAAGGATCGAAAGAAATTTCATCCCGCTTGCTCCGACTGTTTGGATTTAGACTCGAACCCGAATTTATTGCTTCAAACGTATGCCAGGCAGACGCAACGTAAAAACCTTGCAACACCCGATCAACGAGCCCAGAAGTTCTTGGTACTACTCTCGCTCCACCGTGATCTCAACACCTCTCAGGCAATTCGCCTTGTCCCCGGAGGCATCGTCGATACCCAACGCGTCACAGACAAACAAGAGCTTGCCGGGCGCGATCTCCAGCATACAGGTGTAGCCGGTGAGTCCGCCCCAGTATACCACTATCGACTTTTCCCAGTTGTCCCCGGTGCCTGTCGGGTCAAACATGATGCTGTTGCCCGGCCGCCCGAAACTGCAGGCCAGTACACCGTTGCTCATCAATAGCATGTCCGGGTTGACACTGGCAATGCCAACATCGGCTGGATCCTCTAACACGCTCTGCGCTGCCGGGTCCAGGTCGGGGTCGAGGATGATTGGCTCAGACCAAGTCTTGCCGTGGTCACTCGAACGTGTCTGGCGCAACGAATGAAAACTGCCGACACGGGCCACGCAAAGGATGTCACCGGCGGCGGTCCATGACAGGATACCCTCGTCGAATCCTTCGTAATATTCACCCAGGTCAGGATTTGGATCGTAGCCGATCGTCGAGAGATAGTCGAAGGTCAACCCCCGGTCCCTCGAGATCGCTGCCACTGCCCGATATTTCGTGTCGCCCTCCCACCAGCCGTACATAAACGCCAGAAGATTGCCGTCCGGCAATTCGAGGATCGAACGCCAGAACACCATCGCGATGTAGTGCTTATACTTCGGGTCGGGCGGTGGAATAGGCTCACGATTGGCCCTCGGCATATTGACAGTGACGTCGATCGGCCCTTCGAAGGTCTTGCCGCCGTCATCCGAGCGGAACATGCTGCCTTTCGACTGTTTCGAGCCCGGCGTGACGGGAAATGCATGGCCGTTGTATGCCAGAACCGTGCCGTCGCGGAGCTGCACGACGGCCTCTTCACGGACGACGCGTGGCGGATCAGGCGTCCAGGTCTTGCCGTTGTCCACCGACCGCAGGCAGGCGCGTCGGGCCGGGCACATGTCGTGGTCCAGGTGGTAGTCAAGCAGCAGCGTCCCGTCCTGCAGCTTCCAGAGGTCGGGGTAGATGTGTTCGCCTTCTCCCGTCACCGAGTTCGAGATCGTCCAGGGCTCACCAATCGTGATCTTCATCGCCGCACCCGCCGCTGCCACTGGGGCCAGTCCAAAGGCATTCGCTTGGTCCCGTTGACCACGGGAAAAGGCAACTCATAGAGATGCACGGCATACGGTGCGAAGTCATCTTCCATGACACCGTCGGTGACCTCGACCAGGCGATTCTCGAAACGCACCGCAGCGTGTGACGCCAGACCACCCTCGGGGACCGGAAACGTGAACCGTCCTTTGACCCGCGAGTTAAAGCCGTTGACAGCAATCAGGAAGTAGCTGTTGGCCGTTTTCCGCAGCGAAAGGTGCAGCGCGGTGTAACCGAAATTCGAGGGGGCCGCAGACCCTTCGATAATCTCCGACTTCAGCTTGTCGGGCGACTCAGCCGCCATCAGGTAGGGTGTCAGTGTGCGCAGCTCCGTTGTCAGGTCCGCAAATTGTGCCCAGTACGCCGGGGCCCGTTCGTTGACCGACCAGCCGCCGGAGTGGAAGCTGAAATGGATAATACCGCTGATGCCGTGGGTCACCGCCATGTAGGTCATGCAACGGACCTCTTCCATAGTCGGGGCGCGGTCTTTGCCGTCGAGCGGCGTCGGGCTTTGCGGCGATATCTGCACGTACATCCAGCCGGGCTTTCCGGCGGCGCCCTGCACGACGCTGTCGGAATTGACAGCGACATGTGTCAGAGGATAATCGGGAAGCGGGTAGACGTCGTTGGAGTGGATGTCCGCAACGTCACGGTAGTCCTGATGGTCCTTGACACTGCCGTATGCCAGGTTGAGCCATACAGGGTGGCCCGGGTCAAGCCGCTTGATCAGGTCGTACACCGGCTTGAACTGCTCCGGCGGTATCGTGTAGGGTCGTTCCATGTGTGGCAAATCTGCAGGTTCAGCGAGGCGCATATTGGGTTCATCCTCCAGCTCCCACGCCAGTAACCCCGGGGCATCGCGACAAGCCAGGATGACCTGCTCGACCTTTTCGAGGTCACGCCAGTTGCCATTGGTGAGTGAAGCCAATGAGTACATGCCGTTGGCAAACGCGTCGTCAATATCGAGCCTGTACGACTCCGGATCTTCCATCCGTCCATGGGTAACAACGGCATTGAAGCCCTTCGCGCCCACCTCCGGCAGCGCAAAACTCCAGTGTGCCGCGTGGCCGATGCCGACCAGAAAAAACGGCTCACCGTTTACCCAGAGACTTTTTCCTCGGATCTCAACGCGCTCGATTGGCGGCGGCGTTGCAGCGCGCAACGGCAGCGCGCTCAGAAGCGTGAGCACGATGAGTATCAGGGCTGCCCTCATAGCAAGCCCCCACTGTCCGGTATCAAGCTCACAGCATCCCCTCATCCATACACCATTTCAGCGCCAGCTCCAACCCAGCTTCCATCGTGTGCTGCGGGGCGTAGTCCAGGAGGTCCTCGGCTTTGCGCATGTCAAAACACATGTGTTCCATCAGGAAACCGGTCCAACGTGGGGAGGCATCGTCCGGGCGGCGCTCGCAGAGCGCTTCCAAGGGCATGTATTCGGGCATCGACGTGCTGCCCAGGATGTCTTTGGCAGCGTTGAACCATTGAGTCAACGTGAGGGCGCGACGGGCGGAGATATTGAAGATCTCACCGACGATTTCGTCGCCCTTGCCGACGCCGCTGACGAAGGCGGCGGCGAGGTCGTCGTTGCAGCCGGCCTGGAGCAGCACGTTGCCGTCGCCGGGGATCTCGAGGGGTTCGCCCGCTTTCATCAATTG
>CAYWQM010000130.1:3529-7613 GCA_964460215.1 uncultured Lentisphaerales bacterium
GTTATAATGCGGGTTACGTCCGCCCCACGTTTCGATGGGCACGCGCCCGGTCCCGCAGATGCAGGTGGGGCGAAAAATGGTGGCCGGGAAATTCTCTAATTCCAGCGCGCGAGCGTCGCGCTGGCATTGCTCGTAAAAGTTGATCCCGGTATCCTCGCGCCAGGGATGCTTTTCATCACCCGGAATGTACTGCAACGGTGTGTACGAGCCGGTGGAGCCGCAGATGAAATAGTGCTCGATCCTGCCGGCGAAGTGTTTGTGCGCCAGCTCGACGTCTTCCATACAGGGTACACTGTCGATGACCACGTCGAATTCCCGGGTTGCCAGCTCGGACGCGTAGAAGTCCTCGTCGTACTTGTCGCCGGTGATGAACTCGATACCGTCGAGGGAGACCTGGTGCCGGGTGTTTGTGCCGCGCGTAACGCCGGTGGTCTGGTACCCCGCGTCGACACAACCGCGGGCGATGCGGCCACCGATTTCACCAGAGGCTCCCAGGATCAGAACTTTTTTTGAATTGGTCATAAGGTCAGGTTCCCGGTTTGGATGTTGCTGGTTTCAGGAAGGCGAAGAAAAAAGTCAGTCGGCCCGTCTCCGCTGAACATAGTCCATCCCATGACGGGTGAAAAGGACGTAGTGCCTTCGTATTGTCATTTTGTCCTTCGCCGCAGCCCTTTACTTCAGCTCATCAGTGATCCGATGTGTTCCTGCCGCCAGGGTCCGGACATCGTGCGCATTCGGCAGTGTCACAGTGGCAGTGCTGCCGCTGGGCACAACGATCTCCCATTCAAAGCGACCGTCCGCACACTGCCAATTACTCACAATACGCCCATGCGGGCAATCGTGGTGCGCTTGTACCCAGTCAAGCCCCGGGATGAGATGTGGTTTCAGGAAAAAGTGCTTGAACCCGGGCTGTTCGATATCGGGCTGGATGCCGGCCAGGGTGTTGTAGAACCAGTTGTCAAAGCCGCCCATCATCGGGTGGTTCAACGAACGCGGCCCGTCGGTCTGATCGTGCATGGCTTCACCCCAGCATTCCCAAAGTGTGGTCGCCCCACGCTGAATCAGATCTCCGAAACTCGGATAGCTGTCCTGGTGCATAAGCGCCAGTGCCAGCTCGCCACAGCCGTGGCGGGTGAGCACTTCGAAAAGAAAACGCACCCCCATGATGCCGGTGTTCAAATGGATATCGCGCTGGCGAATGTCGCGGACCAGGCTGTCTGCGACGCGGTCTTCTTCGCCGTCCGGCACGAGCCCGAAGTGCAAGGCCATGACATTCGCGGTCTGCGAACCGAAGGAACCGGTCCGGCGATCATAAAAGCGTCCGATCAAGGCATCCCGTACCTGCGCCTGCCAACTTTCAAAACGATCCGCCTCCGGCTGTTTTTCCAGCCGGGCCGCAGTATGTGCCATCACTGCTGCACACTGTTGAAACCAGATTGTCGTGGTCAGGGCCGGCGGCGTGTGCATGCAGGGCTTTTCACCGCCCGGGTCGTACCAGTCACCATGACCGCCCTCAAGAATCCAGTTGTCGGCACACTCGCCGAAATGTTCGATCTGAAGACGCATACCGTCCCAGTGCTTCCGGAGCACTGACAGATCGCCGTAGTATACGTATACGTACCATGGCAACATGATGAAAGCAGCCGCCCAATCATGGAGGGCCTGGCCGCAGGTGCGCTTACCCGGGGCAATATTGCACGGCAGGCCCCCGTGGCGGGTGCGGTTCGTTTCGATATCATCGAGGTACTTCTCCCAGAACGCCCTGCCCTGAAAATTCCAGATCGAGTACTCGGCCACGATATTGGCATCTCCCAGCCAGCCACACCGTTCCCGGGCCGGGCAGTCTTCCGGAATGCTGTGGATATTACTCCGGTGGGTCCACAGCGCCATGCGATGAAGCAGGTTCAAGCGCTTATCCGAACACTCGAAACTTCCGGCTGCCGGCAGATCGGTGTGGACGACAATGCCAGTGATGTCCTCTGCTGTCAGGTCACCCGGCCAACCACTTACCTCGACATAACGGAACCCGTGATAGGTGAAACGCGGCTCCCAGGCAACCAGGCCTTCGCCCTTGCAGATATAACGGTCGATCTGCTCCAAAGCGGTCGCGAAGACGCCGGTACTGGCCGTATCGATGTCGCCGTCCTTGTCGACGGCTTCGGCGAAGCGCATGGAGATTTCGGCACCCGCCGGGCCATCTGCCCGGATCCGTGCCCACCCGGCAAAGTTCTGCCCCATGTCTACGAGGTACTGCCCGGCATCCAGCATCTTGACGTCGACCGGGCAGAGCTCTTCGATTTTCCGGATCGGGGGTATTTCCTGCCGTTCGAGTCGCCCGTCCGGTGCCGGCACACGTACAGCGGGATGCCAGCTTGACTCATCAAAGTCAGGCGCGCACCAGCCGGGCTGCTCTCGTCTGGCGTCGTAACACTCACCGGCGTAAACATTGGCGTCGGTAATCGGACCGGCTGTAGCCGACCAGTGTTCGTCACTGCAGACAACCTGATTGGTGCCATCAGCGAACTGGATGTGGAGTTCCGCCAGCAACCGTGGCGCGCCATAGGACGGCGCGCATTGCTCGGTCCAGACGCGGTCCTGATTGTACCAGCCGTCGCCGAGCATCACGCCGATCGCGTTGGCACCGTCCCGGACGAACCCGGTGACATCATAGGACACGTAAAACACGCGCTGGTCATAGTCCGTCTGAGCCGGGTCAAGGACATGATCGCCAACGCGACAACCGTTGATCCAGGCTTCGTAGTATCCCAGCCCGCTGATCTCCAGCGTTGCCGAGGCAATGGCGCTGCTCACCGTGAACTGACGACGAAAAAGCGGGGCGCCGCGCTCGCCAGAGCAATCCGCCATCCCGATCCAGCTTGAGTCGTGACCAATCACTCGGCCCCACGCAGACGCACGAGTTTACCGCCGCCGGGCATCAGCCTTATCTGCGCCCGCGCCCCGTCCGAGGCCGGGTGCCACTCGCCAGTGGCAGCGTCAAACACCTCCATCGGTCCCGGACCGACGACGGTCGTGGTTACCGCCTTTGAGTAGTCCAGATTTACGACCAGCACGTGGGAGGGAGTCCCCCCCGTGCCGAAGTAGCCCAGCAGGATGCCGTTCACCTCCTCCGGAGCGACCGCGGGATCGACGGTGAAGGACGCGGCGGGCGGCAGTCCCAATGCGCCCGAAGGTACGACGCCCAGATGATACGCGCCCAGGGAGGGCAGCGGCTGCAGCACTTCGCCGACAGCAACAAACTCGGGGTTGATCTGGTGCAGCGACTCGCCCAGCGGTGTCAGCGTACCATCCGGATTCTCGACACCGCCCCAATGATCGGCGCCCTAACAGGCGATGAAGACGAACAGCGCACTGCCCTGCCCGCCGTAGGCCAGCGTGGAGAAAGCAAGATATCGTCCCTCGTCGCCGTTGGGCGTGCGCCAGCCCGGGCCGTTGGCGCAAGCCTGAACGACGTTGAGGAAGGGCAGGCCGCCTTCCAACGCCGCCTCGCGGACCAGCGCCAGGTTCAGGAAGTAGTCACTGCCGTCGAACGCCCGGTCGGTGAATCTCATGTGATAGTGGTCGTAGCTGATCAAGTCGGGCTTCACCTCCTCGATGAATCGGCGGAGGTATTCCCGGTAAGCGGTCACCTTGTCACCGGAGGTGCCCTGTGCTCCAGCGCTGGCGTACGTTGGAAACAGGTTGATGTAGGCCAGGTGTTTGGGATCCCGCTCGCGAATGAAGGCTATCAGCCGGCCCAACGCGGGAAACTCGGTGGCGCTCGGCTCGTCGTCAATGTAGTAGGCGTACATCGCGGGGTGATCCTTGACCATATCAATGTTGGCAGCGAGACCTTCCCGGCGCTGCGGATCATCGATATGAGTGGGGTCGATCGTCTGCACCATCCCGCGCAGTCCGTGCGCGTGTGCCGTATCGAGGTCGGCAACGCTCTGGCACCAGACCAGATTGAAGCCGCTGTCTGCCAGTTTTCCCACCGCCGTTGCCAACAATTCGAATCGCGGCGGTGCCCCACAACCCGGCCCCTGGTAATACGTGGCGATGGGGGTGCCAACCTGCCACTGGCTTC
>CAYWQM010000130.1:7664-10778 GCA_964460215.1 uncultured Lentisphaerales bacterium
AACACTGGATGCGCTGTCTTCTGCCATCAAGTCGCCTCGTAGCGCGCGAAAATCCCGCAGGCTTTGCCGCCATTGGTTTCCATGGCGATCTCAAGGTGGTTGGTGCCGTGGCGAAACGCCACCGGGACCGTTACCTCGTCCGAATGCGCCGGGTTTGTGCCAGTCGCTTCATGGATGATCTCACCGTTGAGGCGCACGATAACATTCCCGTCATACCCCAAGTGCAGCAGCCCCGCATCGATCGGGCCGACCTCGACATCTTTACGGAAGAATATTACGCCGTCTCGGTTGTCGATGATTGGCGTGGCCTCCACGAAACCGTACGCGAAAAATGTCTGGTGCACCATCTCCTCGCCATACGCTTGCAATGGCCGCCATCCGGTCGCCTGCTCCACGGTTGTGTTCTGATGTGTTCCGTCGACAATCAAATCCGAAACCTCCCACTCACTGAGATACTCGGCGGTGAACGAGATATCCACGAGGTAGATATCCGGATGATCCCATTGGCAGACAGCCGGATCGGTAGGGGACATGTGACAGGAATAGTAGGACAGGTGAAACCGTCGTTTATTAAGCGGGTGCCGCGCCACGCCCATGTAAGCGATTTCACCGCCGTACCCGGAAGGCAAAACGAGCTGAAGTTGCGGCGTATTGTCGACGATCTTAAAAAGAGCCACATGTGTAACGTGCGGATTCAGGTACCAGCGTCCGGAAATCCAGATGTCCTCGCCGACCAGCCACAGCGCCGGACCATGCAAAGCAACGTCCAGCTCGACCTTGTCCCAGTTCTCGTAAGGCGGCGCCGAGCGCAACAGCAGCGGCTTGCGAGATTCAAGGCCCCGGCGCATGATCATGGCAATCGATCCGTCCGGGTAAAAATCGAAGTACGATTCGTTTGGCAAGTCTTCGCCTTCATGGATGATGCACTGCTTCTCCCAGTGCAGGCCATCGGCACTTTCGAACCAGGCAACGTCTGTTTGTTCCGTCTCGAAGTTGGGTTTCCCAGGCGTCTCGATTATGCCGTGAAAACGGAAACCTGCACAGTAAAAACGGCCGTCAAAAACTTGCGGTCGCCACATGACGTAGTCATCGGCGCCCTCGACGCGGTTCCAACCTGTCCAGTGCAGGCCATCGTCGCTCCACGCTACGCCGGAATAGACTTGCCAGTCCGGGCTGTCCTCGATAGCGGACACGTACAAACGGTTGCCATCGGTATAGAGGTGAGGGTCGCGGGTGTCGAATTCACCGCGCAGGACCGCCACCCTGTCGAAGGTGACCCCCTCGTCACGGCTGCGCAACACGATCACGCGCCCCTGCTGGTCGATGTGGCGATCACCCTGCCGATGGGTGACGTAGAGCGCATCCTGAAACCACACGGTACCCGTGAACGCATTGTGATTGGCATCGTCGGTCACCCGGCGTACAGAGCGAACGGTGAATTCCTTGAAGTCGTTAGCCATTGTTTATCGGTCCAGCATTGAATGTGAATGTTTGCGGCAGAGGGGTTGTCTACAACTCAAGCCACGATTGTAAGAAACAAGATATTCCCAGGATTCTATTATACTCATCTAAAGAAACATGACCATTCAATTCATCCGGCTAAATTGCAGTCATTGGTTGCTGAGTTCCGGATAATGGAGAGTGGGAAGCGGCCTCCGGACGAGTAGCGACGATTACAATTCCACATATATATTGCGTCGGACGATCCGCATCGCTCGCCGTGCTGAAACCCGTCTCCCACTTTTCAACTATAGCCCACATCCCTCAGCCCCATTGATACAATGTTCAAATCAATCCATTATCAGAAAACAGACCCCGGACTCCGGTGGAGCAAGGACTCGGATATCGCGATTGATTCCGGCCGCGGCCTTGAGGCCGATCGAGCCCTTACGCCGAACGTGATAAAGATCGATGGCGGCTATAGAATGTATTACCACGGACTCGGGCCGGGTTCGATCCTTGGTATTTTGAGTGCATTCTCCGCCGACGCCGCTCAATGGGAATTCGAGCCGGGCATTCGACTACCCGCAGGTGGTGAATGGGCGACGCAATGTATCTGGAGCCCGGACGTGATCCCACTGCCCGATGGCGGCTATAGAATGTATTTCGAAGGCAAGTGGCAGGACGCAGACGACAGCGTCCGAAGCGCGGTTGTCAGCGCTGTATCAGATGACGGGCTCGTCTGGGAGCAGGAACCGGGGGCCCGGCTGGGTGGTGAGAACGGCTCGTACGGGGCGCCGCGATGTCTTTATCTCGATTCTGCCCCAGGCGGCCGCGCCTCCCGCTATCGACTCTACGCCAGCGACTTCGAGGCGCATCAGATCGTCAGTGCGAAATCCGATGACGGCTTGCAGTTCGAGCTCGAGCCGGGTGTTTGCATATCCCGGGAGAAAAAGCTGGAATCCTATGAGGTCTATGCGCCGGAAGTGTTGCGCCTGGCTGCCGGCGGGTACCGAATGTATTACGCGGGATGGGTGCCTGCACCTGAGGTTCCGGCCGGATCGAAGTTTCACGGCAGAATCTTCAGCGCATTTTCCGAAGACGGCCTGCAGTGGCTCAAAGACCCGGACGTCTGTCTCGATAACGGCGGCCCCTGGGACACAGTCAAGGCGTCCGAGCCCTGTATAATCGACCTTGCGGACGGTCGGTTCCGCATGTTTTACGAGGCCTGTGATCTCGAAGGACGCTGGCGGATTGCCAGTGCGACCTCGCATTCGGTTCCCCGACCGCAGTAATCCAGCCAATCCACGACAATTTTGTCTGATATTGACCCGGACAATGCTACTTAAATCTTTGTTTCTACCGTCTTTAACCACATATAAAAAAAAGCTTGGAATTGTGGGGGAAATTTACGACAATATATAAAGAATACGGAGTGAGGTTCGCTTCGTGTGGGTCATCAACTGGACCCATTGCCTATACCAAACGAATTGAATCAACAGATCGAAGTTCGAAAATAACAACCAATCAGAAACCCAAAAAAACGAAGGGATTCCAGACAATGAAGATTAAAATGCACATCAACGTCACGCTCATCTGCATGGGCCTCGTTCTGGCCGGCCTCGCCCAGGCCGCCTCAATCCCGGCCAAGATCAATTACCAGGGTGTCTTGAA
>CAYWQM010000131.1:0-10744 GCA_964460215.1 uncultured Lentisphaerales bacterium
CAGTTCGGGCGACACCGCGTCCGGGCCCATGACGCTGCCGCCGCCGACGAAGATGCCGTTGAAGCCGCCGTCCTTGAGGTGCTCCAGACCCTCGCGCGTAAACGGCGTGGCGATGCGAAACCCCCATTTCTCCCAGCTTGTGAGGCGGATGTTCAGTGGTGTTGGAATCTCAGATTGCATGGCTGTTGCGGATGTGATCCTGACGTTGGTCTCTCAGATCGTTTTTCGTACCTTCGCGGCATCGTGGAACAGCACGTCGCGCACGGCGGTGGTGGCTTTTTCGTGAAATGCCGTGACGGCTGGATCGAAATCCTTTTCGGGACGCGGTGTGTGAGTGAAATGTCCGTGCTTGTCGTCACCTCTTACCAGCGCGGCACTGTCCCAGTCACCGACGATTTGCCGGGTTTGTGTCGGCATGTAATGGAACGACAGGCCGATGCGTCGGTCATTTGAACGATTCGGCGCAGATGCGTGGGCCAGACGGCCGTTGTGCAGCGATGCTTCGCCCGACTGCAGCGGCATCGCGACGGTTTTAGATTCATCGACTTCGACGGAGATTTCCTGGCCGCGGGTCAGCAGGTTGTCGTCGCGGTATTCATCCTGGTGCGGCATCAATTCGTCCAGGTGACTGCCCGGCAGCACGCTCATGCAACCACTTTCCAGCGTAGCCGGTGACAGGGCGATCCATACGGTGATCAGATCATTCGTATCCAGTCCCCAGTACCGCAGATCCTGGTGCCAGGAAACATAGACCGGGCTCTGTGCTTCCTTGACCCAGAACAGTGAGTTCCAACACAGGATGTCCGGCCCGATTAAATCCTCCACCGCATCCAGGATCGTGTCCTGACGCATGAGGTCGTCGACCCATTTGAAGAGCAGATGCGACTTGCTGCGCGTTGCACCGGAGATCGGCGCGCCCTGTGCCGCCTCGAACGCTTCCAGATTGGCACGGCACTCGGCGGCCCCGGCGTCATCAATTACCTTGAGCGGAAAGAAGTAACCTTGCTCGCAATATTGTTTGACGGCATCTTCAGTCAGTGATTTTGGCATATTACTCTCCGGAACTTTGGATAAATGATCTGAATATCTACCAGTGTCAAGGAGATTCCAATCTAAGGGTGTTTACTCGGATAATAAAGCGTCTGTATGCTTGCGCACATAATCGATGATATCATCGCTTTCGTACATCTCAACGTTTCGGTCCGGGTCGACGAGGTATGGCACCTGTGCTTTGCCGCCGCGTCCTTTCAGTTCCAGGGCGATCGGCGTTTCTGAGCGCACGATAACCGGCCGCAGGACGTAGGGGATCTGCATCTCCTCCATGGCGTTGCGGACCTTTACACAGTAGGGGCAGTGTTCAGAGAGATAGATTTCAATCATTTTTTCTCCAGCCGGTCAGTCGGTTTATGGTGTGGTTCGTTTTTGTTTGAGCCGCCGCGCCAGGAACCGATCCAGCTCGTTGGCGAAGGCGTGGCAGTCTTTCTGGTTCAGCGGCGGCGGGCCGCCGGTCTCGATGCCGTCGTTGTTGCGCAGGTCGGTCATCAGGTCGCGCATGGCCAGGCGCTGGCCGATATTGCGCTCGGTAAACAGATCGCCGCGCGGGCTGAGGCCCTGCGCCCCCTTGTCGACGATGGCCGCGGCCAATGGGATGTCCGCGGTGATGACCAGGTCTCCGGCGTTGACCAGGTCAACAATTCTTTCGTCGGCCACGTCGGGGCCGGCCGCCACCTGGATCATGTCGAAGAGCTCTGACTCCGGCAGCTGCATGTACTGGTTGGCGATGAAGGTCACCGGTACCTTGGTCCGGGTCGCGGCCCGAAAGAGCAGGTCTTTGATGTCGCGGGGAACGGCATCGGCATCGACATAGATCCGCATCGGCGGCATGTCGTCTGTCTGCTCGTTTGGCATGGGCGATGGTTCTCGTTTGCAAGGTGAACTCGGGACAACAAAGATACACCCTTCCCCCGGCATGGGAAGTGAAGTTTGACGGGGTTCCCGCGTCATTGTATGGTGGGCGCATGGCCGCCACGATTAACTGAGGTGTCGATATGCCGATGAAAATCTACTTTGCTGCTGCGATCAGGGGTGGACGCGAGTACGCGACAACCTATCACGCCCTGATCTCGTACATCGAGACCCTTGCGGAAGTACTGACAGAGCATATTGGCGATCGTCACCTGTCGGCTCATGGCGAAACGAGCCTGAACGATACCGACATCTACAGTCGGGACATGGAATGGGTCACTGCCAGCGACGCGATGATTGCCGAGGTAACCGCGCCGTCTCTGGGCGTCGGCTACGAAATCGGCAGAGCGGTGGCTGCGGGTACGCCCGTGCTGTGTCTCTTTAATAGCAACAGTGACGGCCGATTGTCGGCGATGATCTCCGGCAATCCCGAAGTGAAAGTGGAGAGCTACGGGGAACTGGCCGAAGCGGAGCGGGCAATTCGTGAATTCATTGAACAGTTGATGCAGTGCGAATAGCCGCTGAATAAGGAACCGTGAGCCTGGCCGGAATACGATCACGCCAACCGATCCTCTCCACCCGTTGCTTCTTCAGCAATCCATTGCCGGCAGACCGGTATCTCTTGGTTCGGCTTGGCGTACGCTGAATCGTGTGCGCGGTCAGGTCAGGTACTGACCGAAGTTCTCACGCATATATGCCAGGCTTATCTGCATCCAGGCTTCCGGATCCTGATGGGGTTGCGGGGCTACTTCCACACATAAGGCCAGGTTGTCCGGGTCTGCGACGCTGCTTTGCAGAACCTCCAGAATCTCCGGGATCGGCACATTGCCCTGGCCGAGCGGGGCGGTCAGAATGCGCGGTTCACCGTCCAGCGTTTTCGGCTGGATGCGCATGTCCTTGATATGGGTCATCACCGTCCACTCCGCTACTGCTTTCGCGGCCTCGAGCGGGTCCTCGATCACTGCGAGGGAGTTGCCGAAGTCGTAGTTGACCCGCAACCAGGGCGAGTCGACCGTGCTTACTACTTCGGCGATTTCGGTGCAGCGGTAGTCCATGTGATTCTCGAAAGCCATGACGATGCCGATCGCTTCGGCGTAGGCTGTCAGTTCGTTGAAGTTGGCGATCATGCGTTTGATCTGTTCGGTGATCGGCGGGTCCTTGCTGAAATGATGGTGCTCCAGTGCGCCGTGGTGGACGGCGACGATGATGTCGGCGCCGGCGGCCTTGCCCAGGCGCATATGCCGGACGAAGTTGTCGCGCTCGACTTGCCATTCGTCACCGGTGGTGGCCCAATCACCGGTACCGGCGGCAATCAGCTTGACATTTTTCTCCGCCATGAGTCTGCCGGTCCGGCGGGCGTGGTCCTCGTCGTCAAACCATGTGACGCACAAATAAAGCGGCGACAGCCGTAGTGCTGCGGCGCGGTCGATGGTCCACTCGATATGATGGCCGGGTGCCGGCGGTGTGATCGACAGTGTGTACGGCAACGGCATGCCTGTGTTGAGATAGGCCGGGTGCGTGACGCTGTGGATTGTGGCGCCGTGATTGTCGTGCAAGGTCGGCGGATAGCAGATCCAGCGGTATGAGGCGACTGACAGGCCGAGTTTCATGGCAGGCGATTCAGGTGGTGGGTGACTATGATGGCGAGATTACGAGGTCGTGATTATTCCGGCACTATAGGTATTGTATGGGTGCTGTGGAACAAGGCAACAATTTATCAGGTAAACCATGAGAAAAAAGAAATCGCCACCGACAACCCGCATCTGTCTCAGTCCAACCGCGGACAAGCTACAGCAGTTTGCCGCGGCTGAGCTCAAGCGCTATCTCAAGCGGTTGTTCGGTGTCAACGCGGAGATCGTGTCCGGATCAACCGGCCGCGTCGGCCGGCGCTTTATCGTCGGTCTGCGCAGTGACGACCATGTCCGCGCTGCGGCGGGACGTCTGCCGAAGCTTTCCGATCAGGGCCACCTCGTGCGTCGCCAGTCACCGCAGGTCATGATCCTTGCCGGCGGCAGCAGTGCAGCCGTTGCCTGGGCCGTCTACGAGCTTGTCGAGCGGTACGGTGTGCGATACCTCCTGCACGGCGATGTATTTCCGGAGAATCCCGGGGCCTTTCGGCTGCTCGATGTGGACGCAGTGCTCGAACCGACATTACAGATCCGTTCCTGGCGGCAATGGAATGACCTGCCTACCGGCCCCGAAATGTGGACGGGCAAACAGCAGAAAGCTTTTATCCGACAGATCTTCAAGCTCAAATACAATGGCGTTTTGCTCAGCATGTGGCCGCATCAACCGGTGGTTCATTACGAATGCGGCGGTGTCGTGAAGACGACCGGTCTTCTGTTGTTCGATCAGAAGTTCCCGATCACCCGGGCGAACATCGGGAGGGAGCACCTGATCGACGCACCCTGCCTGGACAACCCGGAGTTCGTCGGTGCGCGGACTTATGAAGAACGTTTGTCGATTTGCGTGCGCCTGATGAAGACAATCATCCGCACCGCGAAGTCCTTCGGCATGCATACGTCGTTTGCCATGCAGCCGCTCGAGTTTGCGAAGGAGTTCCGCCCGGTACTGCAGGCGCCCTCGATGGAGTCGATTCAGCTCGGCGACCTGAGTTGCGCGGAGACAGGTGACCTTTTCAATCCCGGTCACGTCAACCTGGTTGAAACCCGGATGCGCGCCTATCTCGACCAGTACAGCGAGGTCGATGCCATGTATCTGCAAATGCCGGAGCACCCGCAGGCCGGTCGTGTGTTCGAGCAATCCTGGCGCGAGCTCGACGCGCGCCACGGTCTCTCCCGGGATTGCGACATGACGGCGCTGCTTCGGAAGGCCTCGCACAATGCCCTGGTGCCTGGCGACTCCGAACGCGCCACCCGCGAGTTCAAGTCGTCGGTGTCCATGCTCAATTTTTTCGATCGTTTCTTCGCGGGCAACGATATTCTCGAGCGTGCTGCGGCCGACAATATCAAGGTCAACCTGAATATCGGCATGAACGCCGAGCATCTCTTCCCGATCATGGATCGGGTGCTGTGGGATGACGCCGGTATTGCAACGACCCTGGGCTATACCGCGTCTCGTGCGGTGCGCGCCATGGACAGCATGGCGCGGATGAACACAGCGAAGGTGCCGGCGGAATTGATTGTTACTTTTCAGGACGACAACATCGGTTCGTTGCCGCAGGTGGCGACGCACAGCCTGCACAATCTGGTTCAGAATATGCAGCGCTATGGCTGGCGGGGTTTTATGACGCGCCATTGGCCAGTCGGCGATCTCGACCCGGCGGCGGCGTACCTGGCGAAAGCATCGTGGGATGCCACGATGACGCCGCACGCCGCGTACACCGCCCACATTTCACACGTGTACGGTCCCGAGACCGTGGATGACATGTGCCGCGCCATGCGGATTCTCGAAGATATCACAGTCATTCTCGACCTGGATTTTCTCTCCCTGTTTTTTCCGGTGCTGACGATCATGTGCCGTGAGCTCGACGAGGACAAGGTGATGCCGCAGGGCCTGTTGCACGTGCGCGCGATGTTTCAGGCGGTCGACAACCTGTTCTCCGAAGTCGAGAAGAGCGTAAGTACTAAACAGGGCAGGGCGGAGCTGGCCTATTGGCGCCAGCGTATTGTCTTCGGAATCGAGGCGCTGAATGAAAAGGAACTGCTGCACGAAGGTGCGAGACGGATCGTTGCAGCGAAACGTGCCCGCAGCAAGAAGGCGAAGGCCGAACGCACCGCCGAGGCGAAACAGAGCTTTGCGAAAGCGATTGCCGCCGGCAAGGCTGCTGTTCGCGCCATGGCATCCGAGGTCCGCGACGATTCGGACCGCGCTACAATTGCCACATACTTCCATCTCTTTGTCCGCGAAGTCCAGGAGCAGACCGCCGTGGTACTCGCCGGACGCGCGGCAGATGCCAACAGCGATCCGATGTGATGCGGCGCAGAGATTTCACAAGAAATTTTTTGGGCAGGATAACACGGGCCTGAGGAGACCGAACCGAATGAAGAATATTCTCGTTATGGGCGGCACATCGTTTGCCGGCAAAGCCCTGGTCCGTGAATTGTTGCGGCAGGACTACCACGTCACTGTCGCAACCCGCGGCCAGGCCAAGGTTGCCTTTGAGGGCTCTGTCGAGTGGGTGCAATTCGAGCGCACCGACCTTGACAGCATGATGACTGCGTTTTCCGGCAAAGCGTATGATGTGGTGTTCGATCAGATCGGCTACTGCGCGGATGATGTGGCCGATGCCTGCGAAGTGTTTGCGGGGAAGATCGGACACTATGTCTTTACCTCGAGCATCGCGGCGTACACCACTATCCACACAGGTGGGATGGTCGAGACGGACCTGGACCTGGAAGTGGGCTGGGTACCGGGCCGGCACTCCACCGGCGAAGTCGGGTACGGCGAGGGCAAACTGCAGGCCGAAGCTTATCTGGCACAGATGGCGCCGTTCCCTTTCGCGGCGGCTCGCATACCGATTGTCCTGGGCGCAGACGATCCGCTCAATCGACTGGGGTGGCTGGTCGGGCGTATCCTGGACGGCGCGCCGATTGTCATTCAGCCGGGATGCGGTGTGCTGGGCTACATCGGTACAGCCGAGAAAGGCAGGTTCCTGACCTGGCTTGGATTGTCCGGGCAAGAGGGCGCGTACAACGCCAGCTCAGAGCCTTGGCTTGATCCGCTTGAGTTCACCCGGTTGACGGGAGAAAGCCTTGGCGTCGAGCCGATTGTTCGGACCGAAGGCGATGACCCTGATCGGATGAATTGGATCAACCAGTTTGATCTCACGATGGATGTATCCAAAGCCAGGCAAGCCGGCTTCGAATTCGCTGAATTTGACCAGTGGTTTCCCAACGTTGTGAAGGAAACTGCGGCACGGTACACCGTCTCGAAAGAAGATTGAATGTAACAGCGACGGGGATAGTCGTGGTGTAACTTTGACCGGTGCAGGTGATGGCTGCGGTGCCGCTTGTTCTTTACGAAAGGACAAGCGTTACGTGAAAGCACCCACTGCAAAGTCATGAGTGAGCCCGGTATTGGATCCCGGCTGTAGGGGCGGAAGAGGAAGTGTGTAACACGTTTCGGGCATAGACTGCAATTCAAAACAGGGATCAGGATGCACAACAGAAGATGGGCGCCTGTCCTGGTTATCATGCTGCTGGGTGCGTTGGCGGTGATGGCCTGGGTTCTTTGGCGCAACAATCAGCGCGCCGAGAAACGATTCAACGTGCTGCTGATCACCCTGGACACAACGCGGGCCGACCGGCTCGGGTGCTACGGCTACGACCAGGCCGAGACTCCGACGCTGGACGAACTGGCAGCCCGCGGCGTGCGTTACGAGAACGTATACGCCCCGGTACCGTTGACCCTGCCGTCCCATGCAACAATCCTGACCGGCCTTGACCCGCCCGAACACGGACTGCATGACAACGCCCGCGGCAGCCTGGGGCCGGATCCGGTAGTGTTGGCTGAGATTTTCAGGGATCGCGGGTATCGGACGGCGGCCTTTCCAGCCGCATTCGTATTGGACAAGCAGTTCGGCCTGGACCGTGGATTCGAAGTCTATGACGATCGAATGGGACCGCCAACCGACGGAACGAACGCCTTCCACCAGCAGAATCCCGGAAACATCGTGACGGATCGGGCCTTAGCCTGGCTGGGAAAAACGGGCCAGCCTTTTTTCGCATGGGTGCATTTCTACGATCCTCACATGCCTTATGATGCGCCTGAGCCCTACAGATCCCGACATGGCGATTCGTACGACGCTGAGATCGCTTTCATGGATGCCCAGATAAAGCGGCTGCTGGATTTCCTGGACAGCGCCGGACTTCGTGAGAATACACTGATCCTGGCCGCGGGTGATCATGGCGAGTCGCTCGGCGAACACCGGGAGCGGGAACATGGGGCGTTGATTTATAACGCAACGATGCGCGTGCCGCTGATCTTCAGCCTGCCCGGGCAGTTGCCCGAAGGGAAAGTCCAGTCGGCAGTGGCAGGCCTGATAGATGTCGCTGCGACAATCCTCGATGTTCTCGATTGGCCACAACCCGAGGGCATCGGCGGGCGCAGCCTGCTTCGTGCCGGCGCCGCTGACCAGACTTCCCCCGGCATCTATGGAGAGAGCGAATGGTTGATGAACAGCTATGGCTGGGCACCACTCTACAGCATCACAGCAGATCGCTGGAAATACATCGAGGCGCCTGAGCCGGAGCTTTATGATTGCCAGGCGGACCCTGGAGAGCTGAAAAACCTGGCATCGGTTGAAAGTGTCATTGTTGACGAGATGCGGTCCCGCCTGCAAGCCATGCGAGCGGACATGAAAACGGGCGTGCCCGGAGTGGTCTCGCTCGACGCGGAGGAACTCGCTCGCCTGCGCTCATTGGGCTATGTGGGCGGTGCCCCCGTCCCTGCACCGCAGGTCGAACCCGAGCAGAGGCAAGACCCCAAGAAGATGATGCACATTTTCAACGGTTGCCGCGACGCAGAAGAACTGCAGGCTGCATCGATGCACCGCGAAGCCATAGAACGGCTGCTCCCCCTGATACAACAGACCCCGCACTCGCTGAAATTACGGAAAACCATCATCATCTCTTATGTCGAGCTGGATGAACTCATCTCCGCCAAACCACATGCGGAAGAATACCTGCGCCAAGATCCTTACAACCGCAATATTATCGGTTGCCTGGCCGGGGCGTTTGTCAAGCTGGGAAAGTGGGATCGGGCGGCAGCTCTATATCGTGATGGCCTGCTGCTGCCGGCGCGGCCGGATGAACCGGTCAAGCCCGGGACCCAATCGGTGACAACGGCAATTCTGCAGAGGGGGCTGGGACAGGTTTTGGAGTTGCAAAAGAAGTTGCCCGAGGCAATCGTGCAATATGAGATATACCTGAAACAGGTGCCCGATGACAAACCGATTCGTCGAAAACTGACCAGGATATGCTTTTTACTGGGCAAATACGAGACAGCAAAAAAGTACCAGCTTGTTGCGCTCCAGGATAGTCCCTTAAATCCAAAATTGCATGAGCAGATGGGGCAGATCCTGCAGGCTGCCGGTGATCACGATTCGGCTATTTTTCACTATCAAAAAGCCGTTGAGTTGAATCCGCTCGTTGGAGGCGCCAGCCGTGACCTTGGTATGATCCTGTGGGAAAAAAAGGAATACGGAAAGGCGATTGAAGCCTGGAGAAACGGCCACGAACATCTGCCGGAAGCACTCACAATGACCTATTTCCTGGCCTTCTCCCTGGCTACCTGCCCGGATCCCAAATACCGCAACGGGACTGACGCACTTAAACTTGCTTCCACCCTTTGCGAGCAGACGCAACATGCGAATCCCCAATTTCTGGATGCCCTCGCGGCCGCCCATGCCGAGACAGGGAATTTCAGCAGGGCGGTGGGGATCGCCCGTCAGGCCGCGCAGGTGGCGAGACGCTCGAGTGACGAGGCGCTGGCCAGGGAGATCGAGATGCGGTTAAGGCTTTACGAAGCAGACAAACCCTTCCGCACAACAACGACGGTTATCCAAAACCGCTGATGGCGGGAGCGGCACCGGCACCTTTTGCGATTCCGGTGCGTTGCCAAACCGGCGATCCAGAAAAGTCAGCCCCACTCCAATAAAAAAATCAAGCCCATCCGCCGCGGCGGATGGGCTTGTGATTTTTTCCTCGATTGGTGTGCCGAATCAGTTCTGCAGGTTCTTCAGCTCCTCCAGCTCCACTTTCATGGCTTCCATTTGGAGTTGCTGCTCCTGGACCACCTTGGTCAAGACACCGACGACATCCATCGGGCTGAGGTTCTTGCGGCTGTTGGTTGCAACCAACGCCGGTACATCCTCGGCAATGAAGCCTACGTACTCTTCATCCTGTTCTTTCTTGTAGTTGTACTTGACAGGTGTCAGCGCGGTGAGTGCCTCGACAGCTTCTTCAGTCGACAGCTCTGCGATGTTCTCTTTCATATCGCGCGAGGACGCATTGGTCCAGACACCACCGTCCGTGACGATGGCTCCGCTCGCCATGTGCAACGGATAGTTAGGCCATATACCCATTCCGATCTGACCGACATGATTGAGTATCATTCTTTCCTTCGTTTCTGCTTCCGACTGCTCGGCCACATTGAAGTACAGCGCCGTTTGCCCTGCGCTGCTGACGTATTTTGCATCAATACTCGCCCGGATCTTGCCGGCGCCGGCGGCAATGTTTGCTTCATTGCCGTACCACTGGAGCTGGCCCAAGGATTCTCCACCATTACATGAGAAATCTTTCAATATAAACCGCATTACACCTGCTGGATCAGCAGTCGTTCCGTAACCGCCACTGCCAGCATCGGCCAGGATATGTAAGTCAACTTTATCGCCTTCAGCTTCCCCCCACACCTCATATTCACGACCCATGCCTATGCCAACGGCCTTGGCCGTCCATATCCCTTCGAGCGGATTATCCGATGCACTCGGAATCCACTCGGAGTCACCAGCGGGCCCTTGCGGACCTGCGGCGCCGTCAGCGCCCTGCTTACCCTGCGGCCCCTGTGAACCGCCGCCCGCCGACTCCCAGGTCGCCAAGCCAGAGGCATCCGAGGTCAGAACCTTGCCTGCACCGGGGTTGCCGCCGGTAATTTTCACCTGGCCGACAACCTCAAGCTGGGCGCTGGGCAAACTCGTACCGATACCGACACGCCCCACCTGGTTGATCGTCACCGCAGTTCCCATATGGTTATTGCCGATATTCAAACGCATGCCATGATCATCCACGCCGCTCATGTTCGCGCCGAGATTCCACGT
>CAYWQM010000132.1:0-10651 GCA_964460215.1 uncultured Lentisphaerales bacterium
CAGCGGCGATGCGGGATTGCCCGTGTAGAGTGCCTGCGGCATCGACTAGCGTGAGTTTGCCGATCTTTTCTCTCGTCATGATCTCGTAGGCTTCGGTCAGCGATGTGCCTTTTGGCGCGGTGATCGGCTCCGACGACATGACTTCCGATACCGGCACATCGTGTTGACTCAGAAACTTGATGTCGCGGGCCGTCAGAATGCCGCACAGCCGGCCGTCATCGTTGACGATTGGAAAGCCGGCAAACGTATAGTTGCGCTCTTCCTTCTCGCGTACGACGTCTGCCACCAGAATGTCGTGGCGGAAGACGACCGGGTCCTCGATCAGACCGTGCAGGAAGTTCTTGACGCGGCGCACTTCCTCGGCCTGTCGCTCACCGTTGAGGTTGCGATGCACGACGCCGATGCCACCGGCCCGGGCCATCGCGATTGCCATGTCAGCCTCGGTCACTGTATCCATTGCAGCGCTGACGAAGGGCACATTGATCTGTATCGATCGGCTGAAGCGCGACTTCACCGACGTCTCGTCCGGCATGAAATCCGCATACTTCGTGCAGAACGAAACATCGTCGAAAGTCAGCCCTTCATCGGCGTATTTCGACATGAACTCATGGATTGGGTTTAAAAGAGAAGAATCCACAGGCGATTGACTTGCGACGGCCGTCTCGGGTTGGGGTTGAAAACGTTCAGTTGTATAGTCCTGAACAATCGTCAGGCTATGAAATTTTTAATCTATTCAAATCGGGTTGTTTTGCAAACCTTGCTGCGCATCAGTGTGACAGTCGGCCACCGCGGAGCTACTCGAGCGTAAGTTCCGAAAAGGCAGTGACAAACCCGTGTTTGTGAAATAAATTAGGTCGCGCTTGAACGGAATCTCGACACTGCCATCACGCTTCTCCTCGCCATGCCAGCCGCACCGAACTATTATCATGTCCTCGGCACGACTTTCTCGGCTTCCTTCCGGGAGCTCAAGAAGCAGTACTTCCAGCGAGCCAAGGAGTGCCATCCGGACCTGCACGACGGCAGCCCCGCCAAGGAAGAACAGTTCAAGCTGCTGGTCCTGGCCTTCGAAGTGCTCTCCGACCCGCACAAGCGCCAGCAGTACGACGCTACACTGCAGGCTGCGAAAGGCGCGCCGATCGACCTCGAACACAACTGGCAGCCCACCGGCTACAACTCGATCATGGACTCCCACGCCGACGATATACTCGAAGAGCTTATCGTTGGCAATGACGTGCCGCTATTTGCTACATTCCAGACACTTATGCGTGACCTCGAGTCAACGGAGAATTTCGTCACCTTCCGCGAGGCGAAGACCGCTTTCTACGAGAATCAGGTTAACCATGCTTACCGGCTCCTCATCCGACTGGTACGCGTCAGTTCTTCGAATATCCTCTACCACTACTATCTGGCTCGCTGTGCTGAGCGGAAAAAGATGGCGGGACGCGCCGCCAAGCATTATCGGCAGTGCCTGCGACTCGGCAGGCGCCGCAGTCCGCCTCAACAACTCGCGCATGTCCACCAACGCCTCCACCACCTGCGGCAGCGCGGCGGACTTGTCGGTCGCATCGCCGCGTGGCTCCAGCCACCCGATGACAGCCCCATTATCGACAGCGAACGCCAGATGATCGACGAAGTGAGCCGTTCCATGTCGCGTCTTCTGAACAATCGTCTGGCCCGGGACAGCAATAAGTCGCCCGCCGGTGACCACACCAACTCGCGACGGCTGCTCGGCAGCAAACGCAAGCACAAGTAACCGAACACGGACATTCTAATGATGCCAAACCCCAGAATCGCCGATCTCCTTGCGACACCGACACTGGATGCCACCTGCAGCGTCGATGGCTGGGTCCGGACCCGTCGCGATTCGAAGGGTGGCTTCTCCTTCGTCGAAATCAACGACGGCTCTTGAATGGCCAATCTCCAGATTGTCGCACCTGCAGAATTGCCCAACAATGAAAACGCGGAAGCCAAGCTCCATCCCGGCAGCGCGATCCGCGCCACTGGCGTGCTTACCGGCTCAGAGGGGCAGGAGCAGGCCGTCGAGATGAAGGCGACCGAAATCCACGTCTACGGCTTCTGCGACATCCTCAGTTATCCGTTGCAGAAACAAAGGGTCTCCCTCGAGCGACTGCGGGAAGCCGCGCACCTGAGGGTCCGGACCAACACCTTCGGCGCTGTTGCACGGGTTCGCAATACGCTCAGCTTCGCGACCCACCGCTTCTTCCAGGAACGGCAGTTCCTGTATCTGAACACGCCGATCATCACCTGCAACGACTGCGAGGGTGCCGGCCAGATGTTTCGTGTCTCGACGCTTGATCCGGACAAACCACCGCGCGACGAGCAAGGCAATGTTGACTACAGCCAGGACTTTTTCAGCGAAGCTGCCAGCCTTACTGTCAGCGGTCAACTCGAAGCCGAGGCATATGCCTGCGGGGCCTCGCGCGTTTATACCTTCGGGCCGACTTTCCGCGCGGAAAACTCCAACACCCCGCGGCACCTGGCGGAATTTTGGATGGTCGAACCGGAAGTCGCCTTCTGTGATCTCACCGGTGACATTGATCTGGCTGAGGAATACCTCAAATACCTGTTCAAGGCAGTTTTGAACGAGTGCGAAGAAGACCTGGCCTTCTTCAACAAGCGCATTGACGATACGGTCATCGAAACACTGTCGCATATCGTTGACACGCCCTTCCATCGACTGCCGTACACCGAAGCAATCGAATTGCTCGAGAAAGCCGACGTCGACTTCGAATTTCCAGTCTCCTGGGGCATCGACCTGCAGACTGAGCACGAACGCTATCTTACTGAAACCGCCTTTAGTCAGCCGGTCGCAGTGACCGACTACCCGCGCACACTCAAGCCCTTCTATATGCGCTGCAACGACGACGGCAAAACCGTTGCCGCCATGGATGTGCTACTGCCCAAGATTGGCGAAATCATCGGCGGCAGCCAGCGTGAGGAGCGGCTCGATGTCCTGCTCGAACGCATGCACGAGCTCGACATGGACGAAGACGAATACGCCTGGTACGTTGATCTGCGCCGATTCGGTTCCGTGCCGCATGCCGGTTTCGGTCTGGGCTTCGAGCGGCTCGTCCAATTCGCCACCGGCATGGCCAACATCCGCGACGTCATCCCTTTCCCGCGGACTCCGCACAACGCTAAGTTCTGATCCGCTTAACGACAAAGCTGTCTCAACACAACTTCCGCATTTCCTTCCGGGTCGTATATTTCCACCATCTCGTCACGGACGCCGGGCAAGCCGCCAACTTCCTGCTGATCTAATCATCGTCGATCAAGCAACGGGGTGAGCCTGGCATAGCTACCGCTTGCCGTGTTGGTGGTATGGGAACTCGACATACTCGAGAATCTCCTCGACGTTTTTCCTCAGATGATCCGGCAGCGATAGGCCATGCAGAATCCGCGACGGTGGTACGCGCTTGCGCAAATCCTGGAGTTTACACACTGTGATCGCCTGAATCAGGTCAACAAACATTTCCTTGTCGTAGAGAAACGCAGCCGCCATGGTGCGGCGTTTGAGGCGATCGCCGTCAACGTATTTTGAAATGTCGATCAGGCTGCCGTCGTCTTCCTTCCAGCCCCAGTCCGACAGCATGTCAGTTACCCGCTTTTGTCCATTCCGGGCGAAGTGCGGTTCCTGCATGAGTTCGACCAGCGCGGTACCAAGTTCACTGTCTGCCATCGCCTCCCGAAATTGTCCGATATCTATTGTCGCCGCCAGAAATTCCAGCGTCCGGCGCTGGTCAACATCGAAAAACAGCGAAGTAAACGCAGTCTGCACAGGGTACTCGATACTATCCGATGGTCGCACCGCCGGGCGCTCTATCCGTTCATACAATGCCGTGCTCCAGAGTTCGCAGGTGGACTCGTTGAAGCCTTCCCACCAGATGTTGTCGACGACATTCTCACGATCTACGATCGGCAGCAGATGATGCCAGAGTTCATGCTCAAGGGAGTCGACGAATTGTGCCGGGTAACTGATCATGTAATTGAGATTCATGTAAATATTATGGGATCGCGGATGGTAGGTCGCCGCGAACGTCGTGGAATTCGTACGTCCGAAATACCGCAGGCTGAGCTGAACCGGAATCTGCAGGCGCTCGGAGAAGTGCGCTTCGAGCGCCGCCGAGCCAGCCGCTGAAGGTTTCACGAGTGCAGATAGAGCGTCGTCGAAGTGTGTTTCAAACGCCGCAAAATGATCATTTATCTTGCCGGCGAAGCGTCGCCGCCGGCTGAATTTCAGTGCCAGAAATTCCTTGTTCGCCATCGCAGTGCGGAAGATGCGGTAGTTTGCCTTGTCCTGATCGGAGGTGCAGTTCCTAAGGCTGACATCACGGTTCTTGCTATCGAACCAGGCCGTCAGTTCCTTGTGCCGCTGCCGTTGCTCCCGGCGCGATTCGCGATCCTCCTTTTGCGTTGCCGGCTCGATTGCGCCGGCATGGTAGAGGATCGCCGCCATCTGCGTGCGCACATTGCTGGTAAACGTTGCGGAGTCTGCAACTGCAGCGGCGACTGTGAAGACCGCCAGAACCGCTGCCCCTGTCAGCCGGCAACGGCGGTGGCGGGGCGGTTCACTTGGCATATTCCACGGCACGGGTCTCACGGACAACACACACTTTGATTTGGCCGGGATACTGCATTTCCGATTCGATACGTTGCGCCAAATCGCGGGACATGACGGTAGCTTCGAGCTCGTTGACCTTTTCCGGCTCGACAATGACACGGATCTCGCGGCCGGCCTGGACCGCGTAGCAGGCGTCAACACCTTCGTAGCTGTTGCCGATCTCCTCGAGCTGCTCCAGACGCTTGATGTAGAACTCCGTGGTCTCGGAGCGCGCCCCCGGCCGGCTGGCACTGAGCGCGTCACAGACGCTGACCAGACTCGCCAGTGACGATTCTGCCGGAATCTCGTCGTGGTGACACCCGACGCCGTTGAGCACGTCCTTATCCTCGTTGGCACGCTTGAGGAACTCCATGCCGATCAACGCGTGCGACCCCTCGATGTCATGATCGAGCGCTTTGCCGATGTCGTGGAACAGACCCATGCGCTTGGCCTTCTCGACGTCGAGTTCCAGTTCCGCGGCAATCATCGCCATCAGCGACGCCACCTCGATCGAATGCTGCAAGACGTTCTGCGAATAACTGTAGCGGAAACGCAGGCGCCCAAGGACTTCGACAACCTGATGCTCCACACCCGTGACCTTCGCTGCGTGTAACGCGTCTTCACCGGCCTTGATAACCTCTTTGTTGATGTCTTCCCTGGCCTTCTCGACCACCTCCTCGACTCGCGTCGGGTGGATGCGTCCGTCCTCGACAAGCCGCTCCAGAGATAGTCGCGCTACTTCGCGCCGCACCGGATCGAAACAGGTAATGACCACCGCAGACGGCGTATCGTCGATCAGAACATTCACCCCAGTCGCCGCCTCGAACACACGGATGTTGCGACCCTCGCGCCCGATGATGCGGCCCTTCATCTCGTCCGACGGCAACGGGATGGTTGCGGTCGTGCGGTCGTACGCGCACTCGCCGGCGTATCGCTGCATTGCCTGGATTAGCAGTTTCTGCGATTCCTCGTCACAGTTGCGTTTGACTTCGTCCGAGTATCGGCGAATCATGGTGGCGCGTTCGGTTGTCAATTCTTTCTCCAGGCGCTGCATGAGTTGCACACGCGCCTGGTCACGAGTCATGGCGCCGATTGCTTCGAGCTGGATCACTTCCTTCTTGATCATTTCGTCGAGGGACGCCGATTTCCGCTTTACTTTCTTCTCATGGTCGAGACAGGAAAGCTCGCGCTTGTCGACACTTTCGGTGCGCATCTGCATGAGGTCCATCTTGCGGTCGATGTCGACTTCACGGTCTTTCAACTGGTTCTCGGATCGGGATAATTCTGCACGTGTTTCCTTCGTCGATTTCTCGAAGTCCTCGCGAATCTTGATATGCTCGTCCTTGGCAGTGACCTCTGCCTCCTTGAGAATGCGCGTAGCTTCGCGATCAGCTTGTTTCATCAGGTTGTCGGCCAACACATTAGCGGCCTTGCCCGACTTTCGGTTCAGTATGTTGCAAACGATGTAACCGATAATTAAACCGATTATGCCGATTATGGCTGCAATAGATTCTTCTGGCATCATGTACCTTCTTTGTTCAGTTTTCCGATCAACTCAATCACTCTCAAATTCAATAACCTGCGTGTCCGTGACCACACGGGACACCGGCACATCGTGTGCCTGTCGCGGCAATTCGGTGACGATTTGCCAGTCGTAGGCAATCGCGATGCGCAATCCGGTGACGTTCCGCAGCAGCCGGTCATAGTGACCGCCGCCGCGTCCCAGCCGCATCCCGCTCCGATCAAAAGCCAGTCCCGGCACCAGCCATACGAGCTCGCTGCGCCGCGTCGCATCATCGATGGCATCCAACTCTGCCGGTGGTTCGGAAATGCCCATTCGCCCGGTTCGTAGCGTTGTCTCCGCTGCGATGCCGACCATTTCGTAAGCTCGCTGCGCCGTGTGCCAGCGTGGCAGATACACGGCCTGCCCGCGGCGCCAGGCAGCCGCGATCACCGCTTCCAGCGTGATCTCCGTGGCTGTTGCGGCATAGGCCGCCAGCGGTCCGCACTGCACCTCCGGCATTGCCGTCAGTTGCTGGCAGGTTGCTTCGCTTGCGCTGTCGCGCGTCGTAGCGGGTACTTCCTCCAGCCGTGCCGTCATCTCACGACGCCAAGTTTGTTTGTCCTTCGTCAACTTCGTTCTCTTTCCTTTGCTCCTTCAGTGACGCCCAGTAGTCCAGGCGTTCACGAATTCGCTGTTCATAGCCGCGATTCACCGGTTCATAGTAAGTTGTCTCCACCGCCAGGTAGGTCTGCTCGGCAATCGCTTCCGGGGTGTCGTGCGGATAGTCGTAGTCTTGGCCATGCCCTAGGCGTTTGGCGCCTTTGTAGTGGGCGTCACGCAAATGCTTCGGGACCGGCTGTACGCGATTCTCCCGTACATCCGCAATTGCCTTGTCGACCGCAACGTAGGCTGCGTTGCTCTTCGGTGCCGTTGCACAGTAGGTGCAGGCCTGTGACAAAATGATGCGGGCCTCCGGCATGCCGATCATGTGTACTGCCTGCATTGCGCTGACCGCGACGTTAATCGCCCGTGGATCGGCATTGCCAACGTCTTCCGATGCGAAAATGACGATGCGCCGGGCAATGAAAACCGGATCTTCTCCTGCCTCGAGCATTTTCGCCAGCCAGTACACTGCAGCATCCGGATCGCTGCCGCGCATGCTCTTGATAAACGCACTGATCGTATCGTAATGCCCGTCGTCGCCGTAGGTCACCGCCTTTTGCTGCAGCGACTCCTGGGCCGCCTCGCAGTCAATTGATATGATGCCCGATCGGGAGTCTGGTTCGGTCGTTAGCACGGCGATCTCGAAGGCTGTCAACGCGCGCCGTGCGTCGCCTTCGCAGGCCTGGCACCAGAAGTCCATAGCATCGTCGTCGATCTCTATGCGGCGCCCCGGAAAGGCGCGGTCGTCGTCGCAGGCGCGCAGCAGCAGGCCGGTAATGTCGGATGGCGCCAACGCCCGCAACTGAAAAATCTGGGCCCGTGAAACCAACGGACCGACAATGTGGAAGAAGGGGTTCTCGGTCGTCGCCCCGATCAATCGGATTGTGCCATCCTCCACCGCCGGCAGCAGCACATCCTGCTGTGCCTTGTTGAAGCGGTGGATCTCGTCCAGAAACAGAACCGTGCGCTGATCCTGAACCTGCTGGCGGTAATGTGCCCGATCGATACTGGCACGCGCATCCTTCACAGTCGCGGTGACGGCGGAAAGCCGGTCGAATTGCGCTTCTGTGACGGTCGCTATGAGTTCGGCAAGAGTCGTCTTGCCGACGCCGGGGGGGCCATAGAGGATGATCGAAGTGAAGCGGTCCGCTTCGATGGCGCGGCGCAACTGGCGGCCGCTGCCAATGATGTGATCCTGACCGACGTATTCGTCGAAAGTAGCTGGACGCAATCGCACCGCCAACGGGGCATTGGCTATCGGCGACGAGGCTGCCGAAGCAGTTGTATCTTCGAACAACATGTCAGTGTTATCCTATAACACCGATGAATGCCGGACGAACGACAACATCACATGTAAAGCCCCGCAAACTGCGGGTATATCAATCGGCCGGGATTAGCCGGCGCGGGCAGATACTATCCGGTGTCGTACAGATTCGACAGGATACCTGGTTAGTTGTCTGTTCCGCATTATCATGCGCTCAAGTGTCCCATTTCGCGACGCATTATGAACGGTAAGTCCTTGGCATGGAGCAGGTTGCAATCTCCGCAAAAAGTCCGGCCGCGTCCTCCATCCGGTGCTGTCGAGAGTTGTGGGGTGGCAGTTGGCGTATATGATCGGTCAAAATACCCAGCAAGGGTTACATGGTCAGCTTGTCGTTAGTCCAGTTGGTCATCGGATGATTTGCAACTAGATGTATATGTAAAGGGCAACGCCCTGTTTTGAATAGACCGCCGAGGCCGAGCCTCCGCGTCTAAGCCTAGTTACTTTATACGCATCGGATCAATAGTCAAACGCCCGAGGCATCAAGAAGCAGCCGGGGCTTGCGGTCTAACCCGTGTATCGGCGGATAGAGACAGACATAACCTACTGAATATAAAACGGTTAGTTGAATAAGCCCGATTCGTACTCTGGCGGAAAAGCGGGGGGGGAGGGGATTATGACGCTTTTTCGACAGGCTCTGTTGCACCGCTTTGGGCGCGACCGCAGCATTTTTTGTACTTTTTACCGCTGCCACAGGGACATGGTTCGTTACGGCCGACCTTGGCCACCTGGCGGCGAATCGGCGCTGGCTTGGGACGTGGCATCGGTGCCTCGCTTGGACCGTTGTTGCCCTCGGTCGGAACCTGCCCCTGGCCGGCATCGAACTGGCCAAGCATGCGATGCACTTCCTGCTGCGGCAGGGTCGCCAGCAATTCCCGAAATGACTCGATGCTCATGGTCGAGCGGAACATGTTGCTACAAATTTTCTCGGTAATTTGGTTGAGTAAACCGCCGAACATCTCGAACGCCTCGCGCTTGTACTCGACAACCGGGTCGCGCTGTGCGTGGGACCACTGGTAAATGCCTTCCTGCAGCGCGTCCATCGCAAATAAGTGCTCCTGCCACTGCTCGTCGTGGGCGCTGAGCATGATGTGTCGCTCGTTGCGGACGCGGTCCTCTGGTGTCTGGTCGCGAACCTTGGCGTTGTAGGCAATCTGGATTTTGTCACCCAGGCGCGAGATAATCTGCTCGCGGTCATACTTGCCCTCCACTTTGAGGTCTTCCTCGACAAAGGCGATCGGCAGCGTCGTGTTCAGCCAGTTCAACATCTGCATGCTATCGAACGGGCTGTCCTCATCGAGATGCAAAGCTTCTGCCTCGCAGTGTTCCATTCGGCTGTACAAAACGTCGTCGACAAAGTCGAAAAGCAGTTCCTGAGTGTCATCGGCTTTGAGAATTTCATAGCGCCGGTTGTAGATCACTTCGCGTTGCTTGTTCATGACGTCGTCGAATTTGAGCACCTGTTTGCGCTGGGCGAAGTGGCGTTGCTCGATTTTGCGCTGCGCCCCTTCCACCGACCGGTTAAGCAGCGGATGCGACAACTCCTCACCGTCCTCCATGCCAAAGCGATCCATGAGCTTGGCGATACGGTCGGAGCCGAACAGGCGCATGAGGTTGTCCTGCAGGGAAATGTAAAATCGAGAGGAACCCGGATCCCCCTGGCGCGCACAACGGCCTCGCAACTGCCGGTCGATGCGGCGCGAATCATGGCGCTCACTGCCGATGACATGCAGGCCGCCAGCTTCCTTGACGCCTTCGCCCAGGCGAATGTCGGTGCCGCGGCCCGCCATGTTCGTGGCGATCGTGACGGCGCCGTGCTGGCCGGCGCGCGCGACGATCTCAGCTTCGTGCAGGTGGTTCTTGGCGTTCAGGACGTTGTGGGAAATTCGATCAGCCCTCAGCATGCGGCTGAGTTTCTCGGAGACTTCGACGGAAATAGTGCCAAGCAGAACCGGTTGTCCCTTTTGATTACATTCCTTGATTTCACGAATGATCGCTGCGTACTTCTCCCGCTGGGTCTTGAAGATGAGGTCGTTGCAATCGTTGCGGATGCCCTCGCGATTGGTCGGCACGACGAGGACGTCAAGATTGTAAATTTCCTTGAACTCCATCGCCTCGGTATCGGCGGTACCGGTCATGCCGGCGAGCTTCTCGTACATGCGGAAATAGTTCTGGATCGTCACCGTCGCCAGGGTCTGAGTCTCGCGTTCGATCTCAACGCCTTCCTTGGCTTCCAGCGCTTGGTGCAGCCCTTCGTTAAAGCGTCGGCCAGGCATGGCGCGGCCGGTGTTTTCATCGACGATAATCACCTTGTTGTCTTGGACGATGTAGCGCTCGTCGCGCTCGAAGAGGCTGTAGGCGCGCAGGAGCTGGGAGATGTTGTGGATCATCTCGCTGCGTTCGTCGAAGAGGGTTTGGCGTTGTTTGCGTCGCTCGATTTTCTCCTCGGCGGTCAGGGACTCGTCGCTTTCGATCTCTTGGAAATCGGTTGCCAGGTCGGGCAGCAGGAAGGCATCGGAGTCATCGGAGCGCAAGGCGTTGC
>CAYWQM010000133.1:0-10406 GCA_964460215.1 uncultured Lentisphaerales bacterium
CTGAATAATAAAAAGCCCGGGTTGCTATGATGCGTCCCGGGCTTTTTGTGTATTCTGAAGTTCGCAGAACTGTCGGCTTACAGTGGAACGCTGACGGACGAGACAATGTCGTTGACTATGGCAGCTCTCTCTTGGCCTTTGTACCTGGCTTTGGCATCCAGCACGATTCGGTGACTGAGTATAGCTACGGCGAGCGACTTTACATCATCGGGAACAACGTATTCGCGCTGCTGCATAAAGGCTCGGGCCTGGGCGGCCCGGAAGTACATCAGCGAGGCACGTGGGCTGGCGCCGAGGCGGATACGCGGGTCGTTGCGTGTCGCCGTCGCCAGATCGACGATGTATTGTCCGACCGATTGTTCGACGCCAATTTCACGAACGGTCCGTTGAATTTCCAGCAGGGCGTTGCACCCGGCAATGGGCTGGATGTTCTCGAGGGGTTGTGCCTGGCGCTGCGTGTACAGCATTTCCAGTTCATTTTTGGCATTGGGATAGCCAAGATCGAGTCGCATTGCAAACCGGTCGAGTTGCGCTTCTGGCAGTGGATAGGTGCCATGGTATTCAATGGGGTTTTGGGTGGCGACGACAACGAAGGGTGCGTTCAGCGGGTGTCGGACGCCTTCGATGGTTGCCTGCTGCTCGGTCATCGCCTCGAGTAGTGCCGATTGTGTGCGGGGTGAGGCGCGATTGATCTCGTCGGCGAGCAGAATGTTCGTGAAGACGGGACCTTTGCGGAAGGTGAACTGGCCGGTCTGCGGGTTGAAGATCGAGCTGCCGAGAATGTCTGCGGGCAGCAGATCCGGTGTGAACTGGATGCGATTGTACTCGGCGTCGAGCGATCTGGCCAATGCCTTGGCGAGGGTGGTCTTGCCGACACCCGGGACGTCCTCGATCAGTATGTTGCCGCCGCTGAACAAGGCGATCATCACTTGGCTGATTGCTTCCTCCTTTCCGAGTATGACGCTGGCAAGATTGTTCCGCAGTGCTTCAGCGATATCTTGAAGCGATTGATTCATGGCGGTTCCTGTAGCAGGGCGGTCACGTATATGCGCAACCTCGGCAGTAGGGTAATGAAAGGCAGCGAAAGTTAGCGTAATGCCGTTGATTTTTCGACAGTCTGCACGCACTTTTGTTGCCCGGCGCACCAGACGCTGCCGTTATGATGCTATGATCAACAGGGGAGGGGGCTAATGCAGGGTGACGAGAAATTCGAGATTGTCGATGAGGCCGGGAACGTAACTGGCATAGCCCTGCGGTCCGAGTGTCATCGCAATCCGGAACTGTTACACCGGGCTGTCCACGTTCTGGTGATCACTGGCACAGGTGAGCTGGTTTTGCAACTGCGGCGGCCGGACAAGGATGTTCAGCCGGACAAATGGGACAGTTCCGTCGGCGGCCACATGCAGCCAGGGGAATCGGTCGGAGCTGCGGCGCGGCGCGAGGCAGCGGAGGAGCTCGGGCTGTCCGATCTGGCGCTGGAGTTTCTATATACCTATATATGGCGCACTGATCGGGAGTCTGAGTTGATTACGACTTACCGGGTTCAATCAGATGGTCCGTTCACGCCGCAGCCGGAAGAATTAGCCGATCTGCGCAGATGGTCACCGACAGAGATCGAAGGGGCGATTGGCAGTGGTGTGTTCACGCCGAATTTCGAACACGAATGGCAGATGTACTGTAACTACTGCAGCACTGCCGATGGTTGAGATGTCCGTATGAAGGAGCGTGCTGATTTACTGTTGGTGGAGCAAGGTTTGTTTTCGAGCCGCACCGCGGCGCAGCGGGCGATCTTGGCAGGTGAAGTTCGCGTTGGGCCTGACCATGTTGTTCGGAATGCCTCGGAGCGGTGGCCGGCGGAGACTGAGTTCACGGTCACGGGGCTGCCGGCGTTTGTGAGTCGGGGAGCGGGCAATCTCGATCCGATGCTGACAAATCATGCGGCTACTCTCGAGGGTGCGATTGCTTTGGATCTCGGTGCCTCGACGGGCGGTTTTACGGATCTGTTGTTGCAACGGGGGGCGGCCAAAGTCTACGCTGTCGATGTCGGGCACGGGCAACTCCACTGGAATTTGCGCAACGATGACCGGGTGGTTTGTCTGGAACGCACTAATGCACGGTATTTGACGGCGGAGTTGGTACCGGAACATCCGACGGTACTGACGGCGGATCTCTCGTTCATTTCTTTACGCAAGGTGTTACCGGCTGCGGACCGTGTTTTAGGCGTGCCGGCTTTGTGTTTTTTGTTGATCAAGCCGCAGTTTGAGGCTGGTTCGGCGGAGGTCGGTAAGGGAGGCGTGGTACGATCGGCAGAGGTTCGCCAGCGGGTTGTGATGGAAATTACGGAGTTCGCAACGTTGGAGCTCGGTTGGTTGCACATTGAAACCGCGGCTTCGCCGGTTCTCGGGCCGAAGGGTAATCAGGAGTATATAGGTTGCTTTAGCAAGGATGCACCGTTGACGGCGAACTGAGCGGTGCCGGATAATTTGCCGTTCCGTACGGCTGCTTTCGCGGTGTTTTTGCGCTGTATGCCGTGCAGCATCATAGGTTGTGCAATGAACTGTGGTTTTGGGGTTTAGGGTACACGAAGAAAAAAAAGGAAATATATTGGTTGCATTAGAAACGAAGGGCGGCATATTAGCTGACTTTGTTTATGGTGTCGCGGGTTTGGCGTTTTTTTTGTCATGCTGCGTATTTCCTGATTGAAATACGTCCGCGCCGCCGTTTTTTTCGACAGACATCGCAGGAGCCTTATGTCCGAAACACTAACCATGAGCCGAGCCCCCGTTATTTTTGAACTGGATGATCTGCCCAGCATGGACGACCTGCTGGAGCAGGACAACAGTGCGCAATACGGCCGTGGCACCATCGTTACCGGCAAAGTGGTCGAAAAGCGTGACGGCGGGGTGATTGTCGATATCGGTTTCAAGGCCGAAGGCTATGTGCCGAAGGACGAGTTTGCCGATTGGGAAGGGCTCGGTCTCGGTGATGAAATCCGCGCGTTGCTTGAGGAGATCGAAGACGACGAGAACATGCCGATTCTCAGCGTCGAGAAGGCGATCCTGCAGGAAGCCTGGGACAAGTTCACCGAGGCCTTCGACGAAGGCAGCGTTGTCAAAGGCATGATTAAGTTCCGGGTCAAGGGCGGACTGATGGTCGATGTCGGTGTCGATGCTTTTCTGCCGGGTTCGCAGGTGGATCTCGGACCGGTCAAGAATCTGGACGACTTTGTCGCTCGCGAATTCGACTTCAAGATTTTGAAGATCAACCGCGAGCGGCGCAATATCGTAATTTCTCGACGCGAGCTGCTGGAAGAAGAAAAGGCTCGCAAGCGCGCCGTGTTGATGGCGGAGATTTTCCCGGGGCAGTTGCGCAAGGGTATGGTCAAGAACATCACGGATTTCGGTGCTTTCATCGATCTTCACGGTGTAGACGGTCTGTTGCATATCACGGACATGTCGTGGGGTCGTGTGTCGCATCCCTCGGAAATGGTGACGGTGGGCGACGAGGTCGAGTTGCTGATCCTTGACGTCGATCGTGAGCGCGAACGTGTATCGCTAGGACTGAAGCAGAAGAGCGCGGACCCGTGGGATTCGGTGGAAGAGCAGTATCCGTCGGGGTCCAAGATCAAGGGACGCGTCGTTAATGTGATGCCATATGGCGCGTTTGTTGAGATTCAGCAAGGTGTCGAGGGCTTAATCCACGTGTCTGAGATGTCGTGGACGAAGCGCGTGACGCGGGCAAGCGATGTGATTAACATCGGTGACGAGGTTGAGGCGGTTGTGTTGGACATCCAGCGCGACTCAAAGAAAATTTCACTCGGCTTGCGCCAGACCATGGAGAATCCGTGGGAGGTTGTGGCACGGAACTATCCGCCAGGTGCCAAGGTCGTCGGCAAGGTTCGCAACATGACGTCCTATGGTGCGTTCATCGAGATCCAGGAGGATATCGATGGTATGGTGCACGTATCGGACATGTCATGGACGCGGAAGATCAACAAGCCGCAAGAGGTTTTGAAGAAAGGAGATGAAGTCGAAGCGGTGGTGCTGGATATTGATCCGTCGCAACAGCGCATTTCGCTCGGAATCAAGCAATTGCAGGAGGATCCGTGGTCGCAAATTGACACCCTCTACAAAATTGGTGATATGGTCAAGGGGACGGTCATGAAACTGACCAGCTTCGGCGCCTTTGTCGAGTTGGAACAGGGCATCGACGGTTTGATCCATATCTCGCAACTCAGTGACGACCGGGTCGAGAAGGTCAAGGACATTTTGAAAGTCGGAGACGAACGCGAAGCGCGAGTCATCAAGATCGATCAGGCGGAACGCCGGATCGGTCTGAGCCTGAAGGCCGGCCAAGACTTTGATGCTGAGGCTATCGACCTGAAAATCGAGGACTTGCGCCCCGGCGAACACATGGTCGATGTTGGTGACATTTTCAACAGTGCGCTGGAACAGACCGACGATGACGATGACGATGACGATGATGACAATGTTGACAATGACAATGACAATGTTGACAATGACAATGTTGACAATGACAATGTTGACGGCGATGAAGATGACGAACTCAGTGCTTAGTGGTTTCGAGCCCACGTAGCTCAGTCGGTAGAGCGCGTCCTTGGTAAGGACGAGGTCACCGGTTCAAGTCCGGTCGCGGGCTCCAATTAACAAACGCAAAATACACACAAACTAAAGATCGGAGGGCACATCCAATGGCCAAAGAAACCTTCGAACGCAACAAGCCGCATGTGAACATCGGGACCATCGGTCATGTTGACCATGGCAAGACGACACTGACGGCAGCGATCACTATGACTTTGTCGGCAGCTCATGGCGGCGACGTGCGGAGTTACGACGAGATCGACATCGCTCCCGAAGAACGTGAGCGCGGCATCACGATCAACACCGCACATGTCGAGTACCAGACTGAGTCGCGCCATTACGCACACGTCGATTGCCCTGGGCATGCTGATTATGTCAAGAACATGATCACTGGTGCTGCTCAGATGGACGGTGCTATTTTGGTTATTGCGGCGACCGACGGTGCGATGGCGCAGACACGCGAGCACATCCTGCTGGCCCGCCAGGTCGGCGTGCCGGCGATGACCGTTTTCATCAACAAGGTTGATCAGGTCGACGATCCTGACCTGCTCGAGTTGGTTGAGATGGAAGTGCGCGAGCTGCTCTCCACCTACGAATACCCGGGAGATGACGTGCCGGTGATTTTCGGTTCGGCGCTGAAGGCTATGGAATCGGCAGGCGAGGGTAATACCGACAGCGATGCTTGCCAGCCGATCCATGACTTGATGAAGGCGGTTGATGAGTATATTCCCGAGCCGGAGCGTATCCTTGACCAGCCGTTCCTGATGCCGGTCGAAGACGTGTTCTCGATTGAAGGCCGCGGCACTGTGGTGACCGGTCGTATCGAGCGCGGCATGGTCCACACGGGTGACACCGTCGAGATCATCGGCATTCATGACACTACATCGACTACGGTGACTGGTGTTGAGATGTTCCGGAAGATTCTCGACGAAGGCCAGGCTGGTGACAATGTCGGTTGCCTTTTGCGCGGTACCAAGAAGGACGAGATCGAGCGCGGTCAGGTTCTGGCGATTCCGGGTACAATTAAGCCGCACACCAAGTTCACCGCCGAAGTCTACGTGCTCAGTAAGGAAGAGGGCGGTCGTCACACACCGTTCTTCAAGGGCTATCGTCCGCAGTTCTATTTCCGTACGACGGATGTGACGGGTTCGGTGGAACTGCCGGAAGGCGTTGAGATGGTCATGCCCGGTGACAACATTTCGATGGTCGTCGAATTGATCTGCCCGATTGCCATGGAGAAGGCGCTGCGTTTCGCTATCCGCGAGGGTGGGCGTACGGTTGGTGCCGGACGTGTTGCCGATATCATCGAGTAAGCGACTACGCTGAAGACAATGTAATGCTGCAAGGCCCGGGCATGTTGCTATACATGCCGGGGTATTTGCTTACCAAAGGCGACTATCTATGGCACGGGAATTGGCCACGTTGGCGTGCACAGAATGCAAGCGCCGCAACTACACGACGAAGAAGGACAAACGTACGACTCCGGGGCGTCTGGAGTTTAAGAAGTACTGTCCGTTCGAGCGTAAACACACTTTGCATCGCGAGACGCGATAGTTGCTTGGGGCGTCAATGAGATGCGTTGCGAACAGGTGAGTAGCTCAGTTGGTAGAGCAGCGGTCTCCAAAACCGCAGGTCGTAGGTTCGAGCCCTGCCTCACCTGCCAGTCACGTTGTCACCATGGTGGCGGCGGCGGCACGGCAGGGAAAGAGGCTTGGAGAGGAGATAGTTCAGGTAGGTTGCTAAGAAACTGAATCACGGTAACGGGAGCCGGCAGATGAAACGAATCATTCCCAAAATCCGGGAATACTACGGCGAAACCGTGCAGGAAGTCAAGAAATGCACGTGGCCGACGAAAGACGAGTTGATTGAGACCACGATCGTTGTGATCGTTGGTGTGATTGCTCTGGCGTTTTTCATCGCGGTGGCGGATCGTTTTATGAAACTAATTATCGATGCATTGATGTAATGGGAAGCAATACTGAAACAATCGAGAGCGGACCGTCGGACGAAATGAACGACGTTGAGGTCACCGAAGAGCAGGAGCTGAGCGGTGACTGGTATGTCGTGCAGACGTTGTCGGGCCAGGAGATGAAGGCGCAAGAGAGCATCGAACGCCGGCGGATGCTTGAGGAAGTCGATGACGTTGTCTTCAAGGCGCTGGTGCCGATGGAGAAGGTCACCGAAATCAAGCAGGGCAAGAAGACGACGGTAAACAAGAAGATTTATCCGGGCTATATCCTGATCAACATGACGCTTTATGACGAGGAGCGCGGCATCTATGAGCGCGTCTGGAATTTTATCAACGATACCCAGGGTATCATCGGTTTTATTGGTCACAGCCCGCAACCTCTGAGCGAAGAGGAAGTTACCGAAATTCTGGCGCAGTTAGAGCGCGATGAGGAGGCTGTACGGCCGAAGATCGAGTATGAGATTGGTGAGGCGGTCAAGATCAAGGATGGTCCGTTCCAAAGTTGTGAAGGTAAAATCGAGGAGATTGATCCCCATCGTGGGCGTTTGAAACTTTCCGTTTCCATATTCGGGCGCTCGGCGCCGGTGGAAGTGGAGTATTGGCAGGTCGAGCGCGACGAGTAGTCGCGACGGGAAATGCAACGCTTTGTGGGAGGGTGCCTGTCGATCCGCACCACAAAGACGAGAAGAGGTGGCTAATGGCCAAGAAAGTAACAGGTACGATCCGCTTGCAGATTCCGGCGGGCCAGGCGAACCCCGCACCTCCGGTGGGACCGGCGCTCGGTCAGGCCGGTGTCAACATCATGGAGTTCTGCAAGCAGTTCAATGCCGCTACCCAGTCCAGTACCGGCTTGATCATCCCCGTGGTGATCAGTGTATATCAGGACCGGTCGTTCACGTTTATCACCAAGTCGCCGCCGGCAGCAGTCTTGCTGAAGAAAGCGGCGGGGCTTGCTGCGGGTGCCAACACCCCTGGGCGTGAATCGGTGGGAACTGTGACCCGTGATCAGTGTCTTGAGATTGCCCGCATGAAGATGGAAGATCTGAATGCGCGGAACGACGACGCGGCGATCGAGATCATCGCCGGCACTGCACGCAGCATGGGGATTCAAGTAGATGGGTAGACCAGGCAAGCGATATAAGGCACAACAGGAGTTGTTTGATCGGGCAACGTTCTATGAATTAGGCGATGCTGTCGACATCCTCCAGAAAATGCCAAAAACGAAATTTGACGAAACCGTCGACGTTGTCTTCCGTCTGGGTGTTGATCCACGTCAATCGGATCAGGCAATCCGTGGCGCTGTGGCGCTGCCACACGGCACCGGTAAGGCGGTGCGTGTCATAGTCATTGCCGATGGACCGGCGGCTGACGTTGCCCGTGAAGCCGGTGCCGACGAGGTTGGTTTCGAGGAGCTGCTTGAACGTATCAAGGGTGGCTGGCTCGATTTCGACGTGATGATTGCTACCCCGGACGCGATGCAGAAGGTCCGTACGCTGGGACGTGTACTCGGTCCGCGCGGCCTGATGCCGAACCCGAAGACCGGCACAGTCAGTGATGCACCCGGTGACGCGGTCAAAGAGGCCAAAGCGGGACGAGTCGAATACCGTGCGGATAAGAGCGGTATCGTACATGTGCCGGTTGGCAAGATGTCGTTCGAGCGGCAGGCACTGGTCGAAAACGCGGAGTTGATTATCAGCGTACTGCAACGGGCCCGCCCGCCAAGCACCAAGGGGATGTACATGCTTAGTTGTACGATTTCCTCAACCATGAGCCCGGGTGTTCGTATAGATACCCGTGCGCTGGGAGGGTGATTATGGCAGAAGAACGAAGAATTGAAAAGGTTGTGATGGCTGACTTCGCGAGCGGTATCGTGCGCGAGTCGGACTATATCTACTTCATCACATATCTCGGCCTCGACGTTGCCGGCTTCAGCGATTTTCGCGATAAGCTGATTGACGTGGGTGTCGACTGCAAGGTCATGAAGAACTCCTTCATTGGGCTCGGACTTGCGAACAGCGACGTCGAGTTGCCCGATGGATTTAATTTGACAGGTGACACGGCTGTTGTGTTTGGCCAGGGCGACCCCTGTCCCTCGGCAAAAGTGATCAAGGAGTTCGGCAAGACCCACGAGTGCATCGGCTTCAAGGCTGCTGTTGTTGATGGCAGTTTCGTGTCTGCTCAGCAGGCACTGGCGGTGGCTGATCTGCCGTCGAAGGAAGTGTTACAGGCGCAGTTGCTCGGGATCATGTTGGCACCGGCACAGAATCTGGTGAATTTGTTGAACCAGAGCGTTGCGCAGGTCGTTAATGTACTCAAAGCGTATCAGGACAAACTCGAAGGACAATCATAAAACGGAGATGAACTATGTCTGAAGAAGAAGCCACTGTGGAATTGACGCCGGAACAGGAAGAAATTGTTTCGGCAGTTGAAAATATGAAGGTGATTGACGTTGCCAATCTTGTCAAAGCACTTGAGGACCGTCTCGGCGTAACGGCCGCGACCGGCGGTGGCATGATGATGCCGATGGCCGGTGGTGCGGGCGCTGGCGATGGCGGGGGCGAAGCTGCTGAGGCGAAAACCGAGTTTGACGTCATTCTGACCGGTGCCGGCGACAAAAAGATCGCGGTCATCAAGGAAGTTCGTGCCATCACTGGTCTTGGCCTCAAGGATGCCAAAGAATTGGTGGACGGTGCACCCAAGCCTGTCAAGGAAGGCGCGGCTCAGGATGAAGCGGACGAGATCAAGAAGAAGCTCGAGGATGCCGGCGCATCGGTGGAGCTGAAATAAGACCAACAGACATTGGCCCGTTGGGTCTTAACTCTGAGTATCATAGCGAACTGGTATCCTACCGGCTCTGTCAAGCAGTGATTTCGGCGCCGGAGACCGCATTCCAGCGGTTTCCGGCAGCCGGGTTGAAAGGCATGACAGGACGGGGTTCGTAGCCGTTGTATATCATGTCGGCGAAGCGCGGTACTCTGATATTGTTAATTTACGCTGGAGATAGCGGTAATGCCCTGCGGCTATCTCGAACAGCCAAATCCGCTGGGGCGGCATAACCGGGACTTGAGATCACAATATGGCGAAGCGAAAAAATTTCGGAGAACTGACCGACGTTTTGGAAATTCCGGATCTGATTGGCATCCAACTCGACTCCTACGCCGAATTTTTGCAAATGGACGCGGCACCCGCGAAGCGCCAGAACAAAGGGCTCGAGGAAGTTTTCAAAGAAGTTTTCCCGATCGAGAGTTTCGATCAGTCGTGCTCCCTGGATTTCGTCAACTACGAAATCGGCGAATCGAAGAACACGATGGTTGAGTGCATTCGCACGGGAAAATCTTTGGCGGCACCGCTGTACGCCACTCTGCGCCTTGAGAATGTGAAGAAGAAGGAGATCAAGGAAGAGGCTGTGTTCCTTGGCGAAATGCCGCTCATGACCGACCGCGGCACGTTCATCATCAATGGTGCCGAGCGTGTCATCATCAGTCAGCTCCACAGGACCCCCGGCATCTGCTACGAGCGCGTTCGCCATACCAGCGGGCGTTCCCTCTTTTCCTGCCGCATCATTCCGGACCGCGGCTCCTGGCTCGAGATTCAGTATGACATCAACGACCTGATCTACATCTATCTGGACCGTCGTCGCCGTCGTCGCAAGTTTCTGATCAGCACGTTCCTGCGCGCTATCGGCTACGAGTCGAATCGCGAATTGCTCGATATCGTTTACGGCTTGCAGACGATGAAGATCTCCAAGCTCCTCAAGTTCGATCCGGAAAAGCTCGCTGCCCATATCGTCGTGGAAACAATCAACGACGAAAACGGTGCCCCGATTGTGGATGACA
>CAYWQM010000134.1:0-5995 GCA_964460215.1 uncultured Lentisphaerales bacterium
ATCATGGCGGGTCGCAGGGCGTCCTCCGTCAGGGGCACTGGTTGATCGTGCCGACCGTCCAGCGTTCGCAGATGCAGGGCTTGGTCGATGTACCGTTCCGGCGATGGCCAGCGGTCATAAGCGTACAAGTCGGGGTCCGTCGGGCACCCCTGTATGTGGCTGCAGAAATAGCCATCCGCCTCGAGCGTCAGGCGCGGTGGCTCATCGGCGCAGATCATGTAATGCCTTGACTGCACATGTTCGCCGTAGGGCTGGCCGCGAAAAAAGAAAACCATTGCGCGCCGGTCATCGCTGAGCAGGCTGGTGGCACAGCTTAGACGCCATCCGTCAACTTGCAGCGATGCCACCTCAAGCCCCTGGCGCATATCCCACAGTATCGCGCGCTGCCCGGGGGTGTTGTTGTCGATCAGACAGGCGAGCTGGGTATCGCCGCTGATTTCGGTCACTTCATGTCCGGACGGGAACGGATACTCGGTTTGTCCGGTTGTCAGGTCTAACAGGGGATAAGCCGCCGCTCCCTGGTCCGGAATGTCACCTTGCCGCAGCAGGATTTTTCGACCGTTTTCGAGAAAGCATCGGAACTGATGGTACTGCGTTCCCCAGATACGCTCTTCGGCATCCTGGCCACGGGTGTAGATGCGCAGCACGCGCATGCCGGTGCCGGGATCGGTCCAGCCATCGAAAACCTTTGTTGCCTGCTCGAATAGCGATGGCGCAACCTTGCACGTTTTCGATTCCATCGCTATTCCCCCGTTGCGGTATCCAGCAGGGTGCAACTGAGCGCCGGCAGCGTCACTGACAGTTTGCCATTGCTGGTTTGGTGGCTTTGCGGATCCAAGTTTCGCGCTGATCCGTGCTGGGTCACCGTGGGTCCGAGCCGGCTATCCGATACGGTGATCTCCTGCGTTTCGGTCGTCCAGTTGGCAAGGACCAGGCCGAGGCGCCCGTCGGGTGCCTGCCACGCGGCGTGGAATACGGCCGGGATCTGGTGATCCTTCCCATCGTGTTGCCAGCGCATGGTGCGGATTTCTCCCACCTGGGCGGGCTGCATCATGCGGCCGTAGACCAGGAAGTCTGCGGCCGGTCCGCGCCTCAGGGCTGCGGTTGCGGCGAGCATCTCCACGGCATCGTCGTTGCTGCCCGCTTCCACATCCCATGGTGCCCAGTCCGTAGAGTCCAGGTTCAGGAGCGTGCCGTCGCTTTTCATCACTGCACCTGGGATTTCGCCGACGACCAGGTTGTACGCGTTGCGGATCGGCAGGTGATAGGGCTCCGGTCCCATCCCGAACCCGCCTTGGATCACGATGAACTCATGGTACAGGTAGTGAAAGAGAGGCACGAAATAGCACATGTTGTGGAAGGGCCTCACAAAATGGCCACTGGCATTGTGGCCCGGCGGTATGACGCGCACGTCGCAGCATTGGAAGTGCGGCAGGAAGTATTCGTTGACCGGCGTCTCGACGGAGAACACCATCTGGCGCTGGCCTTCGCTGTGCGCCAGTTGCTGCGTTTTAACTTCGCTGAAGTAATCGGCAAGCTGTTCCATGCGGTCGGTCATCCATCGGCCGGGTGCCGGGGGATGGTCGTGATCCGTCGCGAAGCAGGGAAACGTGCAGCAGCCAACGTTTTGATCCAGGAACTGGATCCAGTCCAGTCCCAGATCCGTCATGGTGCGAACGAACGCCTGCGCGATCTCCCGGGTCTGTGGCGCCCCGAGGCAGGCCGGGTGGCTGGGACGCCAGGTGGCATCCCATTGTTCGGACCAGAGCTCCCCCGTGTGGGCCCGGCACACCGAACGGTCACCGCCAGGCGCCGCGAAGTAGTCGGTGCCGTCGTAGCCACTCCAGAAGTGGCCGACCACCCATCGGGTCCCGTTGGCGAAAGTGCCGACACGCCAGCCGCGTTCGCGGGCCATCTCGGTGAACTCGCGCAGCGACTCCTCGCCGCCGACCGGCGGAAAGCAATCCGGGTAAACCCATGGTCCGGCCCGCTCCCACGACATGATGACGGGCACTATTGGCGCATCGATCCGTTCGGACAGTTCGTCCAGCAGCGGGAGTGCCTTGCGGTACGGCAGGAACGCTTCGTTCGGCGCCGTCGGACCGATATCCAGTTCGCCCTGGATACGCAGGATGACATGCGGTGGCGAGTCGAGCAGCCATTCCGGCACATCTTCCCGCTTGCTCAGCGGTGTGGCCGCCCATTTCTGCTGCAAGCTCCAATCGCGGTACATGTCGGCAGCGGTGTACCAGTCTCCGGTGAAGCTGCCGATCACCACGTCGTATTCCAACTGGCGTTCACCGTGCTGCGGCCAGTCGCCCACGTGAGAGATGCCGAGGCGCATGCCCGGTTCGCGGTGCACCGGCATGATCAACTTGATCATCCCGTTCGAATCCTGGCAGCTCACGAAGATGCCGGCTCGATCATTATAGTAAGCCAGGAACTGGGCCACGACCAAGCCGGGATAGTGGGAACAGTCGCCGTTCTCCGGGCGCATCTGCCAGGTGTGCGGGCAGTCGGGCTCCAGGTCCTGTGGTTTTGGCTCATTGAGCAATACACCGGGCCCGAATGGCAGAAGCATGGCTTCACTGCCCGGGGTGCCGCCCAGGCTGTAGGGCGAGACTACGAAGGGGAACTGCACGTCTGTGATCGCCAGGCCGGCACCGTTTCGCAGGGAGAGTGACCAGCGGCTGTAGCGATCGTTGGCCGTGGCGCGAACCGTTACGGTCACGTCAAGGTCCTGCTCCCCAAACTCCCGAAAATGTGCGATGAGAGTCGTCGTGCCGCCGTCGTCCGGCGAAGCCACGCTGCGGATCTCGATCGCCCCGGCCTCATCCGACACGATTTGGCGAAAGCGGTGCGACTCATCCAGATATTGGATGACGAAGACGGGCTGGCAGCTTCCTGGCAAAATGAACTCTTGGTCCGGCACAGCCTTGCTGCGGAATGACACCAACGCAGCCGAGGACGATTCGAACAGCAGTACATCCTGCGATGATTCCAAACGGATTGTGGAGCCTGCACTCATCAGTTTTCTTTCCTCCTATCAGGGCCGGATAACAGTAGCCTGATTTTGTCCGGCTCGCCGCGCCCGGCGGCTGCCGATGTGTTTAGGGCCTTGATTATGTTCAATAGTATAGTGGATGGACGGGAATTGTCCTGAGTAATCACCAAGATACATGCCACAGCAACGCCGGCTAAGGCTGCCGCCGGTCAACTTGAGCTTGAATTGGCAGACGTCGACACCGACGAGGTCTTGGTGGTGCCCTGAGCTCAGGACGCCACGACCGCCGTGGAGCAGCAGGGGATATCTCGGCCCATTTATTGCATTCTGGCCGGCACTATGCTACCCTTCTACCAGATCGAAAAAAGCAATTTCTTTATGAGTCATTGATGTTCACCTTTGCCTTCATAACCGATCCGCAGATCGGCATGAATAGCCCGAATGGGCTGCATGCCGACGATTCCGATTGCGCGCGAATGGACAGGGCCGTTGATTTTATAAATGCCGCCGATATCGACCTGGTATTTTTTGGCGGCGACCACATAGATGTCATCGATTCTGAAGAACAGCGCGACGCTTTTTTGGCTGGTGCTGCGCGTCTGAATGTACCGTGGTACGGCGTGCCGGGGAATCACGACCAGCACCCGGTCTACCTGGATCACGAGGCGACGCCGAAGGGATTCCTGTTAAACCACAAGGGCTGTTTCTTCATCGGCGTCAACGCCTGTGCGTTGCGCGGCGATCTCGGACCGGAGCCGCAGGCGGCGGAATGGGGGAATCTCCGCGATGCGATCGGAGCCGCGCCGGCCGATGCGACCCATCGCTTCGTGATCATGCATTGGCCGTTGTTCATAGTGCATCCGGACGAGGAAGACAGTGTCTACAACATGTCGAACCGGCATGAACTGGCGCAGTTCTTCAAGGCGAGTAAGATCACGTGCGTTCTCTCCGGCCACAGGCATCAGGATATCGATATTGTCTGGCAGGACGTACGCCTTATCATGAGCATCGGAACGTCCAATTGGCACCATTACCCTGAGGAGCCCTCGTTCAAGCTGGTCACTGTTTTCGACGATGGCTTTTCCGTGCGTCGCGTGTCCGCGGAAGCACCATCCGAGGACTGCGATGAATAAACCAAGCACGAATTGAACGGGTGGACGAGCGACACGAATTTTGTCATTGTCTTCACCGACACGCGGTGCAAGTGGATGTTGGGCGCTTACGGCCAGGCGAACCATTGTCGCCGACCACGCAGACTTTCACGGGAGTGTTCCCGGTGAGGCTAAACAGCCTTTCAAGCCTGCCCGTCATTGCGAACGATCGCATTGGAAGAAAAGCCCAGCAGGTAACGTAACGTGGGCGACATCTTTTTGGCCTGCTCTTGCGAAATAAGAGGTCGGAAGTCGGAGTAAGGCTTGACCCACGAGCGGCAGAAATAGCAGAGCGTGGCGCGGCGCGGTGTGTCGGTGATGTTTTGTCCCGGCTTATGCCACAGGCTCGAAAACCAGATGGCCATCGAACCAGCGGGCCCGGTGACTGCGACTTCGTCCTCCATTTTTCCGCTTTTCCACGTTGGTTTCCTGAGTGACTTGTGACTGCGTGGCACGATGCGCGTCGCCCCGTTCTCGCACGTGAAATCGTCGACCATCCAAATGCATTGCAGCGTCAAAGGAGTTTCCGGTAACGGTTCGGGCAGTTGGCCCAGTGGTACGTCGACGTGCCAGGCACCGGTGTCCGTGTGCGGTCCAATGCTGTTGAAGGTCATATCGGACAGCACACAATCATCACCCAGTACGCTGAGTGCGAGTCGCAGTAGCAGAGGGTCTTCCAGGAGCCTGGCATAGATCGGTAGGGTCGGGGCCACCGAAGAGACGTAGACGGTACTACCGTGACCTTCAATCTCCGGCCGGGGGAGAAAATTCTTCAACACGTTCTCGATCGGCACTGGCCACGGCGTGTCGTAGTTCCTTGCTCGGTTGTAGCGCACAAGTCGCAAGATACGATCGAGTTCACTTGCCGGTGCCGTCGAATACATCTGGCGAATGTACTTGTCGATCTCTTCGTCGTCAGCATGTGACGGACCGTCCCCCGGATCGTAGGGCGCAGTGAGCTGCCGCTCGAACTGTGATTCCATCGCCGTTCGGAGTTCCTCCAACTCGCCCGGGGGCAGCAATCCCTCGATCACCGTGTACCCGTCCTGGTAGAGTTTCTCGATGGCTGTTTCCACGTCGACTGACCAGCCTGCCGTTGTCATGGTCTACTCTTCCCGTCGTGTTTGGGTTTTTAGAGGCGGTGGTTAAAAGAGTTTCTAAGAAACGATGGAATGAGGCGGGGATGCGCCGAAGCACAGGCGCACAGGGCCAAAGAGGCCGGATCGCAGCTTCTGCTTGTCGAGTGGATGGTAAAACATCTCGTAAGTGCCTTTGAACGCGCCTTCTGATCTGAGTTTCTCGACTTTGTCCGGGTCGCCGAGTTCGGCGGTTGCCGATGTGTTCAGGTCCTTGATCTCGAGCGTGTGCCGACCCGCGTCCAGGCTGCCGCGCTCAACGAGGAACGGGTAAAGTCCGGGGTCGGCTAAAACGGCGTCTGCCGTCGGCCCTGGTCGTTCAGGTCGCGGCCGCGCACGAGGAAAGCTTCGCGATCAAACGGTTCGCGTGTTATCGGGCAGACATACGTTTTCTCACCAATCTGTGCGTCGGCAGCGATGTAGCGCAGGACGATGACGCGTCGCCAGCGTTCTGACCTGTTCGTCGTTGAGCTGTGCGGGAGCATCGTGTGATGGGTCGCCATCTGGCCGCTTTTCAAACGGTAGGTAACCTTGATGTCATCAATATTCTCGGGGTCGATGAAGAGCTTGAAGCCTTGGGTGCAGAACGTGTTCAGGTGGCGGCCTGTGATGCAGCAGACCACCATGCCATCTCGGCCATCGTTGGAGGCATTGCAGAGGAGCATCCTCTGAGCGGTGTGTTCCATCTTGCCGGTGTGTTGGCT
>CAYWQM010000134.1:6005-10126 GCA_964460215.1 uncultured Lentisphaerales bacterium
CGTTAAACGCGTTGCTTGCATGGCTGTCGCGCCGGGGCAGGGTTCCTTTCGTGTGCCATCCGGGGAGGACGGACATGCTGCCGTTGTCTTCGTCAACGTCGTCGATTGCGAGCCAGATAGCGCCGGGCATGTTGCCGCTGACGTTCCAGTACGGGGCATCCTGGTGCCATGGCACATCTATTCCGGCACCCGGGCGCTTGGCCAGGATGTGAATAGACCAGAGCAGGATGTCTGGCCCGATCGTACGCTCGATCATGTCGAGGATCTGTGGTTGCACAGCCAAATCCCATAGCCACCTCTCGCCGCGTTGGTGCACACAGATGATTTCCTCGGGTATGCTGTCTGCATGGAGTGAAGCCACGATGCGTTCGATGTTCGACCGGCATGTGTCGACGCCTTGCGGCGTCAGGCAGTTGTCGAAGATGTGGTACCCATTTTCCTGGTAGTGCGCCTGCGCGGTGTCGTCATAAACGAAGTCTTGTGAGATCATCAGTTCCTCTGGTGTTTGTATTCCAGAATGACCTTGGACACTGGCCCGACCCGAACTGCTCGTTCGCGGTGCTGCCTGCTTGGATGGGAAGCGGTGTGAGATTGATTCGGTCACGCGCCGCCCGTCGCGGTCATTCGTGGTTCAGCTTATTTTGTTTGGTTATTATACTCCTAAACACAGAATAAAATCCCATGACTCACGGATAATCTATGTTCGTTGTGCCATACATCGGTTTAGTAGTTAAAAGTCTTTTGGTCCGCGTGTCCACCGTCTGCCTGCTACGGCGGCACCTGGATAAATTAACACCGGCGTTGCTGTTGCTTGAGGGCAACTCGCTGTCATTCTGGAGGTGCTGGCGATAATCGATGAAAAAGAATTATTGGGCCGCCGAAGGGCATACTCGAGGTTTCCAACGCTATTGCGACTTGGGATCGGCTGTCATGCGTGACCGGCTTTCTCGAAGCACAGGCGCACAGGGCCAAAGAGGCCTGATCGCAGTTTCTGCTTGTCGAGTGGATGGTAAAACATCTCATAAGTACCTTTGAACGCACCTTGTGCTCTGAGTTTCTCGACCTTGTCCGGGTCGCCGAGCACGGCGTTTGCCAATGTGTTCAGAACCTTGATCTCGAGCGTGTGTCGACCCGCGTCCTGGTTGCCGAGCTCGGCGCCGATCGGAGAAAACACCGTGCCTGCAATCTTCTGGCCATCCACATGAATGTCGGCGGCGTAGCAGAGTTCGCCGATCGTCAGGGTGCACGCTGCGGCGTCCTCGGCCAATTCGAAGTCAGCAGTGTAACTCATGAAACCGGTGTAGCTGCCGTAACCGAGATCCTGCCAATCCGGGAACTCCCCGTCGATGGTCACGGCATCTCCATCCGGGAGTTTCAGCGTCCAATCGGTTATATCCTGTGGCGCGGCCGCGGCCGATTTGTCACTGTCCGCCTCGAGCGTGTCGACCGGCTCGAAGAAGAGCAACTTCGACTGTGCGCGCTGAAATTCGATCGTCAGAGAACTTCCCGCTGTGCTCTGGGCACAGCAGCTCATCTGGCCCGAATCCAATGCCATTTCGTAGACCCGAGCCTGGCACCCGAGCCTGAGCGTCAGGTTTTCGGCTGTCTCGGATTCATTTAGAAAGAGGCAGACCGTCGCGCCGTTTTCCGCGGTTCGTCGACGCATGGCGACCGGCACATCTTCGGACACGATGTTGAGGAAACTGTCGCTCTCGCGAAGGGACCGGATCAATTCGCGCAGGGTATCTTCCTGAACCTGCTGAACAACGCCCCGGTCGTGGTCCAGTGCGTCCATCTGGCTGCGGATAGTATCCGATATCATGGCATCGGGGGGCACCAGGAGGTGGGTGTATGCCCGGCCGCCGGCTGCCGTGATGCCGTCCGCTGCGACCGTCATTCCGGTGATATCACCGTCCCAGACGTAATCGTAGTCGACCTGGTTGTAGGTGAGCTGTCGGGCAATGTCGTCTGTCGGCGCGGCGAAGGTAAAATCCGTGTTGTAAAGATTGTCCAGGGGCACATAAATCGCCACGGCCCGGTCCGGTCGGCCACCGTTCATCAGGCGTGCGGCACGCGAGATCATCTCACAGAACATGGGGCCGTAGTGCTTGATCATCGGGTTGAAATCGGACAGTTCCGGAGGATGAAAGTGAAGTGATCGTTCGCGGTTGTAGTTCGAGAGCTTCACAAAAAATGTGTTGACGCCGCGCAGGATTTGCTGAATGCAGACGTAGCGCATTTGATCGGGCGTGACGCCGTGGCCGTACACGGCAAACGATTCGCTCATCGCCCGGCGCTTGCCGAGAGAATTTGCAATGGACCCGGCGTATCTGGGGGAGTCGTCGAAACGGCCGGGTTTAATTTGGCCGGTGATGGTGTCGACTCCGGGCATATCGGAATGTGACAGGTTTTTGAAGAAAACGCCGCCGCCGTATTTCATCTCCTCGAGGCTATTGTCTCCGAGCTGGTGTCCGGTGGCGATCACACCATGGCGGGAACACCACTGGTGGATTGGCTGGTAGAAACTCTCCGCCATCAGGCTGGTCCACACATCGTAATAGTCCGCGCGCGCGCGCTGGACCGCTTCCGGCCGGAGCCACTGCCCATGATCACCGCTGTCCATCATATACTCGATGACAATCTCCGGCAGCAGGTCGGTGATGTCGTAGCCCATGTTTGCCTGGAAGCGTGCCGCAAAATCTGTCGTCCATGGTCGCGTAGTCGAGACCTTGGGTTCGTCGTAGAAAAACCCTTTCAGGGTGACCCCGAAGTGGGACGACAGCCGTGCACGGTAGCGTTCGTGTATTCGCTCCAGGAACCCTTGTGTCGCCTCGGGATTGAGCATGTCGACAGACCAGGCAGTGCGATCGTCGTTGATGAAAATATTGCAATCTTCTGGGCTGATCGCCGGGTCCAAAAACCTGCAGTGGGACCGGGTCGAGTGGACAAAGCCGGACACGTATTGCCAGCAGACGACCACCAGGCGTGACCGTACTTTTGCTTCGAAGCGAATCATGTCGCCGGGTTCGTTTTTCTGTGGCACCGCCCGAGTGATGGGGCATCCGAACTTGTCAACGTCGAAAGTCGCGGCAGCGATTGTCCGCGGCGGCACCGGGATATCGAGAGCCTCGCCGGGTTCGATGATGAGGTCGATCGCTTTTTGCAGGCCCTTCGCCCGGTACGCCGGGTTTTCGGTCAGTGTGCCGCCGGCAGAGCCGCTGCCGAAGATCCAATCGTCCCAGATCCAGATTTCGAGGCCGAGGGTTGCGGCATGTTCGAGAATGCAGGAGACTGCATCGAGCCAGGCATCGTCCATGAAGTCATTTGGCAGTCCGCCCCACGGCATGATCATGACGCCGCCGTAGCCGCAGGCCGCGAATCCATCGAGCTGAGACCGCGATTCCGCGGGGTCGGTCCGGTCATTGATCGCCCATACGATGATTGGCCGATAAGAGATGGGGGTGTCATCGGACAGCGGGAAAAGATTGGTGAGCTGCGCTGGATCGGGGGCGGTTGGTTTCATGGACGGACCGTAGCGTCCTGTGATTGGAGAGTCAAGAAGAGCCTCGAGAATTTGGGGTGGGTGCAGACGGGGAAGAAAGATGAGGAAAGTATAAGCGAGTTAAGTTCATTGGATAGGAAGCGGGCTCCCGCCTTGGCCCGAAATTGAAAAAGGGGCCTGATACCCTCCCCACAAAACGCGATGAGTTTAAGTCTGCTTTATCTTTCGACCGTATCTGTCACATTTCTTAACAGTCGCCCCAATGGTAGCTTGGGGTTTTCTAAGCAGTCTGCTGCTCCATTTGCTTCAAGTAACTGATGCCCTGTTCCACCACGGTTTTCCAGTCCGGTTTGGCCGGTACGCTGTCCAGGGAAAGGTAGGCGGTGAAGTTCAGTTCCTTGAGCGTTTGCAAGATAGCCGCAAAGTCCAAGTGTCCCGTGCCAAGTATGTATCGGTTGCTTTCCGCGAGATGAACATGCATCAGTTTGCCTTCCATCAGCCTTAGAGTCTCAATTAAATTACCATCAGCCATGTTCATGTGATAGAAGTCGGCCTGAACCCCGAGATTGTCGGCGGCGATCTCGTCGACAATACTCAACGCTTCCGGGATGGCGTTCAG
>CAYWQM010000135.1:0-9794 GCA_964460215.1 uncultured Lentisphaerales bacterium
GCGCCGGCCCTGCAGTTGGCGAACGTCGGCGCCATGCCAGTGCACTTCGGCGCGGACGTTGTCTTCGTCGATGGGCAGACAGTCATCGAGGCCGAACCCGTCGATTGGCTCTGCGGCTTCGTCGAACAGGGCGGCGCGGGCCGTACCGCCGTGTCCCTCGATGTTCAGCGCCAGCGTGTCGGCGGTTACTGTTACGGGTTGTGTTTGCAACAAGGCCGGCCGGTCGTGCCGCGCCGCTGCCACCTGATCCACTGCCATGCCTGCGAACCCGTCGCGGCGCAGTCGGGCCACGTACATATACCCTTCGTGAAGTCTGCTGTTGTTATTGGACTCGCGGTGGCCGTTGTAGACGATGACCATCTCGTCACCGATCAGCAGCGGTGCGTTACGCGTGGCGTTGACGATCATGCTGTCGGACGTCCCCGACGGTCCGCATTCGATCACCGGCGGACAGCCGTCGACGCGTTGCCAGGGTTCGCCGTCGTGGTGGCTGACCAGCAGGCTCGCCTGTGGCTGGCCCTTGATGGAGAGTTCGAGATAGCCAAGGTCCTGGTCGCCGTAGTTGAATGGGACCATGCCGTGGTGCTCGTAGGCGGCGCCGAAATCTTCGGCTTCGCCCAGCGGAAAAACCTGTTCGACGTGCTCAGGCCAGTTGTCGAGCCTCTCGCTGGTGCAGAGCCCTGCCGTGCGGATGTATGTCGGTCCCCACAGCCCCTGCCGGGCGCGGTCGTTGTACCACCAGCGATTGTTGCGATGATCACGTGTCACGCCGCTGTAGTCGCCGCCGCCGGCGTGTTCCTTGATTCGTTTCACGGGGCCGTGCCAGTGAATGCCGTCCGGGCTCGTCATGACGTATTTCGCCGAGGCGTCCCAGAAGCGCTGCAAATCCGCCTCGCTTCGATCCAGGCCGACCTTGCCATCGTGGGAGTGTACGCTTCCCCAAAATGCGAAAAGCTTATACCTCTCTTCCGGTGGTGCGGAGTCGTCTCGAACGACCGACGGGCAACCCATGTCCGTAATGGCACCGTCATACTGCTTCACGGCGATGCTGCCGTCCAGGACAATGTTGTTGGCCTTTGACCCTTGCCACTCGATCAGCCCGAGGTCGTCGGGACGTGTCCACGTGATGCCGTCCCCGCTCTCGGCGTAACTGACCATTGCGGTTTGCCATTCAGGCAAGGCGTCGGGATGCCGATCAGGGAAGAAGCCGTACTCGTCGCCGCGGCCCCAGACGCCGGTCTTCGCCAGATCGTGGCAATTTTGCGGTACGATGGACTGGTACCACAGCCGGTGCTTCCCCTGCTCGGTGAGCACGCAACCCCAAGAGATGCGCCGGCCCGGGATGTCGGTCAGTACCGGCTCCGGATCTTTCTTCGCCTTTCCGAAGACGCGCTTCATTGACAACAGGTTGCGGACGTGATGGTCATCGACCAACAGGTGCAGAGCCGGATCGTGGGGGTTACTCATTGTCGGTCTTTGATGGGGTAGTGACGGATGCCCCGTCCGCTGCTTTCCCGATCGTCGCGGTGATCAAATGCTTCCGCGGCCCATTGGGTTGGCATGGGGATTCCTATTCCTTATATGTTTTCTGATACATTATACAACGGTGCCAAGTATTTGCCTGCAGACTGTTTTTGTCAAACCGAATCGTGGCGGAAGTGGGCTGTGCCCCCCACACACAAAAAAAAAGCACGGAGTCCGGAGACTCCGTGCTTTTTTCAAGATCAACGCGTCAACCAGTTTTATTCCGAGAGTTTGGCGTCGATGGCAGCCTGAATGCCGGCGTTGACATCGCAGTCGTCCTCGCAGATATTGGCGCTTATCAGGAGCGTATCGACAATGACCTGCGAGGAGTCCTGCAGGTCTACAATAGTGGTTGGGGGGTTCTCGCCCAAAATTTCACAAGCCAGAGCGACGGCGGCATTAGTGACATCGGCGCACGGCTTGCACGGGGCATCGGCTCCAGTCGCACCATCCGCACCATCCGCACCAGCGTCGCCCTGCGGCCCCTGGGCGCCAGCGGAACCCGTGTCGCCAGCGGAACCAGCAGCACCGTCCGCACCGGCAGCACCTTGCTTACCTTGCGGGCCCTGTGCGCCAGCGGGTCCAGCGCCGCCGCCGCCGCCTGCTCCATCAAGGTTAGTAGCTTTCACCAGTACCCATACTTCGTTGTCCGGGTTATCCCAGACGTCGATCAATACCTCGGAAGGGCCGGTGGCGGCAACTTGCGGCACACCAATGAGGATGGCACCGTCGGCAAGGACTGTGAAGTTTGTGCCGCCGTGACAGCGTCCAGCCAACAAATGGAATCCCGGATCCCGATTGATTACGTAGTGTTGTGTCCGTGTATCCGATGACGCCGGGCTGGGATACAACTGTGTCAGCCCCGGGCCACCGTTAATATTGAGTTGCAGGCACTCGTCACTGTTACCGGAAGCCCAGTCGTACGGATAGGCATCTTCTCGGTGAATGTTTTCGCCGCTGCCGCCAGCTTCGACCGCTTCCATGTGAATAATCTCGATCGCGATCTCGAAGGCGGATGTTTGTCCGACGACACTGAGCATAGCGACGGCGATGATTGCTGTGAGTAACGTCTTCATGGGGTTTCCTCTTTGTTTTGAGTGCGGAAGATTCCGTACATCATTTGAGCGAATTGGTATTGCGTCATGTAATCAGCCCACAGTGTAAGAAACTTCACCCAAATATGCAAGTATTATTTTGGGGGAGGGGCAGTGGTGTGCTGGTACATTTCCCAACGCTGCCGATCGCATGATGCGAAATTTTTTATCCTCTGCAACCTTTTTCCGGGATTTCTTTGCCTGGCAAAAGCCTGTGAACCACGGATTTGAGGCGATGTGGATGCTGATTACTAACGCGCCGGAAGGAAGAAGCCTATAGACGACGGCCAACATTGCCGCGGCCAAATGAATTCTTGCTGGAGCTTTTGCCAATCCCATGAAGACTTTATCGTACTGGGCAGATTTTCGATTGTCGGCCAACGTCTGCGTGAGCTACTCGCTGGAGCACAGCGGAAGCGAGTTATGCTCGACGCGATGGTTCTGCGACGTCTTTCATCGGTGATTCGGTCGCTTAGTCCTCATCGAAATCGCCGGTGATAAGCAGACGTCGGCAAACTCTGCCCCTCTCCCCACAAACGCCCCACACTGCACATCCCGCAGCCATTTGCTTCGTGGTCGAACCACGACAACTTCTTCAAACTGACCTTGCGTTTTTGGGCTGCCGGGGAAAGGGACGCCCGACTATTCCTGCAACCGGGCGAGCCGTAAGAGTTTGCCGCCGCCGGGCATCAGTTCGACCTTTGCGCGCGCGGCGCCCGAGGCCGGGTGCCACTTCCGCTCGGTGGCGTCGAACACCGCCATTGAGCCCGGGCCGACTACGGTCGTGGTGACCACACGGGTGTAGTCGAGGTTCACCACCAGTACATGAGTCGGATTGCCCGCAGTACCGAAGTACCCCAAAAGCATGCCCGTCACCGGCGTCGGGGGATCGAACTTTGCCGGCGGCACGGGCGGATCCACGGTGAAGCGGGCGTCGGCCGGCAGCCCCACCGCCCCCAGGGGAACGGTGCCGAGATGATATGCACCCAGAGAAGTCAGTGGCTGCAGCTCGGTGCCGATGGCGACAAACTCGGGGTTGATCTGTCGCAAGGTCTCGCCCAGCGGGGTCAGGGAATCATCCCAAAGCATATAATTGGAAACTCCCCCTCTAAAAGGACGGACATTGGCGTAGTACACAAACTGGGAGAGGCCCTGGCCGCCGTAGGCCAGCGTGGTGTAGGCCAGGAATCTTCCCTCGTGGCCGTTGGGCACGCGCCAGCCCGGCCCCAAAGCACAAGCCTGGACGACGTTGACGAAGGGCACGCCGCCTTTCAGCGCCGCCTCGCGGACCAGGGCTAGATTGAGGAAGTACTGGACGTTGTCACCCTGGCGGAGCTGGCTGTCCGCAACGGACCGTTCGCTGCCAATTTCGGGCGCAAGATCGCCGACGAAGTGGTAGTGGTCATAGCTGATCAAATCGGGCTTGACGATCTCCAGGAGCTGGCGGAGGTGCTCCCTGTAGGCACGGATGTCATAGCCCACGCCTGCATAAGCATCAAGCGCTCGCTGTTCATCAGTCATCGGTGTATTCGGATCGGTGGGGATGCCCAGTGCCGCAGCGCTGGCGTAAGTGGGGAATAGATTGATGAGGCACATGTGATGGGGATCACGTTCGCGGATGTAAGCCACCAGCCTGCCCAACTCCGGAAAAATGGCGGCGCTGGGCTCATCAAAGACGTAGTAGGCGTACATCGCCGGATGGTTCTTCACCCGCTCGATCATCGCATCGAGTGCCGCCCTTCGCCCCGGGTCGTCCAACATGCCGGGGGTCGCCTTCCGGTCGCCGAGACCGAGGTAGCCGGCATAAAAAAACGCGCGTAGCCCCTGAGCGTGAGCAGCGTCAAGTTCTTCCTCAGTCTGGCACCAGACCAGGTTGAAGCCGCCGTCAGCCAGCTTCCTGGCGATGGCGGGCGTCACCGGTCCGGAATTGGACCCCGGGCCTTGGTAGTAGTGGGTGATGGGGGCGCCGATCTCCCACTTGCTGCCCGCCGGTCGCCCAGGCGCGGCACTTGCGGCGGACGTGTCCGATGTTGTGCATGCTACCGCCCCCAGCAGTACGAGGCCGAAGACCCGGTACAACCAAACTATGCCAGGTTGCCGAAGCTTGGACATTGCTTTTTCATTACTCATTCTCTTGATCTCCTTTCTTTATACGTTGCAGACTATCGATGATCTTTCAGGTGTCAAAAGCTGATTCACCCAAAACCCGGCTAAGTGACTTATCTTAACAGACAACGTTGCCGATCAGCGGCGCCTTAGCGCCGTTCCGCATTCGGTGGATCGGCGTGGTTGGCGTTACACCACATTTCAGTTGACGATGTTCTCGGTTTTGGTTCGAGCTGGCATCGATTGTGGAATTCGCGTCCGCATTACTATTGGCATTGATTGCAGGTTCCGCAAATCCGGTTGCGATTGCTGATTCCGCATCACCCGGCCGATTGGCGTTGATTGCAGGTTCTGTGAGTTCGTCTCGATTGCCGGTTCCCGTTCGCCATTTCAGTTGGCGTTCATTGCGGATTGCGCAAGCTCCCGTCGCCAGCTTGATGGCGCGTTGCAATTGGGAAGTACAACGTTGCCATCACCTACCCAGATCGAGCGGAGCGAAATTCTGGGTTAGTGTGCATGGCGTGGTTGGCGCCGTGGCGTCGCGCTTTCGTTGATACTTTGGGATGTATCTCGATACTCTAATCACTCTTATTTTCATCCTTCTTGAGGTCAGACACTTCTTTCCTTATCTCGAAAACGATGTGAACCACGCTGACTTCGAATTCGGAGTCAGTAGTAGGTGACGTCGAAAGCAGGAGTGCCGTTGACGGGTCCGCGCAGGTCAAAGTTGTATGGACGCCATACGACATGACCATCACCGTACAGCTGGTTCATGCCGGTCGGCCACGCCGGAACGAATCCATAATCTGGGTTGCCGCTGTTGTATGTCGGCGGATCGTACGTCGCATTTATCCCCCGGAAAATCTTGTAGCCATTCTCACCATGATTGTAATTGAACGCACCCACTGTCGGCCCGCCGCCCAGTGAGCCTGGCACCCACCAATGGAACATGTTATCGCTCATCAGCAACCGGTCAGCCTCAAGACGGTTGTCAGTTAATTCATCCAGCATGTAGGCCTCCTGCAATGGGTAGGTGACGGCCTCCCACTTGCCGACCTGGGCCCAGTACGAATACGAAATGACGACTGTGCCGAGTGCCGTCCAGAAGTTGTCCCTGTTAAGCTGCTCGAAGGCACTCAAACTACTGCTCGGACATATGACCAAGTCAGTTTATCAGTTCAGTCAGTTATCGGGAAAAAGCAATTTCCTATCAGTAACAATATGCCGTGGAGTATGCTCGATTCACAGCTTCAGAACATGGACGGTTCGGAGCGCTCGCCCGGCGGGCGCCAGTGTCCGAAGAACTTGGAGATTCCTCTTTCGAGCGGGTCGTCTGTCGCGATCGCGCAGCGCATCATGCGATCCCGCAGCTCCTCTATCTTATCCGCATGTTCGGCGATACCCAACAAATTCACCAGCTCGCCCGGGTCTTCATTGAGATTGTAGACCTCATCCTGATCACCCGGTGTAAAGATGTACTTCCAGCCGTCCCTGGTCACGACTGCTCTCTGTGAATAGAGAAAACGAATGCCGTGGAACTCGAGGAAAATCTCCTCTCGAGATTGCGCGAGTTTTTCACCGCGCAGATTCGGCAGAAGGGAACGCCCGTCGAGTGAGTCATCCCCGATTCCCAACATATCCAGGAGCGTCGGGAAAATATCCATGTTGTATACAAGCTCATCACTGCGTGACGCAGCGGGCGAGCTTCCGGCATGGGCGATGATCAGCGGTACGCGGTGCGCTTCTTCGTACATGTATCCCTTGTCGTTCATGCCGCCATGACTCCCGGTCATATCGCCGTGGTCGCTGGTGAAGACGATCACCGTATTCTTATCGAGTCCGAGCGCTTCGAGACGATCGAGCATTCTACCGATTTCAGCATCGTACATCCTGATGTAGTCATAGTACGATCCGACAACGCCGCGCCACCCTGCCGGACTACCCTCCAGAACAGGCTCCCAGTCCTTCGGGAGCGCGCGGTAAAAATCCTCGTGCGTGCGCCGGACACTGGCGGGCTTACCCGCCCAATCATCCTCGAAGTTGATCCATGGTTCGATCGCATTGCGGTCGTGATACCCGGCGTATTCAATGCTTGGTACGTACGGTTGGTGTGGTCCCCAGAATTGGCAGGTAAGGAAAAACGGAGCGTCCGATCCGGCGAATGCCTCCATCTGCTCGATGGCGCGATTTGTCAGGTAATGCGCCGGTGTAGATTCGACCGGTCCGTTCCAGACGCCGGCCAGCAGCGCCTTTTGGTCTACATCGAAATAAACCGGCTCGGTGATGTCGTAGGAAAGATCGTTCTCTGCCAGGTACGCCTGAAATTCAGGGCTCTGGTGGAAGTTCGCATTCTTCAAGACGTTCATCCCTTCGAAGCCGTAATCCGCCGGCCCCTTTTTCGTCTCAAGATGCCACTTGCCGATCCACCCGCAGCGGTACCCCAGTTTCTGTATGCGCGTGTGCAGCAGCATATCGGGATCGGGCAGCTCCGAGACCGGGTTGTGGTACATGTCGCAGTTCGTAATAATCCCGTGCGTAAAGGCATGCTTCCCAGTCATCATCGACGTGCGCGCAGGCGAACAGATGCTCACCGGACAATACGCCCGGTCGAACGACACGCCCCGCGCAGCGAGGCGATCGAGGTTCGGTGTCTGGCATACAGTGTTACCGTTGCAGGCGAGCGCATCGTAGCGGATCGAATCCACACCGATCCACAGGACATTCGGTTTTTGGCAAACGGTATTGCTCAATTCAAACTCCGGTTATTGTCTGCGTGTCGGTGCCGGCCTTAAAGAACAGGTTGTGGTCGCTCGCCGCTTTCGTCACGGATTGCCTCCCCATCAATGTCACTTCCTCTTTGAATCCATGCTGCCCCATTCCACTGGTAGATGCGAACATGTCCGGGGGAGTTTCCATTTCCATCATTATAGAGTGTGCCAATAGCTAAAATATTTCCATCATCCGACAATGAGACTGACCAACCGCTAAAATCACCTTGTGCTTCACCATCAATGTCACTTCCTAGTTGGGTCCATTGTCCATAGCCGCTGCCAACTATAAGCATTCCTATAATTGTGATTGCTAGTGTTTTCATTTCATTTTCATGCTATTGAGATTTTAAGGCGATGCTGGTGCTGTGTGCCCCATCACCGTTGCCTTGTTATCATATTTTTTTCAAACTTCAATCATTTCCGGGCATTTCTTTGTCTGGCAAAAGCCTGTGAACCACGGATTTGAGGCGATGTGGACGAGTAAGCACAGTTTCATGCCCTATCGATCGAACCACGAAAATTCGGGCGGTTTGCTCGCTGCCGGCGAAAATATGTATTTCGTCGACGGCCACAGCGGCTGGGTCAGCTACGAGGGACCGGGCAGCAGCGATGCGGTCCTGGTCATGAAGTGCTACCGGCGCTTGTGGGATCTGATGCTGGCGGCTGACTGACGCTTAAAACGGCTTGATTCAGGACAAGTCGGGCACGATTTGTTCCTCGGGAGAAAGGTCAAAAGAAACGCTATATTGGGTTGCATACTCACGGTGACAGATTGATTGTACAGTATGCGGATCAGGTCAACTTGGGCCTGTTGCACTGTGAGGTAGAGTAACTCGGAAGCTTTTCCCTGTCGCCCGTCCCGGGTGATGCCGTGGCTGGACAAGGCGGGGCCTGGGATGCCGAAGCCCCTCAGGCCAACTTTGAACAGAAGGCAGGATATGTCATTTGCGAGCAAGCGAGAGAGTGCGCCTGAAGTGGCGCGAGGCGGAGACATCGATCCATTCTCGCTGATCGAGTTGCTCCCCTTCCACACCCCCGCCTGCAAGGCGGGCAGGGCCTGCGACAGGGCGAGAGCTCAAAAACGCTTTACGCTCATTGAGCTGTTGGTCGTGATCGCTATCATCGCCATCCTGTTTGCGATGCTCCTTCCAGCGCTGAGGCAAGCGAAGGAAAGAGCCCAGCGCATTACGTGCATGTCCAACCTGAAGCAGTGGGGTTTCGGCCTGCACGGTTTCAAGAATGACCATGACCAACGGCTCTTGACGACACCGATACATTATGGCACTGCCCCCTATCCACAGGTAATGTATCTTGCGGAGGGCACTGGGTCGTTGGAAACTCTCACCGGAGAAATGAATGTAGAGTCGATCAACTCCTACATCGGCTACCCGGTCGCAATCGAAAATTGGCCTGCGGATAAGGCGGCAACGACTGTGGACCAGCGGTCCATTTTTTTCTGTCCCAGCGCCAACCCTGGGAACTGGGCGGGGTATTGGGGCAATACTGTCGGTGCCGGGATCTACTGCCCTTCGATGAATTACGGGTACTTTGCGAATTTCGAGGAGCCTGAGTGGGCCGACTTTGCGCCGCGATCGGAGGATCTGACGGGGGCAGCGTTGGAGGGCGATCGTCTCTTGATGTCCGATGTCGTTTACAATGGTTTCGGTGGCAACAAGTTCTGGTACAACCACGGCAACTACGGCTGGTCGGGCAATGGTGATATTAATGGTGTCGACCCTGACTACGAGGACTATGGTCCCCCGGAACTCTCCGGGATGAACCAACTCTACGGGGACGGTCATGTGAGATGGAAGGCAGCGGGCGATCTGGACATCGCCAACATGATGAGTTTAGGTGTGGTTCAAAGAAGGGTCACAGGCGGCGGCGGCGGGACGGACAGAATTTTCTATTGACCTCGCTTCGCTGCGGATACCCGGTTCGCACTGTTGCATCTACCCATGCCGAGACCGGATTCCGGAGTCCGTCCCGGGCGGAGTTATGGCGGGACCAGAGATGTGGGGGATTGATTGTCCGCTGTCGTAGTCTTGCTTATCGCCGTGAACTGCGCGGCAACCTGAAGATCTTTGTCGATAGCTGTTCTGCAGACGTCGGTGGCCGCCAAAATTAATTTTCCTACCATTTAACGAGGATAATTCGCTTTGTCTATTGCCGCTGCGTAACAAATTGGTATTTTACGAGTAACACTCACCGACCGATCTACGAGGCCCTATGCTCAGCAACGATCAATATCAGTATTTCCAGACCTTCGGCTTTGTCATCTTGCGCCAGTTCTTCACCT
>CAYWQM010000136.1:0-8463 GCA_964460215.1 uncultured Lentisphaerales bacterium
CCCCAATCTCAATTCCCAACCCTTCACCTCCATTGCCGCCTTGATGAGCCCAGACTTTCAAGCATTGGCTGAAGCAGGTTGAAATGCTTGAAGAACCCAACGAAATAGCCACGAGACAGTAATTCGGGGTATCAAAAGATTGACAACTTCGAATGCGGGTACAATACTTCAAAGCGAAGGAAAGGTACACAGGTTAATGTGCCATACCACGTCGCAGTTATTCCTCAATTTTTCCGCCCCGTCTTCCGTCAATACGAGCCAAAGTTATACAGAGATGTCATTCAAGCTGCCCGACCCCGCCATCGTCGCTCGCCACGAGGCGGAGCACATCAATTCCGATCGCCACCAGTTTCTCACGGGCGGTATCGAGCGAGTTTTTGCGGACTCGCCGTTTGTCGCCCCGGACGAACTCCTCGCGGGTCTTGAGAAATTCCACCGCGACCGCCTGGAACGAATCCCATCACCCACGCGTTATCCGGAGGCCAAGCCATGGAGCGAACACGTACTCGCCGTGGACAAGGAATTACAGGCCGTGGCTCCACTCTCCGACACCGAACTGGCCGCCTACCGCAGTCTGTCGCATTATCTGATGTTTCGCGGTTTTGCGAATGCTCGCCCAACAACCGAGAAGTGCCGCGTCGTCTATCTCCCTGAGACGGATCAGGGGCCGCTGCATATTAAAAATGTCGATGATCCCATCACCTTCTGGAAGCCAAATCCCGAACCGTTCAAAGATGCGAAAATGTCAAAAGGATTGATCTGGGACGGCGTTGGGTCCGGCTTGCATATAGACGACGAACCCGAGGAAATTTTCCCGTTGCCAATCCCGGACATGTGCCATCAACTCTGCGACGACGTCCCCGGCGCCGTCGATTTATTGACACGCTACAGCCAGTTTTGGGGCGGCCAGAACATCGTGCTGCACGACGATCAGAAGCGATCGGTGGCAATCGAGAAAGGCAGCTACAATTACATTGATGTGTTTGAACCGGGCACCGCCGGCGGCAGCCACTGCAGCGGCATGGCATTCCGCCAACCGACAACGACCCAGGGGCGGCATGCGCGCGAGAAGCGCCGACAATACCTGCAGCGTTTCAACCAAGCGCTGGACGGCCCGGACATGACCTACTGGAACGCCTGCGACCGCGCCGAGGAGATGCTGGGAAACCTGATGAACCAGGAATTCGTAACGGTGCAGGAGGTGTTTGATCTCCTCACCACGCCATGGCCGAAGGGGCTGAATAAAGGCGGTGAGAAACTGCACCCGGACCAGGGGCTGGGCGAGTACACACTGCGCACCAGCGGCATGCTGTTCGACAAACGACGGATATACTTCTGGCAACGGGACATCGACGGCGTCTATCCCGACAAACCACTTGTCTTCGACATTCCGTAAAGCTTGGAAAAGACTTCCAGGCAACACGGTTGTGTAAAGAAGTGACGGGAACAAAAAAAACGCAAACTGCGAACCGGAGCATTTGGCATGGCCAGGGAAGAATCCGGGTCAAGTGCAACCAAAGATTAAAACGCCGTTATGGTTTCCCAGGGGCATTCCCAGCATGCACCTTGCTCGTGGCACATTAATCAAACACAGCCCCCGGCGAGTTGCCAGGCTCGACGTTTTCGAGGAATGACTTTAAGCCCTCCTGCCAATCGCCTGGCGCCCCCGACGTGAGCAGTCGACGGATTTCATCCGCAACAGGTTGTGCCTTGGCACCCAATTGATTGAGCCTCGTGACGACCTGTTTTTTCGTCGCTGCATCCACATTCGCGTCTTCGAGCAACTCGACCAGTTTGCGAAAGTCTGAAATATCAGCCCGGATACAACAGAGGGCATACAAAGCAGATTGATCCTCCCCGCCCTGCTTCGCGGCATGTTGTTCCAACACCCCAATGGCTGTGGCTGCGGCTGGCCCGATCGCGGCCAGCGCCTCGATACATCGAATTTCCTGCGATTGTCCGGCAAGCATTTCGATGAGCTTCGGCACCGCCGGCGCAGCACCGGGGCCCAATGCTGTGATGACACGCAGTGCCCCAATCTGACGACCCGGATCAGCATGATCGAGCATCTCGATCGCCGGCTGCAACACCGGCCTGGCGAAGGAGCCGAAAGCAGCTATGATCTCCGAGGCCTCATCGGCGATTGTCGGGAACTCATCCAGAAAAGCAATGACCAGCGATTCGCTTACCACAGCAGCGTGGGCAGAAGGCCGGCGCTTGCCACCGCTCTCCCGCTTATCCAGCGGACAACCGATCTCGGCCAAAGTCAGCATAGCGCCGACACGGATGTAAAAATCCGGATGTGCCAGCAACTTCGTGAGCTCAGGCAGGGCAAGCACCGCCTCCGGCCCAATGGCCTCCAGGGCTCGCAGTGCCGGCACCCGTACGTCGGGATCCTCAAGCAGCGAGGCCAGTGTTTGCGCCGCAGGTGCCGCGGCTTTCCCCATCTCAAAAAGCGCCCAGGCCGCAGCACGACGCTGTGGGACGTTAGCCTTTTTCAGTCCAATGATACACGCCGCCACTGATTTGCCCCGATAGGCCAACGCCTCGTCCCTGGTCCCGGTGATCGGCGAAAGCATCAGATCTTCGTTTGCAACAGGACCCAATTGCTCTACAAGGGCCGCCGCCTGCTCGCGAATCTGGTCATACTCTGTCAGTGCCAGTGGCTTGCCGGCCTCCGAAACGTGGGGAGCCGTACCGACAATGCGGTGCCTCAAAGCCTCCAGCCATTTCGCGGCCTCGCCGGCTACCGGGTTGTCGGGATGCGCCGCTATCGCGTCCTCGAGCATCTGCAGGTAGCGGTAGTCGTCAATGCCTTCGCGGCGCGCTTCGAGCGCCGTCAGCGGCATGGGTTCCTGGCTGTCGGGTGGGAACCAGGCATGGCGATGGTGGTTGTGGTGATACGACCAGACCCAGTTACCCCCGAGCCTGAGCGCCCATGTGTAAAATCCGGCATAGTAGCGCTGTCGCAAAGGATCCATATCCTTGCGCCACATACGGTAGGTGTAGGTCCAAACTTCTGTGCCACGGCGCTGCGACTCCGCCATCATTTCCGGCGAAATCAATCCATCATGAACAGTCATCACATCGGTCAGATACCCATAACCGTATGCTGCGGAGACACCCACATCGATCGTTGATCGGGTCGACGTATCCCGCACCTTCGTCAACAGTGCCTTGATCCGATTATCCGCTTGCGGGTATTTGGGTTCGTCGAAGACGAAAGTCAACATCTCCGGCCAGCCGCGCTCCCGGCATGCCTGACTCAGCCATTCGACTGCAGCGGCCAGTTTTTCACCTTTGAGTGCTCCGGGGATACCGCCGATGATGATGCTCGGGATGTTTGGATCGAGGAGGCCGGCTTGATGCGCCAGAGGGATCAACTTCCCGAGCGCATGACTGTTCTCTGGCGGCAAAACTGCGAAGTCCCCTCCGGGATAGAACATTGCGGAGTTATGTCCGTGTGCCGCGATGTCCCGGTAGATCGCCAGCACAGTGTCCGGTGGCGTTGCCAGGCCGCCCAGCCGTTTAGGCAGCATATCTTCTCGAAACCACATGCCGAAGGCAGCCCTGGGTGGCTGCAACTGGAAGGGGCGGACTGTCACCTTGAGATCGAGTACCGTCTCGGGGCGGCCGGCCGGTTTTATCCGGATCCTCCCCTGGTGCAGGCCGGGTTCCGTCGTTTTGTCCGCGTGGAATGTCAGCCAGAAGTTGACGCTGTACCCACTGTCGATCGCTTCATAAACGTTACCGCGCTGCAGATGTACGGAACTGCTTACCCAACCGACGACTTCGTCATAATCAGGCGGCACAGACATCACTGCCAACTTCTCCTTGTCCACCGCACTGATACGGTGGTAAATGACCACTGCCAGGTCGGACTCGACGGTCACCTCGACATCCTTGATGCCGACCGCCAACGCATGCACACCAAGCTGAATGGATTCGTATTCGTCCTGGGCCAGACCACATGAAATTGTGTCAACAATACGCTCATGCTCCGGCACATGGCGTGGCTGCAGAGTCAACATGGGGCTGTGTTCGAAGACGACATAGCCCTTGCGTCGTCGGCTAATTTTAGAGCCATGAGAAGCATTGGCCGTGTCTTTGACAATTTCGACTGTCCGGTCTACTTCGGATGTCTGCACTTGCTCCGTGCCGTCTGGCCAGATCACCTGCAGCTCGACGGCGGTGGCGTGGTTGCGCAGCCCGAAATGCAGCGTCAGGTCATTCTGATTGCCTTCGCCGGTGCCGCCCTCGACCTGGCGCGTCAGGATCCAGCGACCGCGATTCGGGCGTATACGGACCTCCGCACCGATCGCGTACGCATTGATTCCCTCCCCCTTCAGGCGAACCTTGAGCCAGTGATGGCGCTCCCCTTCCGGGGTGTCCTCATTCATGAGATTACGAAAAATCAGGCCGCCGGTTGCCAGGTCGAGATCGCCGTCATTGTCGAAATCCGCCCAGCCCGCCTGGTAGGAACCGGAATGACCCGTACCCGTGGCGTCCGTGACGTCTGCCATCGTCCAGGAGCCGGCCGGCAGTCCGACTACGTCCTCGCCCGGGTGAATATTCAAGGCCGCAGAGGTGTTCTGAAACAGCGAACTGCGATCACCGCCATAGAGGGTTGTCAGGTAGAGGTCGAGGAAGCCGTTGTTATCAAAGTCGCCGAACGCCGGTGTGCCATAAGATTCCTGCCAGCGTAAGATCTCACCCGGATGCGCCTGAAAGTTCCGCCCATCGACAGTTGCCACGTTGCGATAGAACTTGCACCGGTCCTGATAGGCGGGCGGATGACTGAAGTTGCCGACGAACAGGTCGATGTGTCCATCGTTGTCGAAGTCGCACCATGCCGAGCCGACACTATGCCCCCAGGCGCCTTGGCCCCCGTCGCCGGCAACGCTGCTGACGTCCATAGCGACATCGGTGAACGTGAAGTCACCGTCATTGCGAAACAGCCAGTTCGGCTGCAGCCGATAGTTCGACACGTAGATGTCCAGATCGCCGTCCTCATCGTAGTCAGCACAAGTCACGCCGCGAGCCCGGCGTATCGACGGGGTCTGCCAGATGTTGGTGAACGATTTGCCGGCGTTGTTCCTGAAGATTACATCATGCCATTCTCCCCCGGTATCCCAGTTCTCGTATCCGGTCATGTACAGATCGAGATAACCGTCGCCATTGAAATCGCCCCACGCAGCAGCACGGCAGATCCCTATCGCTCGCTCGTCGAGGATGCCGCGCACGTCGGTGAACTTGTCGTCGCCGTCGTTCCGCGCCAACGATCCTTCTGAATACATGTACAAGTCCAGGTCGCCGTCGTTGTCAAAATCACCCCAGACTCCCGGACCTTCGAACGGACCGGCAACCTTGGCAAACTCACCTTCGTTGTTCCGCCACAGGCTGTCACTGTAGATGTCGACCCAGCCGTCATTGTTGTAATCGCCCCAGGCAACTTCTGTACAACAGAATCCGTTCACGCCGATGGCATTAGTGACTTCTTCGAACTGGACGCCCTTGACAGCAGTCGCCAGAGCGAACACTGCGAATATGCCCGTCCCGATGTGGTTCCAACGTCCGTTATATCTTCGTGTCATGTCCACTTGTCTGGTTACAAATAAAAGCCGGCGCTCCGGATACGAGAGCCCAACACACCTTAATCCAAAGTCACTTGAATGACAGGCGAATCGGGATCAAGGCTGGGAGGGGATCTACCTTCAATTAAAGGTTCGGATCCAATAGACAGCGGCTGTGAAACGGCGTACATTGCCCGACATTGCAACGATGGCTTGCAGGGCCACTTACACAAAAAAAAGAGCATGGAACAGTCCGAACAGAGCATCCAGGAAGTCATCCAGAACAGTCTACAATCATCGCCGGAAGAGATGCTGGAACAGTGTCTCAATATTCTCATCGAGGTATCCGGGGCGACCGGTGGTTCGATCCTGGGCGAAGAAGGGCCGGCGCTCAAGTTTCTTTTTTCTGATGTCGAATCGCTGATTGGCATGTCGGTACCCTGGGACAGTCTCGCCGGCAGTTCAGTAAGTCAGGGCCTGGGGATTTATACGTATGCGCCGAAGGATGAGCGCCATTTCGACGGTATCGACGCCGATCTCGCAGGGCAAACGAATTATATGCTGAGTCTACCGATCCCCTCCATCCACCGCAGCAGCGACAAGGACCAGCAGCAGACCCAGAACGCCGGAGCCCTGCAACTGCTGTTCGACCGTGATATTTTTCCGGAGTTCGACGTTTCCAACGGCGCCCGCGAGTTTACGATAGATGAACTGAAAAACCTCAACGACTGCGCCAAGGGATTTCAGGAAGTTACAATGGTTCTCCCGAACATCGCGTTCGGCCTCGAAGTGATGCGGTTGCGACAAACCTCGTACCAGGCGATTCACGAGCTCAAAAACAAGCTGATCGGCGCCACCTCCTGGATCAACTGCCTTAAGGAGGACCTGGAGGACATCTCACCCGAGGTCCTCGAAGACGAGAGCATCCAGGAAGATCTGCAACTGGCCGAAAGCGCTGTCACCGCCGGCTCCGCGCTGGCAGTGAGCTATCTGCAGTTTACCAAGATATACAATCCGGTCTTTGAAGACGCCAATCTAAACGACGTGCTCAAGGAAGCCGCGGCCAACATCAAGGCTTTTGCAACGCAGAACGGCGGCGAACAGCTCGTTGTGAATTCCAACTTCGACGACGCCATCCCGACCCGCCAACTCGATGGCGCGCAGTTAACCATGGCCTTCTTCAACATCGGCAAGAACGCCGCCGAAGCGTTGATCGAACACGGCGTTGAAAATCCGGAGATCTCGATAACTTCGACATTCCATGACGACCAGATGACGATCGTCATGGCCGACAACGGCAAGGGGATGCCGGCAGAAATTGCCGACAACCTCTTTGTCGCATTCAAGACCAAGAAGCAGGGCGGCACCGGACTCGGCCTAACGATCACCAAGAAGATCATCGACGTCCACAACGGCCGCATCAAATGCGAAACCGGTTCAAACGGCACGTCGTTCACCATTTCCCTGTAAACACCAAGTGGGCGACCAGCAATGGCAGCCGCAGAATACTGAGACATAAAATGTCTGAGCATCCCGATCAGATAACTCATTACCAAAGCACAGACAAAGCCAGCCAGTCGAATCAGGCTGAATACGAGAATATGATCGACTCCATCAACCAGGCGATGGACCCGAACAGCAATACCGTGCTGATTGTTGATGACGAGACGCCAATTCGAAAATTCGTTTCCCGGCAGATTCGCAAAAGTTCGACCGGGGTCGTCATCTTCGAAGCGGAAAACGGTCAGGATGCACTTGAAAAACTGGAGATTATACGAGACAAATACCACAATGACCCGGTACTGATCATCACTGACCTCAACATGCCGGTCATGGACGGCTGGGAGCTCATCGATGAGCTTAAGAAGGACTACGAATCACGTGGCGAGACATCGGGCATCCCTATCGTCGTGCTCTCCTCGACCAGTGGGGAGAAAGGCATCGTGTTCAAGAAATCCGCGCACAGCGGCAAGTCGAAGTACGAGCCGATTGTCAGCATTGCGAAGGAGACCTGCATGGACGCCGGCAAGTTCGATGCAAAAGGCGAGAAAGGCTTGACTCGTTGGCTCAAGCATCTGATGAAGAATGCTTGAGCGTGATACGGCATGCGAAGACCGTAGTCAGTCCGAGCATTCCCCTTTGCCGAACACCGTAAAGTCGACGACGCCCACGCCAAGGCCATCCGGCCATCCGACGACGACCAAGCGCATAAAAGCCGCCGGACGCGGTACGAACGTGACATAGTCGATCAACATATCGACGTCGTTGTCCGACTTATCCACTGCAATATCCCAGGCAGCGTCCGCGCCAACCTTGGTCTCGACACGATAGCGATAGGGACCAGGAATGATGCCCGCCCGATAATTGAGATTCGGTTCGGCCCAGACCAACCGTACGGCCGAGACCCGGAATAAGCCGCGACTGTCGACAGACAACCATGGCTCGGCATCGTCGTTCGCCGCCTGCCACCAGGTGCGCATGGAACCGTCGATCGCATACGAACACTCGCGGCCCGGCGCACTGCTCGAATTGCTCGCCAGCTTGTTCAGGTTAACCGGCAAAAGCCCGGCATCGTTACCCTGCTCTGGATGCGCATGTTCGCCGGGTGCAAACTGCGGCACTTCGGTAGCGGTTGCAAATAGATTGCCGTCGTCATCGAAGCCGGCTGCATCAAAGCCGATGCGTCGTTCGAAAATGTGATTGTAACAGCGCGTGCAGGTGTAGAAAACCCACACCGTTTCATTCGGCCCCCGTACTATGCTCCCATGCCCTGGACCGCGTACCAGTCCCGACGTCTTACGAAGGATAGGATTGCGCGATTGATAGGTATACGGCCCCAGCGGCGACTGCGAACCGTATGTCCCCATCGCATTCGAACTGAGCCTGGTGC
>CAYWQM010000136.1:8473-9613 GCA_964460215.1 uncultured Lentisphaerales bacterium
CCGCGTAGGTAAGGTAATAATCGTCGCCGTTCTTGAACACCCACGGCCCCTCGACATAGCTGACCGCTGGATTCTCGTTGAACTCGCCATAGCGCTCCCAGACATGGTCCGGGTTATAGGCGAACATGATTGCCGGTTCAGTGATCCCCTGGTTCAGTTGATCCGGACTGAGCTCAATACCGTAGATGCCAGGCGAGCCCAGGCCCCAATACATATAAACACGACCGTCGTCATCGGAGAAACACATCGGGTCAAGGTAATTTGGCAATGGTTCACCGCCGGGGGTCAGCAGTGGTCCGACTTCCTCCCAGGGCCCGAGCGGAGTGTCACTGCGGAAAAGCGGCGCCTCGCTGGCGGTGAGATAAAAAGCGCCGCCGTGCGCCATGACCGTCGGGGCATAGCCCATGTCGTACAAGTTCATCGGGCAATACTCCCACGACACAAAATCGCTGCTTTGCCAGGCCATGCCGCAGGAAGCATAGAGATACCATTTCCCGTCGTGCCAGAGGACGCTCGGGTCGGCAGTCTCGCGGTAGTCCCGGCGTTCCCCGTTATTGACCCAGCCAAACGTGATATCGTCTGGAATACTGAAGCGACCGCGCGGGTAGTTTGGAAGTGGAATAGGATTACAAAAACTGGCCATATGACATGTGGGGTTACAGGGAACTTAACTCGCGATCATCAACTCTGCATGATCTCGTCGGTCGCAGTTCGAATTGGTGCGGCGCATCCTTCAATCTACGCTTGAAAAGCGCCCAGTAAAGCGTTCGTCTTCGAATCAAGACGAAGATCGCACTCCCCGTCGTTGATGGCGACCTCCGAAGCTTCTCCGATCCATCACAGCAGCTTGCGACAAGCGTTGCCACTGGTACAGTAGCTACCCCGGCGTGTGCCCGGTAGCAGCGATCCTTCGGAAATGCTTGCTAAACAACTGCAATTAAAAAAACACAGACGGGCATGAACACCCGTACAGCACGCGCAATACCACGACGTTCGAGAGGCCGAGAAAAAAAAATGCTTTGGGATTGTCAACAAGGCCCCCCTCCCCTTATTAACCGAGCGGCCGACCTCGCCCCACTGCAGCGCGCCCTCCGTTTCGTGCCGGTTGACCACCCCTACCCTCGGGTTTTATCGCAAAGC
>CAYWQM010000137.1:0-9277 GCA_964460215.1 uncultured Lentisphaerales bacterium
CGGGCATCAGCGACGGCAGCCGGGCGGTCGTCTGACAGCCGGCCAGGAGCAGTGCGGCAAGCGGCAGCAGCAACAGAGGGGTTGACAGGTTTTTCATCAGCGGCGCCTCAGGTTATCTGCTTTGCGGATACTCGCTTCGAGTTTGTCGGCGTGACCCACGGCCTTTCCTTCGCGCAGCTGTCGCCATTCATTGCTGGCCAGCTGCATGTACTTCTCGGTCTTTTTCATTGATGCGACGGCCAAGCGAATGTAGGCCTGGCCGAGGTACTCACGCGCTTCCATCAGGTCGGGGTCGATGTGCAGCGCGCGCTTGTAGTGTTTGATCGCGTCCTCGTACTCGCCGTCCTGGCGATAGCAGTAGGCCATGTTGTTGTAGGCCTGGGCGAACTTGCTGTTGTACTTGACGGCTTTCTCGTACCACCTGATGGCTTTTTCCCACTTCTTTTTCTGCTGGAGGGCCGCACCTTTGTTGTAGGCGGCGTCGGCCAGCTCATCCAGGCTCTTGCCACCGCCGCCGGATTTCGGGGCGCGGTATTCGCTTTCGCTTTCCTTGGACGGGGCGGCATCGGCAAAATAAGCGGTGAAAGAGAAAGCCAGGAGAGTGGCGATCAGAAAAAGTGGCAGTCGCTGCAGCATGGGAAAAACCTCTTCGGGTTCGAGTTGAATGAAGATGGGTAAGGGAAGGTAGTATGAATTTGGAAAGGGTGCAAGAGGATTTTGGACGGGATGATGGGTTGAAAACGTTATAGCTCGGAGAGGAAGAACGCATGTCGAATGAACCGATGCAAAGGACCGCTTTACCGAATCTCTTCCGTGACCAGTCCGAGGACTTTTTCGAAGACGGGCCAGGCGGTTCCGGGGGTTTTGAGGTCGTTGGCGATCATTGCAAAGGCGATCACAGGTTTGCCATCGATAAACAGGTAGCCGGACAGGGCCTTGACATCGCGGAGGGTGCCGGTCTTGGCGCGGACCCGGCCTTCGAGCGACAGCAGGTGCTGTTTTAGTGTGCCCGACTGGCCGGAGACCGCCAGGCTGTCGAGCCAGAGCTCGCGATGCGGTGAGTGCAGCATGGTGTCGAGCAGGCTCAGCATGTTGGTGGCGGACATGCGGTTGCGTCGGCTGAGGCCGGAGCCATCGGCGGCGACGAAGCCACTAAGATCGATGCCGGTGCCTGCGAGGTTGGCGCGCACGGCGCGGCCGCCGTTCTTGAAGCCGGCTTCGCCGTATCGCTGATGCCCGAGCACCAGGCACAGGGTTTCGGCTCGGAAATTGTCGCTGGAAGCGACCATGTCCGGCAAGAGCTCGCGCAGGGACAAGCCCTCGAGCGTCAGCAGCGGCATCGGCGCGGCCTCCAGCTCGAGGGGTTCCCCGAGAATGGTGATTCCGGCATCCGCGAGCATGTCCTGCAGCACGGCGCAGTACCAGGTGCCGGGCGCCATGGCCTTGAGCCGCCAGTAGTCCTGACTGTCACGGCCCAGGTTTATTTCGATGTTGTCGGTGCGGCCGGCGGCGCGGCGTCGGCGCTGGGAGCCGTCCCATTCCTTGTAGCGGAACGCGAAGCTGACGAGTTTCTCCGGGGCGTAAATGACGACGCCGTCGCGCACGTCGATGTCGACGGTGTTCTCGTTGAACGACAGTGCCCCGACACAGGGGTAGTGCTCGTTGGTGACGACTTGCTGCCAGCCGCCGCTGTGGTCGGGGAAGAGTCCGCCGCGTATGGTGCGGATGCCGCGGGCCCGCAGGGCCTCTGCGAGCTTTTCGATTTGTCCGCGGAGGATGTCACGGCGTTCGGCGGCCGTCAGGTCACTGGGGTAGCGGGCGGTAAAGACAATGGCGCCGTTGCCGCGCACGACGAGGTCGCCGTGGAGTGTACCGCCTTCAACGGCGCCGGCAGTGAAAAAATCGGTGGTCGAGCGGAAGTCGGGGCCGAGCTCGTGCAGTGCCGCTGCGGCGACAAAGAGCTTCTGGTTCGATGCCGGGATCAGGGCGCGGTCGGGGTTGCGCCTATACAGCGACTCGCCGGTCTGCAGGTTGCGGATGCTGCAGGTCCAGACGGCGTCTGCGACGACCGGGGTGCGGTCGAAGAGTTTGTCGAGATCCTGCTGCAGCTCGGCTGCTGCGACAGTCGCCAGGAGGAAGAGCAAGATGAAGGCGCGGGGCATGGGAGAATATAGCTCACAGGGTGCGACAACGCCTGAAGATAATCAAGAGGGAGAGAGCGGCATGGAAATAATCGAACCGAACACAAATGACCGAACCGTCCCGGTCCCTTACATGCCGGCGAGCTGTCGCGCTTTGCGGAGGAGCTCGCGGACGGCGTCCCAGTCACCGGCAGCGATTATCTCCTCGGATATGTAGGGCTGCATCGGGGCGCTGATGAAGGGGAGTTGTCGCCATGTCGGCAGGTCCTCCAGCTCGACCGTGCCGGTCGGGCCGAACATGATATCCGGATAGATCGTCGCCATGATTTCCACCAGCGGCATGCCGATGAAGTCGACCGGGCAGAGCTTCAGGACCTTGACCGTGCGGCCGACATCTTCGAAGGCGTCGTGGACGTTTTGAATATCCTGAAGTGTCGAGATCCCCGGCATGTACGGCACGTCCGCCTTGACTGCGACGTCCAGAATGCGGCGGCTGAAGGTGGCGGATACCAGCAGGTCGGCGTTCAGGGCGACGGCGCGTTCGGCGTCCGCTTGGGTTTTCAGGGTGCCGACTGCGAGGTAGAGGAGTTTGCGCTGCGGCGTTTCGTTGAAGGCACGGATCAGTGGTTCGGCGTCGTCCATCGGGCGGCCCAGAACTTCAAAAAGCGGATATCCTTCTTCATGGAGGACCTCAGCGAACCCGGCGAGTGCGTCGACGGACAATACCGGATGGACGTTGCATTGTATCGGCGCTGTTTTCAGGCTTTCCAGAACATCGTGATTCATGTGAATGATCCGGGTTGGGATTTACGGAGCATACTCGCGGGTGTTGTGAATGCCAACAGCGTTGCAGACAAATGAAATAAAATGATATAGTACGCGCACGAATCCTTGAATCCCGCACACGCCTTTTCTTTATGGTCCTGGGCATCCTCACAGTCGAACTTGACATCGAACACGCCATGTCGCTCAAGGACAAGCGCGCTGTGCTCAACAGTGTGCGCGAACGCGTCCGCAAGAAGTTCAACGTTTCGATCGCCGAGATCGAAGGGCATGACGTCTGGAACTACGCCTGTCTTGGCATTGTCATAGTCAGCAATGAACAAAAATACTGCAATCAAGTGCTGTGCAAGGTCATGGACCTGTTCAGCGAAATCCGTGACTGTGTGGTTGCGGACTTCGCAACAGACTTCATTCGCGCCGGGGCTTGAGCCGCTTTTCAGTTTGTCACTGCCGTTGACGCACGGCAACTGCGACCGTATATTTACTGTTTCGAGTTCTGCCATCCCCTGTGTCCGTAATCTGTTTCACGACCGAGGCCAGCACCAGTGAGAAACGCTAAATAAGAGGCCCTGGAGCCGCCGCCCGACGCGGCCGAACCAGCTGCCGACAAAGACCCGAAAACCGAACCCGACGCTGCTGCTGTGACCGATGCTGCCGACGCCACGGAAGGGACTGAAGAGGAGCCGCAGGCACCGCCGACGCCTGAAGAGCAGATTGCCCAGCTCACAGATGCGGTCGCCGAGGCCAAGGACAAACACTTGCGGCTGCGAGCCGAATTGGACAACTTCCGCAAGCGCAGCCAGCGCGATATCTCCAGTGCCAGAATCATCGGCAAGACTGCTGCGATCGAGTCGATCCTGCCGATCGTCGATCATTTCGGCATGGCGATGATGGCTGCCGACCAGGAAAATGCCGACATCGCGACTCTCAAGCAAGGTATGCAGATGATTCACACGGAGCTCGAGCGCTGCCTCGAAGCCCTGGGCCTCGAAAAAATACTGACAGACGGGAAGTTCGACCCGAAGCAGCATGAGGCTGTTTCCACCGAATCCTCCGACGACGTCCCGGCCGAGAACATCATCCACGAATGGAAAGCCGGCTATCGCCTCGGTGAGGCCGTGCTGCGTGCCGCCATGGTCGTCGTCAGCACCGGCCCGGAAGTTGCAGCTGAGGAGGCTGGCGATGAGATCACCGACGATGAGGTTGCCGGCGATGAGGCGTAAGGCCGCGGCGATGAGACGATTGAGGCCAGATACCCGCAAGTCCGAGAGCAGAGAAACTTGAGTACTATGGCAAAAGACTATTACGAGTTGCTGGGTGTATCCAAAGGCGCTTCTGCTGACGAGATAAAGAAGTCTTATCGTAAGGCGGCCTTGAAGTACCACCCGGACCGCAACCCGGACGACGCGGCGGCGGAAGCCAACTTCAAGGAAGTTTCCCAGGCCTACGAAGTGCTGGGCGATGCCGAGAAGCGGCAGATGTACGACCGTGTCGGTCACGACGCCTACGTCAACCGTGCCTCATCCGGCGGCGGCGGCGGCGGCTACTCCGATCCCTTCGACTTGTTCAGCAGCGTTTTCGGTGGTGGCGGCGGCGGCGGCGGCGGCAGCATCTTCGAAGAGTTCTTCGGCGGTGGCGGTGGGCGGCGCCAGCGTCAAGGCGGTCCGCGACAGGGCGCCGACCTGCGCTACGACCTGGTGATCGCTTTCGAGGAAGCGGTCTTCGGGGTCGAGAAGGAAGAGGACATTACCAAGCCTTCGTCCTGTGACAAGTGCACCGGCTCCGGCGTCGAACCGGGTTCGAGTAAACTGCACTGCGGCCGTTGCAATGGTTCTGGACAGGTCACGGTGTCACAGGGGTTCTTCAGCCTGCGCCAGACCTGCCAGACTTGTAGCGGCACCGGCGAGATTGTCGAGCAGAAATGCCGCAAATGCTCCGGCGGCGGACAGGTCAACAAGACCAAGAAGATCCGTGTCAAAATCCCGCCGGGCGTCGATACGGGTGCCCGTCTGCGCTATTCCCGTGAAGGCGTGCCCGGGACCGACGGCGGGCCGCCGGGCGATCTTTATATTGTCCTGCATGTCGAGGAGCACGAGTTTTTCAAACGCGACGGCGACGACGTCGTCCTCGAGATGCCGGTCGACTATGCGACCCTGGCGCTCGGCGGTAAGATCAAGGTGCCGACCATATCCGGAACTGAGGACTTGAACATCCCATCGGGTACGGCGAACGGCAAAGTCATCACCATGTCCGGCAAGGGCATTCCGTCGCGTCGCAGTAAAGGCAGGGGCGACCAGCACGTGGTGTTGTCAATCGAGATCCCGCGCAAGCTCAATCGGGCCCAGCGCGAAGCGCTTGAAGCTTTCTACGATAGCTGCGAGCCCAAGACCCATCCGGCCCGCGAGAAGTTCATGAAGCGGCTCAAGGACTTCTTCTCCTGAGCGTCCGGACGGATACTTACTTGCCTTACTCGCTGTTGCATTCCGGACAGATCCCGACCAACGTTACTTCGTGCGCTTCGACTTTGTAGCCGCCGGGAAGTGAGGTGCCGTCAGGGATAGGCAGGATGCAGCCGGGCAGGTCGAAGACCAGGTCGCATTTGCGGCAGCGGAAGTGGTGGTGGTGCGCCAGGTCCGAGGCCTCGTAGCGATCCTGGCTGTGCGGGATCGAGACGATTCTGATCTCGTTCGACTCCAGCAGCAGCTTGACGGTACGATATACCGTCGCCAATCCCAGCGACGTCACCAGCTTCGATGCACGTTCGGAGATTTCCTCTACCGTGAGCGGCCCTTCCGCCTGGCGGATCACCGAGGAGATGGCCTCGCGCTGGGTCGTCTTACGTTGTCCGATTTTTGACTGTTTCATGAGGGGGAATATCGGCCTGTATGCCGCCGAGGTCAAAGTGTTCTACCTCTTCAAAGAACAGCCTCGGGTAACATCCCCTCCCGGAATGTGGGCGGCGGGCTCCGCCGGGGATCGATGCCGAGCTCTCGAACTGTCAAGTTTTGGAGGCATCTCGATAGACGTCGAGGTGGCGGTCGATGACCGTTGCCCAGGTGCGATCGCCCACGAACGCAATGCCCGCATCGACTTGCGCGGCCCGGCGATCTGGCGACTGCCAAAGGCCGTTGAGCGCGGTGGTCCAGGCCGCGGCGGCATTGTCGGTGACAACCGTCAATGCCCCTGGTGCCACTGCCGTGAGGTCGCGGATGCCGTCAGTTCCCGATGCCAGCACCGGCACCCCGGCGGCCATGGCTTCGAGCACGACGTTTGCCTGCCCTTCCCAACGCGATGGTAACGCCAGAATATTCGCGGCGGCATAGTACTCGATTAGCCGCTCACGCGACACCGGACCACACCATTCGAGACGCGCGTCGATGCCCAGGTCGGCCGCTGCCTGTCGCAGTTGCGCGGCGCATGCCGGCTCCGGCGCGGCGCCGACAAAGCGCCAGCGCCAGTCGATGTCCGCCGGCAAGCCGGCCAGGGCTTCAAGCAGGATGTCGAGACCTTTCTGGTGTGTAATGCGCGCAATACACAAGCCCTGCAGCGTGGCGGTCTCGCGCTTTGCAGCACGGGCGTCGGCGAAAGCTTCGAAGTCGACGCCGTTCTCGATCGTCGTGCAGCGTGCAGCGTGCATGCCGACCTGATTGATGGCGAACTCTCGGACGGCGTTCGAGACGCAGATGCAGTGAGTGACGCGTCTGCGCGTCAGCGCATCGAGCCAGACGTGTGACTTGCGCGGTTCGACGACACGCATCGAGGCGATCAGCGGCAGGCCGCGTGGCAATGCCAGGCGTGCCAGAAGATTGGCGTGGAAGAGCCAGGAATGAACGACGTCCGGTACAAAGTCGTGGATCACCGCACGCAGGCGCTTCAAGCCGACCGGCAGCTTTGCCGTGCTGGTGACACCGAGGCTGTCGACTTCGATACCGGCGGTGCCCAGGCGCCGGGCGACAGCGCCGTCACTATTGAAGAGACAGGCAACGCGCACCTGATGGCCACGACGAAAAAGGCCTGAAGCAACTTGTCCCAGGGCGTTCTCGGCACCGCCTTCGTCGAGCTCAGTGATAATCAGCAGTATTTTCATGGCAGGTTCTCATGGACCCAGCCGAGGATCTGGTCGCCGCCGATGAAAACGATGAGCGACATCTTTGGCTGGGTTGGCGGGTCAGGGGAGGTTGACACCGTAGCGCTCCATCCAGCGGCTGAAACAAATGATGCGCCACAACTGGAAACTGAAGGTGTGACGACCGTCGATCATCTCGTTTGCGACGTTGACAAATTTCGGGTTGATCAGACCGTGCGTCTGCTCAATTGCTTCGCCGGCGGCTTTGCGGAACCAGTCCGAGGCCTGCCCGCGTACCCAGGCTTCCTCCGGGGTGACGAACCCCATCTTATCCTGGCGTCGGCTGATTTTCGGCGGCAGCACCTCGGCCATAGCCTCTCGCAGGATGCGTTTGCGGCCACTGCGATGCATTTTCATCTCAGTCGGCAGCCCCATTCCGAATTCGACGATGCGATGGTCGAGAAAAGGCACCCGGCATTCGACAGAATGCGCCATCGAATTGCGATCGGCCCATTTCAGCTGCATCGGCATCATGGTCCTGAGCAGTTGCGCCTTGGAGAAGGTATTTGTGGATGTCGTTTTCAACCCGTGCTGAACACCGGGGTCACGGTCTGTAGCGTGCAGCAGATCAACACTCAGCCAGGCGGGTGCGGTGGAGACCTTACCGACGTGGCGTTTCAGAAACTGCCGGAACGCTTCTGGCAACAGCATGTTCGCCATGCCTTTGGCAGCGAACATGTATCCCAATCCATGCACCTGCCGCACAGTGTGCAGTTCCCTTAACAGTTGCAGCCAGCGTAATCTGGCGAAGAGTCCGGCGAAGTAGGGTGCGATACAGACGTCGTAACCCAACAAAAGCTCATCGGCGCCGTGCCCGTCCAGTGTTACTTTCACGTTGTTCTCCGCCGCGAGCCGAAACACTTCCCACTCGGCATATACGGACGTGCTCTCGAACGGTTCGTCGTGGTGCCAGATCACGGTGTCGACGGCGCCGAGAAGTTCATCGAGGTCCGGGTAGGTGTAATGTGCTTCCACTTGACAGTGCTCGACTACTGTATCGACATACTGCCGCTCGTCGAAGCGTGGGTCGTGGGCACAGGCGGAGAATGTTTTTTGCACGAATGACTCGCCGGACGATCGCAGCAGCCGGTTTGCCAGGCAAACGATGGATGATGAGTCGAGGCCGCCGGACAGGCTTGTACCGACTGGCACGTCGGCGCGCAGTCGCAAAGCCACGGCATCGTTCAAGAGCTCGGCGAACTGTTCGGCAGCTGCCGGCAGATCTCCGTGGAAGGATGCCGGTGCGAGATGATACCATTGCCTGATCGGCAATCGCGGACCGAGCTGGTCAAGGGAACAATTGCAGTACTCCCCGCCATACAGTTGCCGAACGCCGGAGAAAAGTGTTGCGTCGGTGTGATTCACCATGCCCCAGTTCAACTGGTCGTAGGCCGCCTGCCCATCCAGCGTCGCCCGCCAACCCGGCAGTACGGTGAATTGCTTGATCTCTGATGCGAACGCCAGAACCCCGGCGGGCGAGTGCCAGTAATACAACGGCTTGATCCCGAACCGGTCACGTGCCGCGAAGAGTTCGCCCCGTACGCGGTCGACGATGACGAAGGCGAACATGCCGTTGAACCGCTGCAGGCAGTCGACGCCCCAGGTGCGGTAAGCAGCAAGCAGCACTTCGGTGTCGCTGGCGGAGACGAATTCCGCCCCGGCCTCCTCGAGCTCCTGCCGCAATTCCCGGAAGTTGTAGATCTCACCGTTATAAACGCAGATATACCGCTGATCCTCGGAGCTCATTGGCTGGTGCCCGGTCGGCGACAGGTCAATGATCGATAAACGCCGATGTCCGAGGACGGCGAGCGCATCGGCAAACCGGGCGTCCCGGTACTCGGGCCTTGGTCGATAGACGGTGTCTGCAGCAACGGTGTTTTCCGGGGTGTCGGGGCCGCCGGCGAAGCAGACTTTGTCATCGTAGACAGCAGCGTACCCTTCGTCGTCCGGGCCCCGATGACGGACGATGTCGAGCATCGGACGAATGTCCGGTAGTTCACCTGTTGTTGATGTCTTGAAAATAGCGCCGATACCGCACATGATAATTCAGCCGTTTAGGTCCCGATAGATTTTTCCGACACGCCTGGCCGCTGCATCGCAGGTGTCGCACTGGTTGTGGTCGCTCATCTTTTCCTGGTCCCAATCGGTTTTTGCCAGGGCCTGCAGGGAGCCTTGGACTTGAGGCAGCACTTGATCAACAGTGCCTGTAAAATATCACCCGATGACC
>CAYWQM010000138.1:0-9223 GCA_964460215.1 uncultured Lentisphaerales bacterium
CTCGAGGGGCACGCCGATGAGGTCTACCATGAGCCGCGTATACCCGGCCGGCAAACGGAGCCGGAGTATTGCGCTTTTCTCGGGCAATCGCGGACGTTCAACCGCGCCATGCACTGGGCCGCGACGCCCAATCGTACTGTTCTGGCGTATGAAGCTGCCGGCCATCTTGAGCTCACCGGCGAGGCACGGGTCAGCGACTGGTTCAGTGATCCGGCCAATCCGCTGCAGCATGCCGGTTGCGAACTGACGTTCGAAAAACGCTCGGCACGGCAGCGGGAAGTTGTGGCGTTGCCCGAGCTGCAGGTCAATCTCGACCAGCATCCGGTTCTGAGTGTCACAGTCAGCGACGCCACCGCGCAGTGGCAGGTATGTGTGCTGGTCAAGAGCCGGACCGGCCCGCCCCTGCTGGCCAGTAACTGGCACACGGAACCCGGCTCCGTGACACTGGATCTGGCTGCCGCCATGGCAGCCAAAGGTTACGCGCTCCACTTCGCGGCGGTACATATCGTAGTCGGTCTGTGGACGGAAACGCCCGAAGCCGAAGCGTCCATCACTTTTGCCGCATCGATGGCGGGGCACGCGGCGTTGGTGCCCTGTCTGCCGGTCGTGCGAACAGCGCAGAATGTCGAAAAAACAGGCATGCCGATCTCGGCTGTTGTCATTGACGCGGACGGACAGATTGCGGATCCCCAGACGGTGCAGGTGACGGCCAGGTCAGGGGACCACGTCGCAGAGCTGATTGCGGTCGACGATGTGTGGAGCGGGTCCTTTACGGACTTGCCGGCGGGTGAATACGAGGCGGAACTGACCGCCTCCGGTGCCATTGACGCGACGAGCGCCCTCGTGCTTCGGGTGACAGACGGCATTTTCCTTAGCTATGAATCGGACGCTCACAGCCTGGTCCGGGACGGCAAGGTGCAGGGGCCGCTCAGCGGCTCTGCCGCGGACATGGCATTTGTCCGTGACATCGGCACGCCGGAAGAAACACTGGTGCAGGGACAGGCGGAGCTGGACGCCAATCCGGACGCTGAGCATTGGCATTACTGGGACGCGATGACCGAGGCGGAATTGACCTGGCGCTTCGAATACCTGCAGTCGTGCGGTTGGGATCTGATTCATCTGCTCGTTGGTTGGGGCATCTGGGAAAAGCTCGATGCTTGCGGGCACATCATACCCCGCGCTGCAGAGCAGCTGGCATTGGTCATGCGGGTGGCGGCGCGCCACGGCCTCGTTCTGGAGCAGGCCGTTACTCACTACCCATACGGCACCAGTCAGACGGAGGGACATCAGACACCAGTGCTGCGCCAGTATCTTGAAGCGGGCTTTAAGGACGAGGACTGGACGCACCCCGGTAACGGCTCGCGGTTCGATGAACTCTTTCATGGGTACCTGCAGGATTTCGCCGACATGTACCGCGACGAAACGGCACTCTTCTGCGTCTCGACCTCTGGCGAGGGTGACATTGCCGCCGGCCCGGAGCGGGTCAATGACGCGTATCGTTTCATGCAGAAAGAGATGCCGAACCACATCTACATAATCGAACCGATCCACCGCCTCTTCGATCTGCCGGACGCACACCGGGCGGCGTGGATCGTCCATGAGTGGACGGCCGGCTTCCCCGAGGGCTGCCGGACTGACGTCGCCTGGGAAGCGGAGCTGGCAGGCAGCCGCATGTACTGGATGGGTATGGAACTGAAGCCGGAGCTGGATCTCGCCATTGAGCTCAAGTTCCTGCAGCTCGGAGACTACTTCATAGGCGAAGCCAGCTGGCCGTGCCCGCATCTGTATAAACGGTTCATGGGCCAGGAGGATACCTGGTGCGGTACCGAGCACTATCGTCGTCGGCTGCGCGATAATCTCTATCTCGGACTGATCCATCGTATTCCGCTGCTGATCACCTGGGGCGAGCAACATGCCGAGGACGAACGGATTGTTTTCCGGCAGGTTCGCGACGCCGTCGACTGGTCGCAGGCGTTCCTCCAGGCACCGGTCGCGATCCGGGTCGATGGTACGAATGTCGGTAGCGGACCGGACGGTTCCGACGGTCGCCTCGTGTTGGAGAAATACGAGGCGTTCTTTTCGGCACTGCCGCTGATGACGAGTTACGTGCAACCGGGCGACCCGGAACCTGCCGGTGTCACGATGCTCGATGCGACCGAATCCTATACGGCACCGACGTTGATCGACGACGTTTTGTCATCCGGGCCGTTGCGTGTTTCAGCGGACTATCGGGCGAGCTACCTGTGGTCTGCGGACCGGCAGACGCTGATCGCCTACTTTTATAACTGCACGAACCACATCGTCCGTGACGGACACGTCTATCTTGCCGGCAACCTCCACCGGATGCCGGAGCCGGCTGCATGCACGATCGACCTGCAGAACTTCCCGGCGCAGCCGCTGCTGTGCCAGGTCTTTTCGTTGAATGAAAAATGCTGTGTGCGAACCGAAACTATCCACGGGTCGAGCGTCATCGACATGCCGGAATCAGACGACGACTACCTGGTGCTGGTGTTGCCCACGGAAGCATAGCTTGATTCCTCGCGGCACCTGAAAAGTATCAACCCGGATACCGTTCCCATGGGCTGTCTCCGGGTCGATGCCCGACACACTTTTCGTCAAGCTTGATGGCGGCGCCTGTGTCGCTGCTCATGACAGCCAGCGCCCAGCTCGAGAAAAAGTCCATTTCGCGATCGTCGTGCTGTTCGAAGGAGACAATCGGCGCTGGAGCCTTTGAACCCATCCGTCGATGGCGTACGTTTACTCATGTTTACCTTTGCATTCATCACTGACCCGCAGATCGGCATGACGAGCCCGAACGATCTGGAAACCGATGACTCCGCCCAGACACGGCTGGACAGAGCCGTTGATTTTGTCAATGCCACCGATGATGTCGACTTCGTTATTTTCGGCGGCGACCAGGTCCATCATGGCGAGTCCGTCGAGCAGCGTGATGTTTTCCTGGCTGGTGCCGCGCGTTTGAAGGTGCCGTGGTACGGTGTGTCGGGGAACCACGACCAACACGAGGTCTACCTGACGCACGAGGCGACGCCGAACCGGTTCACGTTAAACCACAAGGGCTGTTTTTTCGTCGGCTTCAACGCTACAGCATTGCGCGGTGATCTTGAGGCAGCGGCGCAGGCGGAGGAATGGGCGTATCTGCGTGAGACGATGGCGGCGGCACCGGCAGACGCGACTCATCGTTTCGTGATTATGCACTGGCCGCTGTTCATACAGCATCCGGACGAGGAAGAATGTTACTGGAATATGCCAAACCGTCATCAACTGGTGCAGTTTTTTAAGGAGAGCAAAATTACCTGTGTTCTCACCGGTCACTGGCATCAGGATATCGATGTTACCTGGCAGGGCATTCCCCTGATCACCAGCATCGGAACGTGCCGCCAACTGCAGTACCCCGAGGAAACTGCATTCAAGCTGGTTGCCGTTTTCGACGACGGCTTTTCCGTGCGTCGCGTGTCCGTAGAAACAATGGCTTGACTGTCCAACGAGATAACAGTGCCATCGACTTTTCCGGGGGGCTTATGAAAAACCGACTGAAGCAGCAGCTCTGTGCCAGTGAAGTTGTCATTGGCGCACAACTTCGGTTTGGTGTGCCAGCCATCGCCGAGCTCTTTGGCAAGGCGGGATTTGATTACGTGGTCATTGACACTGAACATGCGCCGCAGACGCCCATTGGCGTTCAGGCACAGCTGCAGGGACTTGCCTCGTCGGAAGCGACACCGATCGTGCGCGTACCGAATAACGACCCGGATGTGATCCGGCTTTACCTCGACATGGGAGCGGGAGGCGTGCTGGTGCCTTTTGTCAACAGCGCGGAAGAAGCCCACTGCGCTGCGGAGGTCTGCCGGTACCCGCCCCAGGGTACGCGCGGTTACGGCCCGGCACGGGCTTCGGGATTTGGTTTTGATGCGGACTACTTCGAAGAGGCGAATGATAACGTCGTCTGTCTGGTGATCATAGAAACGGCGGAGGCCGTGGCCAACATCGACGAGATTTTTGCCGTCGAAGGTGTGGATTCGTACATCGTTGGCCCCTTCGATCTTTCCATCTCCCTCGGTATCCCTCGAGAGTTTGAACACCCCCGCTTCAAGGAAGCGGTAGAAACCGTCTTGGCGGCCGCGCACAATGCAGGTAAACCGCCCGGCACGGATGTCGATGCGATTCCCTGTACTTCCGAAACCTTTGATGCACCGATTCGAGATGGTTACAAGATGCTGCTCGTGGACGGTGACGAATGGATGCTGCACGCCGCGTGCAAGAACGTGATCGAGTGTTGTGAGCAGTCGAAAGACTCGTTGAAAAGTTGAAACATGCGAAAAGTCAAAACCCTTTATGTGCCGGAGTTGTACTGCGATCCGTTCTGGCAGGAAAACATTGTCGAGCAGGTGGGGGATCGCCACGACCTGTCGGTATATGACGCATCCAAGCCGGTTGCACCCCAGTTCGACGGGGTCGAGGTCGTGGTCGACAGCGGTGGACGCGGCACGCGCGAGATGATGGACGCGGCCGGGGACTGCAAGCTGTGGCAGATCGTCTCAAACGGTGTCGACCACTGCGACATCGAATACATGCGGCACAAGGGCTTCATGATGACCTACTGCCCGGGGGCTCACAGCAGTGTGGCGCTGGCAGAGTGCGCCATGATGTTCATGCTGTTGCTCGCCCGCACATTCAATAAATGCCAGGAATATTTTCAGGATCGCAAGTTGTATGCACCCATGGTCGGTGATGTGGCGGGAAAAACCGTTCTCATTGTAGGGTTCGGGGCCAGCGGACAGGCATTGGCAAGGCGGGCAAAGGCCTTTGACATGCGGGTTTTTGGAATCGACGTTCGTCGGATCGACCAGGACGTCATCGATGACATCGGTCCTGACTTCATGGGGACAACTGATGACGACCTGGATCGCCTGCTCCCCGAGTGTGACTACCTCTCGCTGCATCTGCATTTGCACGAGAAAACGCGACACATCATCGATGCCGGCCGGCTCGGCCTGATGAAGAAGACGGCCTGTTTCGTGAACGTTGCCCGCGGGGGACTCGTTGACGAGAAAGCCCTGCACAATGCACTTCTGAACGGCCGTCTTGCCGGCGCCGGTATCGATGTGCATGACCCGGAACCTTCGGACCCGAACCTGCCGGTCTACCAGTTGCCGAATGTGTATGTGTCGCCTCACGTTGCCGGTGAAACCTTTGGCACGGCCGTGAACCGGCATGCGTCCATGGTCGAGAACATCGATCGGTTTGCAGAGGGGCGTGAGATCCTGAATCGAATCGATGAGAAGTTGCCGGTTTGATCTCTTGAATTCCGGTTGGTCACCATTAGTGTTTGCTGGAAGCATGCCCCTCTTGCAGCGTGTCCAAATGACGCCCATTGGCGGGGTGATCGATATTGATCAGGCGGCCGACTCCAGGAGCTGCTGCGATGAGTATCAGGGAACCCGGGCAGCGATGGGGCTGGAGGCCACGGAGATTCTGCTCGCTCAGAGACGGCCAGGTGGATTTCCGGCGCGTGTTTACGCAATATCACATTCGATGACTTCGCCGCCGGCGTCTGTGACCACGACTGCAATTGCGAAATCCCCGGCTTGTGCTCAACGAATTCATTAGGATAAGGAGAACAACAGCATGGACTCATGGCAACGCAAATTGAGAATGGGTATGGTCGGTGGCGGCGAAGGGGCGTTTATCGGCGGGGTACACCGTTTGGTGTCGGCGATGGACGGGCAGATTGAAATGGTCGCGGGCTGTTTCTCGCGTGATTTTGACAACACCAAGCGGACGGGCGCGGCGCTCTACCTGGACCCGAAACGATGCTACGCCACCTATCAGGAAATGGCCGCTGCAGAAGCAGCGCTGCCGCTCGGCGAACGCATCGACTTCGTCAGTATCGTCACCCCGAACAATCTCCATTTCGATATCGCCAAGACTTTTCTTGACGCGGGTCTGCACGTCGTTTGCGACAAGCCGATGACGTTCAGCCTCGATGAAGCAAAGGACCTGGCGCAGCTCGTCGAGCAGAGTGGCTTGGTGTTTGGACTCACTCATAACTACACCGGCCACCCGATGGTCCGTCATGCGCGGCATTTGTTTCAGTCCGGGCAGATGGGCACCGTGCGCAAAGTGATTGTCGAGTACCTGCAGGATTTCCTGATGGTGCCGCACGAGAAACTGGGCCAAAAACAGGCGGCTTGGCGCGTCGATCCCACGCAGTCCGGCGCCGGCGGCACGCTGGGAGACGTCGGCACCCACTGCGTCAATCTGCTCGAATACGTCACCGGTGACCCGATTACCGAAATGTGCGCCGACAAAAGTACATTTCTTCCCGACCGCGTGCTGGACGAGGATGTCAATGCACTCCTGCGTTTCAAGGGCGGCGGCAAGGGGGTGCTGTCGATCAGCCAGGTGGCGACGGGCGAAGAGAACGGTTTGATCCTGCGTGTGTACGGCTCCGAAGGCGCCATCCGCTGGGCCCAGGAGAACCCGAACTACCTCGACCTGTACAAGTACGGGGAGCCGCGCCAGACGCTGGCCCGCGGTCAGGGCTACTTGTCGGAGCCCGCAGTCGATTGCAGCCGCATCCCGAGCGGGCACCCGGAGGGCTACTTGGAAGCGTTTGCCACAATCTACTGCGGCATTGCCGAGGCGATCCGCTGTCACCTCGACGGCGAGCCGATGAAGACAGAGGCATACAACTTTCCTACCGTCTACGACGGGGTGCGTGGCATGCAGTTCATCCATGGCGCCGTGACCTCGGCGGCCGACGGCGCCTCCTGGGTTGAGATGTGAATGGTATGGCATCACCCGTTCCATGGATGCGGCGCTGTTGACTTGGCCGGGCCGAGTGCCGCAGCACTGAGGGCCCCGGTGTAGAGGCAAGCCCGATCAGGGCGATGTTGCGGAAATGCTGAACGGTACGCCGCGAACTCCGGCGTCAGTTTATTGTTGAATTCAAACAAACGAAATTGGATAAATACGGACGATCAGAGGAATCCCATGCACACGCTCGAACTGAAGAAGGACGATCCGTCACGCATCGCAGTGCTGCTGGATGCGTGCCCGGCAGGGGCGCTCACCGTCAGTGTGATCCGGCCCGCCAACAACCTGGTGCAGCGCTGCTGCGAAGCGGGCCGCGTCGAAAACCATGATGCCGGTGTTCGCGTGCATTTTCACTGTGACGACGAACAGGTCGAGGTATGCCTGGATATGAGCGCGAGTGAGGCCGGGCTCACAGGAAAGTTCCGGGCCTCGGGACGGGGACATTGCATGATTCGCCTCGTCTGGACCCTGCCCGAGGACGAGGACGGCTTCGCGTTCGTCCCGGCGTTCATGTACGGCAACAACCGCGGCGGCAATAGTCCGGACGCGACGTATCCACAGCTGGTTGACGACGGCGAGTACGTGCGGTCAAAGCCGTGGCGAGCGGACGAATGGCTGGTGCGGGCCGATCGGTCGAGTCACGGCACAACGTCGGTGATCACCGACAGCCGGGTCTACGCCATGGGCGGTAGGGATGTCAGTATCCACGCCGGCGGCGGTGTCGCGGAGAAGAACGGCATCGGCATCAACGCGGCGCGGCCGCGCCGCCTGACGTTCTCGCTAGGCTTCATCAACGCGCCCTATGATTACTCTTGGTTGTCGGGCCGAAACTTCGTGAGCCCGCCGGAAGGAAGTGTAGACCTGGACCGGGGGCCGGTCGAGTCCGACTTTTTCCTGTTCTGTTTCACACACGATGCACGGCACCGGGCCGCCGGCCGGTTGCTGCGTGAGGCCTATGCGGTCCTGCACGATGAGGTCGGGGATGCCGGTTCGGTTGCCGATGCCGTACCGGCCATCGCCCAGGCCCTGGTCGACGAAGCCTACAACCCGGTCGGGGTGAATTTCGACACCACAATCTTAAAAAACACGACCCGTATACGCGAGAAAGTCGACAACAACTTCCTGACCGGTTGGTGCGGCGGCACAATGGCGGCCTATCCCCTGCTGGTGGCAGGCCGGCAACTGGGAAACGAACAGTGGATGTCCTGTGCCCGCGGCGTACTTTCGAATATTGCGGAGAACGCGATCTCGGCGCGAAGCTTGCTGTTTTTCGAGAACTACAATTCGACCGAAAAACAGTGGAATACCCGCGGCTGGTGGCATCCATGCCTGGAGAACCCGGGGCATTCCGGGTACGTAAACGGTCAGGCCTGTCATTATCTCCTGCTCGCCTACCAACTCGAAAAGGACGCCGGGATCGATCAGCCGGCCTGGCGTGCCGCGGCCAACCGTGTACTGGATCACGTCGTCGACACGCAGACCGCGGCCGGCGGCTTCGGTTACACCTACAGTGAGGACGATGGCAGCATCCTCGACAGCGATGGCTTCAGTGGCTGCTGGTTCACCCCCGCCCTGGCGACGTTGTATGGGATCACCGGGGATAGTAAGTACCTCGAAGCCGCCACCGCAGCCATGGATTTTTACCGCCTGCATGTCGAGGCCTTCGATGCCAGCGGCGGCCCGCACGACATTTACAAGAGCCCCGACGAGGAAGGGATTCTTGCTTGGATCAACGCGGCTCGTATCATGCACGAGCAAACCGGCGACGAGCGTTTTTTGCAGGACCTGCAGACCGGCCTGGACTACGAGTTCTCGTGGAAGTTCGCCTACAACGTCGTCAACGAGGTCGAGCCGCTCAAGTCTCTGAACTGGTGTTCCACGGGCGGCTCCGTGACCTCGGTCAACAATTCCCATATCCACCCCATGGGTACTGCGGTTGCAGCGAGCATCCTGTACGCCGTCCGGCATACCGCAGATCCGTATCTCGCTTCACGCCTGATCGATACGATCCGCTGGAGCCTCACGGTCTACCTGCGCGACGAGAAACACTATGGCTGCTGGGGTGGGCGCGGGCTCATCAACGAACGCTTCTGCTACACAGACGCGTTGCTGGTGGAGCGCTTTGACGACGGCTCGCCCGCGGCAACCTGGTTCTGCGGCCACTGCTGGGCGTCTGCCTCCGTGCTGGAAGGACTGGCCGGTGCCATCCTCGATGCCGAGCGCGAAGATCGGCAAACGGTGCTGGGTGGGTGAAGCTTGATTCCTCTGCGTTCAGCCCGTAGGCTTCCATGGAACATGCAAGAAGAAAAATCAAGGGAACCCCGTGCCATTGACCGATTCTGAACAGATTGCCGATCGCCGACCGCTGAGGCCGGCGAGGTTTGAGGAT
>CAYWQM010000139.1:0-8914 GCA_964460215.1 uncultured Lentisphaerales bacterium
AACCGTGGGCTCACAACTGGCTGCAGGAACCCAACAGCAAGCAGGCTCCGCAAGCCAGCGAAATGAAAATCGTGATATCAGAATGGGAGGTTAAATGGGCCAGCAGAATTTGCACGATGCGAGATGCGATTGCAGCGGCGGGCATTCTGGATACTTATCACCGCTGGGCAGACCGCATCCATATGGCATTGAGCTACAATTTAACGGGTGGGCAGGCGCTGGTGCAAACACATGCCGACAAGGTATGGGTGACGCCGACCTATCATTTATTCAATATGTACAAGCCGCATCGCAACAACGAGGCAGTGGAAATCGAGATGGAATGCGAAAGCATTGAAGTAGGCCAGGAAGAAGGGAATTCTGATTTCTTCGGCAGTCTTTCTGTTGCCCGCGACCAGCCACTGTCCTGTCTCACTTCCTCGGCCTCTGTCAATGCCGCCGGAAGTGAAGTGATACTCAGTGTTACCAACCGTCATCTGACGGACGAAATCGAGGCGCAAATAGCGCTCGAGGGCGCCAACAAACCTGTGTCGGGCACCCTGACTTTACTTGCAGCAAAAGAAATAAGAGACTACAACGACGGCGAAAATCCAGATCGCGTAAGGCCGCAAACAGAAGATTTTGAGCCGCAAGATTGTCGCTTCAGTCTCAATTTTCCTCCTCATTCCATTACGGTGATCAGATTAAATATCTGACCTGCGCCGCTGCCGCCGCTCTGGAGGTCGGTCCAGCCGTTATTGTTGTAGTCTATCCAGCAGGCCTCGTCACCGTGTAAGCCCTCGAGCCCCAGCGCCTCGGTGACATTTTCAAAAGTAATCTTTACGGGTTCGTCCGCCAGCTGGGCGCCGCCGGTTATGCTCATTCCAACCAGCGCCGCAATAATCAGTCCTGTCCAATGCTCGCCGGCCGACGGGTTCGCGCGAAACCTTCGGTTCATTGTGATTCTTTGCATCGGTCTGCCCTGGCGCCAGCATAACGTGGCGGCTTCGCGGTCGGTGAACTCCAACGAAGAACCACGCAATAATGTTTCAGGAGATGACTCATTTCTCCTTGAACTGATCGATCAGCACCTGCTCGTGCGCCGGCGACGGCAGAGATTTCTGACCGTTTGCATCTTCCCAGATCACAAAGTAGAAGAACTTCACCGCCGGCCGCATGCCGTGTATCAGTGCGCCGTTGGTGGCGCCGGCCGGTGTCAGGTTCACCGCGCCGGTACCATTGAGATACGCACTGCACCAGATGAAATACTTCGCCGCCCCCTCGACCGGCTCGAAGTGGACGTGGGCACGGGTACCATCGGCGTGGTTATTGGGCGGCACGAGTTTAACAATCCGCGTCGGCTCGCCGATGCCGGACTGGGCCAACTCGACGATGGGATTCGGCAGATCGGGCATGCCCTCGGGCAGCTTCATGCGCAGTCGACTGATGCGTACCGCTTCGTCGGTCTTGTCTTCGGGGGTCTCATATTCAGCGTAAACTCTGCCCAACCGCACGGTGTCGGAGGCGGCGGGCTGCACGTCGTTGACGTAGATCACGTGGCTGCGCTGCTCGATGATGATCTGCTCCAGCGCCAGCGGCAGGTCGACGATCGTGTCGCCGTCGTCGGCGCGCCACCATGTCGTACCGTGCTTGCGGAAGTTATCGTAGCCGACGTGCCCGGGCAGCTCGAAACGGACGTAGCGCCAGCCGTCGAAGTTAAAGCTGGACCACGAATGCACGTCGTCGCAGTTCCACTGATCGGGGTGGCCGATGCTCGTCCAGCGCTCGCCGGCGGCGTCGCGCAACACGTAGATCACGCGACCCCAGTCGCTCGCTCCCTTCACCCATACGCCCAGGTGCGAGGGTACGCCCTTGATCGGCACGGGGTTGGCGGGCGTCAGCGTGTTGTACCACGGCATCACCTCGCGCACGACGTCCTGTATCTCGAGCTTGCTTGCCAAGACCTGGCCATGGTCGGCATCGTTCACCAGCTCGCCGGAGAACCGGCCGAGGTAGGGGAATATCGCAAACGTATTGGCCTCGAAGTATTCCTTTCGTTGCGAGGTGTACTGCCACGTGCCGTCGCCAAGGTCGGCCACCTGCAGCGAGCCGTCGGGCGGCGCCACGTCGGAGTGATCCGGTTCGCCCACCTCTACACTCGCGACCTCGCCGCCCGTGACGTACACCACGGACGGCCCGGTCGTGATAGAGACCTGCCTGTCTCTTGACGTGATGACCCTGGTGTTGTTCATCGAGTCCGTGACGTTCATGGCGGTGTCGGCGGTGAGCGTCAGCGTCACCGGCCGCTTGCCGCGGATGGTCCACAACGCATAGACGTAGCTCTTCGGGCCTTTGAACCGCAAGCAGAACGTGGTGAGCGATCCCGTCGGCATCCAGGCTTCGAAGTTGGCGGCGGCAAGCTTGTCGGTCATCGTCGCGAAAGCCGCGTAGCCAGGCTTCGGGTCGCAGTAGGGGATGCGCCTGCGGATGCCGCAACCGCCGTAGTGTTCCGCCCCGAAATAATCGCCGTTGTCGAAGTCGAACCAGCCGGAGTAAATCTCCTTGACGCCGTAGGCCAGGCTGATCAGTACCCATCGATGGTACAGGTCCATCTGCTCACGGTAGGTGCAGGCGCCCGGCTCGGTGGGCACGAAGGTGCCCTCGCAGTACGGCAGTTCCGGATTGGGGATGCCCGCCCGCTCGAACTCCTTCTTTGTGGTATACAAGCGGTGGAGGGCGACCTGATGCAATTGCATTTCAGGCAGTCGCTCGAAGCCGGGGTTGTCGAGGCCGCTGCCGTCGATCAACTCTTTCGGGAACCCGGCGCGCAGCAGCGGCCACACAAAGCCGGGGTCACCCCACGGGATAAGAATCTTCAAGTCCGGGAAATGCTTGCGCGCCGCCTCCGCAGCGATCTTCGCCGTGTTGAAGTACATCTTCACCCGCTTCTCTTCATGCTCGGTCAATGCGTACGGCTCACCGTTCCAATACTCCGGAATGTTCCCCGCGCTGAGTCGCATTGAGAGGTGCGGCTCGGGGTAGAAGAACAGATATTTCGGCTTGAGCCCCGGCGCGAACCTCTCCTGCTGGGCCGTCCAGTTGGCGACCAGGTCGTCCTGAAGTTTCAGCACCTTCGCGGCGTCGAGCTCGTCCTCTGCAGTCCATTGCGGCGGGACTTCGTATCCGAGTCCGGTAGGGGATGGCTGAGAGCTGAGATGCCAGGCGCTGCCGGTTGGCGCCGACCAGTGCTTCCTGACGAAATCGGCGTCGAGGATGCTGTCGGGAATCCAGGACGTCGTCCGCGCCCCGGCCAGCGTCATCAGTGGTCCGCTCAGTTCCGCTTTGGGTGTGTAATGATCACCGTGGAAACTCCAGTACCCGAACAGTGGCCCCTCGCCCTCGGTCCATTTTTCCGGCCTCTCGTCCGGCGCCAGATGGCAGAGGCTGCGCTGCTCGACCCAGGTGCGGTCGGCGATCTTCAACGTTGCGGTGATCTCGTGGATGCCGTAAAGCTTCACCTTCACGGCCAGCTCGATGTCGGTGCTCTGCCCCGGCTCGACGGTTACCGGACTCGTCTGCGTAGTCGTCTCCGCACCGTCGTAGCTACGCGTGGTGATTTCGAGCGTGCCCTGTTGGGTCGCTGACATGTGATTCGTCAACGTGGAGATGTACGCCGGAACCTGCGGCTGCGTCCAGGTGTGCCCGAATACGGTGGGCTCGAACGTAAAGCCGACCGGCGCCTCGGCCAGGGTGAGTGCGTAGACGTGCACCGCTGACGGCCGCCCGGCCTGGTGGTAGCTGTAGCTGATCGGGTCAGGGTAAGAGCGAAAAAGCTCTACCTGTTTGGTGAGTTCGATCTCGACGATGTCGATGTCCGCGAAGGACGAGAGCTGCCCCGGATCCAACGGGATCTTCACCAGCCACAGGTTAGCGCTTTTGCCGTTGGTCAGTTTGACTGGCAGAGCTTCGGTCCGGGCTTCGGCTGTCGCCAGCGGTACGCCCTCAGTGAACGTCTTCGCGAACCCCGAGTTCGGACGGTAGAACATCGCGGACAGCTTCGGCACGCTGTCCGGCTCGTCGTCTGACGCCGCGATCACGTACAGCGTGTCGTATTGCTTGTTCGGCAGGCGCAGCTGAATCCGCGCCGGGTCCCGCAGTGTGCTGCCACCCCAGCGGTAGGTGTTGGCCGGCAGGTAGCCGTGGTCGTTGGCGTGGCGGTAGAGGCTGCGACCGACGTCGATGTGATCGTGACCCTCGCTGTTCACGTCGCTGAACACAAACGGCACGCCGCGCACGCGCACGCTCTTGCCGGTCGGCGGCAGTGAGGCACGATCGACTGCCGCACCGTTGACGAAGATGGTGGCGTTGGCGTAACCGGCCAGCGGCACAGGCAGGAAGCCGGGGGTTTCGTCGAGGGGTGTGACCGACCACCGTGCCAGTTGCACTCCCTGGTTCAGAACGATCTGCGCCAGCCCCTCGGTGACGAGATTCGGGTCTTCAGCCCAAACAACCATGTGATCGTCCAGCCAGACCGCAATGCCGCCATCGGCAAGCTGCACGCCCACGTCCAGCCACTTGTCGTTCTGTCCGGGCAGCGTCCCCATGTCGTGTTCAATGTGCCGGCGATAGTCCTCCGGCCAGCCCGGCAGAATGTTTGTGTACGCTCGAAGGTCCCACGTCCACCCGTTGAACACCTGCGGGGTCTTCCAGTCTGACGTTTCAGCCAGGGCCGTTGCGTCGTGCAGCGGCTCCCCGGCGTACGTCACAGTAACGCGAATCTGATTGTTGCTGGCGGACAGATTCACCGCCAATCCCGCCGCCGTCTCATCGGGTCTGGCCAGATGCAGCACAGCTGTCGCCGGGGTGGTGGTTGCAGTAGGCAAGCGCAGGCGCGCCTGTACCTCGACGTTACTCGTGTAGCGCGTGCGGCCATCGAGCGTCACCGTCTGCCCCATCGGCACGGTAATGACGGGCGCGTCGAGCTGCGGGTCCTCGGTGACCGAAACCGTACCATCGCCGGGCTGAGGAAAGGCCTGCCAGGCTTGATCGGCGCCGCTTCCGAGAACGGTCTCAAGCGGTGTGGAAGGCTCGTCAATAGCCGACCGGGTCGAAGGCTCGCCACCCTGCCACCATTGCTCGGCCTGGGCGTCAACCGGCGCCGCGGCTAAGGTGAGTAACGACAAGATCAACGTCAGGTATATGCGCATTCCATGTCTTCGAAATTATTTGTAGTGTTCCGGGGGTTCTACCCCCGTACGTGATTAGCGTCGTTCGGATTCACCGAATCTGGAGGCGCGCCGAGCCATCGGAACGCTAAACACGTACGCACCCCCCGGCTTGCATGTAGCGCCCGGGCTTACGGGCCGGTGTCACGCCACAGTAATCTGAAGTTGCGTTCTCCGCTCAACCAGAACGGACGGAATTGAGCGACGTGTCCATCCATATAATAGGCGTTGGCCGTGTCGCTGGGATGGCGATAAGCGTACGTAGTGTCCCGATCGAGTTGGAAGGAATCAATTATGGTACTTTCGAAATACTGCATAGTCCACAGCCAAACAGAATTCCCGATTTCCTCCCCGCAATCCATAACAAAGATCGCATCACTCGGCCCGGAAGCCATTGGCTCCACCACCTCATTACAAGCGGTGTCATCCCCCGGCCCCTGCAGGAACCCCTTACGGAAAAATTGATCGAGCTCGTACGGCTCACCTAAGGGATCGTTGAACCCCTTTTGCCACCAGCGAACTTCAGGGGCGCCGGGAACATCGTCCACCCACCAGCTATGCGCATTGACGCAGCCGCGGTTACCTACGGAAGCGTTGATTTGGTAACTTGAGACATTCCTGTCGGAGTCGAAGTATTTCATTCCCGGACCTATACCGGGGGCATTTCCAGACGATCCTTCTTCGCCCGGGCAACCCATGATCGGGTACCGGCGCATGGCCCCCGTTGCGGTTATTGGGCCGTCCCACAGTTCGGGTCCACCCATGTAGCCGCTCGCACCTATCCAGCCCCACCAGGCGCCGCTGTAATAGTTGACACCGGCAAAGCGGAAATGCTCGCCGCTCGGTGGGATCCTGTCATCCATATCCATCGCGTACGTCGATATCCCGATGAACTGTTGTTTCAGGTTCGACTTACATACAACTGATATAGCAGTTGCCTTCGCTCGCGACAATCCCGGCAGCAGAATGGCAATGAGTATGGCGATGATCGCAATGACCGTAAGCAGTTCTATAAGCGTGAAGGGAGCGTTCCTGTCAGCAGATGAAGCGGGGCGTGCAATGTTGTTTTTTTTCATGGGCGTCGTACTTCGTTAAAGGTCCACCAAGGAAGTAGGACCGACTACGTCTTTAACCATACATTAACACTGAGCACTGAGCAAGCAAACGTGAGCTGAAAGCTAAAAGGCGTACGACGTCTCCTTGATGTCGAGCTGTTGTCAGGTAATTTACAGGCACTATCTGAACTTTACCAAACCGGACAATCCCATGACGCCATTCGAGGAGCAACAAGCAGAACTGCGGAAGTTGGACCGCGACTTGTCGTATAACCCGGCAGATCCAGCCGCCGCGAAAACGCTGACACCCGAACAGGTCAGCTTCTTCAATGACAAGGGCTATCTGACCCCATTTCGAATCTTCGATGAGGATCACGTCGATGCTAACCGGCGGTACTTCGATGGGCTGATGGCGACTGTGGCGGACGCCGGCGACGGCCGCGATGCCTATTCCATTTGCGGCTATCAGGCAACGTGCCGCGGCCTCTACGATCTGGCGGTGTCGCCTGCCATCCTCGACCTCGTCGAGGATCTGATCGGACCCGACATCGTGTGCTGGGGGACGCATTTTTTCTGTAAACTTCCGGGTGATCCAAAACGCGTGTCCTGGCATCAGGACGCACCGTACTGGCCGCTGACGCCGGCACGATCGGTAACGGCCTGGTTGGCGATCGATGATGTCGACCGCGAAAACGGGTGCATGCAGATCATTCCCGACTCCCATCGCGTTGGCGAGCTGGTTCTCGAGGAAAGTGCCGCGGCCGAACAGAACTTGCTGGACTCATCCGTAGTCGACATCGAACAGTATGGCGATCCGGTCTGCCTCGAATTAAAAGGCGGTGAGATTTCACTGCACTCGGACATGTTGTTACACGCTTCCGAGCCAAACCTCTCAAAGCGCCGCCGCTGCGGCCTGACGCTCCGCTATTCCCCCCCGTCGGTTCGTCCCTATCAAGATTATGAGGTGGGTTCCATCCTCTGTCGCGGCACCGATCCCGAGGGCAACTGGGCCGACATTCCCCGTCCCCCTGGCGATGATCCATGCCCACGGCCGTGGCAGACGCAAAGCAAAGAATAAGCGCCAGGCAGCATATATCGTAACCCAACGCCGTTCAGAAGACGGAGGACAAAATGATTACCGAAGAACAGATCCGATTTTGGGATGATAACGGTTATTTAAAATATGGAAAGGTCCTGGAGCAAGATGAAGTCACAGGGCTCCTTGAAGGATTCGATCGGATTACCCGTATCGAATCAGAAGGTGGTGATGATTCATCCGTTGAGTTCAAAGTCGGACACGCCCGTGGCGACACCGACCTCGAATATAAAGCCGGGGGCATTAGGCAGTATATCAATCTGTGGAAGCGAGATGAGGTGTACGATATAGCGGTGCGTCATCCATTGATCACCGGTATCACAATGCAGCTTCTGAAGACGCCGGGACTTCGCCTGTGGCACGATCATATGATCTCCAAACCACCAGAGGAAAACGACCGTTTCCAGTTTCACCAGGATTTCTACAACTGGCCCCTCGCCGATCCGAACATCCTCACTTGCTGGATCGCCCTGGATGAGGCGACGGTGGCGAACGGCTGTATGCATGTCGTCCCCGGCAGCCACCGGGATCCGCGCTTCTCGCAGGCGGGCAGAAAGAAGGAGTTGGAGGAATTGGCGGAAAATCCCGACGCCAGGACGGAGCGGGTTATCATGGGAGAACACGACGCCAGCTTCGGCGTGCCGGTGGAGTTGAAGTCGGGCGAGTGCATGTTCCATCACAGCCTGAACTTCCATTCAACTCCGAAGAACACTACGGATTCACAACGTCGCGCCTTTGTGATTATCTACCTGCCGGAGGGCATGTGTTTCGATAACACCCAGGCCTGGGATCATCCCCTCGTCCCGCTTATCGAGGCCAAGCATGGTGACCCCATCACCAGCAGCAATTTCCCGGTAGTCGGTTAGACCTGACCCGAACGATCTGGCGGGCCCGAGCTGCACACTTTCCTATTTGCAGCCCACTCGACACACACTATCTTGCCGCGTTCCAACATCAAAAATTCCACCAGTGAGATCTCATCATGGATATGAAGTATTCAGTCGTTCTCAATACGTTGAACACCGGCGACAACGGGTGCAGTGTCTGGGAACATCCGCACGAGGTGCTCCAGACCATTGCAGACGCCGGCTACGACGGCATTGACATGGATGCGGAGCCGGACCGGATCGACCGCAATCGATTTAATGAAGTTCGTGATCTGGCGTTCTCCATGGGATTGAAGGTCCCGGCGTTGCTTGGCGCATGGGCCCCATGGCACTGCGGCGAAGAACGCGATCTTTGCTCAACCGACGAGACCATTCGCATGCGCGGCGTGGGATACAGCAAGCGCGCCATCGACTTGGCCGCCGAGTTCGAACAGCCGCCGCTCTTCCAACTCTGCGCCTGTCCGATAGAGAACGAGTATCCACTTGCTTCGACGCCGATCGACACGCTGCGGCAACAGTTCGTCAAGTCCACCATGGAAATCGTCGCATACGCGGCACCGAAAGGTGTCAATATCGCTATCGAACCAATCAATAAATTCGAAGGGCAGGCCGGATTCCTGAACGCCATCCCGGAAGCGTTGAGTATTGTCGACGAGATCGCCGCCGACAATC
>CAYWQM010000140.1:0-4088 GCA_964460215.1 uncultured Lentisphaerales bacterium
CCAGGAGATGTTCGTGTCGAAGTAATACCAGGAGGAAACAACCCGGACTGCGTTGCAGGCGACACAGATCATAGCGATGTACAGCAACTCCAGGATCTCGAGCGAGGTGCACGCGGCGATCAAGAAGAAGCAAGCCCTCGAGAGCGCGGACGAGCGCCGCGAGAAAATCCTCGCATCCGATCTCGCCGACCGGCTCTGAGCTTGCCGGCATAAGCAACGGACGCCGCTGCGGAAGGTCTAACTTCTAATACGGCGTGTAATGCGGATCGCCGCCCGGCGGCGCGTGATAGCGGATAATGTGATGGCCGTCCGGGAAATACCAATTGCCGCCGGCAGTCTGGGTCATTCCCCTGTGGCGATGGGTTTCGACGTGGCCGTCAGCGAAGCCGACGTTGTTTTCGTTGTACTTGAGCACGTGCGGCATCCAAAAATATCCGTCCGCGCCCTGATTATCGGAATGAGCGTCAAGCGACGTGTGGGAGTTGTTCCAGCTCGGGTCTGTCAGAATAACGTCGCTCGAATCCCCCACCTTATACGGTGCAGAATCCGTCTGTGAGTTCTCGGTGTTCGTGAAGTCGAAATTCGGATCCGTAGTGGATCGGTCAACGGGGTGGAAACCTGCGTATCGATTGTATCCGATGACGATCAGGTCGCCTTTCTCGTCATTGTAGATAGTCGTTGAACTGTTCGAGTAGTGCAGGCCGCCAATCTGTGTGGGCTTATCCCATCCATCAAACGGGCACCAGCCGACAATCGAATCGGAAAGCACCAGTTCTGAGAAGAGATCCAGCCATTCGTCCTTGTCATAGCCGAGGTTGCGGTACACATCGTGCAAGCGCTGGTTCCAGATCTGGTTGGAGTACGACTCGTTGCTGGTCGTCTTGACGTGCAGCGGCCATGTGGCGTCGTATTCCACCGCGTAGATGGTCATTCCCTTGGCGAGCTGTTTCATATTGCTCATGCACACGATAACCTTGGCGCTCCGCTTGGCCCTGCTGAGGGCGGGCATCAGCATCGCCGCGAGGATGGCGATGACAGCAATGACGAGCAAAAGTTCTATGAGCGTGAAGCGGTCTTTCTTCTTCATCAGATCCCTCTTTAAGGCGGCGGAGCCGCGAATGGGCGGTATCAGCAATTTAGGTCCGCGCACATCTGATTCCAAGAATCTCAGTGGGTTTATTTGCGGAGTCCGCAATGCCTACGGCATCGGCCCGGCAGTGCGTCGCTGCCGGCGAGTGCCAGGCTCGCTGCCCACTTGTCGATCCGTCCCCGGCCTTTGAATCCACTGGCAGAATTCGGAATGGGCGACGACTGTACGTCAGCAACTAGGTTCTGACTTAAGGGCAAAGAAGTGGATTTTGACAAGCGTTCCCCGTAGGACGATCCCTCCGCGGGCGTCATTAACGGCGTTTACGTCCCCGATGCTCCGAACGCGTGCTTAACGCCCGCTACTACCCATCGTGTCAACGAAGGCTATTTTAGTAGAACGCTTACCTTATGAGACCTGTTTGGACAACCGCGCTAATCGTGGCGGGACAAAATGAGCATACGAGTACATCCCAGCAACAAGCACTGTGTGGCCAAGCGCGTGAAGCAGTTCCGGCTGCCTGCGATCAAGAAAGAGATCCTGCGCGGTGACGGGGCGAAAGGCTCGCCGGTAGCCGACCGTGTCAGCGACGGGTTCATGGTGCGGGAGACGCGCGTGCCGGCGTCGAAGAAGACAGTGTTCAAGACGTACGAAAACGGCCGCGACCTGCTGATCGCGGTGTGCCTGCAGGATATCTATGACCGCAGGCAGGGCGTGGTCGATCCGCTGCCGGACAGCTGCGAGGTGATGCTGGATCCGTACCATGACCGGCTCTCCTCGTTCCATTGGTTCTTCCACGTCGATCAGTTTTTCGGACCGGCACACCACACGCCGTATCCGGCGGCGCATTCCACCGCGTTTCCGTTCCTCGAACACAAAAAGTACTCGTACACCGCACCCAAGCCGGAGGAATTCGGCGGTCTTGAACGATACGCCTGGTGCTTTATCTGGTTCAATCTCGACGATGTTTTCCGGCGGGGGCCGGCGTGCGGTATTAACATCGGTCGAGCCTGGCCGTTTCCGGAGGAGGTGACGTCGTGGAACCACGGCACCTACCCAGCGGTGTCGACGTCGTACGGGACGCTGTACAAAGGGCGCGGACCGGTCGTTGTGCAGGTCGCGCACGCCGATGTGGATGGGGACAAGCTGGTCGTTGAAGGCACGTTCGAAGGGAAGACGGCACCGGAATTCCAATTGCTCGACCCATGTGGTGAAGCGGTCCGCTGCCGGCGCTCAGGCAAGGCCAACAACTGGCGCCTACGCGCGTCGCTGAAAGGGCGTCAATCGGGCCGCTATCGTTTGATCCCGCAGGCAGGACGTCGGGTAGAGCCTGAGTATTTCGCGGTCGACGTGACCCTCGAGCCGCGGCCATTCACCGTCGGATTCACCTTCGATGTGGGCGACGACATCATAACCTCTGAGCAGCCGTATACGCCGGAGGCGCTCGCCGCCGAAATGAAGCTGATGGCGGATACCGGGTTCACGCGTGTGCATTGGGTAGACAGGACGCCGGAGCGGCTCTTCCTGACCCCGCTCGCAAAGGGACAGAAGTTGTTCAGGGAGACGTATCGCAACTGTGGCGACATCATGGCCCTCGCCGCGAAGCTGGCCAAGGCAGAGGGACTCGAGTTCATCGGCGTTCACAAGACATTCGACATCGCTGCCGACCGCCCCGACAACCCGGGCGAACGGGGGAAGTCCGTGACCAGCCTCCGCAATGTCCCGGTGGAAGCGCGCCAATGCATTCGCGACAACCAGGCCGCAACGATGCAGCTGCATCCCGAGTGGCACCAGCCATCCGCCGAGACGGTGACGAAGCTCTGTGTCTATTCCCGCGAGCCGATACCCGAGTTCAAGCGTTCCGAGCTGCGGTTGTGGACGAGTCTCGACAACCGGAGCTTCAAGCCGTACCGCGGCAAGATCACGATCGCCACGCGCAAAGTGCGACGTCCGCACCAGGTGTGGACCGCTGCCGGTACGGTACCCGGCGCCGGGACGCAGACGAACTGGGTACTCGAGTTGTCGGGGCTGAAGGTCACCGATACGTACGTCGTCATCGACATCCGCAAAGACACGACCTTTGTGCACCGTACGTACGCACTAGTCGAGGCGTACGACGCTACGGGCCGCATCGTGCCGAACACTATTGGCACCCGCGGCGGCGATCATCGAAGCGGCATCATGTTCTATCGGGAGTGGGGCCCCGGCTGGATGAACCGCTCCCAATTCTATCTCGAGGACTACCGCTGGGGTAAAGGCGCGCACGGTCTGGCATTGAAGCGGCACCCGAACCTGCCGACCTTGCTCGAACCGAGCTATGACGCGGCGCGCGAGGTATGGCTGTGGCATGTACACCGGATTCTGAACACTGCCGCCGACGGCTTGGGCATCCGCACGCTGTGTCAGCACAACAACATTCCGGACTACATGCTCTACGCCTTCGCCGAGCCGGTGCGGGAGACGTTCCACAGTATGTACGGTCGCGCCGTGACACCGTCCTGGCAGGACTGCGAGCGGGTGCGCCGGATCCGCGGTGACTTTTATACAGAGTTCTTCCGGGCCGCGCACAAGGTCACCGCCGCCGCCGGCAAGAAGCTGATCGCCCATCTCGAACACGGCATCGAGGTACCGCCGCAGTACGACCAACGGATGGAAATACATCTCGATTGGCCAACCTGGATACGGGAAGGGTTGATCGACGAGGGCTTCATCAAGATGATGGGATCGCAGGACCCGTATATCCATGAGAACGTGTTGCCGCTGGCGAAGCAACACGACATCCCGGTGACAATCTGCGCCAGCAACGGGTCATCCTACATTTCGCCGCGATTTATCGAGCTGACTCGCGCCCTCGTCGAGGACGCCAGAGCTGCAGGGTTCGACGGCTATATTTTCTACGAGGCCGCAAGCTTCAAGTACCGGAACTCGGAGAATATCCCGGTCTGGCGCAAGCAGGCTGGGGAAGCGTATCGGGCCGTGACGGCTGTCGGGGACGTGTAGG
>CAYWQM010000140.1:4188-5589 GCA_964460215.1 uncultured Lentisphaerales bacterium
CGCAAGCAGGCTGGGGAAGCGTATCGGGCCGTGACGGCTGTCGGGGACGTGTAGGTAAATCCCGATCGCTCATAGACAACAGATGCGGGAAAGGACAACGGATGTCTACGGCGATGATGTATGATGGCCGGAACAACTGCAAGGGGACGGCCATGAAGATTGCGTGTTCGGGTGGCGGTGGATTGTATTTTGTTCGGAAGGTGGCCGATTTCACGCTATGCGAGGAAATGCACGGCAGCACGATCGTCCTGTACGATATCGATCGGGACCGCGCCGGACTGATCGCGAAGATGGGGCGGCGGTTCAGCCGGACAGCTTGACAAGGTTGGCGCACAAAAAAAGCCCGGGAATCACTCGATTCCCGGGCTTTTCGTAGTAAAAACCTTGCGGTCCCGCTTATGGGTTATTCACCCAGTTTGTTGGTGATGACGGCATCGATTTGAGAACCGACGTCGCAGTTGTCCGGGTCACAGATATTGGCGCTGATCATCAGAGAAGCGACAATCACGTCGGCTGTAGCCCGAATCTCCTGGACAGTGGTCGGCATGTCGGCGCTCAAAATTTCACAGGCCAAATCGACTGCCGAGTTGGCGACATCCTGACAATCCACACACGGCGCAGCCGCACCAGCCGCACCAGCCGCACCATCAGCACCATCAGCACCAGCCGCACCGTCGGCACCAGCCGCACCATCAGCGCCAGCCGCACCATCGTTGCCATCAGCGCCAGCGGGGCCAGCGGGGCCAGCAGCGCCATCAGCGCCAGCGGGGCCGGGGCCGCCGCAGCGGGGATCGTCGATTATGATCGAAATATAGGTTGCCCCGTCGGCTGCCAGGATGGTGTAGCCGTTTCGCCCACCCGGAAGGATTTCTTCATAGTCGGCCGCGCCAGAGCTGCCGATTCGGTAGTCAATAGTACAGTCCGTCTTAACCGCGAACTCCCGCGTATACACGGCGCCGCTTCTGTCATAGTCGGTGAACCTTATCTGGTTCCAATGCTCCTCGCCATCATTTCCGGCCTTCACCGCCGTGATAAAGTTCGCGCGAGACGACAGACCATAAAGCGTGCCCCTGGCACCGCCCGAGACATCGAAATTCCTGTAAGCATGGATATAGGTAACGCCCACAGTATTAGCGTCGACACTGGTGAGGTGAACGTCGCTGAGTCTTGCGGGGGTGCCAGCCATTTGCGTGATGCCGACGACCTTTACGATTTCGTCATTGTTAAGCTGGGCAGACGTGGAGTTCGGCATCACGAGCATCGCGAGCATCGCGAGCACGGCCACTGTCATGGTTGTGAGTAGCTTGTTCATTTTTGTTTCCTCTCTGTGTTTGGGGTTTTTGGGGTTCTGCCGCTCTTCCATCGAGAGTGGCAACGACCGCCGGCCTTTCGGCCACCGAT
>CAYWQM010000140.1:5689-8486 GCA_964460215.1 uncultured Lentisphaerales bacterium
TTCTGCCGCTCTTCCATCGAGAGTGGCAACGACCGCCGGCCTTTCGGCCACCGATGACCACCTTGTTTTGTTGTGAGTTGTTGGTTGTAGCTTAATTATATCGCGGTTTCCCGCTTGCTTTGTAGAGTGGTATAGTAAATCCGTAAGCGAATTGCAAGCTTTTTATGATTTTTTTTTCGGGGCAGGATGACAGGGCACGGGTAGAATTTACAGTCGCTGCATCGTAGATTAATTACTCGCCAATCACAAAAATCAGACACTGGAGACTCAAACAATGCACCGAATCCCGATCATGCCGATGTCCGTTGTCACGACTATCATGCTGACCATTACAATCGTCGGCGCCGAACCGGCGCTAGTCAAGGGCTACGGCGAGACGCAATGGGGCCAGAGTCTCGAGGAAGTCGCCGCCGTCGTTGCCGGCGAGGAAGAGGCGGAGCCCGGGGCCGGCCGATCGGAGATCGAAATGATACGGTATGTCTCGACCGAAGGCAAGGCGGACCGAACCGCCTATTCCTTCATCAACGACATGCTGTACGAGGTAACCGCCTATTTCCGATTGCCCGACGCGCCCGAAGACAGTACCGATGGATTCGGCTACAAGATGGTCCAGAAGATGATCGCGGAGAAATACTACAAGGATGAAGCAACACGGACTGCGATGCGGACGGCAGGGGTCAGGGTGCAGGCGGCGATGGCCGGCGATGGCGCGACCATGGTGATGTATACCAGCCTCAAGACCTCGAAAGAGGTACACGCGGCAATGAAGCGAGAGCAGGAGGAGGCCAGGAAGAAAGCCCTCGAGAATCAGGAGGAGCGCCGCGAGAAAATCCTTGAATTAGATCTCCCCGATCGACTGTGATTTTGCCACGAAAAAAAACAATATGAAGCGCGGTTCAAGTTTACTTTTTCAACGACCGCGCATCGCAAAATAACTAAGGATACTGTAGCCGCGAAACGAGCTACATCTTCATGAAAGTTCACAGCGGCACCAGCTTTTCCAGCCTTCAGGAAGCGGTTTTTTTCCCTTTCGATGACCACAGCATTCCGTTCAGCACCGGTCTGCGGCTGTTCCTGACACCTGGCAAGTCAGCCGATCAGGTCAATCCCACGGTCATCTCCACTGGACCTGAGGGGGCGCCGGACGAAGAGACGGTCCGCTTCTACGGGACAGTGATCCCGGTCGACGGCGAGCTGCGCATGTGGTATCTCGCACGGGGCTACCAGGACAACGAAATCTTCGCCCCCAACGCCTTGAGCTGGGACCCGGAGGTTGGCTGGATCACCGGCGCCAAGGGGTTGCGGGCCTGCTACGCAACCAGCACCGACGGTATCCACTGGGAGAAACCCAATCTCGGCCTGGTCGAGTACAACGGCAACAAGGACAACAACATCGTCGATCTCAGCGGCGGACGCTGTGACCTCGCTTCCCTGCCGGTTCTCCATGACCCGGACGACCCCGACCCCGACCGCCGCTTCAAGGTCGCCTACGAAAGCCTGCCGCACGGCGCCAGGGCCGCCGCCGCCTACAGTCCCGACGGACTGCGCTGGACCGAGTGCGCCAGCAACCCGGTGGCGACACTCATGGAACAGACCGGACTCACCCGCTTCAACGGCTGCTATTACATGAACGGCCAGGCCGGCGGACACTTCGGCCTCGGGCGCAAGCTGCAGACCTTCGCCTCCTACGACTTCGAGCACTGGACCGAATCATCATGTATGGGGTTCCGGCGCGACAACATCCCACCACGCCCGATGGACGGCCACTGGAACACTGCCGAAGAGGTACACCTCGGCGCCGGTCTGTGGAACCGCGGAAATGTCATCATCGGCATCTACGACATGTGGCACGGTTCGAGTACCGGCGACCGTTCGCAGGTGACCATGGACCTCGGCATGGTCGTGAGCAACGATGCGCTGCACTATCGTGAACCTATTGCCGATTTCCGGTTTGTCCCGGCCTACGAAGAAGTCGGTGTGCCAATCGGCCGCGGCCCGGCACTCAGTCATGGGCAGGGCATGTTCAATATCGGCGACCACACGATGCTGTGCTACGAATGCTGGCCCGCCGGCGGTATACGCCTGGCGCGTTGGCAACGGGACCGCATCGGCGGCTTCCGCTTCTTCGGCTCCGGCACCGAGGACTTCGCCGCCGGCGCCGAGGACAGCCAGCAACGCCACTGCGTAACCTGTGCGGTGGATCCACAGGGTGCCAATGCACAAATATTTGTCAATGCAGACGGGCTCAACGAGCACAGTGAACTGACTGTCGAGCTGCTCGATGAACTGTTCCATCCACTCGCCGGTTATTCCGGCGACGCCTGCATTCCGCTGGATACACCCGGCCTGCGGCAGCAAGTGCGCTGGAAGGATCGCGACCAGGTAACGGCCGACAGCCCGATCCGGTTGCGCGTCAATTTCGGCGGCCTGCGCCCGGAGGACGTCCGGCTATACGCGATGTATATGTCGACGGACTAAAAGGTCTGAAAGAAACGCAACGGACAGATGACAATCCAACCTGGAAACGATCGTCGGACAGACTCTCCACGCCTCGCGCCTGCGTGCTGACTCAATCCTTGCGGATAAAGCCGAACCGCGTAAAGACCTCGTGCATGTACTCGTGCTTCTCGACGATCGTCAGATCGCTGCGTCGAAACACCTGATGCACCTCATGCTCCGCCGCCCGCATCGTCGCCGCATTCTCGAGCAGTTTGTCGACTGCCGCCGGCACAATCTTGATGACGCCTTCGTCGCTGGCATGGATGATGTCGCCGGGGTTGACGGTAATTCCCCCGAC
>CAYWQM010000141.1:0-8242 GCA_964460215.1 uncultured Lentisphaerales bacterium
GCTCAATGGCATGCTGCGGCGCTACGATCAGGATTTTCCACGTGTCAGTCTCGATGTCGATGGCTACAAGGGCGAACGTAAGAAACGTGCAGATGAGGGAGATGCCGGCGCCCCGCCACGCGAGCGCCGCTCCCGCGACGACCGTCCGCCGCGTGACGACCGGCGGCGCCGCGATGACCGGCCACGCCGCGACGACCGACCACGCCGCGACGACCGACCACGCCGTGATGACCGTCCGCCGCGCGATGACCGTCCGCCGCGCGATGACCGCCCGCCGCGCGATGACCGCCCGCCGCGCGATGACCGCCCGCGCGGAAACGACGATTCCGATGCGCGTTTGCGCTCCCAAGCCAAAGACGCCGCCGCCGAAGTCCGCAAGTGGGGCGAGAAGATTCAGCTCAAGTTGCGCGATCAGAGCGAAGCCGAAAAAATAGTTGAAATGTTCAACGACGATTCCGAGATCTTCGCTGAAGCCACTGGTGACGGTAAAGTCTTGATCCAACTGCGCGGCTGAACCCCCGCACCTCCGATTCGTATGTCCGCCGACACTTCAAATTTCGATCTGACTGGACGGGTGGCCATCGTTACTGGTACGAGTCGCGGTCTCGGTCAATATCTCGCACGGGCGTTGGCTCGCGCCGGTGCCGACCTGGTGATTACCAGTCGTCAGCTTGAGACGCTGAGTGAATTCCAGGCAGAGATTGAGACACTCGGCCGCCGGGTCTTACCTCTCCAGCTCGATGTCGGCGATCCCGACAGCATCACTGAGATGGCTGCCGCCGCTGCCGATGCCTTCGGCCATATTGACATCCTCTTCAACAACGCCGGTTGCAATGTCCGCAAGCTAGCCATGGATGTCACCTGGGACGATTGGAATCTAGTGCTCGATACCAATCTGCGCGGCACTTTTTTCGTGGCCCAGGCCGTCGCCCGCTATATGATTCCGAATGGCTACGGCCGGATTATCAATATTGGTTCTGTCACCTGTGTCAGTGGCTATGCCGGTCTTGGCCCCTACTGCGCCAGCCGCGGTGGTGTCAAGCAGTTGACTATGAGCTTGGCAGACGATTGGGGAGGAAACGGAATCACTGTCAATTGCCTGGCGCCCGGTTGGTTCAAGACGGTCCAGAATCAGGTAATGTATGAGGACCAGGAATGGGTCGAATACCTATGCGAACGCATTCCGTTGAACCGCCCCGGTAAGCCCCGTGATCTCGACGGCGCCGCCGTTTTTCTGGCCTCCGAAGCCAGTGAATACGTCACTGGCCAAACCCTTTTCGTCGACGGCGGTATGACCGTCGGCAGAGTCTGCGCGCTTCCAACGAAATCTTGATACCTCTCCGACCCCGGAATCTCGACCCCAAATACCCGAATCCTTCCAATGGCCGACCTCTCACGTCTTTGCATCCACACCATCACGACACGTCCGTGGAATATCGAACTCGCCGTGACGTATTTCGCCGATGCCGGTGTGCACGGCATCAGTGTGTGGCGGGATGCGCTGGAGGGACGCGATGCCGATTCTGTCCGTCACCTGATCGAGCGCGCCGGCTTGTCCGTCACCTCACTGGTACGCGGCGGCTTTTTCACCGCGGGCAGTGCTGCGGAACGCCTGCACGCCATCGAGGATAACCGCCGGGCGCTGGAGGAATGCGAGGCTATCGGAGCACCCCTGCTCGTGCTGGTTTGCGGCGCTACGCCGGGTCAGACCGTTGCCGATAATGTCGATCAGATTCAGGAAGGCATCGAGGCGATCCTCGAGCAGGCGGAGGGATCAGGAATACGGCTGGCTGTCGAACCGCTGCATCCGATGTATGCCGACACCCGCTCCGCTATTGCGACTGTGAAAATGGCCAATGACCTCTGCGACCGTATCGATTCACACATGGTTGGCGTCACCATCGATGTCTTTCACTGCTGGTGGGACCCCGATCTGCAGAACGAAATCACGCGCGCCGGCGCTGCCGGACGGCTGTTTTCCTATCACGTCTGCGATTGGAAAACAGACATGAGCGATATGCTCAACGATCGAGGCCTGATGGGGGAGGGCGTCATCGACATACCGCGCATCACCAGCTGGATGGATGATGCCGGCTTCGACGGTGCGATCGAGGTGGAGATTTTTTCGACCCGATGGTGGGCGGAAGATCAAGGCTCGTTTCTTAGTGAAATCATCGACAGCTATACACGCTGCGTCTGACGGGGACTATTATGGGTACTACGTATACTATCGGTATTATCATGAACGGCGTTACCGGGCGCATGGGCACCAATCAGCATCTCAAACGATCGATCGCCGAAATTCGTGATCAAGGTGGCGTCAAAGTCGGTGACGACACGATCATGCCCGATCCCGTACTGGTTGGGCGCAACCCTCAGAAACTCGAAGCTCTGGCCGCCGAGACTGGCGTCGAGAACTGGACCACCGACCTCGATAGTGTTCTCGCCGATGACCGCTACAGCGTCTACTCCGACTTCCAGACCACCGACCGCCGTGTCGCTGCTGTCAAGCAGGCCATTGCCGCAGGTAAACACATCTACTGTGAAAAACCGACCGCGCTCAATACCGCAGATGCCCTCGAGTTACACCGACTTGCCGAGTCCGCAGGCGTTAAGCATGGGGTTGTCCAGGATAAACTCTGGCTGCCTGGTATCGTCAAGCTCAAGCGCCTCATCGACCAGCGCTTCTTCGGCCGGATCCTCTCGGTCCGGGGTGAGTTCGGCTACTGGGTGTTCTCCGGTGAGGACGCCGAACAGCCATCGCAGCGACCGTCGTGGAATTACCGTGCCGAAGACGGCGGTGGCATCATTTTCGACATGCTTTGTCATTGGCGCTATGTCCTCGACAACACCTTCGGCAACGTCAGAAGCGTCTCCTGTGTGGCTGCCGTGCATTTGCCCGACCGTTGGGATGAAAACAATGAGCACTATGATGCCACCGCCGAAGACGCTGCTTACGCCACCTTCGATATTGATGGCGATATCCTTGCGCACTTCAACTCCTCGTGGTGTGTCCGGGCACGGCGCGATGACCTGTTGACCATTCAGGTCGACGGCACCGACGGCAGCGCCGTCGCCGGGCTGCGCGGCTGCCTGGTGCAGAGTCTGGCCGATACCCCGCGCCCCGTCTGGAACCCCGATGTCGCGCAACCAATCGATTATTACGCCGACTGGACCCCCGTTGATGCCGATGAGCACTTTGAAAACGCCTTTAAGGTCCAGTGGGAACTCTTTCTCCGCCATGTTGTTTTTGACGAGCCATTTCGCTGGGGGCTGCTTGAGGGCGCCAAAGGCGTTCAGCTCGCCGAGCTCGGCATCCAATCCTGGAAAAATCGTGCCTGGAAACAGGTCGTTGGCCTAAAGGCTTGACCCGTGACGGCACCTCTCAAATACGGCTTGCTCGGTTGGCCCGTCAAGCACTCTGTATCGCCGCAAATGCAGGGCGCCGGCTTTCAAGCCCTCGGCCTTGATGCCACCTACGAGCTTCTCCCGATCGAACCGGAAAACTTCGACCTGCGGATTCCGCAACTCGTCTCGGAAGGCTTTGAAGGCTGGAATATTACGATCCCGCACAAGGGCGCAATGTTCGCACACCTCGACCAGATCGATCCGGTCGCGCGTCACGCGGAAAGTGTCAATACTGTTTGCAACCGCGATGGCCGGCTGCACGGATATTCGACCGACGGCTACGGTCTCGAACGCGCCCTCAACGAGGCCTTCGGGATCGATATCGCCGGCGGCACCTTCATTTTCTGGGGGACCGGCGGTGCAACCCGAGCCACAGCCACGCACTTCGCTCATCATGGCGCTGCACATCTTGTTCTGGTGAACCGCACCGTCGAAAAGGCTGTGACCCTCGCTGTTGCCCTGCGAGAGTTTGCGCCGAAATGTGAGGTGTCCACATTTGCCCCGACCGACGGCTTGCTGCCGGACGCCGTAGCCGAAGCGCCTACCATTATCCAGGCCACCAGCGTTGGTATGGACGGTGAGACCCTGGCCATCCCGACAGACTTCCTGACCCCTGGCCGTAACGTAATGGATATGATCTACCGGAAGACCCCATTGCTGCAAGCGGCCGAAGCTGCCGGCTGTCGCGTCGCGGACGGTCGTGCCATGCTCCTGTACCAGGGCGTCAAAAGCTTCGAGATATGGACCGATCAATCTGCGCCTGTAGACGTTATGCGCCAGGCACTCAAAGAGGCTCTCCAACCGCGATAAAGCGACCTGATGTCGCAAGCCCATCCAACTCAAATTTCTTAGGCCCAGGCCCTTACTACCTTAAATTGACTGGATTGACGTGTTTCACCCGCGCGAGAAGGCGAGGCGGTATAGTATACCAACAACCCTAACCGAACTGTCATGCCTGACACCTCCATCCAAATCCACCCGGTCCAATCCCTCGACGTTGCCATCAGCGCACCGCCGAGTAAGGCGCATTCGCTGCGCTACATCTTCATCGCCGCGCTGGCAGACGGTGCCTCGCGACTTGATCACTTGCTGCTGGGCGAGGACCAGCACCACGCGCTTAACGCCATCCGCAGCCTCGGGATTCCTGTCGAACTGGACGAGGCTGCCGGCACTGCTGTTATCCATGGTGCCGGCGGCCGACTGCACGCACCTGACAACGAAATTTTCATTGGCAACTCCGGCGTCGGCATACGCTTCCTTACACCGATTGCAGCGCTGGTTGCCGGCGGCAACGTGACCCTGACCGGCGACGAGCGGATGTGCAGCGGTCGGCCGATCGCCGACTTGCTCACAGCACTGGCACCCCTCGGGATAACTGCGTCCTCCATGCACGGTAACGGAATGCCGCCACTGCTCGTTCAAGGTGGCGGCATCCGCGGCGGTACCACCCATCTGTGCGGTCAAGCATCGTCGCAGTATTTCTCGGCAATCCTCATTGCGGCGCCGTTCGCCGACGAGGACGTCACTATTCACGCCGCCGGGGAGATCAAATCGCGCCCCTATATCGACACGACGATCGCTGCAATGCAGGCATTTGGCGTCAAGACCGAAGTCGACGCGAACAGCTTTCGGGTCACTGCCGGCCAGCGCTATCAACCTTTGCAGACAGCCATCGAAGGCGATTACTCCAGTGCCTCCTACTTCTTCGCCGCCGCCGCGGTGACTGGCGGTAACGTCCGCGTCAACGGGTTGCGGCCGGATTCCGATCAGGGCGACCGCTATATTGTGGAAGCCCTGCAGAGAATGAACTGTCATGCAGAGTTCACAGAGGACGCCGTCGAGCTGCAGGGCCGGCCGTTGAAGCCGATCGAGACGGATATGTCGAACTATCCGGACTTGGTCCCAACTTTGGCGGTCGTTGCAGCCTTTGCCGACGGTACCAGCGTTTTTACAGGCGTGGAACATTTGCGCATCAAGGAAAGCGACCGTCTCGCCGCCACCGCAGCCGAACTCCAGCGCCTGGGTGTCGATGCCGAAGATGCAGGCGATCGTCTGGTCGTCCGTGGCTGCGCCGGTGAAAGTATGCAGGGCGCAACCATCGAGACATACAATGATCATCGCCTTGCAATGGCCTTCGCAATTGCCGGACTCCGCGTGCCCGGCGTTGTGATCAGTAACCCGGGATGTGTCGCCAAGTCGTTTCCGGACTTTTTCGAGCGCCTCGCCGATATTACCGCACAGGACCGATCATGAACATTGTTCTTATCGGATATCGCGGCACCGGCAAGAGCGCTGTGGGGGCGCTTTTGAGCCGGTATCTGGGACGACCGCTGATCGAGACCGATCTCGAAATAGCAAAGGCGGCCGGCAAGAGTATCCGTGCGATTTTCCAGGACGACGGCGAAGCGGCTTTTCGCGAACGCGAACGCCTCGCGGTCGCCGCCGCCGCCGCCCATGACGGGGTCATCATTTCAACGGGTGGTGGCGCCATTGTCGATCCAGCGAATGCCACCTGTCTCACGGCCGATGGCTTCGTAGTTCTGCTGCAGGCAGCACCGGAGACGCTGTTGGGGCGGATCCGCAACGACTCGAATCGACCCGCTCTCACCAGGCACGACGCACTGACCGAAATCAAAGTGAAACTCGACGAACGCCGCACCGCATATGACAGCGTTGCCCAGATGACCATCGACACCGATGACCTCTCGCCGCAACAGGCAGCACAGACGATTATGGTCGAACTGCAGCATCGCGGTATTGAAATCTCATAATCCCACTCGTAATCTCCAAGCTCACGGATCTTACGTTTTGAAATCCCGACACCGAAATACCCGAAACCTGACACCTCAAACCTGAAACTATGATTGACATCGACTATGACGTCACCCCCGCCGATCTGTCCGCCAGGTTGCGGCAACTCTTTGAGCTCGCAGGCAGGAAAATTATCGATATCGAGAACTCCTGGGACGCGGCCGATGGTACCCCGGTGTTCACGGTAAAAGGGCGCTACACCACCCGTGGCTGGACCGAATGGACCCAGGGCTTTCAGTTTGGCAGCGCCGTGCTTCAATACGACGTTACCGGTGACGCCCAGTTTCTCGAGCTCGGCCGCCGCCGGACTGTCGCCGACATGGCTGGTCACGTCAGCCATGTCGGTGTACACGACCACGGGTTCAATAACGTCAGCACATACGGCAACCTGCTGCGGCTGATGCGGGAGGGCCGGATCCCGATGAACAATTGGGAGCAGAACTTCTATGAACTGGCGCTAAAACTGTCGGGTGCGGTCCAGGCGGCACGCTGGACCGACCTGCCCAACGGTCTCGGATACATCTATTCATTCAATGGACCGCACTCCCTGTTTTCCGACACCATTCGATCGCTTCGGGTGCTGGCAATGAGCGACCGGCTCGGACATGTGCTTATGGGCGAGAAAGACCGGCAAATCAACCTGCTGGACCGGGCTTGGCGTCATGCGGAGACGACAGCGCAATACAATGTATATTTCGGGACAGAACGCGACTCTTGGGACGTCCCCGGACGCGTTGCGCATGAGTCGATTTTTAATCTCAACGATGGTTCCTATCGTTGTCCCAGTACCCAGCAGGGCTACACGCCGTTCTCGACCTGGACCCGCGGTCACGCCTGGATTCTGTGCGGCTACCCCGAGCAACTCGAATTCATCGATTCCTTGCCGGACGAGGTCTTTGAGACGTGCGCCGCCGACCTTTACGGCAGTCGCGAGGCGGTGACCAACCGGTTCATCGACGTCGCTGTCGCCTGCGCCGACTTCTATATCAGGGAAACGCCGACCGACGGTATTCCCTACTGGGACACTGGGGCGCCGGGCCTGGCATACATGAAGGGGTACCGTGAACTGCCGGCCGACCCCTACAATGCCTATGAACCAGTGGACAGCTCGGCGGCGGCGATTTCGGCCCAGGGCCTGATCCGGCTCGGACGCTACCTTAACGGCCGCGGTTGCACAGAGGAGGGGAGCAAATACCTGCAAGCCGGCCTGACGGTGGCACGACGCTTGTTCGAAGAACCCTACCTGTCAACGGACGATGCCCACCAGGGCTTGATCCTGCACGCCATCTACCACCGGCCGAATGGCTGGGATCATGTGCCCGAAGGAAGGTCGATTCCGTGCGGTGAATCTTCCATGTGGGGCGACTACCACGCCCTCGAACTCGGGGTGCTGTTGCATCGGTTGGCCACTGACCAGCCGTACTATGCCTTTTTTGGATAGTCTAAGACCGCAATCATTGCCCGATGCGCGATACCAGAATTCCAAGATAAACGGCGCCAAGTCCCGCTACCAGATGCAAGCCGATATGAGCTAATGCGGCGCCAGGTTGCTTGTTGTCAAGCAGCGTGTAGGCCTCGAAGCCGAATGCCGAAAAAGTCGTAAATCCTCCCAGAACCCCGACAAAAACCAACAGCCGTATTTCGTCCGCAAAAAACGCCCGATTTGCAGCCAGTCCTTCGAGCAGGCCAATCACGAAACAGCCCACGATGTTGACGAACAAAGTACCAACAGGCATCCAGAGCGTTTTTTCCCCCAATAAATGCTGGATGCCGAGGCTTGCTAGATAGCGGCAGACGGCGCCGATAAAACCGCCCAGCCCGACAAAAAATATATTGATTATCACTGTTTTCCCAACCAGTTTGGAATTAGGGGTCCGTGTATCCCGACACCTGACAATGTAACACCCCTTTTCAATTCGAACTGTGGTTACCGAACTCGCGATATCGAAAGCGTATGCTTGAGAGACTTTTTTTTTCTTGGAATCGGCTGGAAAATTAACTATAACGTGCTTTGAATCGAATA
>CAYWQM010000142.1:0-8234 GCA_964460215.1 uncultured Lentisphaerales bacterium
GTCTGTCACGTGGGGCGACTACAACCGCGACGGCCTGATGGATGTTTACGTCAGCAACATGTACTCAAACGCCGGCAACCGGATCGTTACTCAGGATCAATTCACACGTGACCTCTCCCCTTTCGCTCGCAAATCCTTCCAACGCCTGGCGCGCGGCAACACCCTCTTTGCAAACAACGGCGACAGCTCCTTTACCGACGTCAGTGTCGATGCGGGGGTGACGATGGGGCGGTGGGCATGGTCCTCTCTATTCTGCGACCTCAACAACAACGGCTGGGACGACATCCTGGTGACCAACGGCAACCTGTCCGCTCCCGATACGAAGGATTTGTGAAGTTTTTTTTGGCGGCAGGTCGTGTCGCAAATACCAAGTCGTGCGGGAGAGCAGGAGGCCTACAGGGCGGCCAACTTCGAGGTTGTGCGCATGCAGGAGGAGGGGCGCTCGATGAGCGGCTACGAGCGGCACTGTGTCTTCCTCAATATGCAGGATGGGCGATTCGCCGACATCTCCCCGATCAGCGGCCTCGATTTCTCCGATGACGGCCGCGGCGCCGCCTTCGTCGACTGGGATCACGACGGGGACCTCGATTTCTGGCTGCGCAATCGCACGGCGCCGCAGCTCCGATACATGCGCAACGACGTGCCTACGGGCAACCACTTCCTGGCGATTCGCCTGGAAGGTAAGACGTGTAATCGGGACGCCATCGGCGCCCGGGTCAAGGTCCACCTGGGTGGCGATGAGGCGAAACCTTTGATCCGGACCCTCCGCGCCGGAGAGGGTTTTCTCGCCCAATCCAGCAAGTGGCTGCACTTCGGGCTGGGCCGCAGCACCTCGATCGAGAAGGTGACTGTCCGCTGGCCCGGCGGCGAGACCGAGACGTTCACCGGCCTGCAACCCGACCGTCAGTATCATGTTACCCAGGGCACCGGAGAAGCCCGGCGGTGGACACGCCCGCCCGGGAGGGCCCCCCTTACGCCCACGGTCCTTGCCGGCAAGCCGGCGACCAGCGCGGGGCGTGTGTTTCTGGCATCCGGACCGCTGCTGCCCCGTATCAGCTACCGAGATCGGCAAGGTGCGCAACTGTTTCTGAACCTGGACAATAAGGGGCCGACGCTGGTCAATCTCTGGGCTAGTTGGTGCGCGCCCTGCCACCGCGAATTGATGCAGTGGACCCGGGACCAGCAACAGCTGAAAAATGCCGGGCTGAACATCATCGCCCTGAGCGTCGACAGCGTCGATGAAAGAAAGCAGACCGAGACGGCGGATGTCTGGCGCTTGCTCGACAAGCTGCAGTTCCCCTTCCAGGCGGGGCTGGTCGATGCCGCGTCGCTGGACGGACTGCAGACAGTCAACGACCATATCTTCGCGCGCGTCGTGCCACTAGCGGTGCCGACCAGCTTCCTGATCGATGACAAAGGGCGGATCATGGCGGTTTATCGCGGAACAGTCGATGTCGACACGTTGCTCGAGGATGCCAAACTGCTCGACGCCGACGTACGGCAGCGCCGAACGCTGTCCGTCCCGTTCGAAGCACACTGGCTCGAGTCACCGCAGCATATGAGCATGGAGCACCTGGCACAGCTTTTCCTTCTGCGATCGGAGGTTGCCGAGAATAGGCAACGGATTCTCGACAATGGCGCTCTCTATCTCCGCGATGCAGCCGAGCATCAGCGGGGCGGGGCGGGTGTCTACGGACAGCTTGCCACGATTCTGCGGTATCAGAAAAAGAACGAGGAGGCCGCGACGGCACTGAGAAAAGCCGTCGAGCTCGCACCGGACGTCTACGAGTGGCGCATTAAACTGGCGGAGACCCTGGTCCGTTCCGAACAATTTGCCCAGACGGCACAGCAATGCAACGAGGCGCTTCGGATCAATCCCGAGTCGTCCCACGCACACGCCCTGCTAGGCAATTCATTGGTCTATCTGCAACAGCTCGATCGGGCCCTCCAGCACTTTCGCGAAGCGGTGCGACTCTCACCCGAGGACCCCGAATGGCTACGCCTTCTCGGGGCCTTACTCAACCAGAAACGTGATCCTACCGCGATCGTTCACCTGAAAAAATCAATCGAACTGCGACCGAACAGCACCCATACCCGGATAAATCTGGGCGACGCCTTCTTCATCCAGAATATGCCGAACGACGGGATTGCCCAGTACCAGAAAGCAATCGAACTGGCGACCGCAGAGGGAAATGTCCAGCTGGCCGAGCACCTGCGCGGACGGCTGCAACAACAGTAAGCAGGCTGCAAATATATCCTAACCCACCTCGGGGCCCGCGATAGCGAACTGCATCTTCGGAACGCCCGGGGACTTCAGCTTGCCCTTACACATGCGAATGAACGGGCGCTGCACCTGAAAGCCGAGTTCCGCTAAAATCCCATTGAACGCCGCCTGCCGGTCGAGGCTGTCAACAATCACATCCTGCCCCCGGCATTGTGCGAGCGCTCGATAGAGCAGCGCCGCGGCAGTGGCCGGCGAATCGGCTACCACCGGACCGATTTGCGTAAACTCCTCCCCTCCCCTGCCCAGGCAGAAACCGATGATCGCCTTGCCGTCCATCGCCACGTATCCAAGCTCCGGTGCCATCGACTGCAGCGATTTCAGAACGGACTTCCGCTCGGCCCCGAATATTTGCGCGTCATAGGTCGCTACGGCATTGATCGATCTCGCAGTGATCGGTTTGATTCTCACCGCCACAGACGGCGGTACTTCCGCGAAATTCCGGCACTCGTATCGGGCCAGTCGAGACTCCTCCCGAAACCCCAGTGCATCGTAGAGCTTTTCGCCGGCCGGCGTTGCGTCGAGCCGAACCGGCCCGAACGCCGCGGCGTAATCGACCGCAGCCGTCAACAGCGCCTTGCCCACACCGCACCGGCGGCTGGGCGGATCGACAAGCACCATGCCGATCCATGAAAAATGATCCTGATAGGTCACCGTCGTAACCGTGCCGGACGCAAGTCCATTGTGGAGCGCAACGAAGTTTCCGCCACCGGATGCAGACAGCAGCATCCGCCAGTCATCCTCGAGCTGGTTCCAATGAGCCAGGCGCTTCAGCCGCATGCCAAGGGGGATGTCCGCTTCAGTCATCGGTCGCAAGGCAACAGGCCCCGGGCCGCCGTAGCGCCGATCCTGCGACAGGCGGTCGAGTTGCTTGTTGATATGCGGCAGCATGCCCGCCTTCATCCCCGCCACCCACTTTCTGCCCTTTGGTGCACTGGCTTTCGTTGGGTATCCCCACACACCCGAGCAGCTTATCCGACCGAACCCAAACGTATTCAGGTCACTTTTACCGAACGGCGGTTCCGCCTTGTGTGGATCCTCGTCGACAGCATTCTTCTTCACCAGCGACGGAAAGAGATGGAGCATCAGGCTGGTTTCAAACTCCCCCCCGTGGACCTCGTCGGTGGGCGGAGAAATAAACTCCCAGGAATTGACCAGGAGAAACTTGATGGATCGGTCTTTGCGGTTGATGTCGCGGATCGCCGGGGCCAATGAAAAGTTACCACCGTGAAAGTTGACGACGATGCAGGTGTGAAAGTTCTGGGCTTCCAGCTCATCGGCCCAATTGCGGACGAGCTGCATCAGCAACTCCGGGGTCAGGCTGAAGGAGCCGCGAAACCCGGTGTGTTCCAGGCTGGTGCCGACAGCTTGCAGCGGCAACAGGCAGGCGCCCAGCCCGGCGGCAACGAATTCGCCAAAATATTGCGCCAGCAGGCTATCCGTATTCACCGGCAAGTGCGGACCGTGTTGTTCAAAAGCACCGACCGGCCATACCGCAATACCGCTTTCGTTCAATTGCCAGGCAACCGCAGGGGTGCCCCCGTTTGCAAGTGTACGCGATCTCGCCATTGTAAGATTCCATTCAGTTGGAGGCAGGGATACATCTTGTCCCCGCCGCATCCATGCGTTTGCTCAATTCGTCCAGGACATCTTACTGCCCTTTCGCTTGACCTTCCATGAGCGGCGAATACCGTAACTATACTGCCAAACCTAAATTCATACATATCTGTTCAGTGCCTGAATGAAAATCCCCTACAGCGGGGTTTTCGTCCGGCACCAGTCATCCAACAGCCAACAGGAAGATTGACATGCCCAAGCAACCCTTCAACGATGTCGCAGGCAAAGTCGCAGTGATCACCGGAGCCGCCAGGGGACTCGGTCAAGGAACAGCGGAAGCATTGGCTGAACACGGCGTGCACGTCGTGGTTGCCGACATTTCACCCAATATTCACGAAATGTTCGACGCCATTAAGGAAGCCCATCCGGAAAACGATGGCTATTCCAAGGAAGTCGATGTAAGTGTTGAAACCGATGTCCGTGACTTGATTGCCGGCGCGGTCGAGAAGTTCGGCCGGCTCGACATCATGGTGAACAACGCCGGCATGCACCTGGATGAAGGCCTCGTGGCCGACATGGATGTCGAGATCATCGACCGGATTTTTTCCGTCAATTTCAAGGGGATTTTCTTCGGCTGCAAATACGCCTCGCAGCAAATGCGGGAACAAAAGCACGGCGCCATCGTCAATCTTGGTTCCTACGGAGGGAAGCTGGGGTTCCCGGGGTATGCGGCCTACTGTTCCTCGAAGGGCGCAGTTCATACACTGACGATCACGCTGGCCCGCGAGATGGCCACTTACAACGTGACCGTCAACGCCCTGTGCCCCGGTCTGGCGGCCACCGAAATGCACTGGAGCTTTATGCGTAACGAAGCGAAAGAACGGGGCATGACGTTCGATGAACTGAAAGACGAGGAACTGGAAACAATTCCCCTCGGGCGGTACGCGGAAGGACGGGACATGGCAGGCACAATCATCTGGCTGTCGTCCGATGCCGGCTCGTATATGACGGGGGGACTACTGAATCTCAACGGTGGATTGTATTTTGCCTAAGCATCGCAGTTCAAAAGCAAGGAGACTTCTATCATGACTCTGGGATTAATGGCCAAAGATTGCGAAATCCGCATTGACTACGACAAGCTTCGCAAAGATCGGGTTCGCAAGACCAACGAACAGATGGTCAAGGAAGGGATTGCAACGCTCCTGGTGTTTGATCAGGATTGGATTCGCTACATCACCAGCACGAAGGTCAACGACTGGGCCAACAACAAGCTGCTGCGCAGCGCCCTGATGGTCGCCGGCGAGGAACCAATCCTCTACGAGCTTGGCAGCGCTATCGCCGCCAAGAAAAAACTCTGTCCGTGGATCGCTGACCGCATGTACCCCTCGATCGGCACCTGGCGGGGCGCCTTCCCGCGGGCGGTAGGCGAGGAGAATGCCAAGAAATTTGCCAGCATGGTCAAGGACCACCTCACTCAGTACGGCGTACAGAATGAGCCGGTGGGCATCGACCTGTCCGAGATCCTGATCATTCGGGCGTTGGAAGACGAGGGGATAAAAGTCGTTGACGGCCAGCAATGCCTGCTCGAAGCCTCGAAGATCAAGACCCCGGAGGAGGTGGAGTTGATCGAGACATCCATTTCCATCGTCGAAGCGGCGTTTTGGGAAGTGGTCAACACGGCGGCCCCGGGCGTTCGTGAAAGCGACATCGCCGGGTTCATGCGCGAGACCATGTACCGGCTCGGCGCCGAGGAAATGCAAAATATTAACGTCATCTCCGGCAATCGGGCCTACCCGCATCCGCACGACTGGTCAGACCGCATGCTGCGCATGGGCGATATGCTTTTCATCGACGTGGTCAGCGTTTTCAACGGCTACAAGACATGCTACTACCAGACATTTGTGATCGGCAAGCCTTCCAGCCTGCAGCTCGACGTATACCAGAAATCCTATGACTGGCTGTTTGATGCTGTGGCCAAGGTGAAGCCCGGTGTGAGCACCGCGGAGATTGCCGAAATCTGGCCGTCCCATGAAGAGATGGGACTGTCGAGCGAGGCCGAGGCCTTCGCCCTCCAGGTGGCCCACGGGATCGGCATCACGCACTGGGGGAAGCCGGTGATCAGCCGGTTTTTCTCTTTCGACAACCCCGAAGTGATCGAAGAAAATATGGTCATGGCCTTTGAAACATATTGCGGCGAAGGAAACGATGCGGCGCGAATTGAGGAGCAATTTGTCGTAACCAAGGACGGCGTGCGTCAATTGAGTAAATTCCCGTCGGCAAACCTGATCTCATGCCCCTGTGTCGGTTCCCTGCTGCCGTGAATTATAGCGAACGAAAAAACACAACCGGGAAGGCGTCAATTACCGGGCACTGCCGCAGAGGATTATGATCTCGAGCTATGCATGACGGACTTGGATGCCCACAATTCTGGAATGATCGTTCCGTTACGGGAGGCGGCAAGGCCGTCTTCCCGAATATCCGGACACACAACCCGAAGGCGCCTGAATCATCTGGGACCATACATATCCCCCACCGAATACGGGATTCTCCTGAAACGCCTCGACATATCGGAAATTTATGGGACTCCTGATTTTGAATATCCGGAATAGCTGACATGGCAAAACCAATCATGATGCCGGATTTGGCAGCCACCGCCGACACGATCACGTTGATCGAGTGGAAAGTAAAAACGGGCGATACGGTGAAGCGCGGCCAGCCGCTGGCAGCCATTGAAACCGACAAGGCAGTGACGGAGCTCGAGTCGGCAGCCGAGGGAACTGTACTGAAACTGCTGGCAGAAGACGGCGATATCATCCAGGTCGGCGAGGTAATCGCCTATGTCGGGACGGCCGGAGAACCCCTGCCCGACGCCCTGACGCCCGCCGACACCGCTGCCGAACAGCCGGAACTGGACAAGGAAAAACCGATCACGGTCAGGCGACCGGCAGAAGATGCGCCGCGCGTATCGCCCCTGATCCGCAATCTCGCGAAAAAAATGTCAGTTGACCTGTCGCAGCTAAAAGGAACGGGGAACCATGGCATGATCACCCGTCAGGATGTGCTTGACGCCGCAAATTCAGAACCTGAACCTTAAACCTGAACCTCTGAACTCCACATGCCATATTCGACCGCCGACCTGCTCGAATTCCATCGCCAGATGCTGCTCATCCGGAAGGTGGAAGAGCGCCTGAGCCAACTTTTCCTGGAAGGCACTATTCCGGGCACACTGCACCAGTCGCTCGGCCAGGAAGCCGTGGCCGTCGGCGTCTGTCGCGCTTTGCGTGAGACGGACATCATTACCAGCACCCACCGACCCCATGCCCATGCACTGGCCAAGGGCGTCTCCCTGCCGTCGTTCATCGCCGAATTGCTGGGCAAGACTACCGGCTGCTGCAAAGGACGAGGCGGTTCGATGCATGTCGGAGACATTACCAAGGGCATGGTGCCGTCCATCGCCATTGTAGGCGGCGGCATCCCTATCGCCACGGGCATGGCGTTGGCCTTCAAGAGACGCGGGGAAGACCATGTCGCCGTATCATTCAGCGGCGATGGCGGCGTCGCCGAAGGCATCTTCCACGAAGCGGTCAACATGGGTGCGATCTGGGATTTGCCGATTTTATATGTCATCGAAAACAACCGGTACGCCGCCTCCACTCACTACTCCCGCAACACCAAGCTGGAGCAGCTGTCCGGGATAGCAGCCGCTTACGGGATTCCGGGCGTCACAATCGATGGCAACGACGTTCTCGAGGTGCATGAAACGGCTCGGACCGCCGTCGAGCGAGCCCGTGCCGGAGAAGGCCCAACCATTATCGAGGCGATGACCTACCGCATCACCGGGCATAACCGACGGGACCCGTGCAACTACATGCCTGAGGACGAACGCGACCACGCGCTGGAGCAGGAACCCGTGAAACGATTTGAAGAAATTCTGCTGCGCGACGGCCACGCGGAAACATCGCTGCTGGCAGAAATGCAGACCGAACTGGAAACCGAAATCGAAGCGGTCATCGAGACCGCCCTGGCGGCACCGGATCCGGATCCGGAAGAAGCGTTTCGATATGTCTACGCGGAGCCGGTGGAATCATGAAAAAAATCGCTATAGCACCGGCGCTGCGCGACGGGTTGATCGAGGAAATGCGCCGCGACAAAAACGTTTTTTGCATGGGCGAGGACATCTCCATACCCGGTGGCTGGGGGGGTGTTTTCACCGTCACCCTCGGACTGGAAGAGGAATTTCGAGATCAGCTCATCGACACCCCGATCGCCGAAGCAGGGAGTGTCGGCCTGGGCATCGGTGCGGCGCTGGCAGGGTTGCGTCCTATCCTGGATATCCAGTACAGCGATTTTCTCTTTCTGGCGATGGACCAGATTGTCAATCACGCCGCCAAACTTC
>CAYWQM010000143.1:0-7915 GCA_964460215.1 uncultured Lentisphaerales bacterium
CAAAGGTAGTCCGAGGTGGCTGCTGGAGTTACCATCCTGTCCATTGTCAAAGCGGTTCACGCTATAACACCGCACCGGTCAATGCCAGTGCCGAGATCGGGTTCCGGACGGTTCTTGCGATTGATCACACTGCCGACGTTGAATAGATCGGCCGTCCCGCGACCTTGATTTCCACATCCCCGAGAGACCGCCGAATCGTCTCCAGGTTGGCCTCGACGCCCAGCCCGGCTTTGTCCTGGGCCCGGACTGGAAAGCAACCTTCTTCTTAGCTGATCTCGGCTTCCACGCTTTTCATATACCCGATCGTTTCAGTCAGGAGCCTGTCCAAATCAGGTTTTTCAGGTGTCGTGCCTTCGTCGACCATGCCGCGGAAGGCCATGTTGAAAAGTTCCCTCGTCATCAACGGCATGTATACAGTCATGTAACCGGAGAAACCTATTTCCTTCAGCGTTTGCATGATCGCCTTGACGTCGGCGTGGCCGGTTCCGAATTTGAAGTGGTTGGTTTCGTTCATGTGAAACGTCACGATGTGATCCTTAAAAGTCTTTATCGCGTCGGTAATCGAATGTTCTCCTATATTCATGTGAAACACGTCCGGTTGAAGACCGATATTGTCGCAATCCAGTTGCTCAATCACCCGCATTGTTTCAGTCAGGGTATTCATCAAACAGGGATAACTTTCGTAACAGTTTAACGGCTCAACAGCAACAGTTACGTTTCGTTCGGCAGCGTAAGTGCATATTTTTTTGAGTCCGTCGACAATATTGCCTTTCAGCGTCTCGACAGGCAGTACGGAAATAGGTGCCTCGCTCGCACCGGGCTGGGGGAGACAAAAGCCAAACACCGGAGACCCGAGGTCGACACAGTAATCAATGGCTTCTTTCGCATATTCGACTGCTTCTTCCCTGGTCTTTTCATCCCCTCCCGCCAGGTCCCTGCCTTCCCCTCCCCAATTACCCAATACTTCGGGAACAGCCAGGTCGAGGGAATTTGCCATTTTTCGCAGCCGTTCTGCGTTCCGCTTCTGCGGGTTGTCAAATACGTCGATCCCATCGAACCCGGCATTTTTGATTGCCTTTAAAATGATTTCAGGTTCTTCGGAAAAATCGTACCCAGAAAAGCCGAGGGTGAGGCCGGACACCGAATACTTAAAAGCCATGAGACATACTCCTTGGTTGTAACTATCGGAAGTTATCCTTTTGCAAGGCCAATCGCAATTTCAAAAGGGCAACCCGAAAGAAGCCTGATTCCGGATAAAGAGACATAACCCGATGACACCGGCGAAAATTCCTGTCTCCGGACATCCCCCATCTTACCCCAACAGGCAATCGTTTTTAACCGACAAGCTTTTAGTATACAGCGATAGGAGAGTCTATGTTCCAAGGCAAGCGTTACGCTCACCGTTACCAAGACCGAAGAAACGACGGCGTTCCAAGAAAGTATCGGCACTGATCTTATAACCTGAAACGTACCCATTCATCGGAGAACTTCGCCATGCGCAAACTCAATGTCCTTTTCCTTCCCCATCCGGTCGCCGAGCTGGCGACGCCCTGGAGTGCCGATATCATCGAGACCGTAAGCACCCGCCACCACCTGCAAATTTTCGACCGCGACCAACCGGCAGCGCCGCAATTCGAGGGCATCGAAGTGATTGTCGACCTGGGGGGCAATATCAGCTCGGAGCTATTGGCGATAGCTGTTGAGGCCGGCGTCAAATTTCTCCAGGCGCAAACCACCGGTCTCGACCACGTCGATGTCGAGGGCATTCTCGGAACCGGACTGCTGCTCGCCCATGCTCCTGGACAACTCAGCAGTGTGGCCATGGCCCAAAGCGCCATGATGTTCATCCTCATGCACGCACACGGTTACAACGAAGCCCGGCAGAACTTCGACCGCGGCAAACTGTATTTCCCCACCGGCACCGAGCTCATCGGCCGCACCCTCGGCCTGATCGGCTTCGGTGCCAGCGCCCAGGAGCTGGCCCGACGAGCCAAACCCTTTGGACTGCGAATCTGGAGTATTGACGTTCGCCCCATCGAGAAAGAAATCCTCGAGGAAATCGAACCCGACTTCCTCGGCGGCCCCGACGACCTGGACCGGGTAGTGGCCGAAAGCGATTATTTGTCGCTGCACCTCCACCTGACACCCCAAACCCGTCACACCATCGACGCGCAGCGCATCGAGCTGATGAAAGAATCCGCCTGCCTGATAAATGTCGCCCGCGGCGAGCTTGTCGATGAGCAAGCACTCTACAATGCCCTTGTGAATAAACGCCTGGGAGGGGCCGGACTCGACGTCTTTACTCAGGAACCACCCGACCCCAGCTTAGACGTTTACCAACTGCCCAATGTATTCACCATGCCCCACACGGCAGGTTCAACCGACGGCACTTCGCGCAAGCGGGCACAATTCGCCGCCGACAACCTCGACCGTTACGCCCGGGGTGAAGCGCTCTTGGCGCAAGTGACCGCCAGGCTCACCTGAATCGATTTGGCCACACCTCACCCCGCCGACTGCAAGAAACCCAACTCCTTCAGCCGTTCGATCCAGCCTTGCCGCAGGGAGCTGCCTTGGGGGTTGGCGACCCAGTGGGGATGAAAAAGCGAGGTGTCGGCAAGGTCGTATTCGTCCGATGTTCTACGGTTTAGCGCAACGCGTTTGCGCGCACCTTGTTCTTCCTCGGGGGTCTCGGGGTTTTTATAGTAGCAGCAGGTGCTCATACGGCGCCCGTCGGACCCGCCGCTGCTGGCGTGCCAGCAGCGCATGTCAAAGGCAAGCACGTCGACCGGCTCGCAGGTGCTGGCATACGAGGGGACATCTTCCACACTCAGCCCCATCAGCGGCATATTCTCGCGCAGTTCGTCATGCAAGGGAAGCTTGTGCGAACCGGGCACCAACCGCAGGGAGCCACTATCGGGGCCGACGGGATCAAGGTAGAAGACGAATTTGACCCCGTAGCAGTCTTCGGCGGGGTCGATGAAATGATCGAAATGCCAGGGGGTATCACCGATGTAGCGATTGGCGTCGGTGTTGGCGACGAAGGCATCTTCGCCGTAGAGCTGCGCGGCGATCGACCAGAAACGCTCGTCCTCAGGCAGGCTGGCATAGAAGGGGGTAGCAGGCCCCAGTTGCGATGTCCAGTATCGCTCAGAGCCATCGAAGGGGCGGTCCGCGTAAGCCAGATTAAGGCCTTTCTCGAATTCTTCACGGAGGGTCTCCACCTCGTCGGAGGTGAAGAACTGGCGCAAGATGACAAAGCCGAAGGTCTGGAAATACTGATATTGTTCGTTGCTGAGCATAGGTGGCCCTCATTGATCAGTGTGTGTTGCTGCCTAACATACCAATTCGTCTCGCAACGACAACAAGTACCGCTAATTATCCTCTTTTACTGGTAGGAAAATTGATTTCGACGGCCACATACTTCTGCAGAACAGGTATCGACAAAGACCTTCAAGTTGCCACACAAATCGCGACGATAAACAAGACTACGGCTGCCGGCAATCAGTCGCCTGCCAGCATCAGATCCCACAAGCGCCGGTAGCACTTCATGACCAGGACCGCATCGCTGCTGCCCGGTCCCTCGTAGCTGACCTAGCCGCTGTAGCCGTCATCTTTCAGATACTGCAACAGCTCCAGGTACGGGTAGCTGTCGGCAGCATTGAAGGTAGCGCTTACACATGAGGCGCCCCCACGTGCACGCCCCACGCCTCCCCTTCATCCGAGTCAAAGGCAAAGACAATCGTATTGTCGCCCTGCCGCCACGTTGCGGCGGCCTGATATTCGTCGGCCCTGGCGGGGGTGGTCGCTCCGGGCCGACAGTCGACCTCGGTGCTGTTGACCCAGACCTTGATGGGACCATCAGCACCATAGCTGATGCCGGAATCCGACGCCTCAGGCATATCCACGGTAACCCGCAGATAAAGAACACCCGGCCGGCTGCGGTGGACAGCGCTGACATCAAACCACAGGCCGCGTGGCTGAATCGGGTTCGTAATGGATGAGTCATCCGGCAACACCGCCTGACAGATGTCCGGGACCGGGGGCTGCAGCTCGCTGACCCACCAGCCCGTCACCTCACTCACGGATGGAAGCGCCAATTCCGCAACCTCCTTCTCCAGGCGCTCGAGCAGATTCGGCTCGAGGATGTCGCTCGTCTCAGTCAGCCGCGTCAGCACATCTGCGAGCGCTCTCGACATTTCGGAATCAGGATCGGCAGCGATCTGCTCGCGCGCCGCCGCACAGTTCTGTGCGAAAGCCGGCCATTCCCGGCACAATCTCGCCATCACCCGGCTCTTCGGATTGCCGCCGGTCAGCGATCGACCGGGATATAATTCATAGAGCGCCGCGTAGCGCCCGATCTCCGCCCGCAAACGGCGTTCGAGCGGCGGGGCATAGAAACACCTATGGTTGTCCTCGAGGTTTTCGAGTTGCAGCCATGACTTGTATTCCCTGCCGGCTTCACCGGCACTGCCGAAGTCACAGAGCCGCACTGCCTGCCCATTCGCCGCCGTGAACTCGAGCAGCAGCCCCGGCGGCAACCAGTGCTCCCACTGGGCTGTCTGGAATTCGAGTTGACTGGCGTCGAGTACCGGCGGGTCAATACCGTCGATGTCATTGTATCGCGGGTCATACGCCAGAAGAATCGGGCCCCGGTAGATGGAGGTGCGGCCCGCGCAAGCGTTTTCGCCGACCCAAAAATGCAGCGACATGTCAAAATCGATCACGACCAGGTCACCCCCCTGCCACTCGCGATCGATCGCGAGATACGCACCGGGTTCGACATTCGCAATCGCCTCGCCGTTGACGGTCACCCGTGTGTCCGTCGACCATTGCGGGATTCGCAGTTTCAGACAGAACGCAGCAGGAGCAGACGGCACGACAGCGAGCTCGACACGGCCGTCAAAGGGGTATTCGGTGACCTGGCGCAGTGTGATCTCGACTGCATCATCCAGCCGCGCCGTCATCTCCGAAGGCCCGTACCAGTTCAGCAGCAATCCTGCACCCCCTCCATCCTCTTCAACCCGCATCAACGCCCAGTCCGACACCATGCCGATGCCGCGCGGACCGTTGACCGCACAGCAGCTCAGTTCCGAACACCCCGGACGCGCATGCCAATTATCACGGAGAAAAGCGAAGCGTTTACCGTCGGCGGGGGTGTCGTAGGTACACCAGCGGCCGCTGACTGAGTGCAGCCCGATCACCGAGTTCACTGTACTGAATTCGAGTTCGTCGGCAACCCGGGGGTCACCGGTCATGCGCAACATTTCGACGCCGAGCGCGATCCACGCGATGGTACAACAAGTCTCGATACCAAAGAAAACAAACGGGTCCCCGGTGGCCTGTTCGCCGGAACTGAAGCCACCGGTGTTGTGCCGGTCGGTGGCTACGATGCTCCACCACATTCGCTCGAAGGCATCGCGGTACCGTTCGTTCCCGGTGACTGCGTACAACTCCGGCAAGGCCATGATCGGGTGCAAGCTCTCCCAGCGCGGCTTCGGGAGCTCGAAAAATTCGACGCCGGACAACGGCCCCTCGAGGTAATTCCCGGTCAGGTACGCACCGGACTCATCGACCGCGGCGAACTCGTCGACGATCTGTTCAGCGAGCTGCCGGTATCGCGGTTCACCCGTGACTTGATGGAGCAGCGCCAGGGAGTGAGCGGGCGCCAGGTTCATCTCGGTGTAGGGGGTGTCCGCCAGACGCGGCGATTTGTCCCCGAGATATACTTCGCAAAGCAGATCGCCTATGCGGCAGGCACAGGCGAGTGCTGCAGCGTCACCGGTGTCGGCATGCCACATCAACAATCCCAGCGTGATATGGTAATGCCCCCATGTGTCCCAGGTCCCCTCCCCTTTCCTATCCTCTTCTGCGGTGTCGTGGACAAAGTTCGGCGCGAGATTCGTCATGGCCCATTCCGATGGCCACGGCCCCAGGTAGCCGTTGTCGGCCTGCAACGTCATCAGCTCGCCGACGAACATTTCAATCTGCCCCTTGAGTCCGGGGTCGCCCGTGAGACGCAGCGTCTGCACCGCACTGGTCAGGTATTTGCCGGCAAATTCGCCGGCCCATTGCACCATATCCCGCAGCGGCCGGCGGTCGCGGTCACGGAACATCTCGAGCATGCCCGGATTGCCCTGCGGCGCGGCCTTGAGCCATTGATCGGACATGGCCTTCAGGTAGTCGCCGAATATCCCGTCCATGCAGTAGGCGGTACCTGCTATGCGATCGCATTTGTGCATCTGTATATATCTAGTTGTTTCGTGGCAGGATAAACCTGATGCGCTGGAGCAGTCGGATTTTGGGTCTCGCAATCTAGAACGGGTCGCAGGATCTCGTCGATGGAATCGGGCAGGGTTTCATGATGTGAAATTCTGCCAGGTATCCTGTACTACTTCAGCTTATCATACAGGCGCTCGCGTTCATTGCGGACCCAAGCCAATTTTTCCTCATTGTGGAGAGCCAGGTCGGAGTGGAAAACGAGGCTGATCATCCGTCGTGACCGACTGGTCCGGTTGGAGCCGCTGCGGTGCACGGTGTCGGTGTGGTGCAGGCAGAGGTCACCCGGTTCCATGCACACAGCGACCGCGGGATAACGGTCGGTGTCCACCGGTTCGACGAGGGTCTGACTGAAGCCGACGACGCCGGACGGCTGGTGCGGTTGCACGCCGAGTTTATGGGAGCCTTTCTGGCAGATCATCACGCCGTTGTCCGGGCTATGTGCGTCAAGAGCGATCGAAGCCTTCAGGCAGTACGGCGGCTCGTAGTAGTTGAAACCGTTGTCCTGGTGCGCCGGGGTCACAGACCCGTCACCGGCCGACTTGGCAAAGAGCCCGACACCTTTGCAGCAGATATTGCCGGGAAAAAGTGCCCGCATCATCTCGAGCATACCTTCATGTCGCTGCAGTCCATCGAAAAAGTCCGAATGCGTGTTCATGTGAAACAGGCTCTTGATCGCCTTTGACGGCGGCTCTTCGTAAAACACGTCGCCAAAACCGAGCGACGGTACGATGTCGGCGACATACGCCTTTGCCTGCGTGTCGACCTCCGCCAGCTCGGTGGGGGAAAACATCTGCGGCACCACGATGAATCCGTTCGCCTCGAATTCGTTTTTGATCGTCGCGAGGTTCATGGTTGGTCCTTGCCCAGTGTTTCCAGGATCTATCTCGCCTTTTGCTTGGAGAAGCTCGAATTTACGACTGGTCGCCCCACGTCCCGGTTCACGAAAATCGGAGTACGCCGGCCATCGATTGCCGGCGAAAGTTGCCCGGATCCAAATAGCGGGAGAGGTTGTGGGCCAACGCTTTTTTCCACCTGCCGGCGCATGATCTTTTCGATGGTGAAACTATGGTCGCGGGAATCGGTTTATTCAATCCGCAGACCCGCCTTTCTACCTGGGTCATATCTCCACGCCGCTGACACTCGTCTCACAGTGAACGGCCGTTGACAAGATCGCCAATCAAAGCTAATTTTCTGTGCAATCGAAGCGATCACAGAGAGAGATAAAGTTGGGTAAAACTTGGCAAACTGTCACGCTCACCAACCTACTGCTGGCGCAACCCGAAATAGCCCGAAAGCCCGTGGGGCAGACGGCAGTAACAACGAGAAAAAGCTCGTCCTGGTTCACCCTGATCGAACTGCTCGTGGTGACCGCCATCATAGCCATACTGATCGCCATGCTGATGCCGGGCCTGAGCCGTGCCAGAGAGAAGGCCAAGCGGGTACTCTGCATGTCCAACTTGAAGCAAATCGGGGTCGCACAGTTCGACTACGCCGCGGCTAATGATACCCAATTTATACATTTCATGTCGGGTACGGCCTGGGCAATCAAGAACGGCGGTTACGGGGGTGTCAATTCAGACGCGCGAGACACTTTCCTAAGTGTCGGGATCTCACCGGTTGTTGCCTACTGCCCATC
>CAYWQM010000144.1:0-4194 GCA_964460215.1 uncultured Lentisphaerales bacterium
GGCTCACCGTAATAAACCGGCAGGTTGCCGCGCGTGATCTGGCCGATATTGGGCTCCGGGAAAAAACCGATATACCGCGCCTCGTCCAGATCGCTGGGTGACCGTCTCCGCGCCTTCAGCTCCTTCAGCAGTATCGCCTCCGCCTCCTCCGGCGCCATACCCCCTTTGAGGTTGTGGCCGAATTGTCCCAATAACCACTTATCGTAGCCCTCGAAACCGGGCAGTGTTTTCATCTTGAACTCCCTGCCGATCGCCTGCACTTCGGGCGTCGTTTCGCCGAAGGTTACGAATGACATAGTCTCACAGCCCGCCTGCGCCATGATCCGGAGCTCTTCCTCCCGCGGCACACCATAGTGGCCACTGGCATAGCCCCAGTACCCCCACAGCGCGCCTTTTCCGCGTTCCCAACCGCCACGGGTACGGGTGTCGGCATGCAGGTACGCCAGGCGCCGGCCGGCCGTCCAGGTCTGGTCGCCGTCGACCAACGTCAGTTCCACCGTGTGACTGCCGTAACGTTGCAGGCTGAGCGAAAACGGCACGGCCATCGTCGTGCCCGGCATGACCGTCCGCGTTTCCTTCTGGTCTGTCGCTTCTTCGCCGTCGTAGCTGCTCGTCCGCAGCTGCAGCGACACGGTGCGTGCGGCATCTGCGTAGTTGGTGAGTGTGACCGTGTATGACGGACTTTCGGGAGCAATCCAGATATGGGCCAGCTTGTCCGGCTCAAACGCCAGCTCGATCCGCGGTCGTTCCAGCGTCATGGCATAGACATGCACGGCACTGGGCAAACCAGCGCCGTGGAAGCTGTAGGAAATCGGGTCCGGGTAGCTGCGGAAGAGTTGTACCGATTTGGTCAACTCCAGCCCCAGCATGGTACGTCCGTTCGTGTACCGGGTCTGGACAGAGAGCGATTCAAGCTTGCTGAGACCGGCAATCTGATCAATGTCCAGTTCGAAGGTGACCAGGTGCAAGGCGCCGTTGGTACCGTCGGTCAGTTCAACCGGCAGGCGTTCGACACTGGTGGCATCAGCCCTGAAGGCGGGCACCGGCGCTTCCGCACTGATGGGAAAGCCGGAATCCGGCAGATAAAACTGCGCCGAGAACACCGGCAGACTGTCCGTCTCGTCGTCTGCCGCGGCCAGGTCATGCAGCCTGGTGGACGGGTGTGTCGGCACCGCAAATTGTATTCGTGCCGGTTTGGCAGTCGTAAAACTTTTCCAACGGCCGCCGAACGGCCCGTTGAAGTTCTGCAGGTAACCGGCCAGGTTGGCGTGCACAAACCAACTCTGCCCGACATCGACATGATCGTTGCCGGCAGCATCGGGCCTGGCCAGGAGGAACGGAACGCCGCCAACGCGCGCCGCACCATCCGTCGTCGCCAATGATTCCCGTGCCACCCGGGCGCCGTTTATGGCAGAAGCGTTGACATGATGATCCAGGGGGACGGGAAAATACAGCGAATTGAGATCCACCTCGCGGGTCTGCAGCGAACCAAGCAAAACTTCACCCCGCAGCTCGATCTCGACGCTGCCGTTGACAACGCCGTCGCCGACCACCCATTCGGCGATCAGGCCGTCGTCGAGAAAAACCTGCGCCCGGTCGGACCGACTGGTGACCCGCAATGCGAACGACCGCTCCGTGACCGTCTCCAGCCCGGCGTACGCCCATTCAACGCGTTTGCGATAATCCTCCGGCCAATTGAGTTGGCGCTTGTTGATCCCGAGTAGTTCGTATTCGCCGTTGATGACGCCATGTACCGGGGTTTCGACCAGTTGGTTGCTAAAGCTGTAACGAAGGCTGGCCTCATTGGACACGGTCAAAAAGAAGGCCAATGGCTTCCTGTCGGGCGCCGCATCGTCGCGTCCCATCCTGATATCGACGGTACCGGAATTGGTCTTAGTCGATAAAAAACGTACCTCCAAGAGATGTTCGACCCCCGGCCCGGAATCGGCACTGCTCTGCAGGATGATCGAACCGCCCTGCCCTGGCGACAGGCCGGTCCGGCCGTCCGGGTTCGAGACGACACCGGTGGCTGGAGCACGCGTGAGTTTCCAGCCCGCGGCACCCGGTCCCAACAGTTCAGCCAGCGCCAATGTCGCATCGTCATTCTGGGCAACGGCCTTCCCCGGAGCCACCAGGCCCACTGCGACACATACGCCTATCGTTAAATACCTCAGTCGTGCAATCATGTTTTACTCCTTGGTGATTTCAGGCAGTCGGGTTTGTTGTAATCGGCACTGACGCAGGCGCACTACTCGATGCGTTTGAAATGCCACAGCATCGCATCGTCGGCACCAAGCTCCATGGCAAGGCCGGCCCCCATCAACTGTTCTCCTACAGTGTTTTCTGCAGCGTCATCATTGAGGCGAACCATCCGGTAATTCGCATCGGCCTGCAACCCGCGCATGCTGACCGACTCGGCGCATGGCTGGCTGCCGGCAAAGGCGAACACCGCGGCTTCGGCCCCCGTAGAATCAACGAACTGCAGGACATCCAGGTCATTGGCACCCCGTGGATCGGGTGTGAGTTGATAGAAATCCTCGACCAGCAGATGCCTGATCGTCTTGAAAGCTCCGGACCAATGACGGGCGCGGCCGGTGACCACGGGCGACCAGCTCGCAATGTCACCGTCAAACGCCAGTTTACCAAGCATTCGGCTGAGAAAAGCGGTGTCGTCATAGCCGGTGTCACCATGCCCATGCGGCACCATGACTGAAGAGTTCAGCAGGTGTCCCGGCAGAAAGCGGTTGGCCCGTGCCTGCATATGTCGGCAACAGGACGCCGTATCGGTGTGGTCGGAAAACCAGAACGTGTGCCCCCGCCGGATCGTCCCCAGATCAACGCGACGTCCGCCGCTGGCGCATTGTTCGACCATCCAACTCGGGTGCTCCTTCATCAGCACATCGAGGCAACGATAGAGTCCCTGCATATAGGCGTACTGAATCTTACCCGAGCGATCGACTATGTCCCAGAACGGCATTGGTTCGATGTTGTAGTCCCAGCGGCTCCAGCGCAGATCGAGTCGCCGGATCCAGCCACCGATCGTCTCGATCACCCAATCCTGGGCATCCGTGCGTGACAGGTCGAGGTGATACTGCTGCCGCTCCCAGGGTCCCCAATCCGTGAACTGATGGGTCTCGAAGAAAAATTCCGGATGCTTTTCAACTGCGGATGTGCCCGGCGCAGCGCGTTCGATCTCGAACCACAAACCAAACGCCATCCCCAGGCTCCGAACGTAGTCCGCCAGCGGCTCAAGGCCGTCGGGGAATTTTTCGTGGTCAACAACATCCCAGTTGCCGACACCATTCGGAAAGCCCCCGGCGAACCAGGCCGCGTCGTGCACGAACAGTTCGCAGCCAAGCTCCGCCGCCCGGACCGCCTGCTCTTTCATCAGGTCGATGCTGTTGAGGTTCTGCAGTCCGAACCAATGGTCGTAGCTGACTTGGGGCAGCGTTGGCTTACTCTGGTATCGGGGACACACGTGCTTATAGATGTGACGACGCAAAGCGTTCGTGCCGTCGTCAAAATCTCCGGCGAAAAAACCAAGGTGCGCCGGTGGCAGTTGCAGCGATTCTCCGGGCACCAAGACCAGCGCGTGGGTCCTTGGCGCCGCGGAGAGCACCAGTGTGTCGTTCCTGGCTGTAACCGTTATCGACCATGTCGCCGACCACTCGAGCCCGCAGAAAAAACCAGCCTTCAGCGATTCCGCAACCGAAATGAGCAAGGGCAAATCTTTGTTCGAGGAACGCCCCAGAATGTGGCTCTCCAGCCGCAGTTCCGGGGTAAGCTCAAACGTTTTTCTGACGGCGTAAGCCTTGGTCGGAATCTGGTAGTCTGTTATGCCCCCTTGAGCATGGTAGTGCGACCATTCACGCGGCTCTTGATCAAACACAACGTGCAACGGCGCCAGGACGTCGAGCGTAACGGGTTCGTCCGACGAATTGCAGATTGTACTGCGCAGAACCAGGGTCTCGTCGAGACATTCGATGTCACAGGAAACCGCGAGCCCAGTCGCATCATCTGTGAACTGCTCGACGCCGTCGGATACACCGGTCGGGCAAAAAACGATATCCCCAGCCGACGTGGCGGCGCGGAAGCCGGTCGACGATATATTGACCCGACCGGCAAGCGGGTTATCAATCGAATTCAATTGTTCATGGAGGAGCATGTTAAAGTATGCTGATCAGTAGGCGAAAG
>CAYWQM010000144.1:4204-7907 GCA_964460215.1 uncultured Lentisphaerales bacterium
GGATCTTTTTTTTATAAAAGAGACGAATTTAAAGACAGTGTAGCATTTTTAAGAATCTTAAATCAAAAATACGATGATTTGGCTTTTGAATGAATTGTTAACGTACCCATATGATCAGTAGGCGATAGTTCAAGCAGAAAAGCAGCAAAGGTTGAGACCCCCCGTCCAGCGGCCATGTCCCCGCTTGCACCAGATAATAATATAAAATGGATGCCATCTACCACGCCCCATGGTATTTTATAAAACACCATGTCCGGTCCAGTCAAATCGAACGGACGCAGAATCCAATTCGACTTTTTCCCGATGCCTGTTCACAAATCACTAATCGTAATCGCGACCTGCCTCATCGCCTGGACAACCGGGGCCGCTCGTGAAGAATACTCAAACGGCCGGGGCGGTGGTTATTGGAGCGACCCGTCCACGTGGCGGACCGGAGCGGTGCCGGGAGCCGATGCGGTAGTCGTTATCGGGCGTGACGACAATGTGATTTTCGACCGCAATGACATAGACAGGGTCACATGCCGTCAACTCTTTATTGACAAGAAAGGCAAACTGTCGTTCAAGACAAAGGCCGGCACGATCCGTGCCTCGTTTGGCGGGTTGGTGCAGTCGAACGGGGCAATCCACCTCGACGGGACTGCGAGCCGTGAAGATCGGATCGAGCTGCACATGGTCGGTGCCACCACGAAGGTTCGTCTCCTCAGCCTCAGGAAAAACGGTTCACTGACTGTCGTCGGGCGTACAGACACTGCAGACGGAAAACCGAATGTGCTGATTTCATCGATTCGCGATGACGCGAAAATTTATCACAAATCCGCCAGTATCAGCGTATCGGAGGGCTCGGGACTGGACATTAGGCAGGCACAGATCGTCAATGTGGGCATAGACGCTCACAGTGTCGACAATACTGGCGCGAAATTCAACGAACGCCTCAATATCGCCGAGAGCCTGTTGCGCGGGAACAGCAATATCTATTTGTATGGTTGTGACACACCATTGGTCATAAACAACCGATTCGACCGCGACAGTCAACATGGGCTCGGAACCGCAGCCATCACGGTGCACCACTGTCAACTGGCCGAAATTCGCGGCAACGAGATTGTCGGTAAATATAAGATGGGCATCCATAGTATTGCTTCTAATGATATTGCCATAACTCAGAACGTCATCGAGGGATGCAGAGTTGGATTCAATTGGTGGGGCAAAAATTTGATGATCCAGGACATGACCATTAGAAACGCCAAAATCGGCGTCTCCGTCTTTGAACGGTCAACAGGCGCGGTCAATGGGTTGATCACGGAAAATTGTCAAAGTTCCATCAACTATTCAGGCGTCGTACAGATCAGTAACTGGGTCGCACGCAACGTTCCGGAGAAGGGAAAAGTACTTGTCTGCGGTCACGGGCAATTGGAGTTGCTGAACAGCGGGCTCAACCCGGCGCAGGTCGTACGTGAACCAACGTATGCCCCCTTTCGCCCTGACGATGGATCGGTGCGGACGTCGCCGCCGCCGCCGATGATTCAGGCCATGTACTACCTGGTTGTCGGGCTCAAGGGCAAGGTGCCGAAAAATGCCTGGATCGGTGTTAAAACCGCAAATCCAGCGCCCCCCTCCCTGGCGCCGGGGGCAATCGATCCGAATATCCGCAATTCACCGGCACGAGTGCGCAAGAACAATCTCACGCCACTATCCGGGTCGCAAATGTCATTGATCGTGAACGCCTGGAAAATTGAACCTGACGGCACGGTCATCGCACCCCCTACCTACACGGTGTCGGTCCTGCTGCCGGCCGCAGAAAAAGGTGAATTTAAGACGATTAAGTCATTGGACGTCACTCCGGAATCCAGTTGGTTTCGGCCGCACCTGGAAGATGCAACGCCAACTGTTGAACTGACACTGGAATGAAAAATACATGATCTATTTCAAGCCTGAAGCAGTGCCATTTGTATTCGTAGCGCTGGGCTATGTATTAAGGCAATGAGATTAAGCGCTGGGGATTACACACGCTAGCTTGTCCGCACCCGAAAACAAAAATCCCATTAGTTATCAAATCGTGAGTGACCAAAAAATCAGATTGGGCATTGTCGGCGTTTGTGGCCGCGGCGCATGCTACAAGGATGCGTGTGACAGCAGGCCGGACGACATTGTCATCAGTGCGGTGTGTGACACCAACGTAGACGGCCTTGCGGACGCTGCCCGACGCTATGGCGCCGAGCATCAGTTCAGCGATTTCCAGACCATGCTCGACAGCGGCTGTGTCGATGCGGTGATGATCGGCACGCCGATGCAGCTCCACGCACCACAGGCAATCGCAGCGCTGGATCGGAACATCGCTGTTTTCTCGGAGGTGACCACCGGCGTCTCTATCGAGGAGTGCCGAGACCTGGTCCTTGCCTGCAATCGCAGTAATGCCGTCTACATGATGGGCGAGAACTACGCCTACTTGCGCAACAACGTGGCGATCCGTGAAATGGTGCGGGCCGGACTGTTCGGCGAACTTTACTATGCCGAGGGTGAGTACCTCCACGAATTGAAAACGCTCAATGAAGTCACCAAATGGCGCCGCCGCTGGCAGACTGGAATCAACGGCGTCACCTATCCGACCCACAGCCTGGGCCCGATCCTCCAGTGGTTCGATGGGCAGCGGGTGACATCCGTGTCGTGCGCCGGCAGCGGTCATCATTATCGCGACGCGCGTAACAATGCCTACGAGCACGAAGATACTTGTCTGATGCTCTGCCGCATGAACGGCGGCGGGCTGGTGAAGATTCGCGTTGACATGCTCAGCGACCGGCCACACAACATGGCCGGATACGCGCTGCAAGGCACAATGGGCTGTTACGAATCGGCGCGCGGCCTCGACGAGTCGGACAAAATCTGGCTGCAGCACCGCGATCCGTCATCCGGCAACACCGTAGCTCTGCCGGATGAAAAACGTGAGCCGCCGGCGTCGGAGTGGGAAAGGTTCGACACGATCGTCGACGATTATCTGCCGGATTGGTACAAAGCCGGCATGGCGCTGGCGGAAAAGACAGGTCACGGCGGCGGCGACTTGTACACTGTGCTCGACTTCATCGATGCCATTCATGGACGCCGGCCCAGTCCGATCGGTATCCACGAAGCAATGGACATGACATTGCCGGGACTGATCAGCCAGCAATCGATCCAACAGGATGGGCAATGGCTCGCGGTACCCGATTCCCGCAACTGGTCCGACGAGATCGCCGAGACTGCCGGGCAGCAACTGATCATGGCCTGGCCGGAAAAACGCCGGAACAATCCGCCGGACGTCAATGTACCTGCGGGGTATCGACTGCGGCAGTATCGTCCGGCAGACCGAGAGGCACATAGCGCCCTGGCTGTTTTATGCGGATTCGATATCTGGCAATCACCCGAAGCAGTAGAAGCGCTGATGGCTGTCGTGGTGCCCGGGAGTTTTTTTATCATCGAGCATGAGAGCAGTGGTGACCTTGCGGCAGCCGCTGTGGGCAACCACAACCCGAGTCCGCAGGTTCCTGTGCTCGCTGAGCTCGGCTGGGTCGTGACCCATCCCGATCACCGCGGCAAAGCTCTCGGCCGCGCGGTCTCTGCAGCCGTCACCTGCCGGCTGCTCGATATCGGCTACGACAGCATCTATCTGCGGACGGACGACCACCGACTGGCCGCCCTCAAGATCTATCTGTCGATGGGCTACGAGCCAAGT
>CAYWQM010000145.1:0-7650 GCA_964460215.1 uncultured Lentisphaerales bacterium
CCCCAGTAGTAAAAGCCGTGTGCCTGCCCGACAATGAGCTTCTTGTTCTCGGGCGCTTCAATGTCCCAGTAGAACCGGCTGATGTCCATGGCCGGCTGCAGGACCTCGTTCATATGCTGCGCCTGTTTCGCTGCCTCGGCCCAGTCGGCGTCGAATTCGGCGCGTTCCATTGCCTTGTAGGCCAGCAGGTAGTCGAACGTGGCGCGGTCGGCGCGAACTCGCGGCGCGGCCCAAGGATCGTCTTTGGCAAGCCGCTCGGCCTCCAGCAAATGGACTTCGAGGCGGGCAATCAGCTCCGGCGTGTACACCAGCGACAGCATGTGGTCCTCGTTGCCGCCGAAAACAGTGTCTTCGATGGCACTTTCCATAGCGTCCCAAAACGCCTGTGCAGGCACTGCCGCCGGCCCGTACCAGTCGTCGAAGAACTCGGACATCAGCGCTTGGGCGTCCTGATCGGCGTCCCACATCAGGCGGGCCCGTACATACGTCGGGAAGACGCCGGCCTCGCCGGCAACGGTGCGGCCTTCGTCGGCGAATCCGGCGAGACCGAGTTTCTTGAGCATCGGCATTTCATGCATGTGCCGCCGCGCCAGCGGGATCGGCGGCGCGCCACAGCCGGCCAGGTTGTAATAGAGGTAGTTGTACATATAGATGTTGTCGTACATGCTGGCCCAGTCCTTGAGCATGCTGTACTGCCGCAATGTCATCCAGCTGCGAGGATTATCGTAGGCATGATAGGTGTCGGAGAAGATCGCGGCGAACATGATCCATATCTTCGGGTCGGGGGTCAGGCCGATCGGCGGCGTGTCGCGGTTGGCATAGCCGTTGGTCGTGATGATGTGGTCGGGGAACTCCTTGTAAACCTCCGCGGCAACGCGCTGCACCCAATCCATCCACTCCTCGGTCGTGCTCATGCCGGTGGGGTCGTTGAAACGGCCCATCATAGACGGGAAGTTCATGTGCCGTTCCTCGGTGCCCGGGCTGAAATCACGCGGCAGCCCGTCATCGGCACCAATGCCCCAGGACGTACTCCCCCACGTTGTGGGGCCATCACAGTTCGGATCGGGATGCTCGCGGAAACTGGCCTTGATCACCTCGGCGGCATACTGCACCGACTGCTCGCTGGACAGGTTGGGCATATACGGGTACGGCCTGCCGGCAGCGTCCTGTGCGAAAACCTCCGCGAACTCCGGATTGTCCTTCTCCTCCTCGGGCGGCAGAACAGAGCGTACCGAGGAGTCATCCGGCCAACTGACGATTTTTTCGACGTTCATACCGTTGTGGATCTTCCAGCGTGTCTCGATACCGAGCAGGTCCTTGGCGAACCAGTACGTCCACCAGTTGCGCATCTTGAAATCGGGACGACTGATCTCGCGGGTCGGTGCGACGGTGATCGTCGAATGGTCGGGGATCACCTCGCCGAACTCACCCGGCAAATACCAGCGCACACCGAGGCTGTAGAGGAAAAAAGAGACGGCGTATTCGGTGCCGTGATACGGCCCCTGGTCGTTGCCTGCCAGCACCAGCGTAGTGTCGTCGGTGAGGATGGCGTAACCTTCCTCTTCGCGCAGATTGGTGACACCCGCAGGGATCTCGGCATCGAAGGCGGTTGTCAGACTGCTGCGGCCGACAAGGATCGTTGTGCCGGCGGGCGTTGGCTGATCATCACCGACAATCGGCAGCTCGGCACCCGACATCTTTTCGAGATAAACCTGCAGGTCATGCGCCGCCCAGGCGATCTTGTCGGCGGGGACTTCCGGGTTGGCCTTCTCGTCGTCCAGCGTCGGGAGGCTCTGTACCGCAGCCTGTGATATGACGATGACCGCACTCGGTTGGCCGTCGGCGACGAGTTCTATGTTGGCGTTGTTCATTTTTTTTCCTATGTTGACAGGGTAGTGGGCTACTGTTCGATCAAAACAATTGCGGCCTGAGCGGGCAATTCCACTTCGCCGTTCGGACAGGCTTGCGGCTCAGGCGATTCGGGGCTGACGATCACCAGGTCGCCCGACGGTCCGGGCATCAGGTCGATGCGAAAGTGTCTGGCGTTCTCGAGATCGAAGTTACAAACGACAACCGCCCGCTTGCCTTCGGGTGTTACAAAGACGCTGTAGTGTTTGTGCGGCCGGCCGTCGACTGCCACCGATGCACCAAGCACGTCCCGATACTCGGCGTCCCAGAGGCGGTCCTGGTAGCGGCGGCGGAACGCTTCCATGCATCCGCCATAGGCGATCGTTTCCGGATACTCGTCCAGTTCGCCTTTGTACATTCGCGGTTCGTGGCTGACGATCATCCTGTGCATCAGCGCGAAGTTGATGTTGTTGCGGTCGCGGTAGCCGCAGACGGCCATCATCAGACCGGCTTGCGGATCGATGTACCGTGCCAGTACAATCGAGTCCAGGCCGTCGGATCGGAAGTAGGACAGGTGGTACGCCAGGAACTGCTGATCATAGATGCCCTCCCCCGCGTAAAGGAAATCCGGGTCGACCGGATCGGAAACTTCCTTGAATGCGTCGGCCAGCAAACGATCACCGAGGTGATTATAGGCCGGCTGACGATGGCCGTGGTCCGGGTCGAAACAGTAGTTGGCCAGATAGTGATGCTGGCTCTCGTCGTACAGGGTGCCGTCCGGTCGCAGGTCAACCACCTTCTTGAACTCCTCGACCATTGATTCTCGCAACGCCGGGCTGGCATGACACAAAGGCACCAGACGCCGAGTGTTGATTTGCGCCAGTTGCGGCCAGGTCTGGTATTGATAGCCGGAAGCCGGGTATGGATTGCCGTAGCAATCCCTGGCGAGGTGGCGGCTGCCTGCCTCGTGATACCACGGTTGGGACTGGTCGGCCCACGTGAATTTGCTGAACAGAACGATCCTGACCCCCAGTTCCTGGCACCTGGCGATAGCGGCGGCAAGCTCCTCGTGGGTTCCGAGGCGGGAGTCGGTGTCATGCGAAGGATTGCCCCGGTCCTGGCCGCCGGTCGTCCAGCCGACCAACTGGATCGCCGACACCCCATGACGCCTGGCCGCCTCGGCGTAACGGACAAGATCCGTGTACCGGCACCGAAGCTCGTCCTCGGGCGAATTGATGTGGATCTGGTGCCAGGCATGCGGCCGCTGAACCCACTCCGGCATCTGCGGCCGGCGAAACCACGTCTGCCGCCAGGTCTTGTAGTGGTCGACCCCTTTATGCCACGTGCCGGTGTACGGCGCCAGCACAACCGACGAGAGTGATTGCTCTTCACCCGCGTTGCAGTACGGAAAGTGAACAGCCTGAAACTCGATCCGCACGGGCTGGCCGTACAGTTCATCGCCGATCGGCACCGTGCCGCAGCGGTTGGTATCGCTAAACTCCCATCCGGGTTTGAGTTGGAAGGTGAACAGCAGCATACGGCTGACGGGATAGTCGTGATACCCCATGTAAAGCCCCTCGCTGCCGTTCTCGACCAGGTAGAACGGGGTACCGCAACTGTTGGACGGGGAAATCTGTGTCGGGCAGTCAACGCCCCAATAGCCAACCTGGCAGGGGAAGTTGGGGAACATCTCCCCGCGCAACATCATGTTGTAGTAGAGCCAACCGGTCTCGAGTTTCTTCGTGCCGGCCGGCCGGCTGAAGTCACCGATACACGGCCAGGAAACAGTCTCGATCCTGTACTCGCTGCGGTTGTCGATCTCGGCCGTGAAAGTCAACTGGCCGCCGCTCAGCTCGACGCGGCCCTGGAAGGTAATGTCATGCTCGTTGCCCTGTTCATCCTTCAGCAGCCGCCAGGTCAGCAGCAGGCTGCTCTCGTCCGGTCGCTCAATCTGCGGAGCGTCCTGGACGTTGCCATCGATCTGGTTGTTACGCCGATCGGGCAGCGGCAGGAGCATGGAAAACGACAGTCCCAGCTCGGGACGGCGCTGGATGTCCCATCCGGTATCCTTCCCGACCAGTCGGGTCATGGCGCCGGTACGGCAGTCGAATTCGGCGCAAAGATGTTCGCTCTCGAGTACTATCGACATGGTTCAGCCTTTACGAGTATGCAGAATGGAACGCCGTGAATCTCTTGCCAATGTGGAGCCCTGTGGCTCCAGGCTCAAGCTGCCGCCTTGAATACAATTGCATCGCCTCGAAAAAATGAAAGCACCGACATGTGCGCGGTGAGCCGGCGAACATTTGCGGTAACCGCCGTTGCACAAATAGATCGCTGCAGTGTACCCGGTTTTGTGCCCGCGCGTCATCTTTCGACATCCGAATGAAAGTAATCACCCGAAATCGACGCAACTGCGGACTGCCACCGGCTGTCCGGTGTCGAAGGATTTGTTCGCGGCAATCCCGGTGAGGATGGACCAGGCGCCATCGACATGTGACGCAGCCCGATTGAAACGATCGACAGCGGGTGTACCGAAGATATCCTCGAGCAGAACCGGATCACCGCCACCATGGCCGCCTGGAAGCTGCTCGACCTCCACCTGATACGGTTTGTGGTGCATCGGGTGAACGATCAGCGTTTCGCTCTCGTGCACCATTTCATCGCCAACATCCCCGGCCGCGTTGATGTATGCGGCATGTGCAACGACCGCTTCGATCCGCCCCTCGGTACCGGCAATCGTGATCTTGTAGCCTTCCCATGGGCAGTAGGCGTTGAGCGAGAAGGTCATGACGGCATTGTTCTCGTAACGCACCAGTACGGCCATCGTGTCTTCGATACTGATGCCGTCACCAAAGACGCTCTGGTCGCGATAATAACCGTCTTCGTGTTCCGCATTGAGATAAAGCTCACGCATCAGCGGCTCTTCCGACATGTCGAGGGCGAAAGGATCGCCTTCGGCGTTTTTGCTGCCGTGCGACCGGGAATAGAACTTGGTGACGCCGCGCGCCTCGGCATTGGCACGGCCATAGAACAGGAGGTCACCCATGGCGAAAACCGTGGCGGGCCGGCTGTCGATCCACCAGTTGACCAGGTCGAAATGATGGGTCGCCTTATGGACCATCAGGCCGCCACTGTTACGCTTGTCGCGATGCCAACGCCGGAAGTAATCAGCACCGTGCCAGGTGCTCAGGACCCATTCAAAATGCACCTGCGTCACCTGCCCGACAACGCCGTCCATGACCAGTTCACGTATCTTCGTGTTGGCTGGCGCATAGCGGAAGTTGAAGGTGACCCGGAGTTCCCGGCCGGTGTCGCGGACAGCGTCCAGAATAGCCTGGCACTTGACGGCATCGGTCGTCATCGGCTTTTCGCAGATGACGTCACAGCCGAGTCCCATGGCCCGGATGATGTACTGGTCATGGGTCCGGTCAATCGAGCTCACAATGACCGTGTCCGGTCGCTCGTCGGCAATCATCCGGTCGAACGCATCCACGGTGTAGGTATTGACCGGTGCGGCGCCGTATTGCTCACTGATCGTCTTGTTGGCGAAATCCATGCGAGTCTGGTTGACGTCACAGAAACCGCACAACACCGCTGTCGACTTGTAGGTGTCGGCAATGGCTTGATAATAGCACCGCGCCCGGCCGCCGCGCCCGACAATGGCATATTTTTTCCGCTCTGTACTCATCTATTTCCTGTTTCGTACGTGGGTGGACAGAGAATTTTTTGGATCATCATGGTCTGCGACCCTCTTCGATCGCCTCGCGAGCGATCAGAATATGATGCTCCGGCAGCGTGCCCACAAGGATCAAGTCGAATTCACTCATGCCACACCGCTGCATGGTCTCGATACAAAAGGCGCGCTGCTGCTCAATCCTAATGGGTGACCATGTGCTGATTGTTGGCACAATTTCATGAAAGCAAAGTGTATTGTTTCAACCCGTTTGTTGCAAATGCCGACATGGATCACCGGCGCGTCTATCTGGCAATTCCTGTACGAAGGGTAGCCGGATTTTCCGCAGCAGGGCACGGTCCATGGCATTTTTTTGGCCTATCCCTCGCCGGTCACGGCGTCCATGACCCGGGCCAGGTTGGCCCCCATGTCGATCATCGCATTGTCCCCGGGATGAATCAGGTCCGGAGCAAGTCCCGATATGTCGGACAGGATGTCACGCCCCTCGACCAGGTGCGCGTTCGGGTATGGGCAGGCGGCAACCGCATCGCGCAGCAGTTGCCGGAACTCTTCCGGCCGGCCTTTACACCCGGGGCTCACGCCGGTCCCATAGTCATCGTGGTATGGGTAGATGGTGATGCAGAAAACCGGTCGGGCGCAGTCGGCGCCGGCAACCGTATTAACCATGTACGAGACCCGCTCGTAGAAGTCGTCCAGTGAGAACCCGTGGCGGATCATGTTGACCGAAAGCGCCAGCGACGCCACATGCCAGTCGTCGCGCCCGGCTATGTAGTCAGCCAGCTCCGGCTCGCAGAAGGCCGAGCCACCGACACCCAGGTTGATCAGGTCGGCCCCGAGACGTCGCGCCGCCTGGGCCACGTAGCAGAGGTGCGGCCCGGTGGCGTTGAAACCGTGGGTGATGGACGTGCCGTAGGCCAGATATCTCAGCGCCGGCACCTCATCAGGCGCCGGCGGCCTCAGCCCTTCGCCTTCGATGTCGTGTAGAAAAACCGGCGCCCCGCCCAGCACGACGCGGCGCACGTAAGGCGCGAAGGCAGGCGGGCCGTTCAACGCCGGCGGCAGATCGCGCATCTGTTCGGGCAGGGTAACCTCGATCGTCTGCGGCTGACTACCGATCCGAAAGCGTTCCGGGCTCTGAAACAAGCCGAAGAAAACCAGCACCTCCGTCGTCCCCTCCGGACATGACAGCGTGATCTTTGTCGTCAGCACATCGCTGACAAAACGTATCTCGACACAGGCCGGATGCCGTATCGCCCCCTGGGCAACCTCGTTCAAACAGGTACGGACATCTTCGGGGACACGCTGGAAACACAATCCCTCGAGCGGATCGCCCCGGCGGAGCTCCGCCACATTATGAAGTTCGACATTGGCGTGAATCATCGCTTCCGAATCTCCGGGAATATATGTAATAGACAGTTACCGACCAAGCGCTAAAGTAATTGACCGTCTCCACATACCAACCTCTGACCCATGCTCGCATGGTAAAATCTACCACTGGATAATCCATGAAACTGCGTACAATTCTCCTCGCCTTCGCCCTCACCTGCTGGTCCGCGTCCGCCCACCTCGTGCTCGTCGCAAATCGTCAACCGCGTGCCGACATCGTCGTCGCTGCAGACGTCATGGCGGCCTTGCCGAACGTCAGCCTCGACAATGCCGACCCCAGCGAGCGGGTGGACAAGATTGCCTGGGCCGCACACGACCTGCAGGTCTACATCGAAAAGATCTCCGGCGCCAAACTGCCCATCGTCAGCGACGACGAGGCGAACAGCGGACAGCACATCCTGGTCGGCCGCAGCAAGCTGACGGCGGCGTACGACGACAGAATCCCCAGCGGCCTGACCAACCTTCGCGAGGAGGAGGGATACGCAATCCTGACCGATGACGGCACCCTCGTGCTCGCCGGCAACGACGAAGGCCCGTATCACGGCACCGAATACGCCGTCTACTTCTTCCTGCACAAGCTCGGCGTGCGCTGGTACATGCCGAGTGAATTCGGCGAGGTCATCCCGCAACAACGGAGGATCAGGGTCGGCGCCACCGACGAAGTCAGCCGCCCCGATTTCAAGATGCGCAACTGGTGGACGCACTGGTTCGCCAACGACCTG
>CAYWQM010000146.1:0-7620 GCA_964460215.1 uncultured Lentisphaerales bacterium
AGGCGCAGGTCGATGTCCACCGTGCCGTCGACCTTGACACCGGCGGCGTCTTTCAGGACGCCCTGGTAATTGATCTTGGCGGGGATTGAGGCAGCCTGGATGATGCCGGCCAGGACGAGGCCAACGCAGATGAGCGCAACGTTGATGTGCATTTTAATTGTCATTGTTTGTGACTCCTTCAAGTTTCGAGTTGATATGTCGTTGAAAATTGTTCAGAATGAACCCGCCATAGGCTTGTTGATTTCCGGCGCCGTCAGTGTAGCCCACACGGACCAAACCACTGCTGGAAAACCACGACTAAAGAGGCGTAAGTGTTTCTGTCAGATTGGATAAACCTTCATTTTAAGTGTTTCACAGGCAGTACTGTCCCATTCAGCACTACGTCGGTATATAACTAAATACCCCAAATTCCAAGTAAAAAATTAGCTGCATCAGCTGCTATGTTCTCTGGCACATTGCCCATTAGGTAGCCGTTGCTGTACTGCGCACTGCCGCGGGGACGAAATTGGAGTCGATTGAGGCATTGCAAATATTCACAAATTGCTGACCATGGCGCTGAAACAATTGGAAGAAAACTCAGCATGCGTGTTTGCTCTGACAGCGACCTCTTGCAGCAGCCCCTTCGTATTGAAGACCAAACAAAATCCAAAAGCGGGACATAGCGCCCGACGGCAACGCGCGGCGCGATCATGAATCGGTCGATCGTCGTATCGCACCCGTGCCGTGATGACCCTGACAAGTACCTGCAGGCACGCTAAGAGCAGAAAGCCGCCCACGAGTATGGCCGCTGGAGATAAGGCCGATCCCGCCACCCCGGCGTCGATCAGCGACTCCATCACGCCGGCACACCGCGCAAATACGGATTGAGTGTATCGTCGAATTTGCGAAAGGCGCCGTCGGCAGTTGGTACGATAGCTACCATGTTGGCAACGCGACGGGGTCGATCAGTCGTGTTGGGGCCGCTGCCGTGAACGAGAAGCCCATCGAAGACGATCAGTGTGCCGGCAGCCACGGGCACGTCGATCAATTGCGATTCATCGACGTCGGCGCGGATGATGATGGACCCCGGAATCGGGTCGTGGCGAACCTTCTGCCGATGACTGCCGGGCAGTACCTTGAGACACCCGTTCTCCGGTGTGGCGTCATCGAGTGCGATCCAGCAAGTCACGATTTCCGGCTCGTCATAGCCGTAGTAGCCATTGTCCTGATGAAGCGCCAATGCGCCGCCGTGCCGGGGAGGCTTGTAAAACAGCTGATCCTCCATCAGTCGAAATACCGGTCCCAGGACAGACTCGACAATATCGAGAATGACTGCATGCTGCAGCACGAGCTCTTTGTAACGCGCGTTCCTCGTAAACACCGGCGTGAACAACGTGTACGACTGATCCGGCTCGGTGCTGAGCCCGATGCTGTCGGCCTGTGCCTCCGCCGCGAACCAGTCTGCAATGTCGCGCAGCTCCGTCACGGCGGCCTCCGACATGACCCGACCGCAGTCGAGGTAGCCCAGGGAATGGTATTGGGCCAGCTGTTTCGAGTTCAGATGATGGTTCATGCTATTTCCCGCTCAAATACGGCTATTCGCATCGATCGATAACGAGTTCGTAGTAATAAGTTACACGACTAAGGCCAATGCAACACCTGTCCCCCAATCCGCCGACTGAACGACAACGACCGATAATTCCTGATCGAGCTGACGCAGGCAACGCTCTGGCCGTGCGTGGTGCCGGATCATGTGAACTTCGACGGCACCGCGGGTTTCTTTCCAGGTTCCAAGCAAAAAACTACGTCAGGCAGATAGTCCACACCAAGGCCTTTAATCAAGAGCTGTATTCGGTACATTAGAAGAGGCTTGATCCTGACCGCGAGGCGGGGTGAACAAAATGAAGCCAATCTGTACGGCCTTTGCACAAGCGGTTACAGATACGGACCAAACCAATCACCAGATCCTGTTTAACTGAACTCGGAAAAATCATGCTGAATGCCGAACAAATACGCACGTTTCATCACGACGGCTTCCTCAACGCCGGACCGGTACTCTCCGATGCGGTGGTAGAGGAACTCTCCGAGCAGTTGGACCAGATCCTTGCAAAAGGTCCCCTCGGGTTCGCCGATGACGAACCGCAACCATTGTTGTTTCGTGACCTGGCCAAACTCGGTGGCGATACACCTACGGGCGATGCCAGCGCCGCGCCGGTCTGGCAGATTACCAATATCTGGGAGGCCGCGCCCGCCTTCAGACAATTGCTGAACCATCCGTTCATCGTCCAGGCGATCCAGCAGCTGACTGATTGCGACGACCTCCAGATCTGGCACGATCAGGTGCAGTACAAACCCGCCGGCACAGGCGGCGCGACCAACTGGCACCAGGACGCCCCGCTATGGCCAAGTATCGAACCGATGACCGAGGTCTCCGCCTGGATCCCGTTAGATAATGCCGATGTCGACAACGGCTGCATGTGGATGGTGCCGGGGAGCCATCGCTGGGGCGATCAGATCGATTTTCTGAGAACCCAGTCCCACCTCCAGGAGCAGGAGAAATTTGATCAACTCGAAGGCTTCACCCCACCGCCCGACGCGACGGTTCAAGACGTGCAAGCGCGGCCATGCCCGGTTCAACGTGGGCAAGTCCACTTTCACCATGCCCTCACCTGGCACGGATCCCCGCACAATCCCTCCCCCCGGCCGCGCCGTGCCGTCGCCATTCATTACATGAGCAGCGACGCCACATTCACCGGCCGCGATCACCTGATGAAACAGTTTATCGAGGTTGGCATCGGAGAACCGATGCGCAATGCCGGCGACCGTTTTCCGGTGGTTTGTCGCGATGGTCAATCAACATGAAAGAGCTTGATCCAGGACGTCGCCATAGGTATTTCCAATTTCTGAAACGGACGGCACAACCGCCGCCCGATCATTGATTCCCCAGGAAATGAATTAATTTTCCACGACGAGCGCGACAACTTCATCTCCCCTATTCCCGGACAGTAAAATGAATACCGAATATAAGCCGCTGAGTGAGGTCCGCGATACACTGCGTGTCGAGTGGTATCGTTGTCCGGTTTCAATTGAGCGACTGCGCGAACTGAACCAGCGCAGCGACCTGCAAGGTTGGCTTCAGGCCGGCGGACACCTCGCCCTGGTCGCCGCCGCCGGCGTCCTGGCCTATAACTTCTGGGCGCAGGGCATGTGGGTCGGGTTCGCCATAGCGCTGTATGCCCAGGGCATGATGGGCAGTTTCTTCAACGGAGTGGCGCCGCATGAACTGGGACATGGCACAGTGTTTCGCACGAAGTGGCTCAATAAATTCTTCCTGTATGTATTCAGCCTGTTCGGCTGGTGGGACCCTTTCGATTATGCCATGAGCCATACCTATCACCATCGCTACACGCTGCACCCTGAAGGAGATCGCGAGGTGCTGCTGCCGATCGGGCCGGCTTCGGGCGTCAGCTTCATCCTGCAGATTCTTACACTGAGACTCTTTTTGCCATCGTCCCGCACGTACAGCCGGGGTGGGTTTATCTCCTCAATCATAGTCGCCGCCAAGTCTTCCTTCGGCAAGGCTGGCGGCACTGCAACACCAAGCCGCCAATGGCTGACTGCGCTGCACACCGACCAGCCCGCGGAGCATCGAAAATCGATGTGGTGGTCTCGTATTCAGTTGCTCTTTCATGGGGCAGTACTCGTCATAGCCATCGCTACTGGCCTATGGGTACTGCCGCTCATTATCACTGTGTTCCCATTCATCGGAAGCTTTTTGATTTATCTGGCCGGTCACCCCCAGCATTGTGGCTTGCGCAACAACGTGCCGGACTTCCGAAAGTGTACGCGCTCGATGAAACTGAACCCTTTCCTGGAATTCCTTTACTGGCAGATGAACTGGCACACGGAACACCACATGTACGCGGGGGTGCCCTGCTATAACCTCAAGAAGCTTGCCCGTGAGATCGCCGAAGACATGCCGGAACCCCGCACCCTGACCAGTGCCTGGCGCGAAATGTACGAGATCGCCAAACGCCAGAAAACAGACCCCTCCTACCAATTCGACACGCCGCTGCCGGCTGCTGCAGGACAAGAAGCAGCGCAGTCCTCGGATGAGCTGGAGAGTTCGATCGGCGAGCTGGCGCCAACCGGTTTGAAGTAGTTTAGGACAGGCTCTCAACGCGCGCGGATAACCGTGCAAGACAACCAAGAGAAAAAAATGAAGACCATAACCTTCGGAAATACCGGCGAGCAGGTGTCGGAAATCTGTTTAGGCACAATGATGTTCGGCAACAGCTGCGACCAGGCAGAATCGGACCGCATCCTCAGCACCGCGCTGGATGCGGGTCTGACATTTGTCGACACTGCAGCGATGTACGGCGACGGCGGCACGGAGGATTTGCTCGGCAATATCATCGGCGCCCGGCGTGACAAAATCTTTCTGGCAACCAAGGTGCACAAGGGGACCGACGGCGCAAGCATCACCACGAGTATTGACGAGAGCCTGCTGCGATTGCAGACCGACCGCGTCGATTTGTACCTGATTCACTGGCCCACGGTCGGCATGGATCCGGAAGAAATCATGCAGGCGCTGCACACGGTCGTAACCGCAGGCAAAGCGCGCTACGTAGGTTGCAGCAACTATCCGGCATGGCTGTTCGCGCATTCCAATGCGATCGCCACAAAGAATGGCTGGACGCCGCTGGTCAACAACCAGATCCCGTACAACCTGGTCGAACGCGGCATCGAGGTCGAAATCCTGCCGCAGGCCACCGCCGAAAACATCGCCATCACCGTTTACCGACCGCTCTTGATGGGAGTGCTCTCAGGCAAGTATCGACCTGGCGCCGCGATGCCGGATGGTTCGCGCGGTGTAGACGACACGCGCATTGGCGACTGGCTCAGCCGCTTCGGTGACGGGGTCGACGGATTCCTGTCGATGGCAGAGGAATTGGACACGCACCCCGCCGCATTAGCGACCGCCTGGGTCAAACAATCCCCCGGGATCACCTGCCCGATAGTCGGTGTCAGCTCGTTGAAGCAGCTGGAAACATCGCTGGCGGCAGCCACGCTGGAGCTGAGCCCGGAACAGCACGACCGTTTGACCGGTTTGTTCGAGGCCGCGGCCGTGCAGGAGGTATGCGGCGGCGCCTTCGGACCGCTGCGACGCGAGCGAGCGCTGCTGGGATAGCTCTTTACCGGCTTGCCTGTGGGACGGTCGACTCGGCCGCTGAGCGAAACTTTCAGGACGTGTCAGTCAGCGCCCGGCGGCTCGAGCAGATAGATGCCCGTTGCTGGCGAGCGCCGTGAAGATCGACAGGGTTGCAGAGCTGCTGGAGCATCTGCCAGGCTGATTTTTTTCCCAACGGCCGAGTAAGCGATTACTCCAGCTGTACCCGTGCGGTTTTCGCCGTGGCCTTTTGAGGAGGCGATCGATGAGAATTTACCGAAGAACGACGCTGGTCGCGTTTGTGTTAATCGGCCTGTCGCTCCCGGGTCGTCCGGCGACTATCGAGTCGGCCCCGGCAGGCGCCGAACGATTGATCGAAGGCGTTCGCTACACATACGACATCGAACCGAACTCGGTAACCGATCCGGATCACACCAAGCTGACCGACGGCAAAGACACGGTCGCCGTATGGTTTCCGAAACCCTTTAATTCGGTCACCGTCGACTTCGATCTGGGCAGCAACTACAAAGTCACACGCGTCGAAGTCGATGCCCACCGCGCCGGCACCCGGTCCCGCCTTCGCAATATGCAACTGTTCACCAACTCGGGAACGGGTTATACACTGGTGGGCATCATGCAGAATCTTGCCGGCGCCGATTACAATCTGAAACTGCAGCGCCGGCCGGCTGCAGGGGTTGCGCCCCTGGCACTGATCTCCAAGACGCCCCTAACCTTCACCTTTGACAACATCGACAGGGAATGCTATCAGCTTCGCCTATGGCACCAGGATGCGTACGGTCCCGGGCCGCATTGGGGGTTGGCGGAAGTGAGGATCTACGGTGCCCCCATCACCGAACAGCTCCCGTCGACAGCGAGTTCTCCTGAGGCACAGGCCGCGGCGCTCGAGCCATATTCCGTACCGGATACCGGGGGGCAACTGGTCTTCCGTGAAGGAAACTTCGACCGCGATCCGGAGAAGGAGCTTCTCCTTGCCAACCCGTATGTCACCCTGGTCATCGAACCGTCACTGGGTGGGGTCATCAGCAGCTTCTCCTACCAGGGCGTTGAGTTCACCCAGCCGAAGAACCCGCAAGCACCCGGCGGCGGTGGCGGATTCCTCAGTGATCATGTCAGCAGCCAGTCCATCGACGGCGACTGGTTCAATGCAGCCTATGGCTACACGGTCACTGAAGAGACGAGGGACAGGATCAGCATCCGGCTCTCCGCAACGGGCAAGACCGATTCCCTGAAGTACCTCACTTTCAACAAGACGATCACCATCCGGCGCGACCGCAGTGACGTGCAGGTCGACTACGACATCGCCCTGGATGAGAAGGCGACCGTACCGCTGCCGTTCGCCTTCTGGTTTCACAACTATGTGGGCACGCGGGCGGCCACGCCCGGACAATCAAAGAGCCGCCACTCGACCTTCTACGTACCGGAAGACTACGGCATTCGGAAACTCCACTGGCCGACCGAGAAGCGGTCCGATGCCTGGTTCAACAATACGGTGCGAGGCTGGGCCGGACTGGCCGACAGCGGACAGAACATCGGCCTGGTCTTCGGATTCGACTACCGACACCTGATGAACGTTTACAGTTGGGGCGCCAAAAGCAACAACGCTCTGCCAACTCTGGAATGGCGTTTCAACGAAATCTCCGTGCCGGACGGGGGCTCGTTCAAAACAACTTTCACGATCACCCCGTTCCACAGCCTTGACAGAATTTCCGGCGCCGCCCCTTCCATGGTGGGGACGATCAATTACGAGGCGGCGGACGACCCCGTTCCCTCGAGAGTTACTGCCACCGTAATCTCCGCGGCCGCCCGGGGAGCCACGGCGATCCTCCGGCACCGACTCCTGCCGGTCGGCAACTGGCAGACCCTGTTGACAAAAGATGTGACGCTGGAAGCCGACAAACCACTCAACGTCACCGCTGATTTCACGACGAAGAGTGTTGGTACACACGTCTTTTCTCTGATCGTCGAAAAGGCGGGCGAAGAACTGCTTGACCTGGAGGAACCGATCTCGATCGGCGAGCCAAGGGACGACTATCTCCTGCGGCCCAAGGTCCAACAACCCCGCACCGCGAATACCCGCGTTAACGTGCAGTACACATCAATGGATTACGAGACCCCGCATGTGAAGTGGGCCAGACCGTACCACCGCGGCAAGATCAAGGCGCTCGTTTTGATCGACGGACGCTACCAGCGCGAAGTCATCGAACTGGCCCAGCGCATGGACCTGGACTTTGACAGTACGTTCCTCTATCGGACAGACGTGGGCGCGTCCCTTTCCGACTACTACGGAAAGACGACCGTCGATGACCTCGAACTCGGGCTCGTAAGATTGCTGAGTGAAAACCCCGACTGGCAGGTGCTGGTTATGGCCGGCCACATGTTTCGCTATTTCAACGAAGACCAGCGGCGGCACGTCGAACAGAAAATCAAGGATGGCGCCGGCCTCGTCGTCG
>CAYWQM010000147.1:0-1407 GCA_964460215.1 uncultured Lentisphaerales bacterium
TGGTTGAGGGATACCCGTTAACGCCGACGTAGCCGTTGTAGCATGCCAGTGTGTTTGCTCCAGCAGTACGCATGGTCAGATCGGCACCACCAAACGTGATGCCCGTGCCCGCATAACCGGTACGTGTGATACGCTCGTTGGTTTCGACGTAACCGCAACTGAGTAGACTGTTGACGTTGATATTGCCGGAGTTGGTGTTGTTGATGCTACCCGTCTGGCTGCCCTCCCAGAATCCCGAGCCGGAGCCGGAGCCGGAAGCGGCTTGCCAGGACGCGACACCATCGCCGGAGGCATCACCGAGCACGCTGCCCGCGCCTGGTGAGGGGATAGAAGTGTCAATTGTGATTTGCGCCGACAAACCGCCGACAATGAACAGTCCAAGAACTGCGGTCAATGTGAATTTCATGTGTTTCATTCTGATCTCCGTTTAGTTGAAGAATTTGTTTCAAGTTCCCTTTTCACAGTGTGGGTATAGAACAATTTTGCTGAAATTGCAAGCATTTTTTTGCTGGCAGATCCGAGCCGTGTCGATTGCTTGAATTTCGATCGAACGGAATGGATAGTAAATACGTGCCACGAACCATGAAGCGGCACATATAACCCAAACAGAGGGCGCAATGAAAAAGATCCTGATCATCTTTCTGGCGGCTGCCTGCACTGGCCTCAGTGCAGTGGCTCAGGCACCGACCCCTTTGCTCGAAGGCTATGGCGACACGACGTGGCGAAGCAGTCTGGAAGAGGTCAGCGCCGTTGTTCCCGACCTGAAGCCGGGCCGGCTCGCAGGGGCGTTCACAGAGTACGTGACAACGCATGGTAAGGCGGAGCGTACCACGTATTCTTTCTATGCTGATCATCTGTATCTGGTTGCGGCCACCTATCGGCTCCCGGACGCGCCGGAATCGGGAAGTGACAAGGTCGGCGCAAACATCATTCAATCCATGATCACGAAAAAATACAGGACGGATCTCGAGGTCGCGGAGGCTTTACGTATCGCTCGGATCTCCATCATTGTTTCACCCAGACCGGATGGCACGATTGTCGTTGCCTACGAGAAGGAGGGAATCATGGACGAGGTGCGGGAGCAACTGAGACAGGCCCGTGAAGAAGCTGCCGGTACACGCATCGAGGCGGTCAACGCCTCCGGTATCGAGGACGACCTGTAACCGGCGACGCACTTGCGGCCTTATGCCGCTGCTCCAGTTGTCACTGAATAGGCAACCGTCCCAATTCATAGGGATCAAAGGTGGGACTTTATAGTCCCGTTTATTCATCAGTCGGCGCTACCGCATAGTTGCCAACCCTGGAGCGCTTCGGCTTCATGCCGCCGGTCACGCGTATCCTGTGTAGCTGATCCTTCTACTTCCTCAGCTAAAAATGGCGGAGGGAGTGGGATTCGAACCCACGGTG
>CAYWQM010000147.1:1417-7597 GCA_964460215.1 uncultured Lentisphaerales bacterium
ACGGTTAGCTTGCACCCTCGCTGTTTTTCAAGACCAGAGCCTTCTACCACTCAGCCATCCCTCCGTATGAACGCGTACATTAGTTGAGATGGATGGGGTAATCAACTGTGTGCGCAGCGGGGTGGGGGATGCTTGTTCGGAAAAAGCATAGGTATCCGTTTACTCGCCGAGGTCCAGCGTGCTGCCTGCGACTCCGCAGACGTGCTATTGACGGCAGCAGTTCGCAGTGAACAGGCCGCGTGGGGCACGCTTACAAATTACTGATGCACGGCACCTGGCAATCAATCTGAGTGCTACCTTTATGCTATGGAGCTGATGGACCTAACTGAGTTCGCTCATAACGTGCTGTTCGCTACGGACCTGGCAACCAAGCTGCGCCGGCCCGAGGCCCTGTCCGACGAGGCGCCGGGTGCGGCCGTGGCGGCACCGCGTGTGCCGGGACGCCCGGAAACGCTCAACCTCGACCGCTGGCAGAGCGAGGTGCGCGCCGGATTTCCCAACCCGACGACGCTGCACAAAGACGAGGATCGCGCCCTGGCGATTCACTTCTTTGCCAATCACGAGCTGCTCGCTGTCGAGCTGATGGCGTTGTGCCTGTTGAAGTTTCCGGACGCGCCGAAGGAATTCCGCCATGGCGTGGCACAGACGCTCATCGAAGAGCAGGTGCACACAGAATTGTATATCGAACGGATGCAGCAGCTCGGTTTCGAATTCGGCGCCTTTCCGGTCAATGATTTTTTCTGGAAGTGCACGGCGCCAATGGAGACTCCGCTCGAGTTCGTATCGCAAATGAGTCTCACCTTCGAGCAGGCGAATCTCGACTACTCACGTTTCTATGCCGACCTGTTCCAAGAGCTCGGCGACGACAGCACATCGAAGATCCTCGAGCGCATCCACATCGATGAGATCGGTCACGTCGGTCACGGCCTGAAATGGTTCCGGCGCTGGCACGATGCGGACGAATCCGACTGGGACGCGTACCGGCGTGTCGTCCGGTTTCCACTGACCCCGAGCCGTGCAAAAGGCATTGGGTTTCAGATTGAGGCCCGGCGTCGCGCCGGGCTGCCGGAAGACTTCATTTCACAGCTCGGCGTGTATTCCCAGTCGAAAGGGCGGACGCCGGATGTCTACCTGTTCAACCCCGCCTGCGAAGCGGAGATCGCATACGGCAAACCGGGATTGCAGCTGCCGAAACCGGTGCGACAACTTGCCGGGGATCTGGCATCACTGATGATGCTGGCCGCCAGGCAGGATGATGTGGTGATTGTACCGCAACGCCCGGGCACGGAGTTTCTCGCATCAATGCAGGCGGTCGGCTGTGATATTCCGGAGTTTGTCGAAGGTTGCGAGCAGCTCGCGAAGCGGGGTATCGGATCCCTGCGCCCGTGGGGCTGGAGTCCGGGTAGCCGAGCCTGCCTGGCGCCTTTGCTTTCGCAGTTGGAAGCGCAGCGCCGGCCGATCGGTGACGAGTTGCCGGTCGAGTTGTTCTCGAAGGCCTGGAGTGCAAAACTGCTGCGCGACTGGCTGGAGACAGGAAGTGACGATGACTGGCTGTGCCCGCCCGAGGTCTGTGGTGTTGCATGTGAATCGGTCGATGCGGTGATTGCGCAGATCGCGACAATCGCGGCGGCTGGTTATGGCGTGGCGGTGATCAAGTCGATCTATGGCGCGGCGGGTCAGAATGCGGTTCGGGTTCACGGCACTGAGTTAGATGACAATCAATGCGGTTGGCTGAAGGGGATCCTGGCGGCATCGGGGCTCGTCGTGGTCGAACCGTGGCTCGATGGCCTATTGGATTTCTCGGTGCATGCCGACCTTCGCCCGGACCGTTCGGTCAGTTCCCATGGCATTGTACGATTCCTTACGGACGGCCGCGGCCAGTATCGCGGCGCGGTGATTGGCCGCTTTGCCGACGGCTTGGACACCAATGTCATTCGGGGCCTGTATCGCGATGCGCCGCGGCGGCTGCATCGGTTGTACGATGATATTTTTGAGAAGATCGCCGGGTCCGTGGAGGCGAGCGTGCCGATGCCGCTTGGGATCGATGGGCTGGTGTATCGGCATGCTGGCGAGGTGCGATTGAAGCCGGTCATCGAGATCAACCCGCGCTACACCATGGGGCGCCTGGCCCTCGAGCTGAACAAGCGACTGCGTACGGGGCGTGTTGGTGTCTGGCTGATTCTCAATCGCCGAGATGTTGAGGCGGCGGGATTCGCGGGGTTAGCAGAATTTTCGGCGGAAATGCAATCACGATCACCGATTGAACTGGCAGATACAGGCAAGACCCAGATCAGCAGAGGCGTGCTGTTCACGAATGATCCGACGTCGGCCGAGGGCTATCTGACGATGCTGATAGTTGATGAATCGCTGGCGGCGTGCAAGCGATGTTTCGATACGCTCGACAGCCCGCTCGGCAACTGGCGGGACTGGTGCTGAGGGCGTCGGCTCAGTCGGCCAGGATCGGCGCAATCTTCCACTTGGGCGATTGGCCGAAGAAGCGGCAGGGGTTGTCGTGGAAGACGCGAATGGCCTCGGTTTTTGGGTGGCCGCGGCGCAGGAATTCCATCAACGTACGATGTGTATTCATCGGATCCGAGTGTCCCCAGTCGCCGGCGGAGTTGACCATGATCCGCTCGGTCCCGTAGCGTTCGAGAATATCGACGCCGCGTTTGGGCGAGCACTTGCTGATCGGATAGATCGTCATGCCGCCCCAGAACCCGTTGTCGAGCACGGCTTTGACCGTGTGTTCCTCGACGTGATCGATCAACACGCGTCCGGGGGCCACGCCTTGATTGCGCAGCGCGTCGATGATCATGAGTGTCCCTTTCTTCTTGTCCTCGAGGTGCGGCGTGTGGATTAGAATGATCTGGTCATGCTCGAGCGCCAGCTGGACCTGTTCTTCAAAGATGATCAGTTCGTTCGGGGTGTTTTTGTTGAGACCTATTTCGCCGATACCCAGGACGGTCGGGCAGTCGAGGAATTCCGGAATGATTGCCATTACTTCCCGTGACAGCTCGACGTTCTCCGCTTCCTTGGCGTTGACGCACATCCAGCAATAGTGCTGGATGCCATATTTCGCGGCCCGCGCCGGTTCGAACTCGGTTAGTTGTCGAAAATAATCGCGGAAGGAGTCGACACCGGTACGGTCAAAGCCGGCCCAGAAAGCCGGTTCGGAGACAGCAACGACCTTGGCAAACGCCAAGCGTTCGTAATCGTCGGTGGTGCGCGACACCATGTGAATATGCGGGTCTATAATTTCCATGGGTATAAGGGGAGGTATAAAATGTCGAAAAGACAGAGGAGTCGGGTGGCGTGTCAGAGCGAGAAAAGGTTCTGGATGTTCTCGGCGCGGCCGGTGCCGGATTCGAGCAGCAATCGGATGCCTTCAAGAAGTTGCTTGTGGCGACTATCCTGCAGGGCTGCCTTATTGTCGGAGGCGCGCTCGATTCGATCCAAAGCGGCACCAAGCTCGAGGATCAGGCAGCGGGCTTCGAAAAATTCATGCGTGAGAATATTTGTCGCGTCGGGTGTGAGATCAAGTTGGGCAGTCATTGCGCTCTCTCAGATGAATTGGTTCATGGGAGGTATCGAGGTATCGTACGTGCCTAACCGCAATATTTCAATCTGGCTGACAGGTCGACATGAAGCTATTGCTCATATTTCTGGGAAAGCCGAAGCCGCCGACAACAGCGTCTGTTGTCGATGAGTATGTGACGCGGCTACAGCGTTTAGGTTCCTGTGAGGTCCAGGTTTTACGGCCCGAAAAGGTCGATCGTCGACCGACGGACGCGGTGAAAACCGCGGAGGGCGCGCGGATTTTGCAGGTCATCCGGCCGGATGACTGGGTGGCGGTCTGCGACGAAAACGGCAAGCCCGTGACAACCACAAGCCTGGTTGCAGTCCTGCGCGCTGCGGCCGAAGGCAACGGCACCATGACCGGCAAACGCCGGCTGGTAGTCGTTGTTGGCGGGGCATTGGGTCTCGGGCAGAACGTTCACCATCGCGCCGATCAGGTTTGGGCACTTTCCGGTCTGACGCTGGCAGAATCAGTTGCCCGTATCGTACTGGTCGAAGGATTGTATCGGGCCATGACTGTGATAAAAGGGCACCCTTATCACAATGCTTGAAACAGCTGCAGCGGATTGTCTTTTCGTGTACGGGACATTGCGACGCGAGACCGATACGGACATGTACCGCCTGCTCGCAGCGCACGCGACATATATCGGCACGGCACGGTATCGTGGCAGGATGTACCGGATCGATTATTATCCGGGCGTCGTGCCGTCCGACGAACCGGTTGACACGGTCTACGGTGAGGTCTATCGGCTGGCGGACACGGGTTTGATCCTTGCGGCTTTGGATGAATACGAAGGTTGCTCGCCGCAAGGTGAAGGTACGCCGCTGTATGTGCGGCGGGCGGAATGTGTGAACCTTGAGGGGCAGGCTTTACTCGCCTGGATATATCTTTACAATCTTCCAGTCTCCGGCTGTGAACGAATTGCATCCGGGGACTTCCTGGCCTGACTGTCGTGTCCTGTCATGCGAAATCTGACAGAACACTAGTGGGCACATCCGGCACCGCAACGATGACCGCCGGACGGTGCCGGAGGTGCCGGGCTGTCGGTGCGCTTGGCTATATTCAGAATGCCACCGCTGATCACCCGCTTGACGGGTGCGTCGGAAGCGGTGTCGCCGAATTCGATCCCGGCGGCGCCACACAACTCGCCCCAGGTTGAAAGGGTCGCAGCCATACTATGGCGAACTTCGATGGTCTGATCGTTCGCTTCACAATGATAGTCGTATGTCGGCATGATAAGGGTCTCCCGGTTTTAAGTCTCTATCTACCGTAGTAGCAAACCGGTCCAAATCAAGAGTCCCGGGATGCTGCGGGTGTGCCTTGATAATGCGACGCCAATCTGTACTTTACCAGCTTGCTTTGCCGACCCCTCCATAAATATGTATTGGAGACGAAACGGTTTCAGTACGCGCCAAGGGCTGGTTTCAAGTAGACGATCGCTGCGACGATTTGTCAACATTTTTTGCGAGGATGCCACGCATGGCAACTGATATTGAATCCGCTGGCGCCGCCTCTCGATCATTGCCTGCTGCCGACGTCATTGCCTATCGCGCCGGTTTTTTGTTTTTTTTCCTTTCCGGCGCTGCCGCACTGATCTACGAGCTGGTCTGGCTGCGATATCTTGGTCTGGTTTTCGGCAACACCACGTACGCCATTGCCACCGTGCTGGCGGCCTACATGGCAGGACTCGGGCTCGGCAGTTACTTCCTCGGCGCGCTTGCGGACAAGTGGAGCCGGCCGCTGCGTGTCTATGGGCTGCTGGAGATCGGCATCGGAGTCTACGGCATCCTGACGCCGATGATCGTTGCCGGACTCACCAGTGTATACGTCAGCTTCGCCCAGGGCGCGACGAGTAACAGTACGCTGCTGCTCATCGTGCGGTTGTCGCTGTGTTTTCTGTTGCTGTTTATTCCGACGTTTTTCATGGGAGCGACGCTGCCGATCCTGGCGCGCTTTTACATTCGTCGATCCGCTGCGATCGGCACCACGACCGCGCGGTTGTATGGTCTCAACACGATGGGGGCGGTCATCGGCACGATGCTGGCCGGCTTCTGGTTGATGCCGGTGTGCGGAGTCCAGGCGACTTTGGCGATTGCTGTTTTTGCAAATATCGGGATCGGTGTAATAGCGTGGTTGCTGTCGGCGGGCACCCGTCCGCTGGACTCGACGCCGGTGGACGAAAATGACGCTGAGCTGCCGTTGCCTGCCGGTGGTACGACAGGTCTCCGTTCGCCGGCTTCGAATGCTTTCATCCGGCGGCTGCCGATTGCCATGTTGCTCTCCGGGGCGACGGCGATGATCTACGAGGTGGGTTGGTCGCGCACGCTGGCGGCGGTTCTCGACAGCTCTACTTATGCTTTCACGCTTATGCTCGCCACCTTCCTGCTCGGCATTGGCTTGGGCAGCGCCATTTATAAACGCTATCTGGCCAACCGCGCGCCGACCGTTTCGGAGTGGGGCTGGTTGCAGGCAGTGATCGTGGTGTTCGTGCTGGCCGGGTTGCCGTTGTTCTGCAAGATCGACCTGATGAGTGCGCGGTTCTATGCCCTGACCGTCGGCTCGGTGCCGCTGTTGAATGTCATGCGCTTTGTGTTGTGCTCCTC
>CAYWQM010000148.1:0-2857 GCA_964460215.1 uncultured Lentisphaerales bacterium
CCGGGTGCACAGGGTCCGCAGGGCAAGCAAGGTCCGGCTGGTCCGGCTGGTGCTGACGGCGCAGCTGGTGCTGACGGCGCAGCTGGTGCTGACGGCGCAGCTGGTGCTGACGGCGCTCCCGCCCCTTGCGTGGACTGCGAGGCAATCTCCCAAGCCTCGTTCGACCTCGCCTGCAAATTGCTGGCGTTGAATCCGCCGTCCTCCGTCAGTGAGTTCCGGGATTGTGTCGAGGCCATCGCGACGGTCTCCACCATCGGGTCGGGCGGCAACATTTGCTCCGACTCGTATGGGGATGCAGACTCCTGCAGTGCCTACATCGACGCCCAGGTCCAGGGAATCTTCGACAGCAAGTTCGCCGAATAAGCAACAGATACCTGATGACTGTTTGAAAGCGCGGAGGCTTCGGTCTCCGCGCTTTCTTTTTTTTGGGGGCACGACGTTCACAGTTGTCTGTCCATACGTTACCGGCTGTGATACCTGTTCGCCCAAGCCATGTTCCAACGAATTGGGCACATGGCAAAAGGTCGTAGCCTCTGTCCCACGGCTCCCCTCCAATCCACGACCATTGCTGACGGCGGCCCGGATGCGAGGGCCGGCTTGCCCAGCGCTTTTACGATGCCCGGCCTGAAAGGATGGAAAGAGGTTCTATTGCAGCATTCCATTCAGCCCATGCAGCAATATTACAAAACAATCACCCGAGTTCGACCCGCGCAATTACGCGTATCGAAAGCTGGGCGACTTGGTTTCTGCAACAAAGTTTTTTGACATCGGCGAAAGGTAAATAGGTGCCAACAACTCGAAGGCCCTCTATATTCGTGACAAGCGGAAGACATAGAGAGAACCCGTACCCAGCATCCCGTCACAGGTCCTGGGGAAGGCATGACCTGAGCTTGCCGAAGTGGTCGAAGGGTATCCCGTATTTTTTAAACAATGGAGTGCATTGAATCATGAGCGCGATACTCACCGACGAGGAAATCGCCGTATACCAACGCGACGGTGCGATTATCATTGATCGTTCGGTGCTGCCGCCGAAAAAGTTCGCCGGTCTCCAGAAGATCACCGAAGAAAAATTCGAAGCTGCCGCCGTGGACATGCCGAATATCCAGTTGATCGATTGCCCGCACTGGACAGACCCGACGATGTTCGACTGGATCTTTGCCGACGAGCTGCTGGACCTGGTTGAACCGCTGACCGGGCCAAACATTGCAGTGTTCGCATCGCACTTCCTGCGGAAAACCCCGGAAAGGTGCAAACGCGTGTCGTGGCACGAAGATTCGTCGTACTGGAAGGACCGGCTCCAACCGATGGAAGTGGCCAGTGTCCTGATCGCGCTGAGTCCGGCGACTCGCGAGAATGGCTGCCTGCGGGTCATTCCCGGGAGCCATCGGCACGGGTATTCGCAGTATCACGACGTCGACGACCAGGCCACGGAAGTATTTCACTCCGCGATCAACGCGGACCAGTTCGACGAGTCGACCGCAATGGATCTCGTCCTGGAACCGAATCAGGCATCCATCCACGATGGCCGGATCATCCACGGGTCGGACGCCAGTTCCAATCCGGTGACACGTGTGTCTTTTGGCATTCGTTACATCCCTGCCGACGTCGCTTATCACGGCCAGGTCGACGAAATATTCCCCACCTACCTGGCGCGCGGCGAAGACCCGGCCGGCAATCATCGGGGCGATCCCACAAAGGCCTACCCGCCGTCGATTTTCATGGTCTGACCGGACACACGCTTACGGTCGGGGGGTGTACCGCCCTGGCAGAGCCCGACTGCGGTTGTTGGCAGGAGGCGTGTCTGGAGTTCGCTCACGGCGTTGGTCTATCATGCATATCGGCAGAGTCATTCCGCATCGACTCGCAGGCCCCGGCACTATCGTGCGGACATAACTCGATGGACCAAGTTCGATCGCTCGTCTCCGGCGAATCGATCCTGTGGTAAGCGTGTAGCCCCATTAGTCTGGCCACTCTTCAAATAGTGCCTTCCTTCCCGTTCCAGCTCAGGCCAACTGCACATGCCAAAACCAGCCGTCGACCTGACAGAACAGGACACCTGGCTCAACTTCGATAATCGTGGAGTAGCAGGAGCCCATCTCTCTGCCAATCGTTGCCACCTGCCATGACCCGCCCGTGCCATCCTCACTGATCGCCAATCTGATAAGCCCTTGCCCCGGGTACTTCCAGCGCTCAAGGTCACTGCGCAAACGCGACCAGCCCTCGGGAAACCGTTTGCCATAGCTGACCGCCACCCGACCGTCCTGAAGCTGCAAAAGGCAGGGATCACAGCCGCGATCGAGTCCTGTGTACGCCGGCTCGGACCAGCTGGCACCGCCATCGTCGCTCCACGACGCGTACATCGGCGTGTAGTGCCCGGTTCGCATCAGGCAGAGCAACCGGCCGTCGTTCAGTTGTATCATCGTGGGTTCACCGAAGCCCTCACCCACCGGGTCGCCTGCTTGTGAAACCGCTATGGTCGAGAGGAATTCCCAACTCACCCCCTGGTCGCGAGAGATGACGACGACCGACCGGCCCCGGTAGCGGCTTTCGTTTTTGCTACATTCGTCGTTGGGCTGTTCTGTGTCATCTGCCAGATTGCCTTCCAGCGTAGCGAGCAGGGCACCATCATTTCTTTGCACGATGCTGCGGTGAACGTAAAGCCCATACCATTCACTGGGAAACTGCTCACGCGGGCCGGGGCCGTTCTCTATGTGCAGCGTCGCCTGCCCTTCCACGGCACCGACCGGCTCTTCGCCACGCCAGGTCCGGACGCTATAACACCCCGGCGCCTCGAAGTTCACGAGCTGATCAAGCACGAGGAACATCCCGGGCGTGCTGAAAACTGCTCCTTCGGGCA
>CAYWQM010000148.1:2892-7502 GCA_964460215.1 uncultured Lentisphaerales bacterium
GTCTCGCTTGACAATGGTCTGCCCCCCATCCGTTGACTGCGAGCCGGCGTGCAGGTAGATCGTGTCATCGGGACTTTGAAAGCAGGTTACCCAACGGTTCAGACGCTGCCTGTCGACAAGCGATACGTGATCGCGGTCCAGTTGCCCCTGGGGATCATACTCTCGGGGCTCCCCGATATGGTCGATAATCGGGCTCTCTACATTCATAAGCCTATTCCGTTCATGTGCATCGGTTGCGCTATGCGCACTTCCACTTTAACTTCCAAAGTTTAAGAAATCGAATGAGTAACCACGGTGAATAAATGACTTGGGTACCAATCACAAACAAAATCTGGCAATTCCCCGACAGCTGTGTCGTCTATGCATTCCGGGCACCAACCGGCTGGCTCGTGGTCAACGCCGGCTCGGGCCATGCGGCCGGGCATTTTTCCGAACTGCCGGAAGCCGGCGATTTGCCCGTTTCAGTCGTCCTCACCCACCACTTTCGCGACCACACGGACGGTGCCCGCGCTTTCAGCGCTGCCGGGGCAGAGATCTGGGCGCCGTATTGGGAACAGGAATACCTGCTTGACCCGGCGCAACATTTCAGCGAGCGTCAGACCTGGAACTCGTATGATAACCGCTGGGACCGATTCAGTCCTGTTTTGCCGGTGCCGGTCGATCATTGGCTGATGGATTACGCGACGCATGAAATTGCCGGTGCCAAAGTCAAGGTTGTGCCTGCAGCGGGTATCACAAACGGTGCGGTCTCACTCGTTGTGGAGATCGATGAGGAGCGTATCGGCTTTGTCGGAGAAACGATCCACTCGCCGGGTAAGATCGCGCGGATTGCGCCGCTGCAATACAATTACAATGATTTCGAAGGCAGCCGCAACCTGTGGTTCAGCTGCGAGCGGTTGATGGCGGAAAAGCTCGATCGCCTGCTGCCGAGCCTCGGAACGCCAATGGACGATCCAACTGCCGCGTTGACCGCCTTGCGCACCAATATGCGCGCCCTCGAGGGCATTCACCCAGGCGTGTCCGACGGGTACGACGATCCGCAGGAGGACGATCTCGAGGAGTTTATTCCGGGGCGCCTGTATTTCTCATCGAATTCAATTTGCAGCACACATTTCCTGATCAGCGGCAGCGGCCGGGTTCTGGCCATCGACTACGGTTACAATTCCCGTGAGTACGTCAGTCCCCAGAAACAACATCTGTCGAACCGCCGCCCGACATTGCATGGCATGAAAGGACTGGAACAGCGGTTCGGCAAAACAACGGTCGATGCGGTGCTGGTGAGTCACTTCCATGACGATCACGTCAACGGCATCCCGATGCTGCAGCGGCTGTTCGGTACCGAGGTCCTGGCCGCGGAACATTTCTCCGACATTCTCGAGCGCCCGGCGCGCTATGACCGCCCGTGCCTCTGGCACGAACCGATCACGGTCGACCGAAAACTGCCTTGTGGTGAAGCGGTGACCTGGGAGGATTTTACGATCACGCTCCATCCGATGTCCGGACATACCCGTTTCGCAACACTGATCTGTATGGAGTTCGACGACATACGGCTGGTGCACACCGGCGACCAGATTTTTTTCAGGGGCGACAGGGAAAATGGTCTCTGGTTCAACAAGGCTTTCGGGCCGAATGCGCGCATGTTCACCAACCACGTGTACAAGAACGGCCTGGACATGGGCTGTTATCGGGATACCGCGGAACACCTGAAGGACTTCCAACCAAACTGGGTCATTACCGGCCACACGGAACCTTACGAAGTCCCCGAGGGCTGGTTCGAGGAAATCACGCGCGGCGCCGCAGCATTCGATGATGTCCACGCGGCAATCATGCCGCTGTCCGACGACGACGTGCACTTCGGCCCGGAATCACAGGCCGCCAAGTTGAAGCCGTACCGGGTACGACAGGACAGCGCCGGACCGATCGAGTTCGAAGGGTGGGTGATCAATCCTTTCGCCACCGCCCGGACAGCGGTCCTGCGGGTGACGGGACCAGACGGCTGGGAGAGCGACGAGTTACAGTTGGCGCTGGAGCCGCGTCAGCAACGGGATTTCAACATCGTGCTGCGGCCGCCGCCGGGCACCGTCTGTCGACGGCAGCCCGTTGCCCTTGAACTGACCGTTGGCGACCGGCCATTCGGTCAAGTGACCGAAGCTCTCGTCACTATCGGGTATCCACGGTTCTGAGGGAAGGCACGGCAATCATTCCACGTCCATGGTCACACTGACCACGGTGTTGACCTTGGCGGTCACCAGCTGCTTCGCCTTGGTGTAGGGCCAGGAGATCTCGAGCTCTACCGGGGCCTCGTGTGTGCCTAGACCGAAGTGCAGAGTCAGGTCGTTCATGTTCCCCTGGCCGGTGGAACTCTCGACCTGGCGCATCAGGGTCCTGTCGCCCAGCTTGAGACGAACCTGTGCACCGATGGCAGCGCGATTGACCTTGCCGGCGGCTTCCAGTCTGACTTTCAGCCAGTTGCCATTTGCGCCGTTGTTGCGACGCAGCCGGCCGCCCGTCATCAGGTCGAGGTCGCCGTCGTTGTCGTAATCGGCCCAGGCGCCCTGATAAGTCGGCGACATACCGCCGAGCCCGACCTCGCCGGTGACATCGACGAAGTTCCAGTTGCCTTCGTTGCGGTACATCCTGGCATGGTTATGCCCGTACACAGTGGTGAAATAAAGGTCGAGGTCCCCGTCATTGTCGTAGTCGCCAAGCGCCGGTGACGCGTAGGACTCCTGGTAGCCAACGCCGCAGGTGCCTTTCTTCTCGAAGGCGTAATTTTTCTCGGCACCGAGGTTCCGGTAGAAGCGCGACTGCGGCTGGCCGCCATGTGCGAAGTTGCCGACGAACAGGTCGATCAATCCGTCGTTGTCGATGTCGCCCCAGGCTGAACCGATCGTGTGTGAGCCCTCGCCGAGCACACCGGCCTCGACGGAGGCGAAGTCAAAGCCCCCGGCTTGCCCCGGGCCTTTGGCGTTGCGCCACAGAATGTTGCCCCTGAGCCGGTAGTTGGAGACGAACAGGTCAGTTGCGCCATCGTTATTGTAGTCGGCCGCCGTGACGCCGCGCGCCTGGTAGGCGTTTTCGGTTGTCCAGGTCGTCAGGACAAACTCGCGCCCGCCCTTGTTCATGAAGATCGCATCGGGATAATGGTCGACCACGCCCCAATTCTCGTAACCGCCGGCATAGACATCGACAAAGCCGTCGCCGTCGATGTCCAGGCAGGCCGCCCCCAGGCTGACGGCCATCGGACGATCGGGCATCGGCACCGTGGTGAACGTGCCGTCGCCAGAGCCGAAGTTGGCTACCCCAGGGCTCGCGTCGAAGAAATCGAGGTTGCCGTCGTTGTCGAAATCGCACCAGCTGTTCATGCTGCCGGCGGGCCCGACGTTGACGAATTTCTTACCTTCCTCATTGCGCCACAGCCCGCCAGCCTGCACGTCGGTCCAGCCGTCCTTGTCGAAGTCGACCCACGAGACCTGCCCGCCTGTGCCGCCCAGGCCGACAGCGTCGCTGACATCCTCGAAAGTGACCTGTGCCTCGGCGGTGAGCAGGAAAGCGCCCGAAAGAAAAATGACGATTAAACCGCCGATCGAATGATTGTTTGTGGTGTTGAAGAACATCTGATTCCCCTTGTTGGCGTTGTCGCGTTGTCGAAAGACGAAGTTGTGCAGTGTTGACAGTGTAATGTCAGAGAATTCTATATTCCAACCCTCCAGCACGCCAATTCTCCATCAATCAATACAGGTTTACCCTGGGACCGATGCGAATCAGTTCTGCCGATTGAGACGGCATCGGCGGGCCTTGCTGCATCTGCATGGGACCGCGGTTCCAAACAGTGGTGCCAGCGGCTTCACAGCATTACTTTGCCGCCACCAGCTTGACAGATTTCCAGATGCCACCGTAGTTTCCCCGGTCGCGCACGCGAACGGTCAGCACATTGGTCTCTCCGACCTTCACGGCATCGCCCAGCGGGATCTCAAAACGCTGGTCCCAACCGCTGTCGCCAATATTGTGCTCGCCGATCTGCTTGCTGTTCAACCAGATCCAGGCCGATTCATCGATAGCGCCGAATGACAGGGCCAGGTCGCGCCCCGCGCCTTCCGCGGGCACGTCGAACGTGACGCGGTACCAGGCAATGCCATCGAAGTGATGGCCCTGCGGCTCCCACCACTCGCCGATCCTGATCGGCTGCCACTGTGTCTTGTCGTGGACCGGGCCGCCCCACCCCTGTTTCTGTCCCTGGTCTTTGAAGTCGAGCCTGAACCGCCAGGCCTTCGGCAGATCGGCAATAAAATCATGCGTCTGCCAAAGCTCGCCGAAGGTAGCCTCGTCGTCATATCCGGATATATCAACGGCGCGCAGGTCACGCGCCGGCTTGATGCTCCGCCCGGTGACATCCGCCGGGCCGGTATTGCCGATCGTCGCACCGGTGATGCTATCAACAACGAGCACATTGACATTGACACCGCGAGGCTCCGACGCCAGGCGGGCACCGTGCGTGTTGCGCACCGTGATCTTGCCTGTTATATCGTCGCCATAGTCGTTGCCCTCGAGGGTGATGACCTGCACTGTCGGCGTCGTTTTTTCCTCATACACCGAGCAGTTGACAAACT
>CAYWQM010000149.1:0-7045 GCA_964460215.1 uncultured Lentisphaerales bacterium
GGGCAAGCGGCAAGTATGTCGACATGCTCGCGGCAGGTATCCTGGATCCGACCAAGGTGACGCGTTCGGCCCTGCAGAATGCAGCCTCCATCTCTGGGCTCATGCTGACTACGGAATGCCTGATCACAGAGATCCCCGAGCCGGAACCCCCCGCACCCCCCGCCGGTGGCGGTGACATGGGCGGCATGGGCGGCATGGGCGGCATGGGCGGCATGTACTAAGCCGACCCTCCGAAGCACAAACCAACGAGCCCCGGACATCATGTCCGGGGCTCTTTTTTTTCCCGCGGTTCCACTGGAACCCGTTGCTTTCGGATGACGGGCGGGAAGGATTAAGATTGTGGGGATGTAGGTGCAGATACAGGCCCCCTGCCCCGGCCGGGCAATCGTCAGTCACTCCCTATCGCGTGCATACTCTGCAACTGTGGTGTACTGGTATTAGTCCACCGTATAACCTCATTATTACTCGGAAGGATTTCATGCACCGTACATTAGCAATCCTCATCTGTCTTCTGATCACGACGGCCAGCCGCGCTGAAGAGACAACGGTCCGCAAGCTGCGCCTGGAGTTTCGCAGCAAAGTCATCAAGGCACTCGGTCTGCGCTTTGAAAAGCTGGACACCGGCAAGTCCATTCGGCGAGCCAGTATGATTGCTCGTGAAACGTTCGGTCCGCACACCGAGTTGTTGAAGGCCGAAGCCCGTCGCGAAATGTCGAGACTCACTCAAATCACTGAAGAGGATCTGCAGCCGTACAAAAAGAAAATACCGGAGATGCAGGACGTCATCAACGACACCCTCGGCACCTACCAGTCCGACGGCCCGCACCTCGGCATCATGTACCTCGACGGCTGGTCGGTACGTACCGTCGCCGAACGTGCCAAGCAGTTCATCGTGCCGCGCATGACGCCGGTGAAGGAAATGGCCAACCGCACGATGCTGGAGAAGTTCGTCGACGACGTCTACTACCGGCTCAACGACGACTACACCAAGCCCGTCGTCGTCATCAAGTCCCTCGATGAAGTCTTCCTGGTAACCCTCGAGATGGATCCGGAAACCGGCATCTACCAGCCCGTCAAGCTCGACTGGCTCAAGAAAAAGCGCAAGCGATAGCCGATCCAGGACGAATTCGACAATGAGCAGCCGCTGCTGCGCAAAGCCGGCGACGGTTTCATCTGCCGACTGTGAACGAAACGGTCGACTGCGGCGGGCATCGGCTGACGACGCTGGCGGTTGAGACAACACGCGTGATCAGCGTGCAGATCGACCTGATCGCGATCAAAGGCTAAGAATTCATGATCTGGAAATGGGCGATACCGCCGTTATAGTCGTTCAATGGACCTTCTTTTGACCATTTGGGAAACGAGCCTTTTCACCTTGGCCGACGGGCATGCGATCCGGGTCAGTCAAGTCGCACTGGCGCTGCTCTTCCTGGTTGCCGGGTTCCTGCTCGTTTCTTTATTTACAAAGATCCTGTCGAGGAAACTCCTGCAGCGGCAGGTCCCCGAAGCCGCAGTGCACCTGGCAGAGAAAGTGATTTTCTATCTGCTGGTTATTGCCGTCATCTTCTCGGCCCTACGAATTCTGGCAATCCCCTTGACTATGTTCGCCTTCCTGGGCGGCGCCCTGGCGATTGGTGCAGGATTCGGTACGCAGAACATCCTGAACAACCTTATCAGCGGTTGGATTCTGACTATCGAACGGCCGGTGCGGGTCGGCGATCTGGTGGAAATCGACGGTACCATCGGTCGTGTCGCAGCGATGAAAGGCCGCTGCACGCGCATTCGCCGGACAGACGGCATTGACCTGCTGGTGCCCAACAGCCAGTTGCTCGAGCGGGTACTGACGAACTGGACGCTCACCGACAAGGAGATTCGAACGGCGGTGCGCGTCGGGGTACGCTATGGGTCCCCGACAAATCAGGTCGCAGCCCTGATTGCGCGAGCAGCCCAGGAGAACGAGGAAATTCTCAAGCGCCCGGAACCGATCGTGATCTTCGAGGACTTTGCGGACAGTGCGCTGATCTTCGATATCTACTTTTGGTGTGTGGCGGAGACCGACATGAAACTGCGGCAAGTGCGAAGTGCCTTACGCTTTCACATCGACGAGTTGTTTCGTGAAGCAGACATCGTCATCGCCTATCCCCAGCAGGACATCCACCTGGATACGGAAAATACCCTGGACGTACGGATCATCGGCGACCCTCCCTCCGCCTGACCGTTAATCAATTATGGGACATGTTGGCTCAGTATGAAAATAGGTGCTTGAGACGATATGTGCCTATATGGCAGATATTGTATTTTCTTAATGTATCGTAAAGTATTATAGTATAGATAGTTAAAGTGCGTACCCCGGTGTTTCGGCATCTCTGATGCTACTAAGAAGGCGACAGATGGACAATCGGTCCGTCTCAAGAAACAACAATCGCCACACATACACCGGAGGCACAGAATGAACCGTACTCTAAACCACCCCTGGAACGAACTCGATCGAGCCTGGAACATGTTCGATCAGGTCTTCCGCAATCCCATCGGCACCGGCGCGTCCAGCCGTGGCAAGTTCCCGAAAGTGCAAACTTGGAGCCGGGACGACCACTACGCCGTCACCGCCGAGCTACCCGGCGTCGAGCTCGATGCCGTCAATGTCTCGGCACAGGACAACATCCTGACAATCAGCGGCGAATTAACCCAGCCGCCGACAGCTGACGGCGTGTACCATCGCAACGAGCGAGCCTACGGCAAGTTCCATCGGGAACTGCGCCTGCCGATCAGTGTCGATGGCAGCAAAACAACCGCACAGCTGAAGAATGGTGTCCTGACCGTGACCATCTGTCCGGTCGAGGCCGATCAGCCCAAAAAGATCAAGGTGACCGCGTAAGCGCGCCTCGAACCAACACAACGAAGGAGACAAAACCATGAGCACCACAGTACTTCAACCGAAGAAGGATGCGCCGATTGAACAGCAGGCCAGCGAGCACTGCTACACCCCGCGCGTCGACATCCGCGAAACCACGGAAGCCATTCACGTTCAAGCCGAAATGCCGGGCGTCGACAACAAACACGTCGACGTGCGGCTCGAGGAAGGCACTTTGACCATCCTCGGCCGCGTCACCGATGATGATAACGGCAAGCCGGTCTACAGCGAATACCGGACCGGCAACTTCGAGCGGGCTTTTCGGATCTCCGAAGCGATCAACGCCAAGGGGATTCAGGCAACCATGGCCAATGGCATCCTGAGCCTGACGCTGCCCAAGTCCGAGTCGGCCAAGCCGAGGCAGATCAAAGTCAACGCGGCATAACAATAACGGTCAACAACCAAACGGGGGCGCCACTGAAAGGTGGTGCCCCCGTTGCATTTTAGGATCACGCTGGCAGCAAAAAGCTAAATCGCCAGGCGACTATGCGGCATCGAACGTAAATTCGCCGTCGGCGTATCCTGCGTTCAAGCTGGTGTTCTCATCGAACTCGCCGGCAACGATCATTCGTGAGACGGCATTCTCCAGCCGGTTGGTGATCACCCGGCGCAACGGCCGGGCGCCGTAGGCCGGATCATACCCCTCCGCCGCCAGTTGTTCGCGGGCAGCATCGGTGACCGCTACCTGGCGGTTGAGCTTGCCGACCTTCGCTTCGAACCTGGTCAACTGGATGTCGACGATCGTACGCAGGTCTTCGGGCGTCAACGCCTTGAAGACAATGATGTCATCGACCCGGTTGAGGAACTCCGGCCGGAACACTTGCTGCAGCTCGGCGAGCACCTGCGCCTCAAGCTGCGTATCATCGGCGGATTCATCGAGCAGATGCCGGCCGCCGATATTCGAGGTCATGATCACGACGGTGTTCTGGAAATCGACAACGTGCCCCTGTGAATCAGTCAGTCGCCCGTCGTCGAGCAACTGCAACAGGACGTTGAAGACGTCCGGATGCGCCTTTTCAATCTCGTCGAACAGGATGACGGCGTACGGTCGGCGACGAACAGCCTCGGTGAGCTGGCCGCCCTCGTCATAGCCGACGTAGCCGGGCGGCGCGCCGATCAAGCGGGCGACGCTGTGTTTTTCCATATACTCGGACATGTCGATGCGCACCATGGCATGTTCGTCGTCGAACAGAAATTCAGCGAGCGTCCGTGCCAGCTCAGTCTTGCCAACGCCTGTCGGTCCGAGGAAAATAAAACTGCCGTTGGGCCGCCCCGGATCCTGCAGGCCGGCACGGGCGCGCAAGACGGCATTGGCCACGGCATCGACCGCCTGGTCCTGGGCAACGACGCGCTTGTGGAGGTGGTCGGCGAGATGCAACAGACGCTGGCGTTCGCCCTGCAGCAGCTTTGACACTGGAATATGCGTCCAGCGACTGATGATCTCGGCGATGTCGTCCTCGGTGACTTCCTCGCGCAGCATACGGTTGGCGCCTTCTACATGCATCTGGGCCTCCTTGTCGGCCATCTGCTTTTCGATGCCGGGGATGGTGCCGTGGCGCAGTTCGGCGACGGTGTCCAGGTCGTAGTCGCGCTCCGCCTGAGCCAGGCGACGGCGGGCCACTTCGAGGGTACTGCGCAGGGCGTGCAATTCTTCGATACCGCCCTTTTCCTTGTCCCAACGCGCCTGCAATTCGTTAAGTTTGTCATCGGTCTCCGCCAGTGCGGCCCTGAGTTCCGCAAGCTGCGACTGCGACTCCGGATCCTTTTCCTTGCTGAGCCCGGCAATCTCGATCTCCAACTGCATTTTACGCCGTGCCACTTCATCGATCTCGAGCGGACGGCTGTCGATTTCCGTGCGCAGACGGGCGGCGGCCTCGTCGATCAAGTCGATGGCCTTGTCAGGCAGGAACCGGTCGCTGATGTAACGGTCGGAGAGCACCGCCGCGTTGACCAGGGCGGCATCGCGGAACTTGACGCCGTGGTGCACTTCGTAGCGATCGCGCAAACCGCGCAGGATGGAGATGGTGTCCTCGACCGACGGCTGCTCGACCAGGACGCTCTGAAAGCGGCGTTCCAGTGCCTTGTCCTTTTCAATGTGCTTGCGATACTCATCCAGCGTCGTTGCGCCGATGCAATGGAGTTCGCCGCGCGCCAGCATCGGCTTGAGCAGGTTGCCGGCGTCCATGGCGCCTTCCGCCGCTCCGGCGCCGACAACGGTGTGCAGCTCATCGATAAACAGAATAACCTCACCATCGGCTGCGGTGACTTCCTTGAGCACCGCCTTGAGGCGCTCCTCGAATTCGCCACGGTACTTGGCGCCGGCGATCAGGGCGCCCATGTCGAGAGCCATCAGTCGACGGTTTTTCAAACCTTCGGGCACGTCACCGGCAATGATGCGACGGGCCAATCCTTCGACAATGGCAGTCTTGCCGACGCCCGGGTCACCGATCAGTACCGGATTGTTCTTGGTACGGCGCGACAGGATCTGCACCATGCGGCGAATCTCCTCGTCACGGCCGATCACCGGGTCGAGCTTTTCCTGGGCGGCCAAGGCGGTCATGTCGACAGCGTATTTGCCGAGCGTGTCGAAGGTGGCTTCGGGATTGACCGAGGTAACGCGCTGATTGCCGCGGACTTCCTGCAGTGCCTCCAGCAACAGGTCGCGGGTGATATTGAACCGCTTCATCAACTCGCTACAGGCTGGATCATCGCCAAGCGCCAGGAAAATATGTTCGACACTGACGTACTCGTCGTTCAGGCGCTCGGCGGTCGCCTCGGCGTCGATCATGACTTTGCTCAGTTCACGCGTGGCACCGACCTGACCGACACCGGGACCGGTGACGGCAGGCACGCCATCAATCTCGCGGTCGACGGCGCCGCTGAAATCGGCCAGGGGGACACCGAGTTTCTGCAGCAACGCCGGTACGAGTCCATCTTCCTGCTCGAGCATTGCAGCGAGCAGGTGCAGGGGCATGAGGTACTGGTGGTCGGACTTGACCGCCAGGTCGTGAGCGTTGGAAACGGCCTCACGCGACCGCTCTGTCAGTCGTTCCATATTCATCGTGGTCCTCCGCTGCTGGTCCAGAAGTTTGGTGTTCTTTCGTCGACCTTGAAATGCATCTTCTTTGCCAACTGCCGGTCAACTCATGCAACGTGCTGGGACAACGTCAGATACCACACCGATAGGGCCATGGTGTCGCATATTTGAAATATAGAAAGTGACGCAATAGTGTCACATTGCGCCACTATGGCGCATATTATAGGAAATTAATTGGAGGTCGGCACGCTACTATATCTTACATCTGACCATGCATTTCATCAGTGCCGGTCGTTCACATTCTCTCTGCGTACCAACACTTTGCGTATCTTCCGCCGGCACTTCATGTCATCCCATCGCCAGGCTTTGAAGTGCCATGTAGCTCCGAGATTCTCGAACGTCGGCTGCCAAAGCAGGTTTTCCCTGGAATCGAAAGCCGTTATGCATTCGGGAAACCACAGTCTGGGAAGGTTGGCGGGGGCCTGGCTGTTCTCCGCTCTTCTCGGTTCATTCAGCCATATTTCCATGCTGGTAGTGGGGGGGGATACACATTGAGTTGTTGTATATCAACCTGTGTACGTGATAACGAGTTCTATTCCTTCGACACGCAAGACATCGCGCTGCTCTATTTTGTCGACAGAAACGCTTAGTTCATTTTTGCCCTGGCCGACCTGATCGACAGGGAAATGCCATGTGGTACAGGCCGGTGAATCAATACGACGCCCCTCTCCGAGCTTTTTCCCATTCAGCCCGACAACTATCTGCCGTTTTTCATCGACTCCCTTGGCGAAGGTGAAGCGAAGCCACATTTCGACGGGGACACCGTCCCGCTTCGCGCTTTCAACGTCGTCCCCCACCCAGATAGTGAAAGTTTTCCGGTCACCGGCCGTTCTGATTTCTACAGGAAGCGGCTTAAGACCGCCCTCCTCCGGTGTGAGCAAACTCATATCCACGGTCACGCAGTAGCGCTTGTTCTTTCGCGCTAGGATTTTCGGATCATGGATTTCTTTCATCAGCCTGATCTCTTCCGGGGTGTAGGGAAAGTCGCGTCCGTTCTGCCTGTGACAGTCGTAGTTGAACAGATAGATGCTGCTGGC
>CAYWQM010000150.1:0-6787 GCA_964460215.1 uncultured Lentisphaerales bacterium
TGGGCAGATCGCAGCCTGCTCGCAACCAGGGACGGCATGGTTGCCGTGGCCGAGATCAACAAGCACTTTCCGGTGCCGTCGAACCGGGTTGTGCCCGGCAAGAACATCGCCGATTTCCCGTTCATCATGTGTCAGTCCGAAGACCGCACCGAGATTTTCGGCATCGGCTGGGACCGTGCCAGCCGGCTGTTCTGTGCGATGTGCAGTTGTATCCATGCGGTGGCCTGGCTCGGGACGATTCCGGCAGACGAGTCGCGCACACGTCGCGGCCGCTTTTACTATGCAAAGACAGATCCGAATCAGCTGCTGGCAAGGTTTCAGCGCGACTTCGATTTATAGGAAGAATGAGAAGTATGATCGGCCATCATTCCCATTCTTCCTATTCCTCAGGAATCACGCACGTCGAACTGCGACACATCGATTGGTTCGAACCCGAGTACCAGGGCAGGGCTGTCAGGTCACGGCTTCGTTGCATGTGCTCGGTTGGCTGCCGTTTGGGCCATGCCATGGTTATTTTCCAAGTTTATTTAGCCATATTATTGCATTTGCCCTTTTGGTTCTTGGTTGGGAGGCGTGACAATTAAAAACACGATTTCGACGGAAAGTACACTCTGCATATTTTGCGGTCGCAACTCATCCGATGAATGGCTGAACGGCGAGGACTTCCTTTGGGGAGTCGAGGGGCGCTTCTCCTACACCCGGTGCGATGAGTGTGGGTTGCTTTACATGAATCCTCGTGTGGTGCCGGCGGATGCAGGAAAGCTCTATCCGGAAGACTATGGTCCGCACTTGGGGGCCAGCGCCTTAGGCGCAGTGTCCAACGGAGAAGCTTCACGGCCCGGAGTCACAGATAGAGTAAAAAGGTTTCTGCGACGACACTTTTTTGATCGATTGAAAGGGGTCCGACTTAATCGAGAAGCCTACTGCACTATGGCTAGATCTGATTCCAGGGCATTGGATGTTGGCTGCGGCTCAGGTGCCTATCTGGACGATCTCAGAAAAGAAACTGGATGCGATGTCTTGGGCGTGGATTTTTCGGAAGCAGCAGTTGAAACCGCGTTCCGCAAGTACGGCGTGAAAGTGCTCCAGGGAAAGTTGTCCGACGTCTCGCTTGAGCCAGATTCCTTTGACCTGGTCACAGCCTGGTGGTTAATCGAACACGTGCCAAACCCCGGCGATGTCATCTCCGAGATGGTCCGGCTGACCAAAGCAGGAGGCCGGGTCGTTGTAGGAACCCCGAATTCGCGCAGCCTGAATGCTCGTCTATTCGGCCGTCGTTGGTACCACCTGGATTGCCCGCGCCACTACCATCTTTGGACTCCTAAGACCTTTCAAGCCATGTTTGAAAAAAACGGATTGGAGTTGGAACGCCTTGCTTTTGATCGGAGCCCATGGGGCCTTTTGGGTTCTCTTCAATTTCTCATTTTCGGGCGCAGCGAAAAGACTCGTTTCAAGAATCTCCTGCGCAAAAATGCAGTCCTGGGCCTGGTTCTTTTGCCCCTGACGTTTTTGGTGGCGTTGTGCGGAGCATCGGACGTCATGGTTGCCCATTGCCGAAAACCAATGAAATAACCGACTCTCTTCGACGAAGGCGTTGAATCTCTACGTTCAACCCGCACAGTCACCCGTCGCACGTTGTTTACACCATCAGAGTTTTCGCGGTCTGTCCTCGTAATCCGATGGAAACAGAGTGCGGCGCGGAGTTGCTGCTCCGATGGGCTGGTGATCTTAATTGGTTTTTGTCGTTACAATGGTTGACTGTCTCAAAAAGTAGAGCAACATTCGCGGCTAAGTAGCATAGTGCATACGAACGCGGTTGCTTCTCGTGGTTCGTTGCAATCAGCTGTCTGCAGACCGCTGGTTATGCTTTGTCTCATAAATTTCACCCCTTGCCGCCGGACCAATCCATGCCATCACCCAGATTCAACCGGATCCCCAAGACCCGCATCGCGCTTGACGGTATCGTCTGTACGTACACCGAAAACGTTATCGACAACTGGCTGCTGCCCGCGCCGTTCGCGAATCCGGCGATGCTTGAGATGTTTCGTGATCGGAACGCGGAGCCGTTTCGGCAGATGGTGCCCTGGGCCGGTGAGTTTGCCGGTAAATACCTGACCGGCGCTGTGCAGGTGTTGCGCGTGACCGGCAACCCGAAATTACGCGTGCACCTCAAGGATTTCGTCGGCCACCTTCTGGGCCTGCAAGCCGGCGACGGATACTTTGGACCGTGGCCTTCGAAGTTTGCGCTCAGCAACTACGCGTCGAACGGCGGTTATACCTGGGACACCTGGGGGCATTACCACATCATGATGGGGCTGATGCTCTGGCACGAGGAAACGGGTGACAAGCTCGCGTTGGCCGGTGCCTCGCGTATTGCAGACCTGATGTGCGACATGTACCTGGGCGTCAAGGGCGGGATGGTTGCCACAGGCTCGTCGGAGATGAATCTCGCGCCGGTGCACTCGCTTGCGCTGTTGTACCGCAAGACGAAAAACCAGCGCTACCTCGATTTGGCGCTGCAGATTGTCGATGAATTTTCCGGCGCCGCGGCGCGTCGTCCCAACACGCGCCCACCGCCCAAGTATCTCCCGGTGACGCCGGCCGGTGATTACTTTCGATTGGGGCTGGCCGGCAAGGACTTTTGTCAATCCAAGAAACCGCGCTGGGAAAGCCTGCACCCTATTATGGGGCTGGCCGAACTCTACTGGGCGACTGGAAATCAAGATTATCGAACCGCATTTGAAAATCTTTGGTGGAGTATTGCCAAGGATGATCGTCACAACAACGGCGGATTTTCCACCGAGGAAGAAGCGAAGGGCAATCCATATACGAACGGGCGCATCGAAACGTGCTGCACTATTGCCTGGATGGCGATGTCGGTCGAGATGCTGAAGATGTCCGGCAACCCGTTGGTTGCTGATGAGCTCGAGTTGTCGACCCTCAATTCCGTTGTCGGAATGCACTCGATAACCGGCCGCTGGGCGACCTATAACACCCCGTCGAACGGCGTGCGCTGCGCGCATACTCAGGACATCACGTTCCAGTCGCGGCAGGGGAGTCCGGAACTGAACTGCTGCAGTGTCAACGCGCCGCGCGGGTTCGGAATGATCAGCGACTGGGCGTTGATGAAAGATCAGCAGGGGCTGGTTTTGAACTGGTACGGACCGTCGCAGCTGCACGCCAGATTGAAACGGACCGATGTCAAGATCGAACAGTCCACGGATTATCCTAAAGCCGGAAAAATTACGATCAAGGTCAAGCCGGCGCGGGCAACGGCATTCAGTCTGAAGCTGCGGATTCCGCAATGGTCACGACGGACCAGTGTACTGGTGAATGGCGAGAAAGTCAGCGGCGTCAGCGCCGGTTCCTATCTCGCGATCGACCGGCAGTGGCGGAAGGGCGACACCATCGTGTTGACGCTCGACATGTCCCTGCATTTCTGGCGGGGCGAGATGGATTGCAAAGGTACGACGTCGGTCTACCGCGGTCCGATCCTGCTGGCCTACGATCATCGCTACAACCTCGAACACGCGGGCCGCAACCCCCAGTCGCAGGATTTTGCAGTGTGCACGGACAGGAAGTCTCGCAGCAAGGAAAACCCGCTGAACCCGGAACCGCTTGATGCGCGCAAGTTGCGGCTCCGGCCGATCACCTGGAAGGACTGGTACCCGCCGGCGATGCTGTTCAAAGTCGAAGCCGCTTCCGGCAAGACAGTGCATCTTTGCGACTTCGCCAGTGGGGGGGCGACCGGCACGGTCAGCCATTCCTGGATCCCGGTGAAGAATGCGCCGCGGACTCCGAAGTTTTCGAAGGAACGGCCGCTGCGGTCGTCGCGATTGTAGTCCGTACTATAGTGAGGCATGGCCGGGGCAGGCGAATTTTCAGGGCAGGCCTTTTTGTAACTATTGTGACAACGGAACAATCGTATTATGAAGATTGGTGTATGTGGCGTTTTCACTCTGGGCCGTGACCTCCTCAAGCTTTTTGGTCTGCACCCCGACGTGGAGTCGGTGGCCGTTGCTGCCTACTGACGCGGCGGCACGAGAAAAAGCGTGTGAGTTCGCGGAACTAACGGATGTCGTGGCAACGTTTGACGAGTTCTTGGAAACAGACGTTGATTGCAGCGCCCGTTCAGCCCCCGTTAGGACATCATCTTTTAGGATAAATGTCTCAAAACTGCCTCGGCTGTCAAGCGCCGAAGTTCTTGAATCGCCCCCTCCGAGTAGAACCCAACATGCGGCGTAAAAATGACATTCGTTAGGGGGCGGAAGGGATGGTCAACGGGGAGAGGGGCATGTTCGCAGACATCTAAGAGCGCAGCACCCAAACGTCCGGCGCCTAATGCTTCCAGGAGCGCATTTTCGTCCACCAATCCACCGCGTGATGTGTTGATTAGTACTGCGCCGGGTTTCATCAAGTTTATTGTCTCGGCATTGATGAAATGGCGTGTTTCATCCGTCAGGGGCATGTGGAGTGAGACATAATCGGACTCCCCCAGCAACGCTTCCAAGCCGGGCAACCCAACGCCTAATTGCTTGGCGAAGGACGGGTCCGGTGGACTTCGATACGCCAAGACCGTCATGCCAAAGGCCACCGCTCTTTGTGCAACCGCCCGACCAATACAACCAAATCCCAATACACCGAGTGTTTGTCCAGATAAACGGGAAATTGGTCCGCAACCCCAAATCCCAGTCGTTTGTTCCCGTTCATTCCAACGCTTTTGGGCTACAAATTGGTGGTACTCACCGATTTTACGATTCCAGGCCAACAGCATCGCCAAGGTGTGATTGGCAACTTCTTCCGTGCAGTAATCATGGATACCCACCACGGGAGTGCCCGCCGCTTCAGCGGCTTTTCTGTCAATGTTGTCCAACCCGGTACCAAAACGCGTAATGACCTTGCAACGTTGCATGGACTGGATAACCGCCTCGTTAAAAGGGGCATGCATGCACATGATCGCGTCGGCGTCATGAACAGCTTCAATCAAACTCGCCTCGTCATGCCAGTCTACCTTTTCCACGCGTATGTCAGTCAGCACAGATTTTTCAATGGACAAATCTTCACCTGCCGGTGAGTCCGTCACAGCGACAAAGTATGTTTTCTTTTCCTTCAATTCTTCCATCCTTCCAGTTTCCAGCCTTGCATCGTTTAACCCATTAATGAAACCCGAAGCACCCGTTCTGGACCGCTTTCCTCAATTTTAGAAAAAGCGTTGCTCCACAGGAGATGCTTGTCCGGGATGGCCTCGCGTACCTGCTTCGCCTCCTCATGGCTGCTCACGAGAGTCGTGCTGACATCGGCGCCTTCACCCGCGCAGGTAGTCCAGGGGGATCGTTCTAACCTTCGTTCCCGTCATGCTGATGCCGCAGGTTCCCCAGCCGTAGTCGTAGACGAAGACGGCCTCGTCGCCGACGAACTGCACGTCGGGATAGCCGATCCGCAGGGGGCCGGGCGCGCGATGGTAGCGCTCGGTGTCAGAAGGTTGGTAGTACCAGTAGTCCTCGCGTTGCTCGATGATCTCGAGCCAGTCCGCCGGCAGCGGCGGGATGATCGTCTCGTCGTCGAGCGACTCGAGATTTCGAAAATTCTCCCACGTCCGGCCCTCGTCCCGCGAGATCGCGCACGAGAGGCGGTGCCGGTGCAGTCCCTTGAGGATCTCGCCGCGCGACCCCTGGTTCCAGACCATCAGGATTTCGCCGGTCGGCATCCGGCGCAGACTGGCGGGGACGGAGGTGCTGGCGACCTGAAGAACCGGCTCAGGCCGTTTCCAGGTGAGGCCGAGGTCGTCGCTGAAGGATTGATAGCGCCGACCGTGCTCGCTGCGCAGGTCCATGAGCAGGCGCCCGTCGCGCAGTGGCAGGACGGCCGGTTCGCCGAGGGCGTAGCAGACGCGGTAGCGGCACACGAAAAGCTCGCTGAGGCTGTGTCGCCAAGTCAGGCCCTCGTCGTCGCTGATCATGACGAAGCTGAAGGACAGGTGGTTGTCGGCTTCGCTGGCGACGGTCTCGTCAAAGGATATCCAGCGGTACGACGGAGCCAGGATGCGGCCGGAATCGAGCACGAGCGCGTGTCCGGCGCAGCACATGGCATGCTGGGAGAACACGACGACCGGGGCCGACCAGGTACGACCCTCGTCGCTGCTGGAGCGGAACATCATTCCCGAACCGGCGTCACGGGTGGGATGGCCCTGGGGAAAGTGCTCGTGATCGTTATAGACCATGCCGAGGCGGCCGCTTTTCATGCGGAAGACTGACTGGTGGTTGCCTTTGACCCGTGCACCTGCCGCGTCGTGCATCTCCCAGGGTTCGCTCCAGGTGCGGCCGGCATCGGCCGACGAGCGCATCGTCAGGTAGATGTAATCGCGCTGCGGCGCGGTGTTGACGGTTGAAAGATCGGCCTCGCCGGTCGGCGCGTCGTTGCTCTGCGAAGGTGTCCGTGGCGGCTTGGAGACGTATGCGCTCGGGTCCTGGTTGCCCGCCAGCTCGTACTCGAAGCCGATCACGTAGAGTTCGCTCTCGGTCGGTCCCGGCGTCAGCGTCATTTCGTAGGTGACCGGATTGCGCGGCTCGATGATCATCGAGCTGGGGAAGCTATCGACTTCAAGGGGTTTGCCGGTTGCAGCGGCTTTTTCGTGGGTCGTCATCTGGGGCCACCTATGGGGGTCTTGCCGATCCGCGGTTGTTGATAGGAAATGTCTTTTCGTTGTATCATGGATCATACCGCGAGGGGGGTTGCGATGCAAGTTGTAACCAGTTCGATCCCCCTCTTATGAACTGCGAGTCGTAGT
>CAYWQM010000151.1:0-6756 GCA_964460215.1 uncultured Lentisphaerales bacterium
CAAACGACAAGGCCGGCAGCGTCGACACGGTCGACGGCCTCGGCGTCGGCCACGGTCGACAGGTCAACGAATACGCCATCAGCCACGGCCAGGTCGCGAACACTATCGGAACCCGTCGCCGGATCGATGACGCGACCGCCGGTTATAAGCGTGGTAGCGGACATGGGGGGGGATATGAGAATTGGGTGGACGGGTGAATGACTGTTTATAGGCCTGGGACAGGGTAGTTCATTTTAGCGCGATTACGAGTCCGGCGTCCTGAGCCAAAAACGCGGAAAAATGGCACGAAGCACGACAATATAGGCGTTCAAAGGTAATTCGCCGTGATTGTCGCACCCGTTCCCTGGCATGGTATTCTTAGACAGGGTTATGGGCCGTCCAGCACCAGCAACGGCAGCTCCGCGAGGGACAGAACTGTGTGATCAGGCGGGGCATCGGTATCCGGGGTGCAATGATCGGACTGCAACCAGACGGTGGTAACGCCAGCAGCTCGGCCGCAGGCGATATCGAAGAGATAGTCGCCGACCATCATCACATTCTGCAGGTCGGTGCCGGTGCGCTCGGCCGCGGCAAAGACAGCGGCGGGATCGGGCTTCGGCGGCAGCGCATCGTCGCGCGTAATGATGACATCGAAATGGTCCGTAGACAGCGCCGGAAAATTCTCGAGGGAGCGCTCGAGCCCACGACGATTGTTGCGGGTGATAATGCCCGCGACAACCCCGTGGGCGGCAAGCTGCTGCAGCACTTCCTCGGCATGGTCGTTGGGGCAGGCCCTGGCCGCGGCAGCCTGTTCATGCCGATCGATGATGGCTTCTGCAGCAATGCGCGAGGAGGCATCGAGGGTGTCGATGAAGGCCAGGATATCCATTCCGGGGTGACAGTTGATGTCGCGGCGGATGGCGGCGAAATCAATGGCGCCGGGGGCGGTGAGAGTGCCGTCGAAATCAAAAAGAACGAGTTGGTACATGATCGGATGTCTCTCTCTGCTGGATGCAGGTGCGGTGGGCAAGGTCGCATGCCGGGTCATGCGTGGTGAACGGTTTTTAGAACTCTGAGCCAGGCAGGTCCTCGATATCCTGGACATCGGTAAGCTCGCGGACAATGCGAAAGCCGCAGACGTTGCCGTGTGAATCGGGTGGCAGCCGATAGCGGCTGGCGGCGCGGCAATCGTTCGCGGTGAGATGCCAGTGACCGCCGCGGATAATGCGCTTTTGCAGGTCGACAAGCGTCGGACGTCGGTAGTCGTAAAAGTGGTCGCCACACCATTCCCAGACGTTGCCGTGCATGTCGTGGAGGCCCCAGGCATTGGGGCGTAGGCGCCCCACGGCGCTGGTGCCGCGGGGGTTGCTCTCCTTGAAATCAGCAAACAGCCGTAAAGTCCGCCAGGAATCGCCACAGCAGAACCGTGTTTGGGTGCCAGCGCGGCAGGCGTATTCCCACTCGTGTTCATCGGGCAGTCGGTAGGTGCCGGCGGGCAGGCCCTCGAGCTTGCAGAGTTGCTCGCAGAACTCGACGCACATGTCCCAGGTAACCTCCTCGACAGGATACGCGTTCCCATTAGATTCATACCACGACGGGTTGGGCGTTGACGACATGACGGTTTTCCACTGTCCCTGGGTTATTTCGGTGGTGCCCATATAAAACGGCGCCTGTATGGTGCGGACATGAACCGGTTCGTCGGTGCCGCGCCCAGCCTCGGCCTCGGGACTGCCCATAAGAAAGGTGCCGGGCGGGATGAGGCGCATCTCAATACCCACGGTATTGGCCACCCCGACCGGCAACAGATTGCGGCGGGCATAGTCGATCTGGGTTTCGGCGGCGAGACGACTGCCGGCGGCGAGAAATTCGAAATCCGCCAGCCGGGCCTGTACTTCACTGAGCCCGGAAGGTAGGCGAGCGGTGTCGCCGAGCATAGCGATTGGCTCAGTTTGTGGCGGCGTCGCCGCTTCGAGGATCGGCCGACTGCGGGTAGCACTGATGTAGCAGGCAATGGCAAGCAGGACGGCAGACCAGCAGAGGATTCGCCGAACGACCCGGCGTCGGGCCCGTGACCGGGCATTGCCCTCGGCGACCGCCCGGCTTTGCCGGTCGGCAAAGCGGCGTTCGATGTCGGCGAGATCGCGGGCCGAGAGCATGCGGAATTTATCTGGATCGAGCTTGGCCATGGGACCAGGAGTTTCGGTGGATTATTGGTATGCCGGCCGTTGTCGCCTGCGACTGTGCCGGTCAAATGACTGGATCCCGGATGGTTTATAGGTGCCGTGTGGCGCTCGGCATTTTCGGCTTCAACGGAGCCGGCTGAGGGCTATCATGCCCCAGCCGAGGAAGATCGCCGGTGCCGCGAAAGCGGCCGGCAGCGGCGCGATGGTCTGGTTTTGGGCCAGAGCCATACATATTTCATTTGACACGAAAAAAAAGACCATGATCCCGAGTGCAACGACAAAGCCGCGCATGGCGGTGCCACGTTCTGTAGTAACGGCCAACGGCACGCCGAGAACGACGGCGAGAATACAGGCCAACGGCATGAACAGGCCGCGATACAGGTGGGCTTTAAGGATATTGACGGTAGCTGTCGACAGTTGGTCGCCGCGGCCGTGCAGGATCTCGCGGATTTCCAAAGTGGTGAGTTCGTCGGGCAGTTGCAGGTGGAAGCTGAAGCCAATGTGCTCGGGGTTTTCGAGGAGTGTCTGATTGCGGTACAGCTCATGATGCTCCGGCGGTCCGAGCAGGATATCGCCAGTATCACCGAAGCGGTGGATAACGACGTCGTTAAAGATCCAGGCATCGCGGAACTCGGCGGTAGCGGCGCGCAGTTTCCAGTCGATCGTGCCATCCTCGCGGTATTGGCTGACGCGCACGCCGCGGCTGACGGCAAGCGGGCTAAAGTCCTCGAACAGCCAGTCGCGGCAGCCATGGCGATTGCGGTAGGCAATAGTGGCGGGCGAGTCCTCGTCGCTGTGCTTTCCCTGTAGCGCCTCTTTCTGTGCGGTGGCGCGGTGCAGGCTGATCGGAGCCAGCCATTCGGCAACGGTGAACTGCAGGCAGGCGCAAAGGACGGCAATGATCCAGATAGGCAATGAAATCGTCAGGATCGAAACCCCGCTTGCGCGCAACGCGGCCATTTCGTTGTGGCGGCACAGCCGTGCGAGGACGAAGGTGGTAGTGAGCAGCAGAGACACCGGAATAGCGTCCGCCAGGAAGCTGGGCAGGCACAATGCGAAGTAACGGACGATGTCAAGCGCCGGGGCATGGGCATCGAGGAGGTCATCGAGGTCATCGAAAATCGCCGCGACGAGGAAAAAGGCGAGCAGCACGACGATGCACAGCATCAGGATTGTGGTAAACTCTCGGGCGATGTACCGGAGCAGGGTCAGCGAGAGTCGGCGCTTGGGTCCCACGCGATCAATCCCGCACGGCGATACGCACAACACGAATACCGCTGAGTGTGTCCTGGATCGCACGTTTGGAGGGCATTACGAATGTGAAGAAAATCGTCGACCAAAAGAACATGTAATGGAAAATTGTGAACAGAAATGTGCGCGCCAGGAACACCGGTTCGCCCTCGGTGCGGATTATCATGATGCCCCAAAACCGCTGGCCTAGCGTCTGCGCCATGAAGCCCATGCTGAACACGTAATAGATCAGGCCCACAAAAACCATTGATGCGGTGGTCACCAGAAACGCCAGGTCAGCATCGCCCGTGTGTTCGGCTGCCGCGGCGCCACCCAGAAATACCAAAAACATCACAGTCCCGACAATCGCCATGTCGAACAGCCAGGCGCCAAACCGCAACCCCGAGTTCGCCGGCGTGTACAGAAACCTGCCACTGGCATGCAGCGCTTTCGTTCCGGCTGTCGACGGCAGCTTCTGATCCTCCTTGACAAGCGTCGCCCACTTGCTTTTGACTCCCTTCGGATCCTTGGCTTCCTCGGTCGGCATGACGTCCTTGAGAAAGCCGGCATCCTTGGCGTCGCTCCAGTTGCTCATCAACGTGTTGCGAATCTGGCTCTGGGGCGGGATCCGGCCGCTTTGGGCCCATTGAATCAAGGTATCCTGATCGACCGGCCCGTATTCCTTGTCTTCCGGCGTGCGGATCAGATATCTCATACCAGTGGCCATAGGTCAAATCCTCGTTCGGCAGGGTCCGTTAGCGACTGGCACGGAATTCTTTTGGCACGGTTGTTGACGCCATCAAATGGTGCGCTATGCTGTGCTGAAAGCGGCGGGTTGTTCGCAAAATGCCACCGCGTTTCGCGCAACACGTCTCAGTGATGCGATCGATACCGGTAGAAATACCGATACCGATACCGATTCGGTGGCATTTTCAGACGTTGGAATATCACTCTCATTTTCACATTTTCAATTGGAGCCTTATACATCCATGCATCACCCGTCCGACCTGAAATACTCCCGTCACCATATCTGGGTGCGGCTGGAAGAACAGACTGCCTACGTCGGCATGACAGAGGACGTTCATGAGGAAATCGAGCATTTCGAGAGTGTCGATCTGCCGCGGGTCGGGGACGAGCTCGAAATAGAAACGGCGTGCATGTCGCTGCATACCAAAGCCCACCTGATCGATGTCTATGCACCGCTCACCGGACGTATCCTGCAGATCAACGACGCCCTCGCCGCCAGCCCCAATGATATTTTTACTTCCGCTTACAAAGACGGCTGGTTGTTCCAGATGGAATACGACGAGCTTGAGGAGGTCGACATGCTGATGAATAGTGACGAATACATCACGCTGGTCATCGAAAAGGGTGTGTCCGACCTGCTGACCTCCTAAATGTTGGTCCAGGGTGTTCGTCTATGGCACACAGTGCTTGGGAATCACAACGGGTGACCGTTTCTGGAGACGGGGACGCCGTGGTGGTTTCTGCGGACCATTGCCGCATCATCACTGAGCATCTGGATCGCATGACGTGCGTGCCCTATCTCACCTATCTTGCCGAGCGGGATCGTCTTCTAATGCTCCTCAGCGGAGGCGACCCAAGTCAGCCAATGGTCATGTCCAGTGACGATCATGGAGAAACCTGGAGCGATCCGCGTTCCGTGGTCATTGGGAAAGGAGAGGCGAGACATTGGCTTGGGCTGGCATTAACCTGCCTTGGTGGTGACCGACTTGTAATGTCGCTGTCTGTTTTTCCGTGTACGACGGAGGGGCGGTATCGGTCAACAAGTGAGGACGGCGGGGTAACGTGGAGCCAACCCATGCCAATTGCGCCTACTTCTACCGGCGAAGTTTGGAATCCATGGGATCCATGGCTCGTGGATCATGACGAAGGGACAAGCACAGTCATTCGCGTCGCAGAAACTGGCTACATCAGCACAAATGATGCGCCGCACGGGGGGCATAGCCAAGCCCTTATCCGATTCAGCAACGATGCGGGGTTGACTTGGTCGAAAGAGGTTCGACCGCCACAGTGGGATGGAGTCAACGAAGTACACCTCTGCCGCGCATCCAATGGCACGCTCGTGGCAGCTTGTCGGTTGAATCCGCCGGAACAATATTGGCACGAGATCGACCACTACGAAGGTCTGGGGGTCTCCCGGTCACGGGACAACGGCAAGACATGGTCCGATATCGAAGTCCTTTACGCGTGGGGACGTCACCACCCGAGCATGGTGTGCCTTCCCAGCGGTGTCCTGGTGATGAGCTATGTCGTACGAAAAGGTTATCCCGAAACGACGGACGGTTTTCCTCAATTTGGCGTCGAAGCTGTGGTCAGTCGCGATCACGGCGCAAGCTGGGACTTGCAACACCGCATTATCCTGGCCCAGTGGCGTGGCAACACGAAGGGAGAAGACCCGGAGTTGGAACGCCAATTCCGAGCCCGGTGGCCACGCTGGTGGGCAAGCAGCCAAGCGACCTCGACAGCACTGCTGGCGGACGGCAACACGTTGGTGACCGCCTTTGGTACCGGCTATCGCAGCGATCCGGGCGAAAATGGTGTTTACGAACCGCGAGATATCGGAGTAGCACAGTGGCAGGTATAGCAAAGATTGTGCTGGCACGCCCCGAAACCGTGACGCTTCATGGTGATCCCTCCAATACCTGGGTAGTGGACAGGAGCCGCCCGGCATTAGGCCAACCCGACGCCGTCTGCCGTGCGGCGGTCGAGATCAAGTCACAGATCACTTTGGGCAGCGGAGGCACCACCATCCGGCAGGTTGCCGACGACGATATCTCCATCAACATGAAGTTTGCCGGTCTGCCGCCCAAGGTTGGCGCACCGATCATCGACACACGTGAAAAACTCTTCCCGGCAACCCCCGGTACCCGGTGAACACCATCCCCTCATCTACTGCCGACGACGTCCGCTTGCTGCGCTGCCTCGACGCCCTGCTCTACGGCCTGATTGCCCTGGCCGTGCTGTTGCTCTGGCCCGGCGCCGGCAGAAACTTGATGAACAACCTCACCCTCATCGTCGTGGTGCCCGCCGTCTGGCTCGCCTGGACCGCCCTGCAATTGCCCCCGACCCTGCCGAGTCAATCGAAAAAATGGGTGACCGCGCGGACCCGCCTGATTGGTACTGCCGTCCTCATGTCGGCACTGCAGCCGGGAGCCCTGTGGTATCAGCACGTCGCCACCAGCCTCTATCTCGCCTGCAACGCCATGTTGTGGGCCCTGGTCGCCCTTGCCTTTCTCTTCGAGTTCGCTAAAGTCGTCGGCCTCCTGGCCGGGCATCTCGAGGGTGGACCGGAAGCGGCAGCTGCTAAAGTTACGCACGGGATGTACTTCTACCTCGCCTG
>CAYWQM010000152.1:0-6332 GCA_964460215.1 uncultured Lentisphaerales bacterium
TTTTCATCGTGCCGCCAAATCAAGTATCCATTCATGTTCATTCGCTGTTGCTGAGTCGTTACGAGTTTGTGGAGGCGATGCCGCAACATGGTACCACTGAAAAACTCCAGTAGGAGATAATACGTGTCTGCGAAGAAGATTTTGGTTACCGGGACGTCCGGGTTGATCGGTGGGATAGTGTATAAGTATCTGTCGCAGTTTCCGGAGCGCTACACGGTATACGGTCTCGACTGGAAACAGAAGTCATCCGACCCGGGATCGAGCGGGTACGCCGTCCCCGATGACCGCTTTTATCTCGTGGACGTGGCTGATCCCGATGCAGTTCAGGGTGCGGTCGATGGCAAGGACCTGGTGGTCCATTTGGCTGCCAATGCGGACGAGGCGTCCGAGTGGGAGTCACTCCTGCCGCCCAACGTTGTCGGTGCCTATGCGGTATTGGAGGCGAGTCGCAAGGCCGGCGTCGAGCGGGTCGGCAATGCCAGCAGTGTCATGGTGAACTGGGGCTACCGGCGTGACCCGGAGATCCGGGCGGTCGAGGAAGCTGCGGAGGTCGACCTGCCTGCGGAGATTCCGCTGGTCACACATCTTTCGGAAGTGCGGCCGGATTGCCTGTACGGCGCCAGCAAGGTGTGGGCCGAATCACTATCCCGCGCCTATGTTGAAGCGCACGGCATGTCCGTCATCTGCGTGCGGATCGGCGCGATCAACAAAAAGAATGAAAACGCACCGTCCGAAAGGTCCTGGTGGTGCAGTCACGGGGACATCGCCCGGATGATCGAGTGCTGTATCGAGGCACCTGCCGATGTGCGCTTCGACATCTTCTACGGGCTATCGGCCAGTGCGTGGCGCTGGATGGATCTCGAACATGCCAAAGCAATTGTTGGTTTCGAACCGCTCGATAGCGTGCAGTAGTGTGCGTGGCAGACTTATGAACTTGTTGGGGGTGCCCAGCATAAACTGACAGGACGCTTAATGAAGAAGATCAAGATAGGTATCACGGGCGGGGGCAGTTTTGCCAAATCTTTTATCCCCCTGTTCAAGGCACATCCCAATGTGACGTCGGTTGCGTTGGCAGAGGTCCTTCCCGAACGCCGGCACGATATTGCAGCCGAGTTCCAGATCGAAGATACCTATGAGTCCCACGAAGCTCTCTGCAACAGCGATGTGGACGCTGTCGCCATCATCACACAAAGGCATATGCACGGGCCCCAGGCCCTGGAAGCCTTGAACAAGGGCAAGCATGTGTATTCAGCTGTTCCGGCCGCAATAACAGTGGAGGAGATGGAGGAGCTGGTGAGTACCGTGGCGACGACGGGCCTCATGTACATGATGGGGGAAACAAGTTTCTACTATCCGGCCGCGTTGTATTGCCGTGAGAGATTCAGCAAAGGCGAATTTGGTGCATTTGTATACGGTGAGGGAGAGTATCTTCACGACATGTCCCACGGGTTCTATGAAGCTTATCAGTACAGTGGCGGCGAAGAATGGCAGAAGGTCGCGGGTATTCCGCCCATGTACTATCCTACTCATTCCACCAGCATGATAATCTCGGTGACGGGAGCTTCACTCACCCAGGTGTCATGTTTGGGCTACACGGACAATCATAAGGACAATGTCTTCGGCCGGGGTAAGAACCTGTGGGATAATCCATTCAGCAACCAGACTGCCCTCTTTCGAACTTCCGACGGCGGCATGTCCCGGGTGAACGAATTCCGGAGGATTGGGCACGGTGTCGGAAGCTGTGTACGGACCAGTATCTATGGGACGGAAGGCTGTTTTGAACAGCAAGGGAACTCGGAGTTCTGGACGGAACTGGACAGGAGTAAACTGGAGTTGAGTGACCTGCTCCGGTGCCGGAAGCTGAACCGTGAAGCGAAGCCGGAGCTGGTGGGCGGGGAACAGGATGACTTCTTCTCAGGGTTTTCTGACGTCCATCCCATAGACAGGCTGCCCGTGGAATTCGAGGACCAGCCCAATGGCCATTACGGTTCCCATCAATTCCTGGTAGATGATTTTGTCCGTTCCGTCGTACAAAACAAACTCGCACCAAATCATGTTTGGGCAGCCGCCCGCTACACAGTTCCGGGAATCATTGCCCATGAATCGGCGAAAAGAGAAGGGGAACTGCTGAAGATTCCTGATTTTGGAGATCCAGGCGCCGACTGCGGTTACATCACCTATGAGTGACTGTTCAGTCGTCGGGCTTGCTGCCTGCCTTGACTGTGCGCCTGGCATCGCGTTATGCTGCAACGAGGCATACCAACCGAAACGCTCCCTACGGGCATTCTTTTGATATTGAATGCAGGCGCTCTCATCTGTAATGGGTGATTCGGTGACAGGCCTCTGATAACGCAAATCCGCAGCCCATGGTCCATGGGTTACGGATACTCAATCTCCGCGGCCTCCCGCAGACTGTCGATGAACACCCTTCGGGCCGCCTTCATTTCTCTGTCGACCAAGGCGTTTGCCGCGGCTTTCCGGGCATGTTCCTCGCCGTCCTTTTCGCGCGCCTTTTGGAAGTCTTTCGAATTTTGCTCGATGAACGAAGAAAGCTCGTCTTCGGAGAAGTCAATATTCTCGGCTACAAGGTCAAGTTGTTGATATAAATAACCTCTCAGAATTTGCCGAATTAGCTGTGCGCGCAAATCTTTGATTTCAGCATGTTCATGAGTTTTCAGGACCATCTCGGTTGCAAGGATGTTCCGCATGGAAATTATGTTGGCGGCGATCGAAAAGCTGTCCCGCAATTTAGCATGGGCCGGATCGCCGAGGTCGACTTTTTGGCTGCCTACCGTCAACGTGACCGTTTTGAGTCCGGCTTCGACCTTGTCACGTACACCGGGGTCGTGAAGAACCGCATCCGGGAATCCAGCGGCAGCGAGCAAAGTACTGTGGAAGCCGCCTTCATCCTTGGTTTGTTTTTCGATTTCCGAGGAGAGTATAGCGGCAGGTATGAGTTTATCGTTGATCGAAACAGGCACTTTTTCAACGGCCATCTGCAGCCGTCTTGTCTGCTGACGTCTGATGTGTCGGACTAAAATCTGGATGCGCATGTTCTCTTTGTCCTTAGCTGTCGGGGGTGTGTCGATCGTCGTGAAAAACGCATCCAGGGCGCTATCCGTGACACGACCCTGATCGCTGTCTTCACGATAGGCATTGGACCAATAGTCCTTTCCCAGTGTCTCACGGACTTTGTTGGCGATGTATGGTTCCTGCTCTACGATCAACTGTTGAAACTCGGGGTCTTTATCGTACCCCCCCTCAACCGCGTGCTGGTGCACCAGCCAGTCATCGATTGTAATCTCGAGTTTTTTGCTTACCGCGGACTTTGGCCAGTAATGGAGCGGGCTGGGATTGCGCTGGACGATAAAGGCTGTGCTGAATTCCACGCCGTTAATGACAGCGTGAACATCATTATCACCGGCCGGCGACAGCTGCGGCAAGCTGATGGAAATAAGAAACGTGATTGTGAGCAGGTGATTTTTCATAATGGATCTCGTGGTGGAGTAGGATTCAGGTTATGACATCGGGCTTGAAAATGTTTTCCAGTCAAGTGCCGGATTTTTCCTTTGCATCCAGGCGGCACCCTTACTATAACCTGCGGATGTCACTATTCGTGCAGGGCTTGTACCGTAAAATCCAGCAGATCGGAACTGACGGATACTGACTGGCTGATAAAGAGCCGGGGCGCTTTTCATTCGTATTCCGTGCGCTCCCCGCCTTTGAACACACACTGTGGGAGCAGCCTTTCCGGAGCGCACAGCATTTATGACCGGGTAAGCTGGGCTGCACGGCGGATCCACTTCGGATGTGTGTTTGATCAGCCGGAGTTGCAACATTGCGATTGCTTCGCACATTATAGCAATAAATCAAGGATGTGGATATGCCTACTATCTCTGAGATTAATCGACTTGAATGCGGTCCTTCGATCGATGTGCCGAAGGTCATTGATGACAAACAAGTGGCGGCGTTTGTCGACAACGGTTATCTCGTCGTGCCTGACCTGGTAATGGAGGCCGAGCTCGACGAGTTGTGTGCCGAGCTGGTACATATTTCCCGGGGCGCCTACCCTTGCGAGGGGATCGAACCGTTGCCGGAGGATACACCGGACAAGGAAGTGCTCCGTAACATCCTTTGCATTCACCAGCCGCATTACATCAGCCCCGTGATAGAAAAGTACGTGCGTCATCCGCAGGTTTGCGGCGTACTGAGCCAAATCACGGCGGCCCACCTCCCTTATTGGGACGGCAGCGTGATGTGCATGCAATCGATGATGTTTGTCAAGCCGCCGGCGTTTCAGGGACAGGCGTGGCACCAGGACGAGATTTACATTCCGACGCGTGACCGTTCTCTGGTGGGCGCATGGATCGCGTTGGACGATGCGACACTCGAGAATGGTTGTCTTTATGTGCTGCCGCAGTCCCATCGTGAAGGGTTGCTGTTTCCGCAACGCGCCCACGATAACGATGATGAATTTGACTTCGGAGTCGAATCATACGGCTTCGACGATACCGGCGAGGTGCCGGTAGAGGTTAGCCGTGGCTCCGTCGTTTTTTTCAACGGCTATCTGTTGCACCGCTCACGCAAGAATCGTAGCGATACTTACCGCCGTGTCCTCGTCAATCATTACTGCAATGCATGGTCCCGTCTTCCCTGGCAGTTGAAAGAGGGCGAAGGGGCCAGCAGCAACTACCGCACCGGTTGTGTTCATGTGGCGGGCGTCGATCCATATCACTGGATGGGCAAAGAGGAAAGCGTTAAGGCCGTTTATCTTCGCACGTGCAAGGCGAACGAGGGGACATAGAACGCCAAACCTCGTGCATTAGCCCTGGCGGGGACAGAGAAACCCTTCTTATCGCCATCCGGCCTGACTGCTACGTGGATAGATGCCGGTACGTTGTGTCCGCTCCGGTGCCGTACCCGCACTCGATGGACGTAGCCTCGTCCAGCAGCGCGCCGTCGGGCGCGGCGATCTCGGGACGGCAGTCCACGAAGCTGTTCCCGGCCAGGTACAGGCGGGCAGTGCCTGCATCGGCGCTCACGCCCGGTCCGGGGCGGGATGGCGTGCCCTGGATGTGATTGGCTGTAATCGCTATGTCGTGCGCGTCCGCGGGCACGACGATCTGAGCGTCCCCGTGCCTCGTTGCGTTCGCCGTCACCGTGCAGTTGCGGACCTCGCAGTCGTGCACGGCGACGGGCTCCGGTGCCTCCCGCAGGAGCACGCCGGGGCCGTGGTTCTGTGTGATTTCGCAGTTTTCGATCAGGTTGTGACAGTCCCGGGTCCCGATCGAGATGCCGATGTCGTTGTTGGTGAACCGGCAGTCGTCGACCGTGATGCGGTTGGCGCGGACACAGAAGAAGAAGCCGCTTTGGCGGTTGTCTGCCGCGCTGCAGCCGCGGACCAGGCAGTTCGTACTGCCGGCACCCGGGTGAATGCCGTTGCCGCTGCTGCCGTTGACGACCGAATCGAGGACGCGCACGTCACGGCACATTTGCCAGCCGATACCCTCGCCGTGGTAATCGGACACTCGCACGCCGCTGATTTCGATGTCGCGGCTCCGGGCGAAGTAGACGGCGGCGCCGCGGCATCCATTCATCGGCTTGGGCTGGTCTGCGAGCTGGCCGTCGAGTGTCAGGTCGCGTACTGCTGCGTTTGCAATGCCGTGCCCGAAGATGAGGGGAAACACCGTGGCCAGAACCGGGGCCTGGTCCGCTGTGTAGTCCATCTCGATACCGTGGTCGAGCCCGACCCAAGAGCCGTCGATCCAGGTGATCCGCGCGAAGGTTCCACAGAAGCCACCCCGCAGATTGTCCTCGACCGACACGGTCATGCCCACCTTGAGTCCGTCGACGGTTTCTAGTGGCACGTCGCACATGCCGTAGTTGTGGTAGCCGGAGAGCGGATACATGCGGCCGGGGCCCTTGCGCAGCACGGTCATCTTCCCCTGGCCTGTGAGTTCGACGTCCGAGTGCAGTTCGATGCCGCGGTCCAGCGTCACGGTAACTTCCGGCAGGGTCACGCGCCCGCCGCCCAGCGCCGCGACCTGATCGATAGCTGCCTGCACAGCAGCGGCGTCAGTTGCTTCCTCAACAGTGAGTTTCAGGTCTTTCATGGCATCGCCATCCTCTGCAGCATGGTTTCCAAGTTGGTCACGGACGTGTTGAAAATCGTGTTGGCAGGCGTGGTTTGCGGCTTTGCCGCCAACGGAATCGAGAATTTTCTCCTCTCTCAGTACCAGTATATGCCGTCGTACTTGGTAGCGCCGCCGTATGATACTTTAACACGTGGCCCGGCTTCATGCCTGGGCCGCCATTTGGCATGGCCGTCCGAG
>CAYWQM010000152.1:6342-6698 GCA_964460215.1 uncultured Lentisphaerales bacterium
GCAGGTGGTTGGGGTCGCCTGTTTCATTGTCTTTGGGTGGGTCTCTTTGACCGTAACCGCCTTCCCAGGGGGCGTATCCGAACGGCCCGTCTTTTACGTCCCACAGAAATTGCGGCAATCTGGCGTGGTTCAAGTCCGTCGCCATCGGGACTTGGGAAGGGCCATACTCTCCTGTATTGGCGCCTGCATTCTCGGCGATTTCCGGCTTGGAATCTCCGCCGTCGTCGAGTTCGGTAACCGTTTCGTTTGGGCCGAAAAGTAATTGCGCTCGATGGCCAGGTCTCTCAACATTATCGAACGCCACAAAGATATTATAGCCGAGCCCGACAGACTCTGCGGCATCGCACCTCCAGCCG
>CAYWQM010000153.1:0-6627 GCA_964460215.1 uncultured Lentisphaerales bacterium
GACGGTACCAGCGATGGCTACTGGTAGCCGCTCCTTCCTCAACCAGGTTCACGACTCATGACCGAAAACGAATTGCAGACGCAACGCAGGCAGGCCACATGGAGGCGACGTCGCATCATTTACAACAACGACGGCTGCGATGCCATCGGCTATCAGCTCGATGCCGATAGCCCGGCAACACCCGAAACGTTCTGGTCACAGCGCTGCACCGGGATGGAAGCGACGGACGTCGACTCGATCTTCTATTGCTCGACGATGTCCTTCAACCTGCACACCCATGATTCGAAGGTTGCGGAGCTCTACGACCGGCCCGCACTCGTGCCGACCAAGCGGAACTTTGCAGCCGACTGGATCGCCGGCGGCCGCGACAGTTTGCAGCTGACCATCGATTTCTGCCGTAAGCACGACATTGAAGTTGTCTGGTCCCAGCGGATGAACGATGTCCACGACAATTGGTATCCGATCCTTGGCCCCGATTTCAAGAAAGAGCACCCGGAACTGCTGATCTTTCAGGAGGGCGATGTCGACGCCGTCCGCTCCAATTCGGATTGGACACAGCCGTACCTTTACGCCACCGCCGTGGATTACGGGCGCGAGGAAATCCGCGACCGTCAGCTGGCCATGATCGAAGACGTCTGTCGGCGCTACGACATCGACGGCATCGAGCTCGATTTCCTGCGCAATCCGATTTATTTCCGGCCGACCCTCGAATGCCGGCCGTGCGAGCAAGAACACCTCGACGTGATGAACGGTTTCATGCGCCGGGTGCGGGAGATGACCGAGGCAGTGGGCCGCGAACGGGGCAAGCCGTTACTGATTACCTGCCGCGTCCCCAACCAGGTGGACTGCTGCTGTAAGATCGGCCTCGACATCGAGCGCTGGCTGGCCGACGACCTGATCGACATCGTCGTCAGCTCCCTCGAAAACGATCCATTCACCGGCCCGCTAGCGGAGCTCGTCGAGCTCGGCCATCGCCATGACAAGCCGGTGTATGCCGGCGTAGCCGAAAAGGGCCCCCCCGTTATGTCTGGAATTGAGATGGCCGACATCTGGGCCGGCATTGCAACTCATGCCTGGAACGCCGGTGTCGACGGCCTCTACATCTTCAACGCCGACCCGATGTCGCCCGAGTGGGGCGCCATCGGCGATCCCGATCGCCTCGCGCCGATGGACAAGGTGTTCGCCGTCGACAACCTGTCGGACCGCGGCAAGGAGCACGTCTACCCGCAGACCGGTCGGCTGCCGGTCGAGCTTGCACTGGGCCAACCGCTCGCCCTCACGCTGCCGGTCGGCGATGACGTCAACGCCCGCGAACTCCGCGAGTTGTCGCTGCTGATTTACGTCGATAACCTGATGCACATGGACGAGATCGAGTTCCAGATCAATGGCACGTCGGTCGCCGTCGATGTGGTCTATCATACGGACGGTGTATCGCCGGCCCAGCCCAGCAATTTCTTTCTGTTTGCCCAACCCGATCCGTCACTGCTGCGCCAAGGCGACAACGCCTTCACCGCCCTGTTGAAAAAACGATGTGACACGGTGGAAGGTAGGCCTATCATTTCCGAACTCGCACTGGTCGTGAAGTACAAACGATGAGCGATTCCTCCATCGACATGATAGTCTGTCCGCTTTTCGAAACCGGCCCGCGGAATCTGCGTAACAGCGAAGGCAGCGTCGTAGAACTGCGCGACGGCCGACTGCTGCTCTATTACATGAACTTTTACACCGGCGCCACCGACTGGTCGGCTGCCGACGTCCGCGGCAAGATCAGCGATGACGGCGGCCAGACCTGGGGCGAGCCGTTCTTGGTCGAACCCAATACAGCGCGGTTCAATGTCGGCCGGCTTTCTCTCTTTCGACTGCCGCCCCACGTGCCGGTTGGTGAGGACGAAGAACTTGGCCATGTCCATCATGGCCTGCTGGCACATGTCTATGTCGAGATGAACGACGGCCTCAATCGGCGCATGATCTTCAAGACCTCGGCGGACGAAGGCGAAACCTGGTCGGACCCGGTGCAGATCAACGACATCGGCACCCTGGGATCGATCGCCCAATGCGGCGACTCGGCGCTGGCTCTGTCATCGGGACGGATCCTGGTCCCGGCCTATGCCCTGTTCGGAGAGCTCTGCGCCAGCTTCATGTATTACAGCGACGACGACGGTTTCACGTGGGCACGAAGCCGCGGCGAGATTGCGATCCCGCTGATGCAGGGCGAACGTCTCTTCGCCCTGACCCATTTCGAGGAACCCGTCGTGGCCGAGCTCCGCGACGGCCGGCTGTTGTGTCTGGGACGCACCTGCCTGGGGCAGCTTTACAAGAGCTACAGCAAAGACGACGGCATGAGGTGGACGCCGGCCCAGCCCACGGGCCTGGCTGCCGGCTACGCGCCAGCCGCCTTGAAGAGGATCCCGGAGTCCAATGATCTCCTGTGCGTCTGGAACCAGGCTTCCGGACAAGAGATGGCCGACGGCCTGGGACGGATGCGGGTGTCATGTGCAATTTCAAAGGACGACGGTGAATCCTGGACCCACTTTCGGAACCTCGACTCTCTCGACGACACCACACGAGTCGAACCCGAAGCTGGCGCGACCGACACGGTGAGCGAGTATTACGCGATGCTGGACCGTACAGCGCTCGGGGAGCAGGGTACGCGTACAGAGTACCCGGAAGCGGTCACGAAACGCTATCCCCGCTGGCCCGGGTTGATTCACAACTGCTACCCGAGCGCGGTGTTCACGAAAGACGGCAACGTCATCATCACCTACATGGCGAGTGACTACGGGACAGCCGAAATGACCGTCGGCCTGAAGGTGGTCATTCGACCGATCGATTGGCTTTATGATGCGTAGGATCACGGACGAAGAAATTGATTTTTTCCACGCCAACGGCTACGTCATCTGCCGGAGTGTTTTTCACGACGACGAAATGGCTAACGTCCGGGAAGAAACCACCCGCCTGATCGATGAGATCCTGACTGGCGGCCCGGCAAAGGATTGGTCGGTTGAAGGCCCGGAAGGTGTGCCCTTCGAGCTCGAGTATCTGCATATGCATCCGAACACCTTTTCTATGCGTCTACTGGCCCACCCGTTCATCGGCGACTTGCTGACGCGGATCGTCGGCCCGGACTTTATTCCCAGCTATGAGACGCTTGTCTTCAAGCTGAAGAACAATGGCTCCTCGGTGCCGTGGCACCGCGATAGCATGGTGACGAATGACGACGATCCGCTGTTCCAGATCGATATCTACCCCGATAAATCCACCATCGAAAACAGTTGCGTCTGGGTTATCCCGAAAAGTCACCGTTGGGAAAAAGACGAAGCGATAGAATGGATGGAACGCGAAAAGAAAGAATGGCGGGCGCGCGGTAAGACGGATTTCGGGGTGCCCGGCGCCATCCCGGCAGAAGTCGAACCCGGTGACGTGATGCTGCACAATAGCAAGGTGATCCATGGCAGCCCGGAAAACAAAAGCGGCAAGCAGCGGCGCGTGGTTTATTTTGACAACCGCTCCGTCAGCCTGAACGAAAAGTATGAGTGGTGGCCCCATGAGTTGATGGAAAAGCGGTGTCTGCTTTATCAGGCCGCGCTTCATGAGCGACGAACCAACCCGTACCCGAGCGATGACGAATGCTTCGACTATTCACTGCCCAACGGATTGCCGGCATGGGCCCCCGGCGCCCCGGTCGATTTACATTGTTCACGGGACTGACGTGTATGTGTGAAGTGTCCAACACAGCGATTGCGAGCGTTTCGCTTCCAGGACTCAGGCAAAGAGTTCGCGAACTATGGAAACTCTACGCCCAACTCCTCACCGTCCTCGTCCTCATCGCAACAGCCGCCACCGCTCCCGCGGCCTCTTCGAACTTGCTCGAGAACCCTGCCTTCGAAGAAATCGATGCGGGCGACATGCCGGGGGACTGGACGCTGATGAAGCACCCGCGTGCCGATACACCGGAACCGCGACTGCGACTCGGCGCACCTGTGCACGGTGGCGAGAACGCGGTGCAGCTCGAGTTCGGGCCCGAGCTCGAGTGGGCCATGGTCGAGCAGAACGAAAGGAAGCTGTATCTACCGGGCGAGCAGTATTCGCTGTCGTTCTGGCTACGGTCCGACAAGCCGGCGCGCGCCAGCGTCGCGCTGATGTTGCTGGGCGGTATCGGACCGGGTGAGACGGTTATCGAGATTCAGTCTCGTGAGTGGGTTGATGTAACGCCTGAATGGCATCGGTACTCGACATCTGCAACGATCGACGAGCGCGGGCAGTATGTGATAGCCCGCTGCGTCGTACAACTGCACACGCCGAACGTCACGCTCTCGGTCGACGACGCAGCACTCGTGCATAAAAACCCACAGCCGACAGACGAGGCCCTGCACCCGACCCATTCCGTCGGGTGTATCCGCACGACGATCACGCCGGTCATCGACGGCAAACTGGATGACGCATGCTGGGCGCGGGCGGGGGTTGCCGGAGAATTCACCAGCACGATCAATAGCCCGACCCGAAAACCGGCTGAGCAGACCGAGGTCTATCTTCTCCATGATGACGAGAATCTCTACCTGGGATACCGCTGTTTCGAGTCGGACCTTGGCTCGGTGAAAGCGGAAAAGCACGGACGTGACCCGGCTGGGCTGTGGGGCGACGACTGCATAGAACTCTATCTCATCCCGCCGGACAGCGCTTTTCCCGAAACGCCGATTGTCGGTGTTGACTATTATTACCTGGTCGTCAACAGCATCGGCACACAGGGGGACAATGTCGGCCTGCACGATGTCGACCAATGGACTGGCAACTGGACAGCGCAAGCCACCCGCGAGGACGCCGCCTGGACCGTCGAGATACAGATTCCGCTCGCCGAGCTCGACGCGCGCCCGGCTGAAGGCTCCTTGTGGAAAGTAAACTTCACACGCTCGCAGAAACGACTCGGCGAAAACAGTTCCTGGGCGCCGATCGACGTGCGCTTTCATGATCCGACAAAATTTGCAGACATGTATTTCGTCAACGACCAGGGCCAGGCGGCATTGGTCATGGCCGCCGCCGCTGGCCGGCAGGCGAGGAAGTTAACGGAGAAATGGCGCTCGTCGCTGTCGCGTACAGCGGATGCAATTGAACAGCTGCAGGCACTGGCGGATCCCAAGACAGCCGATCTCCAGCCCCGTCTGAGGCAGGCCCGGCAGGCGATCGCAGAATTGCTCGGCGAGGTCGATGCTATGGCGCCACGAGATGTGATTGCAGCAGAAGCTACACTCGACGCGCGGATCCACGCCGTGCTCACCGACGGCAACGTCCTGGCCAACACCACAGCCGCGTTGCTCTTTGCGGAAGATGGCAGGCCGTTCGTCCTGCGCCCGGCACCGACAATGACCAATGACCGGATCCTGCCGACGTCGCTGGCGGCGCATGGGACGGCGCCGCCGGAGCTGACGCTGGCTGCATGTCCGGCGGAGTACGAGTCCGTATCCTTCGTGGTCATACCGTCGGGGAATATCGAAAACCTGACCGTCAAATCATCAGCACTCGTATCTGCGGACGGCGTCATTGACGCCTCCGCGGTCGATGTCAAGCTCGTCAAATGCTGGTATCAGGGCGGCGGTGGCTGGACACCGGGCGGGGTGCAGACGGTGAAGGGCAAGGCGCTGATGCCGGAGCTTCTGGTCAACGACGACGATCTCCTGCGCGTCGACCTCGAGAAACAGCAAAACCTCCTGCGCGTGACCGATCCGCAGACGGGGGAGATGCGGTACGAGGACGTGACCGTAAAAGAAAACGAGGACCTGACATCTGAGCTCATTATTCGTGATGCACCGTCGCTGCTTCCGGTGAACATCCCAGCCGACCAGGTTCGGCAATTCTGGGTTACGGTGCATGTCCCGGCGGATGCAGCGCCCGGGCATTACAAGGGATCACTGACGGTGCAATGCGCCGGATCGACCGCGGCGGTGTTGCCGCTGCACCTTGAGGTGTATCCGTTCGAACTGACGCCGAGCATGGTCGAACAGTCGATCTTCTACCGCGGCGTGCTCTCCGGCTCGGAAACGCCGGTCGTCCAGGCCAACAACAAAACAGAGACTCAGTACGCCGCGGAGCTGCACGACCTCGTTGCTCACGGCGTCGATGCGCCGATGTGTTATCAGACGACGGGCGGGGGAGAGCCGGCAGCGATGGCGCTGATGAAGCGGGTATTTGAAATGCGCCGGGACGCGGGCGTCAGCACCGACCGCTTCTTCGGATGTTTCTATGGGTACGGCCCCCGCGACGACCCCGAGCTGGCCCGACGCGTTCTGGGAGAGGTCGTGGAACTGACGAAGGCATTTGGCTATCGCGAGTATTACAACTATGGCCCTGACGAGGCAGGGGTTGAACAATGCCGGCAGCAGATTGCACCGTGGCGTTTTCTGCGCGAAGAGATCGGCGCGAAAGTCTATCTGGCGGCGAGCCCGGCGGTATGGATGGGGACAGGGCCGTCCCGTGAGGAATTGTGGGATCAGTTTAATGATGTCGTAAACCTTGTCGTCGCCGGCGGCGTGCCGAACCCGGAGTGGGCGGCGCGCCTGCACGAGGCCGACTTGCTCATTTACAACTACGCCAATCCGCAGGGCGGCATCGAGGAGCCGCTGACGTACCGGCGCA
>CAYWQM010000154.1:0-6588 GCA_964460215.1 uncultured Lentisphaerales bacterium
AGTGAGACCGACCAGTGTGAGGGCACAGAGTGCCGCGATGAGATGTTTCATTTTTCAGCTCCTTCAGTTTCCTGATTTTCTTTAGCAGCAGTCCCTTAATATTTGATTTCTATTAAGAAAACAGCCGCTTCGGTTGTTGTTGTTTTATCTTTGGTTGTTTGGTATTCCGGATCGGAATTTCCGCAAAACGGATTAACCGTCACAGAATGTATCTGAAGGTATAAACAATTTTTTTTGAAATTCCAAGTTTTTTTTGCGTTTTTTTTATTTTTATTTTGCAGCCTCTTTGTGAGGGGGCTTATTTGCCATGTGCCCAACTCGTTGGAACATGGTTTGCGTGAAAGGTTTCATCTATTACCGTATGTCGTATGCACAGGTATCTCGATCAACCAAAAGGAGGGGACGATGACGAGCAAAACATCAATAATCGTTAAATTGTGTGGACTGGCGGCTGTTCTGCCGCTTTTTGCTTCCGGGCTCGCGGCTGCCACGACGGCGAGTTCGGAGGATTTGCCGGAAATTCTCGCAAAAGTCAACAACAAATCTATTCACCGCGCCTCCGTCATCGCCGGACTCAACCCTGACGATTCGGTCGGTCCGGCACTGGACAGGGCTGTTTGCCGGGCGCTCTCAGCGCAACTTGCTGTCCGGGAAGGACTGGACAAGGATCCTGGATACGTGGCTGCTGTGCGGGACATGAAAATGCACTCGGGACGCACAGATGATGTGGTAGCGATGATACTGGCCAGCCACTACATCCAAACGAATGCCGACCTGCAGAAGGCTTACGCCGCTGCCGCTGCCGTAAGCGATGCCGAAGTCGATGCGTTCATTGCGGAGAATCAGCCACGGTACGGACAGATGCAGAAGGACCAGCTGCGCCCGGTCGCTACCCGTGGCCTGGTCTCGCTGCGCCGGGCGGAGATCCGAAATGATTGGGTGATGCCGCGACTCTTGAAGACGGAATTTTCCATCGGCGGCACACCGATTCCGGCAACCGTGATCGAGGCGGCGGTGGACGCGAAAGCGACCGGTAGCGGCGACCCGTTGATTGATCACATTCTCGCCTCATTACCCGGCGGCGCAAACGATCCGGCTGGCGCACTTGGTGCCGTAGTAATCGACGCGGGCGGCACGGCTATCGAGCTTGGCATCCTGAGCGGCTTCCAGCAGATTGCCGCTGGAGCTGGGGGTGGCCAGTCGCACCGTAAATTGATCGATGTCCTGATCCATGCCGTCCTTGCAGACGAGGCGCGCAGTAAAGGAATTGACCAGGATCTGGAGTTCATCCGGGCCAATCCCGGGATGGGGCCTCAAGTGACAAACTCCGATACAATCCTGGCTGACAAGTACTTCGAACATCACGAATTGAAACGCAACGACATCAAGATCGACAAAAAAGAACTCGATCAATTCGCGCTCGCCGTCATGCAGATGTTCCAAGGCAAAGGGGACGGCGTCCTGCGCCGCCAATTGGCTGCCGCAAAGAAGAGCTATGTTGACGCGGCCGTTTCCGACGCTGAAATCGAGGCGCTGAGTGCGGCTCTCATGCTGTCGCTCTGGGACGGACGCGACGCGTTCCGGAGGTACCTCGTGAACGTCATGCTCGAGTGGAAGGTGGCGGGGCATTTCGCGCCGCTGCTGGCGCAAGCGAAAATCACGCGGTTCGACGACTGACGGGTGCCCGCCGGCACGGTAAACTCAATCGGCAGTCAATGTTCCCAGGCGGCTTTGTCCGGATTGAGTTGAGGTTGACGATTCTGGCGCGTTTCAAGAAAACACCAGGGTCCCGGACAGATCATTTCGGTGTACTCGGCCGAACATGCAGGACCAGCACGAGATTTCGTACCCCTCGGTATGCCGGTGGCGCATGATGTTGAGTTGCCAGCGTTCGCCGCTCACAGGCGGTGAAGCGTTGAGTGCGGTGAACGGCACCGACAGTTCCGCGTACCAGTGTCCAGGCAGTTGCGACACCGCGGCTTGCCACACGACATCGTGAATGATGCGGCTGCCCCCTTCCTCGGTGCTGAACCAGGCCTGGAACCGTTTGCCGGCGGTGTTGACGCACAGTTGATTGAAAAACGTGCCCTGTCCCGGTGCGTTCAAGCGGATTTCGATCGAGTCATCGAACTCGAACTTGGCCTCCAGCTCGTTTTCTTCCCGTTTCGCGACCAGTTTGTCGAGAAACGGCTCGTTGCAATCGACGCCGATATACAGGTACTCGTCGTCACGGGTGAACATGGCGCGGGTGTGCACCTTCGCCGGTGCGATCTTTTCGAATTGTACAAAATCCTCGGCAATCCCCGAATTGCCCCAGTCCATCCAGCATTGATCCTTCAGGTTGCCATCGATCACCGGCGGCACCAGGCAGTGCCCGGAGCGGACGGGCGGGGGTTCCGCCGAGGCGGTGAACAGATCGGGGTGGCCGGCGGCGCGAAAGGTGAAAAGATCCGCCTTCCGCAGCCGTAACCGCAGCGTCAGATCCTGTCCTGTGAACGGGCTGAGATCGCTGCGTCCCCCCCAGGAGAGGGGCTGATCGGTCGCGTCACCGACGAAGGGGTCGGCGTCGGCGAACGTAAAGCCCTTGATCAAATCACCGATCGGCGCGATCAGTTCCGCCTCGATACTGCCGGTTTCTGCGGTGATCGCATTGATGCGCAGCTCGTCGCCCTTGAATAGGAAGCGTTCCGTCTGCACGAGGCCTTCGTCCTCGGCACGAAGCGAGACGAAGCCGTTGCGTCGAAAGGTTGCTATACCGACCCCGCCGATTGCTTTCGGGCCGTCGTAATCATGTTTGGTCGGACGCCCGCTGTAGTACAGTCGATATTCGTCGCCGCATTGCACCACCGGACAAAACGTGTAGAGCATCTCGCTGTCGAAAGTGCCGGGCTCACCGAGTGGCAGCGCATCCTCTTCAGGACAGACCGACTGCCAGTCGCCGCCGTCATGGCTGAAGCCGAGCTTCAAGCGGATGGTTTGCTGGTAACGCGGGTCCAACGACTCACTGGTGCAAAGCAACCACGGCAATCCCCAATAGACACCACCGTCGATGAAGACGTTCATGCCGTAAAACTGGGCGCCCGGGTCGAATTCCGGGCCGGCCGACCAAATAATCGACGGACCACTCCACTGCGTCAGGTCATCGCTTTCACCCAGCGCCACGCGGCGGACCGTATGCTGATTTGTCCAGACCCGCATGTAACCGCGATACTTGCCGAGCCGTTCGTCACGCAGGAAGAAATAGCACTCCTCGAGCCCGTCACCGGAACCATTGGCCCAGACCGGTTCATCACTGTACGGCGTCCAGGTTTTGCCGTCGCCGGAATAGGCCAGGTAATAACCGGTGCGATAGTAGATCATCTTATAGCGGCGCGAGGCATCGGCTTCATCCGCCTCGTACATAATGCTGCACATCCAGTCGGAGATCAGTGTGCCATCCGCCCAGCAGAGGCGATTGCCGCTGTCGCTTTGCAGCGCCGGCTTCTCCCATGTCAAACCGTCAGGCGACGTTGCGTAGTGCAGGGTTGGTACACCGTTTATCGAGTGGCAGGCATACCACATCCGGTAGCCGCCGTCCTCCGGATCCTGCAGTACACTGCTTGGGAAGATGATGTTCGCTTCGCAGTCCAGGGTCTGCGCCAGCACCGGTTCGGCCCTGTGCCGGACCGCTGAGTGAAAACGCCTAACGACGCCGTGCGAAGCGACGATTCGACTGTCATCGACAAACGTCTGAACGGTGTCTAGGATGTTGGAAACTTCGATTGTGTCCACTTATTCCCCCGGTTCCTTCACCCATAGGGTCTGGTAAATATACACCCCGGTCAGCCAGAACGGGCGGAAACTGTCGACATGTCCGTCCATGTAGAAGCCGTTGGCCTGATCACCCGGATGACGGAATGCGTATTCGTTGCACCCCCATATCGCACAACTGTCCAGCTTGTCGATCTCCCGGAAATGAGAAGGCGCCCAGGTGTTCGTGTGATTGCTATCGGCCTCATCGTTGTCCATGACAAACAACGCGTCGCTTGGCCCGGTGACCGGACTCGCCTCCACCTGGCAGAAGGCAGTGATGTCCGGGCCGCTCCTGATTCTGCGGAAATAATGGGCCGGGTCTGAGTCGTTGGGGTCGTAGTAATATTCGGCGTCTCCAGTCCAGTTGACCCACCAGTTGGTGCCAGCACAGTTGGCCGCGCTGACCGACCAGTTTACGTTGTAACTGCTGGCAATCCGGTCCGCGTCATAATATCGCATCCCTTTATTTGACCCGTCATTAACATAGCCAGCCGATCCCTCCTCGCTCGGGCATTCCATGATCGGATATCGGCGGATCGGCACGCCGTGCGGGCCGTAGTCGTACCATTCGTAAGGGCCCATGTAGCCGTGGGCTCCGAGCCAGCTGAACCAGGAGCCACTGTTCCAAGGCACGCCGGCCTGGTAAAAATTCACCCCGATCGGGGGGAAATAGCCACCGGAGTCCGTGGAGTACAAATCGACACCTATAAACTGCTGTTTCAAGTTCGACATGCACTTCACCGATTTCGCGGTGGCTTTTGCCTGCTGCAGAGCCGGGAGAAGCAGTGCAACCAGGATGGCGATGATAACGATGACCACGAGCAACTCGATCAACGAAAACCTTGATTGAACCGGGCTCTCGAACGAGCGAGATCCAGGTTCTATCAGCGTTGAATTGGACCCGCAGCGCTTCATTTCTGTGTCGGATTATTCAACTTCAAGTTTCCCCATGTCGACAGGTACAGTAACGACGTGCTGTCGTCTGCAAGGATACGTCCCTGTTGTGAGGTATGCAAGATGGTTGTATGTCGTCCAGACCTCAGGATTAATCATGGAAAATATTTGTTCAGGTCGCACCTGCAAGGGTCAGGTCGAATGGATTGGACCAGGCCTTGGTGTCGTTGGGGCCGATGAGTTCGAAACGAACCCATTTGTTGTCAGCCCGCAGTTCCAACTCACAGCGGTCAAATATCTTGCCCTGTTCCGTGTACTCGGCACCGATATAGTCAGTCACAGCGAGCACGCGCACTGCTTCGGAACTTCGGATAGAGGCTTTGAATTTTCCCGGGGCCTCCGTTCCGTCCTGGATCCAGCTGAGCGAGATGTCATGGAAATCCGGTCCCGTCGTGGCGTAGCTGGCGCCCGATTTGATCGCTTGCATTATAGCTGCGACAGACCGCTCCTTGGCGCGCACCACGGTCCACGCCGCATAGGTGTCGCGATTCTCCGCTTCCGTTGCATGGGCATCGTCACTGGCTATTGTCGGAATCAGGTGTTCGCCGAGATCGGACCAGTCGTCCCATTGCACGGACGCTTCGCCACGCCCGGCGAGACGCGTCGATGTATTGAAGACCTCGATACCGGCAAACCCCGAGAGCGGCATAACGTCCCGCAGAATGTTGATGGCGCAGAAATGCGGATGCGCCAGCCAGACCGCACCGCCCTGATCATTGACTGAGTCAATGACCTCCTGGGGCGCCATCGCTTCCGAGTCCATGTCCTCATGGATATCCAGACACAGGAGATGATACTGGCGCCCGCCGAATGGATTCAGCGGATGCAGCTCCGCACCTTGTACCAGCACGAAATCATCCGGTGCACACACCGTGTCGACCCGCGTGATCGTGTAGTGATCGGACAGGCAGAGAAAGTCGTAACCCTTGGCGGCATACTGATCGAGCCGGGCCTGCGGCGCGACGCGCCCGTCGGAGTTGGTCGTATGGGTGTGCAGATTACCCTTTAACCACATATACCCGTCGGCATCGTGCAACCCGAACGGGTTAATCAGGGAACTTTGCATAGTGCTGGCTATTCTCTTTCGTGGAATGTCCGTCGGCGGTTTTTTTAATGTACACTGTACAATATTGGCTTTATTGACGCGGTGCAACGGTGGGCAATTGTGATTCACGGGTCGCGACACCACGACCGTTCCACGGGGGAGCGTGGTGAACAGCCGCCGCCCGTGCCGTGTTCAATCCGCCGCAGCACTCTCTTTCGGCGCGTAGAGGAACAGGCGTGACACCAGGCCGGCGGACATCTGTGCGGGCTGGTAATTCGTATGCAGGCGGATCGCCACCTGGTTGCGGCCTGGCTGCAAAGCCTCGGTCACGTCCATGTCGATGGGGCTCGGCCGTATATAGGCCTCGATGTATGGCCGATGCCCGACGAACTCGCCGTTGACCCACACCCACGCCTCGGTTTCCGCAACCATGCAGTACAGCTTTGCCGGCTTGCCTGCGGCGGCTGCCGGGACGTCGACGTTTAGCCGGTACCAGATGGTGCCGTGGTACGGGAAGCCCTGGTCATCGAGATGCTTGCCCTGGGCGAAGAAGGGCTCGGTTGTGAGCATGCTGTCCCACTTGCGGTCGTTGAAGCCGGTGCGGTACCAGCCATCGAAGCGCCCGTCGTCACGCGGGTCGATACTGAACCTGGCGCGCTCCGGCAGCACGGCGATCATCTCGCCCTTCTCACCCGTGGTCCTGGCGGCGAGCTCCAGGTAAAGTTTGCGGCGGTGCAGGGTGCCCCAGTAGTAAAAGCCGTGTGCCTGCCCGACAATGAGCTTCTTGTTCTCGGGCG
>CAYWQM010000155.1:0-6386 GCA_964460215.1 uncultured Lentisphaerales bacterium
CAATGTGCTGCTGGCCGACGAGATCAACCGGACCCCGCCGAAGACCCAGGCGGCGCTTCTCGAAACTATGCAGGAGAATCAGGTGACGGCAGCCGGCCGCACCATGGCTCTAGACCAGCCGTTTTTTGTACTCGCGACCCAGAACCCGATCGAGCAGGAAGGCACCTACCCGCTGCCGGAAGCACAGCTCGACCGATTCATGTTCCTGATCAAAGTCGACTATCCCTCGTCTGCCGAGGAAGTACAGATTGCCAAGCGCACGCCCGGTGCGGACCGGCAGCGGGTGCGCAAACTCATCGACGGCCAGACAATTCTCAATTATCAGCAGCTCGTGCGACGTGTGCCGGTGCCCGATCACATCTACGATTACGCCGTTGCACTGGTTCGCAGCACGCGCCCGCGGGGCGAAGACACGCCGGACTGGATCAAGCGTTGGGTTACCTGGGGCGCCGGCCCCAGAGCGGTGCAGTACCTCATCCTGGGCGCTAAGGTCCATGCCGTCTTTGACGGCAGCTACCTGGTTCGCGAGGAGGACATTCGCAATGTCGCCAACGATGTCCTGCGCCATCGCATCGTGCTCAATTTTCACGCTGAATCGGAAGGTATCACCAGCGATCACCTGGTTGAACGGCTGGTCGAGGAGTGCGTTGTCTGATGGCATCCGGAGTCGAAGAGCCGACCTACGACTTTGTTGATCATGAGGTCATTGCCAAGTTCTCCCGCCTCAATGTACGTCCGCGTGGCCTTGCTGCCGGCAACTTCACCGGCATGCACCGCAGTTCACATCACGGGGCCAGTGTCGAGTTTGCTGAGTACCGCAAATATGTCCCGGGCGATGACGCGCGCCGAATTGACTGGCGCGTCTACGCCAAGTCCGACCGCTTCTACCTAAAGGAATTCGAGGCCGACACCAACCTGCGCTGCTATCTGGTGCTCGACTGCAGCGCCTCCATGACGTTCGCCAGCGATGGCATGTCGAAGTTCGAGTATGCCCGGCGCCTGGCCGCCACCCTGGCGCATCTGCTTGTACACCAGAGCGACCACGTCGGTGTACTGTGTTTCAACGACCAGGTTGTTCACGACATCCCGCCGCGTGGTAATCCGACACATCTGCGGTTCATCTACGATACGATCGACCGGGTCAAGCCACGCGGCAAAACCGACATGGTCGAAATCCTGCACAGCTTGGCTGAGCGCATCAACCAGCGTGCCATGATTGTCCTGTTTTCCGATTTTTTCGTCGATATCGATCCGCTGATCTCGTGTTTCGAGCATATGCGGCATCGCAAGCACGACCTCGTTGCCTTCCAGTTGCTCGACCGCCAGGAAACCGAATTCGAGTTTGACCGACCGTTCCGTGTTCAGGACCTCGAGGGTAGCAGTGCTTTGCTAGCTGAACCGGTCGCCATTCAGCGGGACTACAGGATGGCTGTTGACAACTTTCTCTCCGCCATGCGGCACGGTTGCCGACAGCACAACGTCGATTATCAGTTGACCATGACCTCCGAATCTACTGAAACGGCCCTCACCAAGTTTCTTCTGTCACGGGCGAGACGCTGGAGCCCATGAATCGAAGTCGCAACATCCTGCTGTTTCTCGCAATCGCTGCCGCCGGCGTCATCCGCGGTGACGATGACCAGGGGGCCGCTGTCCGTTGGGCGGCCCAACTCGGTGCCAACAGCTTCGCCGAGCGTGAGCAGGCCGGAGAGGAATTGTTGCGTCTCGGCAGTCGTGCCAGACCTGTCGTAGCGCCACTGCTCGAAAGCGACGACCCCGAGATTCGCCTGCGCGCCCGGAAAATATGGGAACGCCTCGTCTGGTACGTTGTACCGGATGCAGAGGCGGATATCGACGCCTTTCTCGCTGAATTGAATATCGGTATGGAGCCGCAGACGACACCTGAGAAATTGGATTTTTTCGCCGACAATTTCGGACGAAATAACTTTGCCCAGCCCTTGAGCCGCAGCCGTCTGCAAGTCAGTGCAGCCTGGCGTCGATTCATCACTCACCACAAGGTTGAAACAATCCCCCTGCTGTTTGTCATACAGCAGAATCCGAAAACGCGTGCCCTGGTCGAAGATGGCGTACGTGTATTGCTCCAGGTAGCCAGTGCCAGCGCTATCCACCAGCGTTTGCAGGCGCAGCCAATCCATGAGCAGGACCAGTTCGTTGACATGGTCCTGGCACTCAATGCCGACTCGCTGCAGCAGGCTGATGCGTTACAACGGGTCGTGCTGATGCGGATGGTCGGCCGCAACCGCGATGTTGTCCGCCTGGGGCGTCTGGGTTGGCTGCGTACCCGTGATCACGAGGTCGATGCGTTTCTGGTCGAAACCGTCGCTGCTATCCGTGCCGGTAAACTGCAGGATGAATTCTGGGCTGATGCCGGTGCCGGGCTCGATCGCGCTGGTCACGTCAATTCCCAATGCATGCTGATGACCTACTATGCTGAGGTCGGTGTGCTGCTGAACCAACCTGAGCAGGTTGCCGATATCCTGCGGCACGAGTTGTTGCAAAGCGCCGAGCCGTCGTTGCTGGAGACGCTGGTTACAGTGCTCAGCCAACTCGAGTTGCATGATGACATTCGCGTGTTGCTGCGCGGCTCCGGCACTGCGGCTCTCATGTATCTGCAGACGTACAGCGACAACAAGACGAAACAGATCGACCAGCTCACCGAGGAACAGTGGGAGTCCTTGTGCAATCTGATCAATTCCGAAAAAGACTGTTTCCGTTTCGCAGAAATGCTCGAGCGCCACAACGAAGAACTGTTTGCTTCCCGTACCTGGGCGCTGATGTTCGAGCTGGATCCGCCTGACTCACTGTACGACGCCAACGCCGCCTTCCGCCTCGCCACCTGGTACGACGATCGCGGTGAGTTCACCAAGGCGGCTGATTTTTACGAGGCAGGCCTCACAGCTTCGCAGAAGAGCGGTGGCAGTATCACGGGCACGTCTGCTACGACGATTCGCGAAAAGATCGACGAACTGCGGACCCTGGCATTGAACGACAGTGATGGCTATCAGGCCCTGGCACACCGTGCCCGGGTGGCTTTGCACAAGCAACGTTACGCCGAAGCGATCGAGACGTTCGAACAGGCCATCGTCCTGCGCCCCGAGAACTCTGAACTCTATGCTGACCTGTTCCTTGCCTGCAAATACGGCAGCTATTTCGACCGCCTTGTGGACTACGCCGAACGGCTCGACGGCGTCGAGCCGGTGACGGATAGTGAAATGTTCGAGTTCATGGACTACTACCGCGAACTCATGGCGCTTGACCAGGCGTTGGCGTTTGCGGAGAAATTGATGGTCACGTTCGACGACAAAACTGCGGTGTACCTTGCCCGCGCCTCGATCTATTTGCGTATGGGTAAATATGTCCAGACCGATACTGATCTTGAGTCTGCAACGATGAGTGGTGCGGAGGTTTTCGAGACTTGCCAGCTCAGGGCTTTCCTGGAATTTTACCGCGGCGACTACGAGGCTGCTGCCCCCGCATTCGAGTGTAACTTCGAGACGGATCAAGAGAATCCGTACTATCGCATGTGGCTGTACTTTGCCAGGCTCTACGCCGGGATCGATGACCGCGAGTCATTGGCCGCCTACTATCGCGGCATGGGAGCCGGCGACTCGTCGAGCATCTGGGCTGAGCAACTCATTGGGCATCTGCTTGGGTACGTGGATCGCGAGTCTCTCCTGGAAGCAGCCGTTGTTCGGGGCGACGATAATCTCACCAGCGGCCAACTGTGTGAAGCCTGGTTTTACATGGGCCTGCTCGATCGCCACCGCGGCGATCGAGCAGGGGCCCGTATTGCTTTCCAGAAATGCATGGGCTATCGCATTTACATCTTCTACGAGCACAGCTGGGCCGACGCCGAACTGAAAAAGCTGACCGCTGAGGAAGCAAAATAGAAGGTTGCAGGTGCCAGAGTGCAGAAGGCCTGAAAGCGAAACCGCGAGCTCGCCGGCATTTTCGACCTGTAACTTCGTTCCCAATTTGACACCCGAGACCCCGCTTGATTCTTGAGTCTTCTGCAACCTGAAATTCTGTTGTGGGGCTTGCCGCTGGCGTTGATTCCATTGGTCATCCACCTGCTTAACCGGTTGCGCTACCGCACCGTACCGTGGGCGGCTATGGGGTTCCTGCTGCACGCTACACGCGCATCGACGCGACACGCCCGGTTGCGGCAGTTGCTCATCCTTATCTTCCGGATCCTGGCGCTGTTGTTCCTCGCCGCTGCTCTGGCGCGGCCGCTGCTCGGGGGGATGCTCGGCTCGCTCTTTGACGGCCCGCCGGCGCGCATAATCATCCTGCTCGATCGCAGCGGCAGCATGGAAACGATTGATGCGGCCACCCATCGCTCGGCGCGCTTACGTGTTCTCGAGCAACTATCGGACGCTGTCATTCAAATGGACGCGGGTTCCGAGATCGTGCTCATCGACAGTGCCACTCTGACGCCTCAGCAGATGGTCGATGCGGACATGCTCACGAAAATCGATGAACAGACCGGGCAGATCATCTGGCCCGCCGTCCGTCGTACGGATTCTTCCGCCGATATCACTGCCTTGCTGAATGCCTGCCAGGCGTGGATGTCACGGCACCCCGGGGGACGCACGGAGATCTGGATCGCCTCCGACCTGCAGGCCGTGAACTGGCAACCCGACAGTCAGGCCTGGACGAACATTGCGAAGGGTTTCGAGGTGTTCGGAGATCAGGTCTCCGTACGTATCCTGACAGCCGATAGCCCGACCAAGGAAAATCTCGCGATTCGGCTGGTAAACTGTGAACGGCACCAGGCCGGGGATGACGCCGAGTTGGTTTTAGATCTAGATATCGAAGCAACAGTTGAGAGCGATATTGTCGTGCCCCTGAATGTCAATATCGATGGTCAATCGATGCAGTTCGACGTGCATCTGGAAGCCAAATCCATGCGCGTGCGCCGGCGTCTGCCACTACGGGAGATGGCGACTGGTGGCTGGGGTTCGGTGTCGCTGCCGGACGATAGCAACCGCAGTGACAACATCTGCTACTTCGCCTTCGGACGTCAGCGTACACTGCGTACCGCCGTGTGTGCTGTCACTCCCGCAGTCGGTCGCCTGCTCCACCTGGCTGCGGCACCTTCGCCGGAAGCACGGGACGCTGCACTGCAACTGACCCCGGATACGTTCGACCCCGTCGACCTGTCCGACATTGCCCTGGTTATCTGGCAGGGCAACATTGACGACGAGCATCAGGCAAAACTGCAGCGCTACGTCGACGATGGCGGTACGTTGCTGTGTTTCCCTGCCACCGATGTCGGCAACACCGCGCTTTGGGATTTTGCGACCTGGCAGGATCCGGAACAGTCGGATGTATTTGCAATCGATGAGTGGACGCGCGACCGTGGCGTCCTGGCAGACGCGGCGACCGGCGTGCCGCTCGCTCTGGCCGAGCTCGAGATCATTCAGCGCTGCCGGATCGAAGCCGACGCGAACGTACTGGCCCGCTTCGATGACGATCAGCCGTTCATTCTCGAACACCGCCGTGGCAACGGCCGTATCGTGGTATGTACGTCGCTGCCCCATCCGGACTGGTCAAACCTGCATTATGGGGCTGTACTTGTGCCGGTCGTGCAGCGGTTGTTGCATGGCGGCGGTCGGCGGCTCGATCAGATTGTCTACGGCGAATGCGGCCGTGTCCTGCCGGTGGACAGTGAGCCGGCGTGGGTGCCGGCGCAACCCGGAGGTATTGAAAGCCCCTGGCAAGCCGGTGTCTTCGATAGCGGGCGCCGTCGTATCGTGCTCAATGCTGCTGTTCAGGAAAGTGACTTGCCCCGACTGGGTCGAGATGACCTCGCATCGCTTTTTGGCAGTGTCGACTGGCGGCTGTTTACGGAGACCCCGGATGATGACGCCAATCGTCGGGGTGAGTTGTGGCGAGCCTGTATCGTGCTTGTGCTGCTTTGTCTGTTTGTCGAACTCCTGCTGTCCACACCGCCGGCAACCACCGGCTTGGAATCGTGACTTAAACACCCGCTATCATTGAGCTATGACACTCTGGTCCTATACAATTTCGACAGCAGCACTGGTCGCCGGCAGCAGTATTGCCTTGGCGACGCTCGTCTGCAGCATCCGCGCCTGCCGGCGGTCGCGTGGCCGACGGTTCATCGTGCTTGAGGCCCTGCGTCTCGTTATTGTTGCACTGCTGGTTTTTACCCTGTTCAAGCCGGAGCACCTGACATATATGTCGTATGCCGAACAGCCGCTGCACCTGGTCCTGTACGACATGTCGGAGAGCATGACAACACTCGATGTCGCCGACGGCAATACCTTCATCACCCGGGCGGAATGGTTGCAAACCCAGTTCGAGAATGAGTCCTGGCTGTCGCTGTCGTCGTATTTCAAAATTCA
>CAYWQM010000156.1:0-6296 GCA_964460215.1 uncultured Lentisphaerales bacterium
CCGCGCATATCCGCCCCTTGTTGCTGACAGTTTTATGGCGGCAGGTTCAGATCCCTCGAGGCGCAACAGGGGGCCGTCGGATCCAACAATATGCAACAGAGCCGTGGGCAATTCCGTGCCGATGCCGACACGCCCCACCTGGTTGATCGCCATCGCAGTTCCCATATGGTTATTGCCGATCATCAAACGCATGCCATGATCATCCACGCCGCTCATGTTCGCGCCGAGATTCCACGTTGTGGCGTTTCTTGTTGCCTCTATCTGCATGGAAGGCTCATACCCGGTAATGCGGAACAGTGAGCCACCCAGCTCGCCCGACCCGTTCGGGGCCTCGTTGATATGCAACCTTGCTGCGGGAGTCGGCTCGCCGATCCCGAGAAAACCCTGTGCGTCAAGGATCATCCGCATCTTCTCCGCCGTCCTATCGACGACTTGGAGCCGCGATGCCGGATCGCCCGCGCTTGTACTGCTCGCTTGCATGCTAATGAGGAAATCCCGCGCATATCCGCCCCTTGTTGCTGACAGCTTTATGGCGGCAGGTTCCGATCCCGAAATATGCAACAGACCCGTGGGCGCCGTCGTACCGATGCCGACGTTGCCGCTGTTGACCTTGTAGATGTCCCCGGCGATATCGCCGTCCCAGAATTCCGAGCCGACCGGTCCTTGCGGGCCGGCTGCACCATCGGCACCGGCTGCACCATCGGCACCAGTTGCACCATCGGCACCGGCTGCACCATCGGCACCGGCTGCACCATCGGCACCCTGCTTACCCTGTGGGCCCTGCGCGCCACCGACAACGCCAAGGGCGTACGGAGCCGAGCACAGCGGGACGTTGGGCGACATCAGTTCACCGCCGACAGTGAGCTCGAGCTCATAGGCGCTATCGAACGCTACCGACGACATGTCTTCGACGCCACCGATCTTGAGGCTGAACAGTCCGCCCACGACAGATACACCGGCGTGCGACTCACTGAACACCGCGTCACCGCCGCCCAATGGCAGCAGGCGCAGGTCGATGTCCACCGTGCCGTCGACCTTGACACCGGCGGCGTCTTTCAAGACACCCTGGTAATTGATCTTGGCCGGGATTGAGGCGGCCTGGGCGAGGCTGGCCATAATGAGGCCAACGCAGATAAGCGTGACAGTAGAAATGCGCATTGTCGTCATTGGGAATGCTCCTGTTAGGTAGTCTTGATTACGGTGTTGAAATAGCGTCCTGGAAAGTCTGGGTGATATAGGCTGAACAGCCTGCGGAAGAACCGCCGCCCGACGTACCGTCCTCACAGACGTTGACGCTGGACAAGTCCGAGGCGTTAAGAATCTCTGTCAGCAGGGTCAGCATCTCGCCGTAGGACGTCGGCATGGCCGTTGTCACCTCGGTGCAGGCAAGCGTCAGGAACTGCTCGCAGGGAAGGCAGTTGCAACCACAATCCAATTGCGGGATGTAGCCGGCGGCGGCCAGATAGGAAGTACCGGTCACCGTGGCGCTGCCGATCCCACCGACGCTGTCGTGCAGGGTGTAGGTCGATCCGCTCTTATTCAGTCCGCCCTGGGACAGGGTGGTAGGGCATAGCTCAGCAGCCTGGGTCTGCAACGGCAACAATCCCAAAATGAGTACTGTTCCAATTGCCGCACACATTTTCGCTTTCTGTTTTAACATGATTTCACCATTGTTGAGAAGCCACGTCCAATCCCGCGTTTCCAGCGGTTGCCGGAAGGCTGTATCAGCCGCTTTTCGGAGCCCTATACGAGGACCCGGTTGACAATCATTAGATGATATAAGTAATTTTACGTCAAATTCCAAGCTTTTTTTTGGGGGGGGGAGGGAACGATATTTACTCACTGCAATGGTCGACCAGACTGATGCCGTCACCGATAACGCACGCAGGAACTAGACCGGGCTCAGGGAAAAGCACGAAATCACAATTCCTGGCCGGTACTGCTTCGACAACCGGATAGCCCGCTCTGCACTAAACCCCTGGCAATGTCAGGTGGCGACAAGAACGGTTACATCCGGACCGATGCGGGTATCGGGCGGCACCAGCGGAATGGTCGGCGCAAAAGGCGACTCCTGCGAACCTTTCCGGCATTGGCGCGAATCGAAGGCGTCGTCTGAAATTGCGCCTCGGTGCGCGGACTCTCGCCGGCAGCAACCGTTGCTACTCTTCTTTTGTCCCGATACCCTCGATTACAGCCCGTTTCACCTGGGCAAGCCTTGCCTCGTCAAATTCATACCGGCACCGGGGCGCAATGTGGAAATCGGTCGCGGACAGGTCACCCGCCACGATCCACTTACTATCGAGTGTGGGCGGCGGATTCAGGCGGCGACCCCATCGTTCAAGCGCTTCCCTTGCCCCCTCGCCAACCCAATCGACATCATGGGGAAACGGTCTCCAGAGTGCCTTGTATTGCCCGGTACGGATATCACCCCGGATCACCTCGGTTATCTGTATTTCCAATTTTGGTGGATTTTTGTTGGTATCGGCGTCGGGATCGACAATCGCGATGATCTCTGCTACCGCGACAACTCCGTAATGCAGCAGAAGCTCTTCGTCCGGAAAAAAATGTTCCATACTGCCACCCGCCATGGCCTGATGAGCAAAGCCGGACGTCAGCAGGCACAAGGAAAATAAAAGCTTAAGCAGTTGCGGCATTTTTCATTCCTCTTTTTTCGATTTGACAATTAAAAGGCGTGTGCGGCCCGTTCCCCGGCCGTAAGCTTCACAGCCTCACTGCGGGTGTCGCCGACCCCCATCGCGGCGGCACAGCAAAGCCTCGGGAAAGGTGAAATCGGGGTACTGCTGTTTGTCGGTCATCATGCCACTCGCGGTTGTGGGCCACTGTAGCTAAGACGCGCCAGGAACACGCTTTGTTAGTGCCACTGTAAAAAATATCTACAGCAGGTCCCTGATCCCGACTGACACCGCGGGTCGGTTCCGCATTGTCCCCTGTTTCCCCGGAGCTCCTCCAGGCACCGTCGGATCCGTAACTGGGAACAACTGTATTGCAGCAATTTGAAATCTCCCGTACAGACATCATGGTGAACCGCAACGCTTTTCTGACGCCCGAATCATGTCAACGGATTCTGCGGGACAAGATATGGAACGACAATCAGCAACTGCTCATGAGGCAGGCTGCGCAGCGTATACGGCGCGGACCGCCGAATCCCGGGCGCTCTTCGAACGCGCGTCGAAGGTGCTCATGGGCGGGACAACCCGGACGAGCGTGTATTATCCACCCTACCCCGCCTGTATGGTCAGGGGCGAAGGGTGCCGGATGTACGATGCCGACGGCAACTGCTACGTCGACTTCCTGAACAATTACACGGTACTGATCCACGGCCACAGCTTCCCGCCGATTGTCGAAGCCTTGAAGCAACAGGCGGAGCAGGGCGTTTGCTTCAGCGCACCCTCGGAGCGGGAGATCGAGCTGGCGGAGATTCTCTGCGAGCGCGTCGACTCCGTGGACAAGCTGCGTTTCGCATCGTCGGGCACCGAGGCGGTGATGTACGCCATTCGACTGGCACACGCCTTTACCGGAAGGAATATGATCGCCAAGTTCGAGGGTGGCTTTCACGGTGCCTACGACGACTGCCAGATCAGCCACAGCCTGTCGGCGGAATTGATCGAGACTTCGGAAGCGCCGATCAAGACCGCCAATACTGAGGGACTGCCATCGGGCATTGCCGAGCGGGTCGTGATTCTCCCGTTCAATCGCGAGGCAGAGGCCTGTGCCTTGATCGAGGCGCACGCAGACCAGCTCGCCTGCGTCATCCTCGAACCGGTCCAGGGCGCCGGCGGCGTCATCCCGGCGGAGCAATCCTTCCTGGCAGCACTCCGAAAAACAACCGAAAAAGCAGGTATCCAGCTGATCTTTGATGAGATCATGAGCTTCCGGCTCGGCTACGGCGGGGCCCAGCAGGTCTATGACGTAGCGCCGGACCTGACGACGTTCGGCAAGATCATATCCGGCGGCCTGCCACTGGCGGCCTTTGGCGGCCGGGAAGAGGTGATGGCACTGCTGGACCCGAGAAATGGCCCGCCGCCAATTCCGCAGAGCGGCACCTTCAACGGCTCTGCAATCGCCGCGGCTGCAGGTGTCGCCTGTATGGAGCACCTGACCCACGAAAGCCTGGACGCATTGGAAGCCATCGGTCTCGATATGAAGGCGCGGCTGCAGGCGGTATTTGCGAAAACCGGCACAGCAGCACAGGTCAACGGCTTCGGCTCTCTATTCAACATCCACTTTTCGGCAGAGCCGGTCGTCGATCACCGCGGCACGGTCGGGGCGGATCGTGAAAAACTGGCTCGACTCTCGATGGCACTGCTGCTGCGCGGGTATTTCATGGCGCCGCGCGGCATGATTTGCCTGTCCACAGCACTCGGACCGGCCGAGATCGAAGGCTTTGCGAATGCGGTCGAGGATGCTTTGGAATCGGGCGAAGTATAGATGCGGATATCACGGGAAAAAGAACGGACGGGATACAGCGCATCAAATGTCGCGTTTTTTCGGTCCTTTGCATTACTGTCGCTGACCCACACACCCAACACCCAGAATAAGACAGCCAACTGCCCTTAAACGTGCCAGCCCCTTTCAAACCCCGCGTCCTCTTGGCCAGTCATTTTGATCGGGATGTCATCGCCGAGCCGGTCGAACGTCTGCGGACAATAGCCGAGGTCGTGGACGCCTACCGCGGCAGATGCCTCACGACAGAAGAACTTCTGGCATGTATCCCCGGCTGCCACGCCGTCATCGCGGCAGATGAACAATACAGCGCCGACGTCCTCGACCACGCCACGGAGTTGGTCCTCATCGCTCGCGACGGCATGGGCTATGATGCCATCGACCTCGAGGCTGCGACCGAGCGCGGCATACTCGTCACCCGCGCGCCGGTGCTGCATCATGCCACCGCAAATATGACGATGGGCATGATGATCGCCCTGGTCAGGAAGCTCACGGCCGCGGATCGCAGCGTCCGTGAAAATCCCTGGGAGGAGCGGCACCATCTGGTTACACCGGACCTGACAGGAATGACATTGGGAATCATCGGCTTCGGGCAGGTCGGCCGGGAAGTCGCCAGGCGCGCTGTGCCTTTCGGCATGGAAATCCTCGTCTTCAATCCCTCCGATGTCTCCGCAGCCGCATCGCAGATCGGCGCCAGGACTGCCTCGATCGATGAACTCCTGGCGAACTCGGATGTCGTCTCGCTGCACTGCCGGCATTCAGCCGAGACGGTCAACATGTTCAACGCCGATCTCTTCGGGCGGATGAAGAAGGGCGCCTACCTCGTCAACACGGCGCGTGGCGGGCTGGTCGACGAGAGCGCGCTGGTAGCAGCCCTCGAGTCGGGGCATCTTGCGGGTGCCGCGCTGGACGTTTTCGCAACAGAACCAGTTCAGGCCGACAACCCGCTCCTGGCCCTCGAGAATGTTCTGTGTGCGCCGCACATCGCCGGAGATACATCGACAACGATGCTGGCCGCAGTCGACCTGGCGGTGCAGCTGGTTGCCGATTGTTTTGCCGGCAGACACCCGGAGAACCTGCTCACCCCCGATACTTGGGAACAGGCGCGTATTCACAATATAAGGAGAGACTGACCATGCCGCCGGAAGCGAATGACCAATACAAGATCGTCATCAACTGGGATGAAGGGGCGATGTACAACTTCTGCCCAATGCAGGCGGAATCTGAGCGCGACGATGTCGATGCCCAGGCCATCAAGGGCATGCTCGAGGACATCGTCGACGAGCATGCCAAAGCCGGGGTCGACGTCCTGGCACATGGCGTGTTCAGCGGTTTTTTCAGCGTGATGCCGTATCCCAGGCTTCACGAACCGGCAGACGGCGGCCGGCATATTCCGGCCTCCAGTGAAGAGCATCATCAGTGGTGCCAGAAATATGGCAAGTTCTGGTTGGTCGGCTTCAAAAAACTCCGTGACGCGGGACTCGACCTCGTGGAGATCGTGCTGGCGCGATGCCACCACAACAACATGCAGTTCGTCGTTGGTTTCCGCATGAACGACCGCCATGCCGGAAGCGGGGAGGAGGCAACCTACTATCCACGCATCGAACAGTGGAAGACGGACCATCAGTAGTGGCTGCTCGAGGAGCATCCCGGTGGCGTCGACTACAAGAACGAGGGCGTCCGACCCGCCGTGCTCGAATACGTCGCCGAAGCGATCGAACGCTACGATCTCGACGGCATCGAGCTGGACTGGATGCGCTGGTGCCACATGTTCAAGTCGAGTGAAGCAGCCGAGAACGCGCCGCTGCTCACCGACTTCATCGGCAAAGTGC
>CAYWQM010000157.1:0-6198 GCA_964460215.1 uncultured Lentisphaerales bacterium
ACCGAGGCGGCCCGCTTGGTGACGATCTTTCTGTTCGCAGAGGTTGCCCGCCGTTCGTTCAAAGACCTGCGTATGCAGGAGGTCTATATCCTGTACTACATGGCGGGCCTGGCGCTGGCATCCCATTTCCAGGGACAGGGGCTGCTGTGGAATCAGTATCTGGTGCAGTCGGACTACGCCCATGCCATGGGCATCGCGCAAGACATCCCGACCTGGATTGCGCCATCTGCCGCGACGATCCAGGCAGAGGGTGCCAATTTTTTCACCGCGTCCTGGCTGCCACCGATCCTCATGGTGGCGTTTATCATGATCATCACCAAGATCGATCAGTTCGGACTCGGCTACGCCTTCTACCGCATCACCAATGACATCGAGGAATTGCCGTTTCCGATGGCGCCGGTATCGGCTTCCGGAATCACGGCGCTAGCGAATACGCGCGACACCGCACAGGGCTGGCGATGGCGATGTTTCTCGATCGGCGGGGTACTCGGATTGCTGTTCGGATTCATGTACATAGGAATTCCCGCAATCACTGGAGCCTTCCTGACCCAGCCGATCCAATTGATACCGATTCCATGGGTAGACTTCACCAAGTCCCTGAGCGGCACGCTCGAGGCGACGCCATTCAACATCACCTTCGACCTGGGGCTGATACTGGTCGGCATGGTGCTGCCGTTCTGGGCCGTGATCGGCGGTGTCGTCGGTGTCATCATCACGTGCATCGCCAATCCAATGCTGTATGAGGTCGGGATTCTGTCGAACTGGCGGCCGCAGATGGATGTGGTCGACACGATCTTCATCAACAACATCGACTTTTACCTGTCCTTCGGTATCGGCCTGACGGTCGCGATCACGCTGGTCAGTTGCATGGAGATTCTCAAACCGCTGTTGCAGGCAATCATCGGGCAGAAGGTGGTGGACGGCAAACAACGACAATCAATCGGCAGCCGGGTACGGGGTGGCTGGCGCCGTCTGGTCACGAACAACGTTGAGCGCGGCGATTTTTCTATATTCATTGCAATCGGCCTCTATCTCCTCAGCAGTGTGTCCTGGATCGGCGTTTCCTGCTGGCTTATTCCGGGCTTCGCGGAGCCACGGGTAATGATCTTTTTCCTCGTGTACGCTTTCGTCTACACGCCGATCACGGCGTACGCGACCGCCAAGATCGAGGGGCTCGTGGGCCAGGCAATCAGTATACCGATGGTCAAGGAAGCAACCTTCATCCTCAGCGGGTATCGAGGTGTCGAGATCTGGTTTACGCCGGCGCCGCTGCACGATTACGGGCGAGCAACAGTAGAATTCCGGATTCTCGAACTGACCGGTACTAAAGTGATGAGTCAGGTCAAGACACAGCTGGTGACCATTCCGATCGTGATTGTTTCCACGGTGATCTTCTCACAGTTGATGTGGCAGATCGCCCCGGTACCGTCGGAGGCGTATCCGTTTGCCCAGAAAATGTGGGATCTGCAGGCCAAGAGCCAGTGCCTTATGTACAGTGCCACGGTAGAGGGCGGCTCGCTTTTCATGGAGGCATGGAAATGGGATTATTTCTTTGTCGGCATGGGTTCAGGGGTCGTGTCTTTTGCGTTTCTAGCGGCGCTGGGACTGCCGACGTTGCTGGTTTTCGGTGTTGTCCGCGGCCTGGGCCAGGGCACGCCGGCAGCGATTTTACTGGAATTGCTAGGCGCTATGCTAGGGCGCTATTATTTCCGCCGCAAGTTCGGTGACATGTGGCTGAAGTTTGCACCGGTGCTGCTAGCCGGCTTCTCCTGTGGTATGGGACTGATGGCCATGCTGGCTGTGTCCTTTACAATCATCAAGAAAATGGTCAACCCACTGATTTTCTGACTATGGCTCAATCCACCAAGGAATACAGCAAGATCACGATCCGCGCCCTTCTGGTCGGAGCGCTGTTTGCGGGCTTTTTCGCATTCGTGACGGCATATCTGGAGAATCGCCGCAACCTGTACTTGTCGGCGACGCAGATTGCCGTGTTGCCATATATCCTGCTGTTAGCGATGGTGGTGCTGATCAATCCGCTGATTCGCGCCATTCGCTTCCTGCCGCGTTTCTCATCGACCGAGACCTTGATCATCTTTATCATGGGTTCGGTATCTGCCGGCATCTCGACCTTCGGTCTGGCGTCGCAGGTCGGCCCGGTGATCGGCAGCATGTTCAACCGGCACTGGAACAACGACCAGAGCGCCTGGCACTTGAACGTCACACCGTTCGTCAATGAATCGTTCTTCATCTCCGTGCCCGGCATCCAAAATGCTGCCATCAGCCATCGCAACGCGAAGTTGGCAGTCGACGAGGCGCGCTCGATCTACGACGTGGCGCTGCGCGACCAGAATACCGAAGCCATGGTCAGGGAAACCACCGCCACCCTGGACAGACTGAATGCGGAAGGGGCCGATGCCCTGGCACTGGGCGGGGCCAAAGCGCAGCTGAGCGCTGCGCAAGCCGTGCGTGCCGAGGCTGCGGAAGAATGGGGCGAACTGAGAAAAGAACACGACCTGGCATCGGCACAGATAATCATCGACACCTGGAAGCCGAAGATTGAATCGCTACAGGAGGAAACCGACAGATTGCGCGCCGACCTGAGGCAACTCGAGGAACGCGCCTTCAAAAAAGTAGATGTCTTCCGTCGCGGCCTGCCCGATGGCAAAGTCGCGCTGCCCGGATTCTTCTACCGCCCCGGGGATTCCTGGACCAGCTACGTACAACGGTTCAACCGGCTGCGACATGGCCGCAACGCGCTCGGCTATCTGGAAAAAGCCGATGCGATATTCAACGAATCAGTCACCGCCGGCATGGCGATGACCGCCGAACAGCTGCAACAACTCGAGAATCTGGCAGACCAGACAACGACGGCGCTGGAACCGATCAACATCAAAGCGAAAATCGAAGTAGCCAAGCAAGGCGTCGACCAGCAATGGCAGGATAACAACGCCGAGTTCCTCAAAACGCAGGATGAACTACTGACGAAACAAAACGCCCGGCGCCTGGCGGTCGAGAGAGAGTTCGATGCGCTGGACCGGGACATCACGAACCTGAAGAATCGCTCCAAAAAGCTCACGGGTGTGCTAAAAGGCATCGAAAGCACCCAGGCGAGCATGCGTCAGCAACTGACCACGACCGAGGGTATCGTCACGGTAATCACTGCGATCACCGCATGGCAGAGTTCGTTGTCCAGCGCCGAGGCCCAACCGGAAAAACTCCAGGCCACGCTGGGGGCCATCATTACTGAATTTCCGGCGCTCGATGCGTCACTACCCCGCTATCTGCTTGGTGACATCCCCTGGGGCGACGTGTTGCCTCCCTTCATGTGCTGGGCCGGGCTCATTTTCCTCACCTACCTGGTGCTGATGAGCTTCAACTTGCTGATTTTCCGGCAGTGGGCCCACAACGAGCGACTGATTTACCCGCTGGCTGAGCTGCCGGAATTGCTGGCAGTCACCGATGAAGAGAACGGCCGGAGGCTGCCGGATGTGTTCAGAAACCCGCTGTTCTGGGTCGGCTTCGCGATCAGCGGCAGTGTTCTGGGCTGGAATCTCATCTGCTATCTGGAAGTGGTCCCCGGCCTGATCCCCCTCGATCTGCACAATTCGTGGCAGCTGATCGTCCAGGATTCAGTCCTGCAGCCGCTCAGTTCGAGAAGTAAATCGACCGTTTTCTTCACCATGATCGGCCTTTCGTTTTTGATTCCGGCGAAGATTTCATTTTCGCTCTGGTTCTTCACGATTCTTTACATGGTCCAGGTCCTGATCCTCTGCTGGCTCGGTTACGGACAGACGGAAAATTCATTTCCGATGGAGTGGTGGTACACCCTCAACTTCCGCGGTGCGGAAGGTGCTGGCGGCATGATGATATTTGCGGCTGTCGTGTTCTACAAAGCACGCAAATATCTGTTCTGTTTCTTCAAACCTTCGGCCGTGTCTGATCTGGAGAACGGCGAGCGGAAAGAGCTGCTAATCTCTTCCTTCTGCTTTATTTTCGGCTCGATCGGCCTGATCGTCATGCTGTGGCGTGGCATGGGTGCCAATCTGTTCTGGTGTATTTTCGGTTTCATCGTCATCCTCATCATCACGATCGGCCTGGTTCGCGCTGTCACCGAGGGCGGCGTGCTGGGATTCCAGGCCTGGGTCAGCCCGTTCCACATGATCCGTACACTGTGGGGTATGGACAAGGTCTGGACGGCGCCGCCGCTGTTTGCGCCGTTGTTCATTTACTACTCCGTGTTCTTCCTGGACATCAAAACATTCATCGCCCCGGCAATGGCGAACTGCATCAAGATCCGTGACGACTTGAAGATGGACCGGTTCCGTTTCCACATTGCCATCTTCAGTTGCATCGTGGTCGCTGCCGTCGTTGCCATCACCACCCACCTTCTGCTGACCTATAACAAGGGCGGCGACAACATGAACGGGTGGTTCTACACCGGTTTCCCGAAGGGTATGTTCGATCAGGTCGGGGCAATGGTAAAGACATCGCCTATCGACACCACCATGACAAGCTGGTTCTTCGGCGGCGGTGCAGTGGCCATGATCGCGCTGCTGTATTTCCGGCAAATGATTTTCTGGCTGCCGCACCCGATCGGCATGATCATGCTGGTCAATCCCATCATGAACGCCTATTGGTTCTCGATCCTCATCGGATGGTTGGCAAAGGTACTGGTAACCCGATACGGTAATAAGGATACATACCGCATCGTCCGCGGCCTGTTCGTCGGGCTGATCGTCGGCGAGTTGATGATTATCCTGGCAGCACTCGTCGGATCTCTTGTGACCGGCAATAATGTGCCAATCGACCTTAACCGAAACTAATCTGGCTGATTCAGAGTAACATGGCAAAGCACAACATCGAAGAACAGGTGGGCATCCCCTGGGGCATAGCCTTCTCTGTCAGTTGGGGCGGTCTCAAGCGTCGCTTCATGCGCTCGCTGATCACCATGGCCGGCGTCATTCTAGCGATCGCATTTCTGGCATACATGTTGATTTCCGACAAGATCGTCGTTGCCCTGGTCGCCGCCAAGGACGACAAACTGAACGATCTTCTACAGAAATCCAATGTCGACATCTTCGCCAGCAGCGCAACCGACTCAATGATGCTGTTGCTGATCGGCTTGTCACTGCTTACCTGCCTCGTGGGCATCATAAATTCCATGCTCATGGCGGTGACCGAGCGCGTCAAGGAGATCGGTACCTTGAAATGTCTCGGTGCACTCGACTCGTTCATCGTCAAGACGTATTTCATCGAATCGTCACTGCAAGGCGTCATCGGAACGATGATCGGCATCATTCTCGGCCTCTCCGTAGCGGTCGGCATCGCGCTGCTCAATTACGGCACCTACACCTTCAGTTATCTGCCGCTCAACGGCATCGTCACATCGATGCTTATCGCGTTGGTAATCGGTTCGGGTATATCCGTTTTCGCAGCCATCGGTCCGGCGTATTTCGCCGCCCGCAAGCAACCTGTAGAAGCAATGAGAGTGGAAGAATGAGCGATTTCATCATCACAGCGAAAGACGTTACGAAAGTCTACATCATGGGTGAGGAAGAGGTGCACGCGCTGCGCGGCATCTCAATGAACGTCAAGCGCGGCGAGTACGTCTCGATCATGGGCCCGTCAGGCTCCGGCAAGTCGACCTTCTTCAACATGATTGGCGGCCTCGACACGCCGACTGCCGGTGAAGTTACCATGGAAGGCTATAAACTGTCGGAACTCAACAACCGCCAGCTCGCCTGGGTGCGCTGCCACTAGATCGGTTTCATCTTCCAGGGATTTAATCTGATTCCGGCGATGACAGCGCTGGAAAACGTCGCGATCGGTCGGATTTTTGCCGGGATCGCCCCCGAACAAGCCCGCCGAGACGCCGCCGCTGTACTCGAGAAAGTCGGCCTCGGTCACCGGCTCGATCACTTGCCGTCAGAGGTCTCCGGCGGGCAGCAGCAACGCATCGCCATCGCCCGGGCGCTGGTCAACCGGCCGGCAATCATTCTGGCCGACGAACCGACCGGCAACCTCGACCTCAAGACCGGGCAGGAGATCATCAACCTGCTCAACGAGATGCAACGCGAACTCGATATCACGATCATCTCAGCGACACACGACATGGAGATGCTCTCCGCATCCGACACAGTAGCATGGATCAAGGACGGCGCCGTCGACCGCATCGCCGGCAAGGGCGAGTTCGAG
>CAYWQM010000158.1:0-272 GCA_964460215.1 uncultured Lentisphaerales bacterium
CATGTGGGGGCTTGTAGAAGAAGCGTCGACATTCACCGAACAGGATCTCGACGGCTTACGAGATCGCTACATCGACCGCACAGGCGGCGAGTGGATCGACGAGCCATGCGTGCTGAAGGCCGGGCAGGTCAGCTTCCACCACGCCCTCTGTTTTCATGGATCTGGCGCCAATCGCACGACCGCGCCCCGGCTGTCGATCATCGGCCACTACATGCCCGGTGACTGTGGCTTTCGCGCTAATGGCTGCTACCACAGTAATGTCGGGCTGCTCG
>CAYWQM010000158.1:282-6165 GCA_964460215.1 uncultured Lentisphaerales bacterium
CAAATATTAAATATGTGAGCATCGGAGATGGAGATGAAAAAAAAAGACTTCATGACCATCGAATGATTGGCCAACGCAAAGCACCCTTGGCCCGCCCCACTTCCAAGCGACCGATTCGGAGTTCAGAATTATGTTCATCTTGAACCCAAAGGTCGCACAGTGCAGTGACGAGATTGTCTGATGGCTGGTCGCGATCACCCAGCTGCCGTCAGAAAATCCAATGCATGCGCTCGTCCCTGTCGACACCGGCTGGCAGAAACTGCCCCGACATCGGTTGCCGCTGATCATAAACTGAGACGATGATTGCCGCCGCATCAGTCAGTTTAAGCGCGGCGATCGGCTGTACCTCAATGCCCATGAACCACTTTTTATCTGTGCCATCGTCAAAAACACCGAGCAGCGTCAAATCCCATTCCTGAATGCCGAGGTAAACGATCTCCGCTATGTCGCCGGTGCCAAGCAACGCCACAGTCTTCAAGTTCTGTTCAGACAGTTCGTGGCAGACCTGAGCGCTCTGCCGTCGGGCTTCGCGATAGAACTCCATCGAGAACGCGACAAACTCCACGGTGAGGCGAGCCTTCTCGGCAATGCCACTCGGTGTCAGAAAATAATCCCAACGGCGTGAGTTGAGTTTTTTGACGTGCAGCAGGCCTTTCGAAACCATGCGCTTGAGAGTCTCGTGAGCTAGCTTGACGCTGACGCCGAGCCTAGTCGCGGCGGCCCGATTGGTGAGTGTCGGGCTTTCCTCGATCTGCTTGAGGATCTCGAGCTCGTGAAGATCGTTCTGTTCGAGCTTTGGCATGTCAGGCCCCTATCGTTTCCATTGGTAACGATAGGGGCACGGCCGGTCGATTGCAAGGGCCGCCGTGACATTCCAGATGCGGAATAGGCGCGCACATCGTTGGTCAGCGGCCGTTGGAGATGCAAAAATCAAAAAGCCGTCAGGGGTGTCGATCATCACCCGGTCAGTGCATAATATGCCAATGTGACACGGCGTGACTTATTCGAACTGCCGTGTTTTCTGACGCAGCGCGAAATCGCAGAGAACAATTGCCGCCATCGTTTCGACAATCGGAATGGCGCGTGGTACAACGCACGGATCGTGACGTCCCTTTGCTTCGAGGGTCACTGGCTTGCCATCGAAGTCCGCTGTATCCTGCGGCCGGCTGATCGTTGCCGGCGGCTTGAAGGCGATACGGAAGTGAATGGGCTCGCCGTTGGAAATGCCGCCCTGGACGCCGCCGCTGTTATTGGTGGTTGTGCCCAGTCGCCCCTCACGGCCAACGAAAGGATCGTTGTGGGCCGAGCCCAACAATTCGGTGCCGGCAAAGCCCGACCCGATCTCGAAACCTTTTGTCGCCGGTATCGACATCATGGCCTGCGCCAGTTTTGCTTCGAGCTTGTCGAACACGGGTTCGCCCCAGCCGGCCGGGACGCCGCGACAGACGCAACTGACCGTGCCACCCAGAGAATCACCCGACTCACGGGCTTTGACGATCGCTGCCAGCATCTGTTCATGTACATCACTCGGAGCTCGGATTTCATTGGCATCGACGAGCTCACGTGTGAGCGTGTTGACGTCCACTGGCCCGGTCGGGATGTCCGCTACAGAGCTGACCCAAGAAACAATCTCGATGCCATAGTAGGTCTGTAGAATCTTCTCCGCTACAGCGCCCGCTGCAACCCGGCCTATGGTTTCCCGGGCACTGGATCGTCCGCCGCCGCTCGATGCGCGGATACCGTACTTCATCTGATAGGTGTAGTCGGCATGCGACGGCCGCGGTACGTTGCTCATCTCCTTGTAGTCGCCAGGGCGCTGGTCACGATTCGCGACGAACATGGCGACCGGTGTGCCCAGTGTGACTCCATTTTCCGTGCCCGACAGGATCGTCACTGCATCCTGCTCTTTGCGATCCGTCGTGACAATGCTTTGCCCGGGGCGTCGCCGGTCGAGTTGCGGTTGCACGTCGGCCTCTGTCAGGGGGAAATTCGGCGGGCAGCCGTCGACGATGACGCCGACCCCTTTACAATGGGATTCCCCAAAGGTCGAGACAATGTAGTTTGTGCCGAAGGTGCTTGACATGACGTCCTTGAAATTGAGCTAAACGGGTTGCTGCGGATTCATACCCTATTGCCAGCCCGGTAATATTTCCAGTTTAGGAGGTTCCAGATTTCAGGTTTCAGTGACGAAAAGACCGTGCTGAAGAAGCTGAATTCGGGGACGGTCACGGATACGAAAATTTGAATTCTACCACAAACCCTCATTAAATTTCAATTCGTCTCGACCTGCCATTGGTACCCGACAGCCCCACTTGCTCTATCCGGCCTTGATCCACATCACCATTACGATCATGACGTTGTACAGCGAGTGGGTCCAGGCCGCGACCCCGAATCCACGGGTCAGCAAGATAATGTTCAGAGCCAGTCCGAAAAGGAAACGAAATACGAAAGACGACGCATCGAAGACGTCGCTCATTGTCCCGATGTAATGTACCAGACTGAAGACAAAAGCCCCGGCTATCGCTGCCAGCACATACGCCAGCACCTTTTGCTCGATTGCCAGGCAAAGCAGCCAGGCCAGACCGACGACGACGATGACACGAAACACCATCTCCTCGTACAGCCCGGCGCCGATCGACAGGGCCAGTTGCAGACCTAGGTCGAGGTTCGAAAAGTCGCTCTCCACGTCGGCCAGCGGCAGATGCGCGAACAGTTGTCCGATGGCAAACGACAAGACGAGCCACAGGAAAATTGCGTAGGCGAGGCCCTCGAAAACGATCAACGACAGATAGCGCAGACGTATATCGATTTTCTTGCGGCGCTCGGCCAGGATGATAAAGATGCCGATCAGCAGCACGATGGTGCCCATCGACAAATGCCATTGGCCGCCAATCTTTGACAACACCGTAGTCAACCATACATCCGCACTCACGCGAACCATCACAGCGTCGTCGTTGTTGCAGGCGAGAATCAGAAACTCATAGGAAAACAGCAACGGCAGGATAGCCAGGAAACTGTATGTCCATGTCCGGGTGTTGCGCACATACGTGCGGACGGGGCCCGGCGGCGAAGCGACCTCGGATGGTGCTGCCGTTGCCGGCTCTTTCTGGTCATTGCTCACGGTATAAACTCGCCGCGGCCAGCGATAAACAGTTTATACCATTCTTCCCGCGTGATCTCGACGTTGAGGCATTGCACCTGCTGTCGAAGGCGCGTAGCGTGCCGGCTCCCGATGATCGGCTGGATGCCTGCCGGATGGCGTAAAATCCACGACAACGCAATGACTTCTTGCCGGGTGTCATGAGCCTCAGCAACTTCAGTCAGCAGCGCGTGTAGCTTACACAAATGCTCGTCATCGGGTGGCGGTGTCGAGACAAGACGCCCGCCCCCCAGGGGGCCCCAAGCCTGGATCAGTATGTCATGTTTCCGGCAATACTCGATTATGCCGGTGATGCCGGTTGTGTCCGGAGTCCGTTCGGCACTACGGATCCCCCCGTCGATCGCGTCCGTATGCAAGAGACTAAATTCCATCTGGTTAACCGCGACAGGCTGCTTTAAGTATTTGCGTAGTAGAGAGATTTGTGCTGCCGTATGATTGCTGACACCGAATGCCAGAACTTTGCCTGCTGCCTGCAGTTCGTCGAATGCAGCAGCAACCTCCAGCGGTTCAACAAGCGGATCCGGTCGATGCAGCAGCAGGATGTCGATATGTGTGACCCGTAGCCTCTTCAGGCTGCTTTCGACCGCTGCGACAATGTGGGTACGGCTGAAATCGTAGCGTCCGGGTTCACCGGTTGCGGTGTTGGGCAGGCGAATCCCGCATTTTGTCTGCAGCACCATGCTGTCTCGCAGATCGGGATTGTCGGCGAGTACCTCACCAAAGGCAGTCTCTGATTTGCCGCGGCAGTAGATGTCGGCGTGGTCGAAGAGATTGATACCCGCTTCCAGGGCCGCGTCAACCGCGGCGCGGGCGTCCTTTACGGCATTGGGCTGCAACGGGGCGCCATTCCACTTGCCGCCGTAGCCCATACAGCCTGCGCCGAGCCGGGATAGAGGAAACGGGATTGCCGCGGATTTAATCACCGGCAGTCAGCTGAGATTAAGGCTGATGGGTCAATCATGGGCCATGCATGGATGGTACCAAAGGGGGGATTCGAACCCCCACCCTCTTATCGAGGACTAGGACCTGAACCTAGCGCGTCTGCCAATTCCGCCACTTTGGTCCAGACATGGAACGGCAATCATACTATCGCTTTATCTGGACGTCAACTGTTGCCCAGTAATATCTTCGCGAATTCTATTCATTGCATTTCGAGCTCATTACGGTTCCCGGACATATTACCTGTAGTCGATTTGCCACAAAAACCTTGTGCCAGGCAGCAAAATGGGCAAAACGGTATTTCTAAAATTCGTTTCGATGACGCGGAAATCCCTCGAATCCAGCCGTGAATTGCCGATTTTTCGCATGGCTTTATCCAGATCAGCGACAGTAAAGGGGCGGCCACAGCCGCACTTTCCTGCAGGTGGGGGCAATCCTTAAAAGCATCCGCCCAAACACCGTTTTTACAGTGTTTGGGCGGTAGTATCTCAGATTTCAGTCCGTTACGAATGACGATCAATCGTTGTTGTCGTCCTCGATCAACGTAGTATAGAGTTGATCGAACAGCGTTGCTGCTTCGCATCGGCGAAATAAACTTCGTATGCTCGAACTCTTTCTCTCTGGCCTGGTTCGAACGATTAACGTTGTTCAGATAGAACACATAGTTGGTTTTGAACGACTGTTATTGGCTGGTCCGGCGCCGCAACCACGGCGCCGAACTCACATTTACCGATGCCAACGCCACCTCCACCACGGGGAACGGGGGTGGTCGGAATAGTCGTGCTTATCCTTATCCTTGAGCACGGTAACCGAGCAGTCGACCGTAGTCGTGTTGCCGCATGCATCGGTCGCCTGCGCCGTCCAGCTGATTACCGTGCCGGGAGCGCCGCTCTCGATGATCTTGATCGTCGCACCGCGAACTCGTACCTTGCAATCGTCGACGTCGTGGTCGTGGGCGGGCCACCACCACGGATGGCGATGATGGTCGTCATCGTCGTCATCGTCGTCGCCCGGCGGAGGTGTGCAGATAACCCGGCCGATTTCGACTCTCGCTTCGCTGCATATGTCCGTGCCGGTCGCTGTGAAGGAAACCCTGTCGTCATCATCGTCATCGTCATCATCGTCATCGTCGTCGCCATCGAATTCCGTGATGTCGTAGGCGTTGCATTCCACTTCCGGCGGCGTCGTGTCGATGACGGTGATCGTCTGCGTGCAGTTACTCGAGTTGTCGCACTCATCGACCGCACTCCATGTGCGCGTGACTACGCCGGTATTCCTGCAGTCTGCCTTGTAAGTGCTGATCGAACTGATGATCACGCCACTGCAACTGTCGCTGCCGGTTGCTGTGCCCAGGGCTTCCGGTCTCGTCGCCTCGCCGCACTCGACCGTCGCATCCTCCGGACACTCGATCGAAGGCGCCGTCGTGTCGACAACCGCGATCACCTGGTCGCAGCTCGTGCTGTTACCACATTCATCGGTCGACGTCCACGTGCGCCTGATCATTTCGGTGGTGGCGCAGCCGCTAACCGTGCTGTCGATCGAGCTGATGCTCACACTGCTGCAACTGTCGCTGCCGGTCGCTGTACCGTTGGCCGCGATACTGGTGTCCGCCGGGCAGTCCAGGACCGCGTCCGCCGGGCAGTTGATCGAAGGCGCCGTCGTGTCGACAACCGTGATCACCTGGCCGCAGCTCGTGTTGTTGCCGCACTCATCGGTCGATGTCCACGTGCGCTCGATCGTCTCGGTGTTGCCGCAGTCGGCTATCGCCATGTCACTGTAGCTGA
>CAYWQM010000159.1:0-6015 GCA_964460215.1 uncultured Lentisphaerales bacterium
CCCGATCGACTTCAGCATGGTTTTCCTAGAGTCCGGTATATCGTATGGCAACGTCATAGTTACTATCATTGGTTTACTGTGCCCCATTCTTGGTTTACTGGTCATTGTCTTCGGACAGGAAGCACGCAGAACAGGGTAGACACTTGCAAAGCAGCTGCATGCCGTCCTTCGTATATCCTGGGCAGCGGCGCTGCCGGCTATTCCCAGGAACAGCACGAGTGTCCTATAGCAAGTCCAGTTCCCCAATGATTGTATCGAGCCGCGTTCAGGGGGCTTCCGTGGCCGCGATTGCCTCGGTTGAAAACGCTTCCCTGCCGGCACCGCGCGGGCGCCGGCCCGCCACCATCATGCCGGGACGCCCGATGCTTTGCCCTGCTGTCTGCAGATTGCCCGGGTCGCGATAGCCAATGCGGACCAGGCGCCGCATCCGGTCGGTCTGATTGATATGCGAGCCGTGCACAGCGTAGATGTTGAAACAGACCACATCGCCGCGTTTGGCGGGGACCGCGACCGTATCCGCCAGGCTGAACTCGTCGGTTGGCAGGTGCGGTGTGCACAATCCATCCGGTGTCTCGGTGATGTGCGGCAGCGGCCCGTTCTTGTATGAGCCGTCGAGAACCCGGATTTCGCCGTTCTCGTGACACGTGTCGTCGAGATGCACCAGCACGTCGATGTAGCGATTGTCCGGGTGCTCGTAAAACGCGTTGTCCTGGTGCATCGGAAACGGGTGCCCGGTCTCCGGCGGTTTGATATGCATGGTCGAATGGTGCAGCTCGACGTTCGGCCCGAGCAGCTGCACCATAGCCGCGACCAGCCGCGGGTTATGCACGGCGCGGTTCCAGGCGTCCGAGTAGAACTGCAGATCGTGCATCGCGGTCAGCTTCGATTTCTCTTCCGTCGCCGCATCCATGTACGCCTGACGCCACGGGCCGATCCAACCGGCATCGGTGACTGACCAGGTTTCCATCAGCCAGTCGAGCTCGGTCGCCAGCTCGTCGGTCTCGGTATCCGAGAACACCGCCGGGATGTGAAGAAACCCGTGGTCTTTGTAGAATTCAACCTGCTCCCGGCTCAGCATAGTGATCGATCTCCCGTCGCGTGGCGTTGTCGCATCAGCGGATCAGAACAAAGATCGACAAGGGGTTGTTCCGTCATCGATTCGCCGGCTCTGTGGGCGTGTCGTCCTCCAGTGAATTGTCACTTCCCGCCTTGGCGTAACACGCTTCGACCAGTGCCTGGCCGGCCAACGCTTCATGCAAGGTAAAATGCTGTTCCTCCCCTGTACCGAGGAATTCCAGGAACGCCTTGAGCTCGGCGGTCACTCCGATGAGGATTCGCGGATACGTTATCTGCCGCTCCAGCGGCCCGTCGGGATGCGCGTAATTCACCTCCGCGGGTACGCCATCCAATAGGGTTTCGCATTTGTAATGACCTGTCACCACGATCTTCCCGCGGGTGCCGACAATGTCAATTCCGTAATCAATCGGCCAGCCGTTGTCGCATTCCGTACGGTTGTGAAATGAAACGTCAAAAGTAAACGGCGTCCCGCCCAGATGCAGTGTTCCTTTCGCGTGATCCTCACCGTGCTCCGAAAACGCGTCGTGGCCCAGTGTAACCTCGTCGACACTAAACACAGGATCGCCGGCCTGCAGCGAAGCGATCTTATGGAAGCGGTGCAGCGTGTGAATCCCGTTCACAGCCAACACGCCCCGCGCCTCACTGAGGGTTCGTCGCAGGAGAGGATGTGCTTCGTGCAGGCGTTCCGTAACCGACACCAGGTCACCGATTGCAGGCAGCTGACGGTACATCGCCACAAACTCCGGATGATACAAACCGGTCAGGCCGCACATCGCCGGTACACGTTCACGCTTGAGCACCGCCATCATCCGCTCCGCCTCACCGTATGTGAGCCCGAGCGGTTTCTCGATCAGCATCGGAACCTTCGCTTCTGCGAAATGTGATACTGCCGACTCATGCAGCCCCGTCGGGAGGGCGATCACAACGCAGTCGCAGCCGTTTAGGGCCGAGTAATGATCATGAAACGATTTTTTCTTGGTCAAAGCGGCAAACCGTTCCTGATAAAGCCGATTCGGGTCGGCCACCTGAATGACGTCGACGGCTGCCATTGTGTCGAAAATCTGGGCATGCAGCGTGCCGATAGAGCCGAAGCCTGCAATCCCGACGTTGAGTTTGTCAATTTCCATATTGCCTAACGCTCGTGAAAGAAAGAATATTGACCAATGCGATGCGTCGATCGACAATACCCCGCGCGAATCCGGATGCAACTATTGCACGGATGGAGCCACTCAATTACCGCGCTACGGTATACGCCGCCCTGCGCCAAGATGCAAAGATCGAGATGTCGGTGGAGTAGGGCCGGGATTTTCGACCGAAGCGCCGACCTTGGAAACTCTGGACCAGAGCCTTTCTGGTCCCTTTGCAACTTGTCGTGCATTTGGAAAATGCACGCTACTGAAACCACGTTTCAGGCAGGTACTCCCGCTCCGCTGCCAGCAGCTCGTCGATGCACCGATCGATATCCGGTATGCTCTGAGTCAGCATCGAGGCGAGGAAGGCACGGCGCAGTATCGTGCGATCGCAGGTGACCGCAGCCTCCACGGCGAGCTCGTGCTCATCGAGGATATGTTGGCACCAGCCCGCCAGCGGCCGCGGCATCTCGCCGAAATGCAGCGGGTACACGCCATTCATATCGACGGTACACGGCAATTCCATGAACGCGTCGTCCACCATATTCGTGACGGCGCCGCTGTTTCTGGTGTTGATGTAAAACCGCTGCCCGCCCTTCGTCCACATATCCTCGATGATATCGCACGCATGGTCGATCTCAGGCTTTTCGAGGTACTCTGCCATACCTTCGCCGCTGGCGATCTGCTCCATGTTTGTCCAGATTTCGTTCATCCATTGCCAGCGAAGATCTTCGGACCATTGGGAAATGGCGAGCTTGCCTTCATCCCCGGCATCGCGCCCCTGGAAGAACGGCAAATACTCCATCGTATGCCAGATACATGTGGGCACGTAGCCGACGGCACTAGCGAGCTGGTGCGCGATCGCGGCGCTGTTCCTGCGCTTGCTGTCTTCGGCCGCGGCATGATGCTCTGCCGATATATCCTGTTTCAGTGCTTCGATAACCTGCGGCATCATATCCTCGCCGTCATATGTCATTTCGACGAGCCAGGTGAAGTGGTTGACGCCGCCGTCACGGATTTTTACACGCGAACGAACCTGCTCATCGATATCCGCTGCCGTCTCCGCGATTCCCGCCTTGACGATCAGATCATTCTCGAATCGGGGATTGTGCGGTCCGTCGCAGATTGCCAGACTGCGGATGTGCGGGAAATGCCGCATCATGGCAATACCCATGGCGCTCGTCGGATTGACCCAGTTGATGACCCACGCATCTGGACACTGCTTCTCGATCTCCAGCATCATCTCCTGCTGGCGCGGAACTTCCCGCAGTGTTCGCATCGTGCCGCCGGGCCCGATCGTGTCCCCTGAGCACATGACCATGCCGTGCTCCGTTGAGATACGACTGTCGATACCGCGAAGTTTTACGCCCTCGACAGCGAACGCGAGGATCACGAAGTCCGCGTCTTTCAGGGCCGTTCGATAGTCGGTCGTCGCCTCGATCCTCAGTGGCACGCCCTTTGCTTCGACGGCGCCGCGGGCGATTGTCTCGAGCGTCTTCAGCAGCTTCTCGTTGACATCGACCAGCGTCAGTACGCCTTCAGAGAGAGCCGGCTTCGAAACCATGCCGCAGATTGTCGAGCGCCCGAAAAATGCGCTGCCCGCGCCGATCAATACGACTTTAGGTCCGTTCATGTTAAGGGTAGGGGTAAGGGGTTGGGGGTAAGGGATCACGCATCACGCCATTCCCCGTACGATGTCTGCGTTCATGGCGAGCTGGTCTGTGTGCTTCTGAAACATCCCGACGTTGACGATGTCGATCGGTTTGATGCGATCGAAGGCGAACTTGAACGCCTGGTGAATCGTCTCCGGTGAGCTGCACTTGCGGCTGGCTCCGAGAATCTTGTAGGCGATGCACGGCTTTTCCGTTTGCCGGATAAACTCACAGATCACGTCGCGATCTTCGTCGTCGAAATGTTCGACATTCTGCGCGCCCTCGGCAACCAGGCCGCGGTCGCCGGTTTTGGCAATGTTATAGAAGCAGGTCATATAGAAATCGACATCCCAGCCCTGATCCTCGACATATTGCAGGATCTCCGGCATGTGCGCGGCGATCCCGACCATGGCGCCGGTGTCCCGGATCGCCTTGAGATAGTCCTCTACCTTGTCAAAGGTGCCGCCCAGCCAATGGGCGTCGCTGACCGAGCCGTGGTGGTAAATGGCGATCGGATCGTAGGTCGCGATCTCGCGGATGTTCTCGAACGGGTCCGGGTGCTCGCCGGCGGTCTGGACGATCCACTGCATCGTGCCGCCGCGCTCGCGATACGCTCGGATACGCTCGTAGATAATTGCGTCTCCACGCGACTGCATCGTGTTGAGGCCGCACGCCTCCGCACGCAGCCAGCTTTCGACGGTGTTATCGACCGTATGGAACTCCCGCATCTCCGCATCGAGCTCGGGGGATACATGTGAGAACCCGCGGATCTGATTGCCGCCGATGATCAGGCGTGTGATCTCCGTGTCGCCCCAGCTGACGGTTGGCAGAAGCGCTGTAGCAGTTGTTGTCGCCATGGAAAAAGATAGCCGGGACGAGGGGAAAAGCCACAATGACTGATTGATGGGAAAATCATTTTTATGCGGCGTAGCCACGGTAGAGTCTCTTTGCTTGGGTGTGACATCCCGTTGTAGAGCGTGGGTATTTCCAGCGCCCGGTAGTTGGCCACGATGCGCCCGCCGTTGTGCGCCGCGCCCGGCGTTCCATGTTGTCAACAAATTGTGACAAGCTATGTTGGCTATATAAGGCGTTATGATCGGCGCACTCTCGCGACGTCCCAACTTGAAAAGGGGAAAGCGATGCCCCGTGAAATCTTCAAGCGAATCGAGAAGCGAAAAGCGGCGGAGGCCCCTTCCTTTTTAGTTCCATGCTCCCCACTGCCTTTGACTGTCAACCTGTGACGCCATGAATCAAATAGAACAATGGAAGCATGATGGGTATCTCGTCCATCGGAACGTCTTTGAGGCGGAGTTGATCGAGAATTTGCGGGAGGCCTGCGACGGTCCCCTGGCCCAGTGGCAGCGCGAGAGCATCGCAGAAGGGGAACCTGGGGGATACTGCTACGGCCCCAACGCCTGGGTCATGCTCCACCTCAACCATCCCAAGTATCACCACCACCATCCTCAACGTCTGGCTACACTGCTCAACGCCGTCGCCGATCCGCGCGTGTTGGCCATTCTAAGCGATATCTTTCGCGAACCCGCCATCTTCAGCCAAATCAACTACTACATCGACCCGTTGCAATCGCGCCCGGCCGCCTCCTGGCACCGGGATTCCCAATTTCACTCCGAGTTCACCGGCGAAGACGAAACGTCATCGATCCACCGCGAGGCTGATCCACCGCGCGAGATCCACATGCATATCCCCCTTGTGCCCACGGCGGCCACCGAAGTAGTGCCCGGCTCCCACCTGCGCACGGACACCCCAGAGGAAGGGCGCATCCGCCGCGATGCCCCCGACTCAGACGAGATGGCCAATACACTGCGACTCCACCTCGAACCGGGGGACCTGGGATTCTTCCACGTCAACGCCCTGCACCGCGGCCTTTATTTGCAAGGCATTCCTCGCCGGACCATTGCTGTCACCTTAAACCGCGCTTCCGAACCCCGGCCTATAACAGCCGCAATAATGGAAAAACGAAAGGGCTACTTCCCGGCCTATCAGCCCTGGTTCTCAAACCCCAAATACCTCGACGGATGTTCACCGGCTGCGCGCGAGTTTTATCAACGATTTATTGATGTCTATGGAGAAAATTGGCACCTGGACTTGATGCAGAAATTGCCCCAGAGCTTGCAGGAGTATTTTACGAAATACTA
>CAYWQM010000160.1:0-5081 GCA_964460215.1 uncultured Lentisphaerales bacterium
TGGGCGCACAGTTGATTTCACTTGGATTGCTTGGCGAAATGATCCACCGCCTCAGCCGTGAGCAACATCCGCGCTACATCCACTATGTCGGGCGAAAATATGGATTTAAGGATGATGTATGAAGCGTGTGATCATCAACGCCGATGACTTTGGCTGGTCTGCACCGCTGAATCGAGCCATTGTCGAGGCGCATCATTGCGGCATACTCAGCAGCGCGACATTACTGACCAATTTCCCAGGGTTTGACAACGCTGTCGAACTGGCGAGGCAAACGCCGTCGCTGGGTGTGGGGTTGCACCTCAATATTGTGCATGGTGCGCCGTTGTCACCGCCCGAACAGATCCCCAGCCTGGTCGGCAACAACGGGAACTTTGCAGGGATGTCGACAATTTTACGCCGGGCCATGATGGGTGGATTGCAGCGCTCCGACCTTGACCGGGAACTGTCGGCGCAACTTCAACGCTACCGCGAACAGCTCGGGGAACCGACGCATTTGGACAGCCACAAACACGTGCATATCTTTCGGCCGATCCGTGATGCGTTCATCGCGCTGGCTCGGCAACTCGGCAGTCCACGGCTGCGCACACCCTATGAGACGTTGCGGCTGGGAATGTCCGTACGTGATTGGCAGTGCCGCGTTTTCCGGATCCTGGCGCGACGGACGAAGGCCGACGTGCAGCGGGCGGGCTGTGCCACCCCTGATCATTTCATCGGTGTCGCCGACACCGGCCGTATGACGGCAGCCGTCTATGACCGAGTGTTGCATATGCTGGACGATGGTGTCACCGAAATCATGTGTCACCCCGGTCCGGCCAATTCCAACGACGGTGTCACCGGCAGTTATTTCATTACCTCATCCCGAGAGCTCGAATTCAATGCGCTCCTTGATCAGGCACTGATTGATCGATTTGCTGGCAGCGAAATCGAGAAGATACACTACGGCCAGATCAGTTGACACGGCGACACCATGGAAATAGTCGAAGCTACAAATGAACACGCTGCAGCCTGGGATGAATTCGTTCTTAACGCACCCGAGGCGACCTTTTACCATCAATACAAATGGAAAACGGCGCTCGAACTCGCGTACCGGGTTCGGACCCACTACTGCATTGCCATGCAGGGACGGCAGGTGCGCGGTATCCTGCCGCTGGCCGAAGTCAGAAGCCTCAGCGGTCGGCAGGCTCTGGTATCGACGCCTTACGCTAACTACGGCGGTATTCTGGCGGACGACGACGAAGTCGAGGCGGCGTTGCTGGCGCACGGGCGTTCGCTCGTCGAAAAGGTGCAGGCGCGGCGGTTGGAGCTCAAATCATTGTTGCGTGCTGAGCACGACGAGCTGGCCGAACTGCTCGAATACTTTTCGCTGGTTATGAAGCTTGATCCCGATCCGGAAGTGGTATGGAAGGGTGAGCTCAATGCCAAAGTACGCAATCAGGTGCGCAAGGCACAGAAGAGCGGCGTAACCGTGGAGACAGGGGTCCGACATTTTCGTAGTTTCATCGACATCCTGCGCCTCAACCTGCGTGACCACGGGACACCCACACATGCTGTCCGATGGCACATGACGCTGAGCGAGCTTTTCGGCGATCAGATGGAGGTGTCTACAGCCTTCGTTGACGGGCAGCCCGTGGCAGGTGTGTGGCTGTTTTTTTTCCGTGATACGGCGATTGCGCATTGCGGTGCCTCGTGTCGCGAACATTTGCGTCTGTGCCCGAATAATCTGGCGTACTGGAACGCGATCAAGCTGGCCTGTGAGCGCGGTTGCCGTCATTTCGACTTTGCCCGCAGCCGGCGTACCGCTGGTACCTTCCATTTCAAGAAGCAGTGGGGTGCCACGCCGCGGCAGATATATTATCAATACTTTCTGCGTCCCGGTGAAGATGTGCCGGACATGAACCCCGATGACCCGAAGTACAAACTGGCAGTCACGATGTGGCGTCACTTGCCGCTTGGTATCGCCAATTGGCTGGGCCCGATCCTGCGCTCCCGTATTTCAACATGACACCTGTATCGACAACTGTGGATTCCGAGACACCCGGAGAGGACGCACCAGAACCCGGCACGGCGCTGCCATTGATGCCGCTCCACGTCGAGAATTGGTTGGCCCGCGGCTTGTTGATGGTCGCAGTCCTTTTCGCTTATGCCATTGCAGCGCCGTTGCTTGACCCCGGATACATCAGCGGGGGTGACGATATCATCCACATGGCGTACAATCATGAAGTTGCCGCTATGCTCCAAGCCGAGCAACGGTTGTACGGTTGGTCGTATCTCTATGGACTAGGTGCTCCGATATTTCTGTTTCGCCCGCCGTTGCAATACTTCGCCGTCGGACTGATATATAACGCACTGGGCGAAATGCTGACGATTGCCGAAATCCAGAAGCTCTTTTACATCACCTGTTTCAGCTTGTTCCCGTTCAGTCTGTACTATCTCCTTTCGAAGTTCAGCTTTCGTCCATTGGCCTGCGGTATCGCGGCGCTTTTTGCGATTACGCCGATCAGTATGTGGGGGCATACAATCGATGCGTACTTCGCCCTGGGGCTCGCCAAGCAGCTGATTGCGATTTTTCTGTTTCCGATTGCGCTGGGTCGTACCCATGCAGCGGTTGCACAGCGGCGGACAATATTTCCGGCATCGCTGCTGATCACCCTGTCGTTTCTCAGTCACCCGTACATGCCGTACTGCTTGGCTTTGGTCTGTGCGTTGTACTGCGGTATCCTGCTGCTGGCTACGGAGTTGCGAGTGGCGTGGACCTCGATTCAACGGATGTTCGTCACCTGGGCCCTGGCCGGGCTGATGCTGTCGATCTATCTGGTGCCGTTTTATTCATCACCGGAGATTCAGGAGCTGTCATTCAGCTCGAACTGGCGCCACGCTTTTGAGGTCGTCTGCATGACCACAGGACATACCGTAGATCAACTATGCTCGGGCGGGCTGTTCGATACGACCGGCACCAAGTACGGGAACTACGGTCCGGATGAATGGGGCTGGCAGAACAATACCTTCACCAAGCGCTGGCCGATCCTGACGACTCTCTGTCTGCTGGGACTGGCAGTGACCATCTGCCGGCGGCGCCAATTCCGGAATCTGTTGTTTCTCTACGCCTGGGTTCTGGCGTTTCTGATGTTTTTGGGCCCGGACGACCTGCCGGTCCTCGAATATTTGCCGTTGCAGGGGCAGTTCCAATACATCCATGAGATTTTTCTGCTGGAGGTTTTCACTGTGGCGGCAGCGGGCATCGGCGCTGCGACGTTGATTACTGGTGTGTTTTGGCTGATCCGGGGGTATCTGTCCGGAGCGCATAGCGCGACACGTCGGCGTATGACTGCGGTCGGCGTGTTGTCTATTGCCGCGGTCGCGGTGTTGGTTTGGTTGGCGCATGCCGCTGCAGGCAGCACCGCTGTCTGGTGGGTTTCCGGGTTGATATTTGTTCTTGCGCTGTTGTCATTTTGCATGTGTCGCCGCTGTGGACCGCGATTTGGGGCGTCGCTGGGGACGGTTCTGTCACTGTTGGCTGTGGCCGCACTGGTGTATAGCCCATGGCGTGATCGCTGGCTGGTGGGGCAACGCAAAGTACGGACGCATACAATTGATACTGAAAACCGCGTTTTTACGGAGCGATCCAAGCGTGTCCAGACAAATCGGAAATTCGATCTGGCCGTGCGTGCGATCCGCGAAGATCCGGACCCTGGCCGCGTCTATGGCTCGGCACAGGGCAGGGTGGCGCCACAGGAATTGCCGTATTTGACGATCCTGCCGGCCCTCTGCGGCAAGACCAACATCATCAGCGGTTTTTTCGCGGACGAAGTTGGCGGTGGCAGCAAACTGATCAACCACCGATTTCGTAAAGATATTTCCGAGCATCCGAATCTGTGCGAACTGCTCAACGTACGCTTTCTCGTCTGCGACCGCACCAATCTCAAGGTAATGACGATGGTCGACGATTTTGCTGACCGTATCGAGGATAATAGCCACTGGGTCGCGTGGCGGGTCCGCCAGCAGTTCAACTACTTCAAGGTCATCCGCAACAAGCCCGTGCTCGTACTTGTCGATGACCGCGACCAATGGATGCGTTTGTGCGAATTATGGCTGGAGGAGTACAAGCTGGTACTGCAGCCGGATCACTCCATGCAGATGATCCGTGGGGGTACGGACTGGTTGCAGGAGGCCGAGCTTGATCTTGATCAATATTCGGGGGTGGTCGTGTTCGGTTATGATTTGGACATGCCTGGACCGACGATCGAGAAGCTTAATTCTTTTTTGGCCACCGGTGGCCGTGTCCTGGCCCAGGAGCTGCCGGAGGGGCTCAATGGCGAGCATTTGCCGTTCGTCGAGCAGTTCGATTTCGACAGTTTCATGGCGGTGCCGACAATCAACGGAGAGGCCCAGGAAACGTTTGTGCGACGCAGCCACCATGCGGCGGTCGTGACGCTGGAACAACCCGGGTTCGTCATCTTCAAGATGGCCTATTACAACGGCTGGGAAGCGACTGCCGGTGGCCAGACGCTGCCGCTGATCGAAGCGGCGCCGGGAATGTCTGCGATTCACCTGCCGGCCGGTACGCATGAGGTGTCGTTCAGATATCGGGGGCCGAACCAGTTGCCGCTGGGCAAGACAATCACGCTTGTGGTGTTTTTCGGCGGGCTATTGGCCATGTGCATGGCGCTGTTGGCCAGGCGCCGCCAGTGGAAGCTTCGGTGGCCGCCGCTTTTCTTCGATCTGTTGCAGTCGAAGCTTGCTCTGCGTTGCTGGCCAAGTGGGGTGTTGCTGGTGCTGATTTTTGTCTTGATCGGATGTGTGGCCCGGATGTACGTGCGCGAGAAGGTCTACCATGTCCCGATCCCGATACGCCCCACCAGGCATGCGACTATGGGCACGGATATACGCATCGACTGGAACGCTCTGGAAGTTGAGGGGGTGACTTACGATGTCGAAGTCAGCAGTTCCGGTGACGACTTCGAACACATCGTCTACGACCGCTTCGGCACAAAGTACACGCATGCTCGCCAGAGCTTCGGGCTGGCGCCGGGGCAGCAGTACTGGTGGCGAATGCGCAGCAACATTGACGGGGAGCAGTGCAG
>CAYWQM010000160.1:5091-5872 GCA_964460215.1 uncultured Lentisphaerales bacterium
GAGAAACAGACATGGCTGAGCTCGAAGGAGTCTGAGCGACCATTTTATCTCAAGCTCGCGGCGATGCGGGAGGGACGCGACATTGTTGTCACCGGCCGCACCAACCTGCCGGATTCATGCCTGCTGCTGACGCGGGTACTGCGACGCGATGATCTGGTGAATATCCGAACCTCTGAAGCCCGGGTCGCGCGCGGACACTTCTACAAAGCTATCACACCCCCGGCGGGTAAGGGATGGCCGGTCAATACCCCGTTGTCGCTGCAAATCGATTTCGTCCATCACCAGCAGCGCTATCCTGTCACATACTTGATTGGCCCCAATGGCAGCGAATTGCAGACGCGTGGATGGGCCGAGGGACATGCCCTCCTGTCCGGCGTACGGTGTGAGGCGATAGTGACTTCGTCCACACCAGCAACTGTGCCGGAATCGGCCACGACGAATGATGAGGACGGAGGATGGCGTTTTGCTGTGGGCGGCGAGATGCTCAAGATTGCACCGACGGAGGGGAGGCCCGATGCGTTGCCGTATGCCTTGCGGATCGATGGCAGAACGAACCTGCCGAAAAACACCGTGGTGCGACTCCAGATATTCCGTGAAAACTCCGAGACTTTGCTGCTTCACCGGGACGTAGCTGTGAGTGCAGGCGTTTTCACCGCTTCCGTGCCGGTGAAGGCGGCAGAGGGCTACCGAATTGTCGCCATGGTCTCGCCGGACATGCAGCATCAATCCGTCAAACGGGTTTTGGGCTTTGCAGGCGAGCAGATTCAGGCTCGTGGCGTCG
>CAYWQM010000161.1:0-5737 GCA_964460215.1 uncultured Lentisphaerales bacterium
TCGACCATTTGGTGGTGTAAGCCTGTGCATGTGATTTTGTTCATTCGAACGCGGCATGGTCACCGCTCCGGCCGGTGAGTATCTGGAGTGTCAATGAAGAGGTCTCCGCAGCGAACGAGGTTTATGTGGAGTACTTTGTCAAAGACAACAACCCTCGCGTTGTGTCTATGGTGTTGACCTGCAGTCCGGCATGAGTATCGATGTGGTATTTGTTGTTGAGTTGCCGGAAACTTGACCATCGGATGCCAGAAAAACGGAGTCTATATCATGAAGCTTACTTTTCTCGGCACCTGCGCCGGCACCGAACCGATGCCCGGACGGCGTCACATGGCATTCGTTATCGAACATGATCAAGGCGTCTATTGGTTCGATGCCGGTGAGGGGGGATCGTACACGGCGCATCTTGGCGGAATCAATCTGCTTGCCACGCGCGCGCTTTTTATTTCGCATGGACACATTGACCACATTGCCGGGATTCCGAATCTTCTTTTCAACCTGTGGAAACTCGACGGTCTTGCTCCGGAGGGTACCGAGCGGTTGTCGGGCAAAGTCGTCAAGTTACACATTCCCAGTAAGGACGAATGGGATGCGGTCGTTCTACTTCTCAAACCCACTGTGGATGTGTTCAATATGCCATTTGAGCTTGATGTGAAACACTATCAGGACGGTCCGATTTACGCCGAAGACGGTTTCTCCGTGACTGCCCTGCACAATCGCCATATGGGTGAACCGGCTCCTGGAGAGGCGTGGCGATCATTTTCTTTTCGAATCGAGGCGGGTCAAAAAACGGTTGTCTACTCAGGCGATGTTGCCGGGGTGGGGGATGTGGATGCGCTCATCGACGGATCTGACCTATTCCTGATGGAAACCGGGCATCACAAAGTGGAAGATGTCTGTCACGCCCTTGTGGACTCGAAAAAGGACTTCGGCAAACTTGGATTTGTCCATCACGGGCGGGCGATCCTTAAAGATCCTGCCGGTGAGTTGCAGAAAGCGAGAGAGATTCTGGGCGACAAGGTTTTTCTCGCCGAGGACGGGATGGTGCTCGACGTGTTACGCGTTGGAGGTCCTTAGGTCATGCCTGTCCCCTGTAACTCAGGAGGTGCAATGAGCATTCGCGAGATGCCGATAATCGTCTGCCATCATGTTTATCCGGATGACGCACCCGAACTGTTGTCGGCGACCGACGAATCCTCCACTTGCGTCCCGCTCGTCGATCTTGCCGGAGATCCGGAGACGACCGGTCGTGGCAACGGCGAGCTGGCACGTAAACCGATCGGCGAGGCATGGCATGGCGCCATGGTTCGTCTTCAGGGCTGGCCCCAGCTGCCCCGACGTACTGCGACTTGAAAAATAACTAGTTTTACAGCACTGTCTGTACAAGCCCTAAGCGTATGGACTTCACTACGGCATTAACCCAAACGAGATCGACTTGAAACCGATCAATCTTTACAGCGACACCCAGACGCTTCCCACCGAAGAGATGCTGGATGCCATCCGCGCCGCCGAGTTGGGGGACGACACCTATGGCAAGGACCCCACCGTAAAGCGTTTCGAGGAGATGGCTGCGGCCCTGATGGGGAAAGAAGCGGCCATGCTCGTTCTCAGCGGCACCATGGGTAACCTGGTGGCGTTGATGTGCCACGGCCGACCGGGGGATGAAGTCTTGATCGACCCGTCCAGCCATCTCTATGCGCACGAAGGCGGCGGTTTCGCCAACGTTGCGGGCCTGTCCCCCATGCCGGTGCCGAGTCACAAGGGGATGATGGACCCGGGCGAGCTGGCGGCCGCCATTCGCAAAAAAAACCTGCACTGCCCGGTCCCCCGCCTGCTCTGCCTGGAGAATACCCACAACCGCAGCGGCGGACGCGTGGTGCCGCTGGCCCTGCACAGAGAACTGTGTGCCGTGGCCCGTGACCACGGACTGCGGATTCACTTGGACGGTGCCCGCATCCTGAACGCCTCCGTGGCCTCCGGTGTACCGGCGGCTGCCTATGCTGAGGATGTGGACAGCCTCATGTTTTGCTTGTCCAAGGGCCTCTGCTGCCCATTGGGCTCGGTGCTGGTCGGCAGCCGGGAGTTCATCGACGGGGCCAACTTCGCCCGCCGTCGCATTGGCGGCGGCATGCGGCAGGCCGGCATAATCGCCGCTACCGGGATCGTGGCGCTGGAGACGATGGTGGACCGGTTGGCGGACGACCATGCGAATGCCAGTTACCTGGCGAAACACCTGTGCCGCATCGACGGCCTCGATGTGGACCTGGAAACGGTGGAAACCAACATGGTCAATGTCGACCTCGTCGGCCCCGGACTCGACACCGCACGCATTGTCCCGCTTTGGCAGGAATACGGCGTCGAAGTCTCCGCCCGCCCGCCGTCACAGGTCCGTCTGATTCCCACCCACGATCATGACCGGACGGTAATCGACGAGGCGCTGGATCGAATTCGCACGGCAATGGACAGCCTCGTTGGCTGACGGTGCCTGCGTCGATTGTGGTTGCCGATCAGATTTCACCATCCTGCCAGACGCGGATATAACCGGCGAAAGCGCTGGTAGGCTTCCTCGTGAATCTCCGCATTTTCCGGAGCGAACACCTCGCCCGACGCAGGCCAGGCTGCGGCTGCGTCCTGCCAGCTCAGGAAGTGGCCGGCGGCACAGGCTGCCAGGATCGCGGCACCCATCGCCGTCACATCTGCATCGACCCGCGTGAGCGACTTCTGCATAACGTCTGCGATTATCCGGCAAATCGTCTCGTTGCGTGCGGCGCCACCGGTGATCGAAATTTCGTTTGCATGTACACCCAGTTCAGCGAAAACCTGCGCCGCGTCCCGGAACGAACACGCCACGCCATTCAGCACGGCCCGGGTCATGTCGGCGCGGCTTGTGGAACCTTCGAGTGCGACAAAACCTCCACGCACCCGGGCGTCGAGGTGGGGCGTACGCTCGCCCGCCAGGTACGGAGCAAAACAAACGTTCGACGGACCCACACCCTCGACCTCCGCCAGCATCTCATCGAGCTGCATACCCAATACGTCGGACCACCATTGAATCGATGCGCCCGCTGACTGCAGCACACCGGTGCAGATCCAATGCTCGTTATCGACAAAGAACCCGGTGTGGACCCGCCCTCTGCTGTCGATAATCGGGCGATCAAGGACACAGTTGACATTGCCCGCTGATCCCACCACGATCTGCAGCCGTGACGAATCCGTCAACCCTGCACCGAGGGCTGCAGCGATCGAATCGCCGGCCCCGGCGGCAACCGGGATTCCGGCCGGTAACCCCGACCACTCTGCACCCTGGCGGGACACATGCCCGACCACATCGGCAGAACGGGATAAACCCGGCAGGTTCACTGAATCCAGGCCGAGGGCAGACACGATCGATTCATCCCACGAACCGCTGCGCACGTCCAGCAGCAGGCTGTTGGAGGCATCGGAAATGTCCGAGCCCACCGCTCCGGACAGCAGCAAAGTAAGATAATCTTTCGGGAAAATCAGGTGGGCCGACCGGCTCAACACCTCCGGCTCGTGTTTGGCGAACCACATGAGTTTCGGCGCCGTGTACCCCGTAACTGCACTGTGCCCTGTGATCTGGAGTAGTTCCTGAGCAGAAATCCGTGACTCGATATCCTCACACTGGGCGGCGCAACGGGCGTCACACCACATCTGGACCGGTGCAACCGGTCGCAAATGGGCGTCGAGAAGAACGGGACCGTCCATCTGACCGGTTGCCGCTATTGCAGCCGGCACGTGTCCCTGTTTTGCCAATTCCGCAGTCAGCGCACGCAAGCACGCACCAGCCTCCGATTCCCAGTCTGCCGGCCGGTGTTCGGCCTGCCCGCCGGGGCCGCGGTAAATCGTCAGCGGCCGGCTGTGGCTGGCTACACAGGCTCCCGTCTCGTCCACGGCAACCGCCTTGACCGCGCTGCTGCCAAGATCAATCCCAATGTACATAACTGCTCCCGCAAGCTGCAACGAAGCCGACCAGGATAGCAACGTGTATGGGGTGTTGGTGTGATAACATCGGCTCTTTCCTATGATCTAAAGACTTTTCGACAATGCATAGCTTAGCCGTCGGCATCCTCATGACCTGAGCAACTATGCGAAAGCAGCGGTTTCAACCGTTGGAGTACGGCGTCCGATGCAGGCGGCGACGGGCTGCAGGCCCGGTTGTCGCCGAGGCCCAGCAGGCTGAGCCCGCCCTTGATTACCGAGAAAATGTTCTCGCCGGAACTGTACACAATGTCTGCCAGCGCCACGACTTTCCGGTGGCAGCGTTGCGCCTCGTCGAGATCACCCCTGCGCCAGGCATCGAGCAGTGACGCGAATAATCCGGGTGCCAGGTTGGCGATGCCGTTCAGCCCGCCGTCACCACCGATCAGCAGGCTGGGCAAAAGCAAATGCTCGCCGCCCTGCAGGAGCCGAATGTTGTCTTTGACCCCCGGCTGGTTAATGAGGCTCTGAAAGTAGTCCAGTTGGCTGGCACCCGCCTTCAGGCCGACGCAGTTGTCGATTGCCGCAAGTTCCGCCACGGTTTCGGGCGCCATCGTGATGCCGGTGATCACAGGGATATTGTATAGAATGAAAGGTAGGTCGGTGGCGGCCATGATGGTGCGATAGAATGTCACCAGCTCCGACTGCGATTGGGCCTGGGCGTAATACTGCGGGGTTGCCGCCAACGCGTCCGGTCCGTAGACCGACAGGCGTTCGATCGCGCGGATCACTCGGATCGTGCCTTCGGCAGAGACCCCGGCGATGACGGGTACCCGGTTCGCGGCGGCGTCGATGACAATCTCCAGAATGCGTGCCCGTTCGTTATCCGTCAACGCGCCGACTTCGCCGGTAGTGCCCAATGCGAATAACGCGTCGACACCGCCGTCAATCAGAAAATCGACCAGCCGCCGGAGTTCGGTTTCGGCGACACGTTCGTCGGCCGTGATCGGTGTCGCGATTGGAACGATGAGCCCGGATGGAAAGTCACTTTTCAATTGTGCCATGGAAATCCGCGTACTTTTGTGTGTGATCGCGTCAGATATTAGCCTGTATTTCTCACAATTTCATCGCGAGAGTACGCAGAAAATTTGTGACGAAATGCGGCCTAAGCCTCCCGTTGCTTGTCGACTGCATTGAGCAGTGCCTTGCCTTTCAGGTGCCGTCTCAAGTGTCGCAGAAGATTTTGGTCGCCTGTTTTAAGTAGTCCGGGCGCCAACCAGGAGGCGTGGGGAATGACGACGGCATTAGGCATGTCCGAAAACCTGCTTATCCCTGGGCAGCGGCTCGGTTTCGAAGACGTCGAGGCCGGTGCCAGGCAATCCCCCGATTCCTACCCAATCAATCAGAGTTGATGATGGGGGTGCCAGGGGCGAGAGGAGGAGAAGGTCTATTCCCGGATAAGTCGAGATGGAAGACCTCATCGAGCTCGATGTCGCCGATGTCGATGTCGCCCAGGTCGATGTCGCCCAGGTCGCCCAGGTCGCCCAGGTCGCCCAGGTCGATGTCGCCGATGTCGATGTCGCCGAAGTCGATGTCGCCGATGTCGATGTCGCCCAGGTCGCCCAGGTCGCCCAGGTCGCCGATGTCGATGTCGCCGATGTCGAGGAGGCCGCCGATGTCGTTGTCAGGCGGGACAACTTCGGCGTCAGGCGGTTCATTGCCGTCGTTAGGTGGCACAACGTCGTCACCGTGGTCGTCGTTGTCGTCGTGGTCGTCGTAGTCGTCGTGGTCGCCGTTGTCG
>CAYWQM010000162.1:0-5566 GCA_964460215.1 uncultured Lentisphaerales bacterium
TCCTTGAGATGGAATCCGCGCGGAAACGGTCACCCGAACACGAGCTGCGCTGGCGCAATATGCTCGGCTACTGCCTGCGCCCCGGCTTCGGCGATGCCGCCGATGACCTGCGTTTGCGCCGCATCTGGCAGCTCTGGTTTCAGGGACCGGTCCACGAAAAGCATCCCCAGGCCGCTGCTGAATGGTGGGTCCTGTGGCGTCGCATCGCCGCCGGCCTGCGCAACGGCCAGCAACAGACCATCTTCGACAACAACGCCAAAATCTTGTTTCCCAAGCAATCTTTACGTGACGTTATCCGCGACGGCGAGCAGGCCCGACAGGAACGCTGGCGCTGTCTCGGAGCCTTCGAGCTGGTGCCCGCCCAGAAAAAAATCGCCACCGGTCGTCTTTTGCTCGGGCGCGACGCCGATTTGGCGGCATTCGAGTACTGGGTGCTGGCGCGTCTTGGTGCCCGGCGCCTGTTCCATGCACCGGAGGAAGCCATCATACCGCCGAATGACGCAGCCTCATGGTTGAGTACCTTGCTGGAAATCCCCGCCGTCGGTGCCGCAAACCACATGCGGCTTTTCGCCATCACGCGTATTGCCGCCGGCACGGGTGTCCGCCGTCTCGACATCGACCGCGACCTTGCCGCCCGGATCACCGACCATCTTGCCAGCGCAGATTGTCCGCAGCATTGGATAGACTTCCTCGAACCCCGGACACTCGAAACCGCCGAAGACCAGGCCCGCATCCTCGGCGACACTCTACCCCTGGGCCTTACTCTCCTCGACTGAGTATTATTTCATAACCTATTGCAAACCAAGATGTTTCAAGGAGCCTTGGCTTATAAAACCGCCGGGCTTTCAACATTTTGAGGATCTTAGGTCTCTCCAGCAGGGACTTTATAGGGAATTGCCTGATATATTCTTTAATATGTTATAAATAAGCTATTTAGATAATTTTTTTGTCAAAGCAGCTTATAAAATAGCTAAAAGAGCAGGCAGGGTCATAGCGTATGGAAAACGCGCTAAATATCAAAAATCCGGTGCATAAGCTGGTCGCCCTGGAAATCACCGAGACCGCCGGATCGGGCGGCGGATTCGCTATAGACGGTGACAGCGTCCGGACTGATGTGGGAACCGGCGATGAGGACAGGCACCGGGTCGCGTGTGTGCTTGCGCAGTTTGACCGGGACAGGATGGTCCGGTAACACGGCAAAAGTGATGGGTTGACCGGCTAATTTCTCGCGGACCCGGCCAACGAGCCGGCGGTCAATGTCCTCGATCGCCTGAAGTTTGAGGTCGAGTCGGCCCATGTGGCCACATTCGTCGACAGCTTCAACATGCAGGTACACGAAATCATGGGTGTCAAGGGCCGCGACGGCGGCATCCGCCTTGGCCTCGTAATCGGTGTCAATGAAGCCGGTAGCGCCCTCGACACGGATATTGGTCATGCCAACACAGGCGCCGAGACCGAAAATGACGTCGACAGCACTGATGATCGCGCCGGACACGCCGTACTTCTCGGCGAACGACGGCAGGGCAGGTTTCTTTCCGGGGCTTTGCAGCCAGATCATGTTGGCAGGTTCAGCACGGCCCTGATTGTATGGGTGTTCTGCGAGGAACGTGGCGGTGCGGGCAATCAGGTCGTTGGCGACATCGGCTGTGCGACGGGCCGCGGGGCTGTCGTCTTTGGGGTCGATGCGGTTGAAGGAGATCGGGTCGTCCTGGTGGTCATCCGGCTTGTTGAAAGCGACATTGGCGCTGAATTGGGGGCCGTGCAGAATGAGCAGGTTGCGGTAGCTGACACCGGTGTGGAAGGTGAAATCATCGGTGTTGAAGGTGTCGGCCAGGTCGGCCATGATCCGCACGGCATCGTCGCAAGCGATATGGCCGCCGGAAAAATCGATCAGTTTTTCGCCATCCGACTGGACCAGGTTGCAGCGGAAAGCAATGTCGTCGGGCCCGAGCTCGATGCCTTGGGCCATCGCCTCGAGGGGGCCGCGACCACAGTAGAATTGCTTAGTGTCATAGCCCATGACCGCCATGTTGGCAACGTCGGAGGAAGTCGGAATGTCTTCGTAGAGAAGGCTTTTGAACATTCCGGAGGCGCCTTCCGCGGCGATTGCGTCCATGTTCGGCGTTGCAGCGTGCTCGAGCGGGGTCTTGCCGTCGAGCTCGGGCAATGGATCGTCCGACATACCGTCGGTGAGAAAAAGGACTGTCTTATTCATAGGTATATAAATTATACGCTCAATTGGAAAAATCACCAGTGCGCAATACAATACCTATTCAGCCGTAAGGAGTTACAGGTGAACTATTTCAGCACACGCGGACAGGTCGAGCCGGTAGGATTCGCCGATGCCGTGATGATGGGGCTGGCGGACGACGGTGGGCTGCTGCTGCCGGTATCGATCCCGGCCGTCGCGGATCGGCTGGAGACCTGGCGCCAGCTCGACTATCCGTCGCTGGCCTTCGAAGTGCTGCGGCTCTTTGTCAGCACCGAGGACATTTCCGATGACGAGCTGCAAACGCTGGTAACGCGCAGTTACGCGACGTTCGAGCACCCGGAGATCGCCCCAGTAGTGCCGGTGGGCGATATCTACGTGATGGAGCTGTTTCACGGACCAACGCTGGCGTTCAAGGATTTTGCGCTGCAATTGCTGGGAAATCTGTTCGAGCATATCCTGGCACGGCGCGGGCAGCAGCTGAATATCGTCGGAGCCACAAGCGGCGACACGGGCAGTGCGGCAATCGCCGGGGTGCGCGGCAAGGCCAACATCAGTATTTTCGTCATGCACCCGCACAATCGCGTCAGCCCGCTGCAGGAGCGTCAAATGACGACGGTGCTCGATGACAATGTGCACAATATCGCGATCGAAGGGACATTCGACGACGGGCAGCGGATCATGAAAGCCTTGTTCAACGACCTGGCATTCAAGCAGGACTACAGCCTGGGGGCGGTGAATTCGGTGAACTGGGCGCGGGTGGCGGCGCAGATCGTGTACTATTTCTGGGGCGCCTTCCGGGTTCAGGAGGCGACAGGTGCAGCAGCCGTGCAATGCAGCGTGCCGACGGGCAACTTCGGCGATGTGTTCGCAGGCTACCTCGCCAAGCGCATGGGGGCGCCGATTGCCAATCTGGTGGTGGCAACGAACGAAAACGATATTTTGTCGAGATTCTTCGCGACCGGCGTCTACAGCCGTTCGACTGTGGTGCCGACGCTGAGCCCGTCGATGGATATCCAGATCGCCAGCAATTTCGAGCGGTATCTCTATTATGCGGTAGGCGAGGACAGCGAACGGCTGCGCGACCTGATGGCGGCATTTGCAGAGGCCGGGGAGATTGCGTTGTCGCCGGCGGCGCCGGGCTGCATGGATCCGGGCCTGCGTACTGGTTCCTGCGACACCGCGGCGACACTGTCGACGATCCGCGGGTATCACGAGGCGGCGGGATACATTCTGGATCCCCACACGGCGGTAGGTGTAGATGTAGGCGCGCGCGCGCGTAAGGAAGCGGAGGTTCCGCTGCTGTGCCTGGCAACGGCGCATCCCGCGAAGTTCGCGGCGGCAGTGACGGAGGCGATCGGCGAAGCGGCCCGGCATCCGGCCCTGGATGCGCTAACCAGGCTGGAGACACGTTGTGAGGTCTTGCCCGCGACGGAGGCGGCCGTGCGCAGCCACATCACATCGAACCTGGCTTAGGCTTGGGCAACACCGCCGTGCCATAGAAAAACCGGGCAAAAAATAGTCTTATTTTTTTTTCAAAAGTGATTTGACATGAATCGGGGCGGGGATAAAATATACGATTAACAAGACCTGAACATTCGACTAACCGGGCAGCCACACCGGAATTGGTCGTAACTTAGCTTTGTTCTTCAAAGCTCTTGCCTCACAGTCGAATCCCGCTATTGTATGGGAATTTATTTTCTTGAGTTGACACGCGCATAATGACTGACATAACGCGCCAAAAACAACATCCAGCCATAAACCACGAAACGGACAGGAGGTGTATCCGAGCATACTGAGCGATATCCGGGTTATGTGTCGGGATATGTTATCTCGGCACACTGAAGTAACTCGGTGAAAGTTCAATGGGTTAATGTATGACCCGGGGAACCAAACCTTTAAGAAAGAGGAAACTCACAATGAACCGAGTTTTAGCTCTCATATTTGCTGTAGCACTTGCTATTCCGACCCTCAACGCCGCTGATGAAGTGGACGCAGAGGCCCTCCAGAACTACATCCAGGCTCTGGAACAACGTTTGGAACAGCTCGAAGCGCAAACTGGCGTCATCCAAGAACGTCAGGTCCAAATCGAAGAAGAAACCATGACGTACCTCGAAAGCCTCGGCGCCTTGAAAGAGCTGAGTGATCGTGTGGAACTGAGTGGTAACGTTGATGTCATTTACAGTTCAAGTGACGACGACGCCGCTGGTGATTCAAATGACGTGTTTGTTGACCAGGTGTATCTCGGTCTGGCAATCGACGTGAGCGATAATGTAAGCGCTTATGTCAGCTTGCAGGACGAAGACACCGCTGGCGGCAACGACGGTCAGATTGGTGTGTATGAAGCGTCTGTTACCGTTGGTCTGAGCGACAATCTGTCGCTTACCGCTGGTCAGCAGCACTTCAACTTCATCAATGACGCCGAATACGGCAACTTCATCGCCGATACGCTGGTCCGTCAGATGGCTGAATGCCGTGACACGGGTCTGGCGCTCAGCTTGAGCAACGACGCCATCAGTGGTGGTGTGTTTGCGCTCAACGGTACCAACGACGAAGCTGGCGACGACGATGAGGTCAACACCTATGGTGTCCATGCCTCGATCGGCGGCGACCAAGAAGACCTGTCATGGACCCTTGGCGCGGCTTATATCAGCAACGTCGCAGACGCTAACAACGGCGGAAACGGCATCGTCGATGCTGGCGGCGATATCTCAGCGTATTCCCTGAACGCTTCCGTCACGGCGGGTTCGCTCACGGTCCTTGCTGAGATGGTACAGGCTGACGATAACGACGCCGACACCGCCGAAGAAAGTGCTACGAGCATCGAAGCATCGATGGCGTTGCCGATGGGCGAAGGCGACTGGACCATCTCCGCCAAGCTCGAAGAAGCTGATGATGGTGGTGCCAACGACGTCGAAGACAACGTTGGTATTGGCCTCTCCTCGGAGATCTATGAGAACGCAAATCTCACGATCAACTGGGAAAGCAGCGAAGACTTCAGTGGCAACGAAACTGACACAGTCGCTGTTGAACTGAGCGTCAGCTTCTAAAGTCCCTTACCGGACTTAGGATAGAATACTGAAAATCCCCTGGCCGGAAACGGTCAGGGGATTTTTTTTTGGACCGAAAACGACTCCGTGAGCCACGGGCGATAAATAGTGCTCAAGGGTGAGCGGCGCCTGGCTATTTCCTGGTGATCAGCCAGCAGCGTGAAGTATTCGTCGCTCAGGCAGGTGATCGTTTGCCAGGGGTATCTCCTTCGTTGAAGCCGCTACCGATCCATGCCCCGTTGACCCTGGCGAACAGCTTCTCACCGATTTTTCGGGTCTGGCGCGCCTCATTGATATCGGGCGTATC
>CAYWQM010000163.1:0-5266 GCA_964460215.1 uncultured Lentisphaerales bacterium
ATATCAGGCCGGACACACGGATTGAAGCTGCGGGCGATCACAGCGCCCAGGTCCGTGTGTTCAGATTCCGGGACGGCAAGACTCGTATAGTCGGGTTGCTGCGCCCGCACAAGCGTTTGCTGGATGAAGCAGAAGCTTTTGTCGACCGCGAACCCCGTCCTTTCGCGTTGAGGTTTGCAGAGGGGCACGTCTACGATTGTGTCAATCACGAATATCTCGGCGAATGCGACCGCCTCGACCTCGAGATCGAAGCTGCCACGCCGTATCTTTTCGCGGTCCTGCCGTACCAGGTTGTTGCGATCGACGTCAACGTGCAACAGGCGGAACGAACCGTGCGGGTTGACACAGTCGTGCAGACGTCGGGTGGAGATCCCGCCCGGAATATACTGCATGTGCGGGTGGCAATGGCAGAGAGAGGGCTACTTAGAGGGGCTCCGCACGGCGGCGAAGATCGAGTACCTGGTCGACCTGTAGCAGGGTGGATGAACGGGGGACGATCCTGTTTGCGCACAAACGTCGCGCTTCCGTCATAGCAGGGCTCGGGTTTGGCCTCATCGAGGCAATCCTGCTCAAGGATGTCGTGGCCCGCTAGCAGATCCACAATGTCGACTTGACCGATTCGGACTTCTGCTGCGCGTCCATGTCATCGACTGACGGGGTGGGACCGCTTCGGTGCTCGAAATGTTGTGACAGGGGTCGCGCAGATGCGACCACTCGGCGAAGGAAATCCAATTCGGCGCCTTGTTCCCTTCTGCTTCCTCTGGCAACCTGGCCAGCATGAACTTGCAGGTGGCGCGGAACTGTCGAAAATCTACTCGCTCCTCAGTACAAACACCCGGCCCGATTCGATCGTGCCGATCTTCAAGACCGCTTTGCCATCCTCGACTGCGCAGGCGATCGGTGCCACGCCGTCTTCGGTGACTTCGTACGCCGTAACTGCCGGCATGAACGGCGGCAGCGTTGCGGTGATCGTGACGTTCTCCGCCGGCGTGAGCGTCGGCAGATGTGGGCGGGCCGCGGGGATGTGATTGGCTGCGGCCAGAATGATTGTGTCGGGACCGCAGAGCAGCGCCCCGACCCAGACACGGTCCTTCTGCCAGTTTTCTTTGCCGATGTAACCGGCGTTGACCAGCCCGGCATCGCTTGAAGCGATGTCAATCGGCGTGCCCAGCAGCAGGTCGTCCTCGATATGCTCGATCAACTTGTTCAGTTTCGTGATTTCCTCCCGGCATGGATCGTTGAGGGCCCAGCCGCCAGCGGTAGCAGAGAACACCCAGCTCGTCAACCCCTTCATCCCGACACCAATCGCCTGCACCACATTCTGCCTGTATTCCTGCGGCAGCGGGCCGCGCACGTTGTCCGGCACGCCCTGCTGGCGGCTGCCGCCCCAGCCGAATGCCTCCATGACGCTGTACAGCCGCTTCGGTTTGCCGCAGCGCCCTGCGTGCGCGAGGCTTTCGCGCACGTACGAATGATCGCTGCCCATGTACGTGACCGGGTACGGGTCATAGCAGACAACGTCGGAGACCTGGCCGTAGACGCCCCAGTTCAGCGGCCGCGTCGTACCATTCATGATCACCCAGTAAGCGGATTGCGGCGAGTGATGCTCGATCAGTTCCTGCCTGCCGCACTGTGTGATGCGGCGCGCATGATAACCCAGCCCGATCCGGTGCGTGCCGCCGCCGTGGTTATCCTTCGCATCCGGCTCGTCCGGACCGAGGACGAAGGCAACGCGCTCGTGGTTGTCGAAGACGTGGAAGGCCGACGACCGGATGTTATTCTTCAGACACGTTTCGAGCTTAAGCCGGTGCCACATCCCGAGGTTCATGTGCATTTCCTGGCAGACCTCTCCGGGCACATGGATGCTGCCGCGCGGGAACCAGAATGGCAAGACACGGAATTGCGCGGCAACAGGAGGTCCGCGTTCGGATTCGATGCCCACCACATGATACGACATCGGCGAGAGCTTCGCCGGCAGATCCGCAAGGACCAGGGCTACGCCGGCCGGAAAATCTTCGCCGTACAGTGCGACTTCGTCGAGCTTCCTGCCGTCGAGCGTTACACTGGTGATCTTGCCCGGATCGTCGCCGGAGGAACGGCGAGCATAGATGTACAAGAGCTCTCCGGTCTTGTTAGTGGTCACGTAGTCGACGATCACTCCCGGGTCCACAAAGGGGATTGTCGTCTCGACGGGTTCACCGTTATCCAGGTTGAGTGTGACCGTGCATTTGTCGCCCTCGGGTCGGCGACGGAAGCGGATGTAGGCCTTGCCGCACTGTCCGGGCTCGAGCAGCAGCGGACGCACCCGGTACCAGACGACACCGCGCGCATCCACAGCGCTGTTGACGAAGTCCACGTAGCTCTCTTCGATCGGTTTGCCGTTCAGGAGGATGCCGCGCTCAATGCGGACCGGCACGTTGCTGTTGTTGCGCAGCAGCACCTGCACACCGCCGAAATCCTCGTGTTCATCGTACATGTTCTGCAGCTCAAGGCACATCGAGTTCGCGGGCGGCTTCGGGTCTGGCATGTAGTAGGCGCTGAGAACCTCGAGAGAACCACCCCGCGGCAGTGCGGGCTTCTCGACAAACCGCGGGGCATGACGACCGGCTAGCGCGAGCTCGCGAATGAGGATCTGCCTGTCGTCGCCGGCGGCGATCCGAAGCTCGTGGATGCCGGCGGTTTGTGAACGAGGAATCGGAACGTAACAGATCTGATCCCGATCGAAATAGTGGGCGATATCGAAGGTTGCCAGCAGTTCTCCGTCCCAGAGCACGTTCATCTTGCGCGATGCGCCCTTGTGTGCACGCACTGTGATCTTTGTCAGCAGCGTGGATCGAACACGCCGACGTAGACGGTCATTTGCCCCCTTTACAAAGACCGCCAGTGACGGCGGTGAGCGCTTGCGGCTGGGAGCGATCCGGTGCACAACAAAACCTTCGGACTCGTCCGGAGACAGAAAAGGATTCTCCCCGTGCTTCACCAGCCAGCCGTCAGAATCCTCGTAGTAATACGGCGCGCGAATGTCCGGCGGATCGTCCGCACGCAGAGTAATTGGTTCCAGCTGTCGCTGCCAGGTCAGGTGCATCGCTGCCTGCGTATCCTCGGCCGCCTCGGCCGGTTCGCCGAGGCTCAGTGCCACGCGGAAGTTGTGGACAGTGTTCGACTGGTTTGTCGACAAACCGCTGACATTGTACATGACGATGCGCACCCAGACCTCGGTTTGTCCGAGGAACGGCACCGGGGCATCGGCGGGAACAGTCACCGGCCCCTCCTGCCAGTAGGCCGGATTGGGTTCGAGGCGGGAGCTGGATGCAACGCCTGTCCAGTCCAACCCGTTGGTGGAGAGGTACAGCACGTTATTTGAACCGAGATTTCGGCCATTGGCGACTTGCTGAATGCCAGCCTCCAATCCAGTGATCACCCGATCGCTGAAGAAACGGTAGGACAGGACGCGGCTCTGCGCCGGGCCGGCGCTCCAGATCTTGCCTTCCTTCCACTGCGTCTCGTCCATGTCGATGAGGAACGCGTCGTCCAGGAACTTTGTCGTTGTGAAATCGTCGATGTATTCGAATTTGCCGTCGACGTCCGGTTGTATCTCGATGCCCAGTCCGGCGCCAAAGGCGCACGTTGCGAGCGCGAGGTACACGCCGGCGGATTCAAGTATCTTTCGCATCATCAATTCCTTAATTAAGTGTTACGTGGGGTATGACCAACTGCGAGAAGTTCTTACGGGAAAGCACACTTCCATCCAGTTGACGCAAGCATGCTAATACACTACTTTCGATTTCCAGATATTCTCCAGCTCGACAGCTCCAAAGCGATGAACCTGAACAAGCCGACTGCAATCAACAGGATAAAGAAATGACCGGCACCACGCTCAAGACGCCGTACGTCCAGCGCGTCGACACCAATGCACTGACTGAGTTCTGCGTTCGCGCCCTGATCGCCGCCGGATTGTCGGAAGACGATGCACGACTGACCAGCCGGCTGCAGGTGCAGGCTGAGATGCGCGGCATCTACACCCACGGCCTGGCGGGCTTTCGAAAGTTTGCACAGATGATGCGTGACGGCGGCATCGACCCGCGGGGTGTTCCGGAGATCACCGCCGAGGGCCCCGCCTGGGCCCAGCTCGATGCCCATGCCGCTGTCGGCATGATCGGTGCACACGCCGGTATGTCGGCGGCGATCGGGAAGGCGAAACAAATGGGGATCGGCACCGCCGGCGTCCGCAACAGCACCCATTTCGGTGCCGCCTGCGTCTATGCGATGATGGCGATGGATGAAGGGATGATCGGTATCGCGGCGAGCAATGTCAATCCGGTGATGACCATCCCCGGCGCTCGCGGATCCGTGCTCGGCAACAACCCGCTAGCGTACGCGATCCCCGCAAAGACTCAACCGCCGATGGTCCTGGACATTGCCATGAGCACCGTAGCCGGCGGCAAGGTTTTCTCGGCGAAGGTCCTTGGGCAGTCAATCCCGGACACCTGGCTTACGGACATCGACGGATTGCCGACCACGGATCCAAGCGGTTTCACCCTCGGCAGCGCCCTGACCCCGTTTGCGGGCCACAAGGGCTATGGCATCGGGTTACTGATCGAATCCCTTGCCGGTGTGCTGACCGGGGCGGGGCTCACGAGTGATATGATCGACTGGTCGCAGGAAACAGACAAGCCCGCCGACCAGGGGCACTGGTTCATGGCAGTCAACGTTGAGGCGATGATGCCCGCGGACGCATACTACGAACGCGTCGACAAGCTCATCGACCGTATGCGCACCGCGCCCAAGGCGAAAGGTGTTGAGCGCACCTTCGTCCCCGGCGAGATGGAGCTCGAGCACGAGGCGCTCTGTCGCGAACACGGCATTGCCCTGACGCAGGCGACGATCGACAACCTTACCGGCCTCGCCGTGGATGTCGGCATTGAGGACGCCCTGCCTTGGACGGACTAAGGGATCAGAGCGCTTCGGTGCAGACTAAGCAGCTTGACAGGATTGGTGTACAAAAAAGCCCGGAAATCGATCGATTCCCGGGCTTTTTTTGTAAAAACCTTGCAGTCTTGCCTATGGATTATTCAGCCAGCTTGGTCGCGATGGCGTCATCGATTTGAGAACTGAGATCGCATTCCCCCTCACAGAGGTTGGCGCTGATCATCAGCGAAGCGACAATGACATCAACACCGGCCCGCAGCTCCGCAACACTGGCCGGGGGGTTTTCGCCCAGAATTAAGCAGGTCAAATCGACTGCCGAGCTTGCGACATCCTCACA
>CAYWQM010000164.1:0-4900 GCA_964460215.1 uncultured Lentisphaerales bacterium
TTTCTCGGGGTCGGTGTACTTCCGCCACAGCCAGGAGACATGGCCATCGATGTAGAGGATGCTGCCGCCCCATGGCAGGTATTGCCATTCTTTGTGTGTGTGGAATATCCTTGGTATCCCCCATGAGTCGGGCGCGGGATGGTTGGCGGCTTCCTGGAGGTTGAAGTTGGTACAGCGGTTGGTATCGGCGGAAATAACCGACATTTGTCCGAACTGGTCGTCGCGGTCGGTCAGTGACGCTGGCGAGCGCGGGGCATAGTCGGTACCGATCGGGTGCACGCCGGGGTAGTAGATATAGTCGCTGGCGGCGCGGACATTGTCCCAGTACCAATCGCGTTGGGCGGTCTCGACATAGCCTTCGGGACACGTCAACAGCTCGCGTGTGGTCATGTATTCGGGCTCGACGGTGTTGCGGTAGATGGTCCCCGGGTCATTGATCGCATAGCCCATCGTCCGCGGCGGCAGCTTCGTGTTGTTATCAGCGGCGTATGAAAAATGGATCACCCCCCAGTTTTTCAGGATACTCATGCACATGACGCGTTTGGCTTTGCGCTTGGCGAGGTGCAGCGACGGCAGCAGCAGCGACGCCAGGATGGCGATGACAGCGATGACCACCAACAGCTCGATCAGGGTAAAGCGAAGATTGCTACGCTTAGCCAATTTTGATTGTTGCATACCTAACCTCAGAGTTCAACGACAAGCGCAACTGCCCGGATTGAGGGTTATGCTGGAGCGTCTGGGTACGGGAAAAGAAGGGATGGGCATTCATTGTTCTGGTACACAACCGGGCAGTGATGATCGCCGAGATGGATATAGCCGGGTGCGAAGAAATCGTCTCTCATGGCAGCTTCAAATAAAAGGACGCAAAAAACATAAGAGACATAAAGAACGACAGCGAACAGGCCTTTGTGTCGTTTTGGTCATTTTCATGTATCGACCAGTAACGCGAGATTGCCGTCAAGCCGCTCCGGGTTGCTGGTGCCGATCACCGGGATGATGCCCTCGTCGGCGATCTGTTTCAGCACCAAAGCAGAGGGCGAAACACCGAGCACCGCCGCCTCATTCTGGATCGCCGCGACCTTCCGACGGTTCGCAGGCGAGTCATACTCGGCAGGCCATTCCCCGTCCGGCGCCTTCTCGAACACCCGACCGCCCAACAAAGGCGAGTACGCAAAGATTACGGTGTCCGGGCTCAGGGTGCGCATCGTTTCCCTGGTCTCCTGGTCAAACGGCGGATACATCTCAGGTTCATTGGGTTGCACAACATCGATGACCGAGTACTTCACCTGCACGACAGAGAGCGGCGCCAGAGCATGTTGCCGAATCAGATCAATCAGTTCCGCCAGACGCGCCGACGAATAATTCGAGACACCCGCTTTCTGCACTTTGCCGGCCGCAACCAGCTCGGTGAACGCCGTCCACGTCTCCAGAAGCGGCGTCGCCGGATGATCGTGATGCGCCAGAAGAATATCGACGTAATCGGTCTTCAGACGTGCCGCAGACTCGGCGGCAGCGCAATGGACAGTGTCGAATGCAAGTCCCTCATACCTGACGGCCTCTCCTTCGGAATTGACCGGCACTGACCCGACCTTGGTCATGATTTCGACGTCCGAGCGTCGGCGCTGCTCAAGCCAGTCGCCGATGACCTTTTCACTCTCACCGCCCCGCCCTTCAGAAAGCCAATGCGCGTACATGTTGGCGGTGTCGATGATCCGGCCCACCAGCGATAGGCACTTGTCGATGATCGCAGCCCCTGACTCCGGCGAAACGGACGTGCCGTACTCAGCCGTCCCAAATGCATCCTGTCTCCCGGTCATGCTAGAGCTAGGAGCCGGCAAGGCCTTTGCCCGCATTTACCGGCAACGCAGCGCTCTCCGGCAGTCGCACGATTGTGCGCGGTATGTCATAAATCAGCATCTGTCTATTCTCCAATTTACTATTTAACATTCGGCGTTTGCGTACGATCTTCGACGTTCACGCCCTGGCAGAAATCACCAGGCAGCATCCGGATCAATCGGGTATATTTTACGTCCGAGTCGCTCGAACGGCAACCTGGCGAAGTCCTGGGTAAACACCCCCAGCGCATCAACATTGAAGATCGACCCGGCGATCGGCCCAAAGCCGCTGCGGAAGTGGCCGGTCGACTTGACACAAATGTAGCGCAGCGTGCGGCAATCGAGTCCGAGGCTGCGCGGAAACGCCAGATCCATCGGCTGGTACATCTCGGAAATAACGGCGACATAGATACCGTCCTGTTTCAAAAGGACCGAATCACCGGGGTTGCCTTCCCGCCCCGCCCACATGTGGCCGGCATAAATATATCGCCCGTCGCTCACAGCAAGAACCTCAGCTTGCATCGGCACCGGCGGCGCCGACAGCGGATGTGACTTGCCGCCGCCCTCGACATCGACTGTCGCCCCGACACCGGCCGCCTTGGCAGTCTGCACCGTCTCCCGGTCACGCATGTACAGGACAGCGGCGTCCTGCAGTTCACGCTCGATGAACAATCTCAAAATCTCGGTGTTGTCACTGGGCGCACCGCCGCCGGGGTTGTCAGCCTGGTCCGCCAGAATAATCGGATACCGTCCGGTACATTCGCCCTCGTCGAGCGCCGCCGCTGGCGCCACCGGCTGTCGCTGCCAATCCGCTCGACGCTCCCACAGCCAGCGCCCCAGCTCATCCGCGGTCTCCTGCGCCGATTGCCGATTGCCGTCGGTGACGACAATTGTGCTGGCCCCGGCCGTCGGGTTGTCAGCCCATTGATACCCGAGCCCGATACCGGCCACGAGTACACCTGGCCGCCGTTCGATCTCGAAGACACACTCATACGCCGAGCGGATCGGCTCTTCGGCCGAGATCATCTTCGACGCCGACCAGAACATCGGCAGCGAACACCACGCCATGGTCGGCCGGATTTCGCCACGGATTGTGCGGACCATAAGCGCCGTCGCCTCGACGGCACGCTCTGCCATGTCCACATGCGGATAGGTGTCCATGATGATCAAAGCGTTCGCATTCTCGATCATGTCAGGACCGACATTGCAATGCGGATCGTGCACGGCCATGATCGGGCAGTCCGGGCCGACCAGTTGCCGCACCGCCTTGAGAATGTCACCGTCGCCGTCGTCAAGGCCCTGTACCGAATACCCACCATGCAGGCTCAGCAGCACACCGTCGACCGGCAGCGCGGCACGCAGCGGTTCGAGCAGCCGCGCCTTCAGGGACTGGTGGGTTTCTAATGTCGGTTGGCGCGCCGACGGTGCGTGCGTCCAGAAAAGCGGCACCATCTCCACACCGTGTTTGCGGACGCCTTTGATGAAACCGTCAATAACCGTGTTGGTGTCGCCCGGGCGGCGGCGCAGCATTTCGGCATCGAACCATCTGCCGTCGGCCAGAAATTCGGAAAGCGGCGTCTCGACCGGAGAAAAATCGCTGCTTTCATGTTGGATACCGCCGATCGCGATGCGCATCTGTCATGGCCTCTGGCAAGACGGATCTCCATGTCCGTCCATCATGATCTGAATACCTCAAATGACGGACACCGAGATCCGTCCTGCCGAGGGAATGTATCCCGATACCCAAACCATAACAGGCCCCGATCTCTTGTAATCGTCGGCCGGTTCCTTACCTTCATCCGCCATGAGGCTTGTCGAACATCAAAGTCGAAAACTGCTGTCCGGCTACGGTATCGCCTTCACCGATTCCGTAGTCGTCTCTACGGCAGCTGAGGCGGCGGCGGCGGCACAACGTATTGGCAGCCCGGTGATGATCAAGGCACAGGTGCCCTTTGGCGGTCGCGCCAAGGCCGGTGCAGTGCGGAGTGCGGAGACACCGGAAGCTGCAGCACGTGAGGCGGAGCAACTGCTGGCCACGGATTTGCGCGGTGTCCCGGTGACCAGCGTCTCGGTGGAATCGAAAGTCCGGTTCAGCCGCGAGCTGTACGCCGGCATTGCCTGGGATACCACAGATAAACTGCCTGTGGCGCTGTTGAGCACCAGCGGCGGCATTGATGTCGAGCTGTCGGATGAGCACGTTGCTCGTCAAACCTTTGATCCCAGCTCGGGCCTGGCAGCCGACGACAGTCGGAGCATGGCGGCGAAACTCGGCCTCGACGGCCGGACGCTCGAAGCAGCTGCCACCTTGCTCGGGCAACTGGCAAACGCCTTCCTCGAGACCGATGCGGTGCTCATCGAGATCAATCCGCTCGTTGAGCAGACGGACGGTGACCTGCTCGGGCTCGATGCCCATGTCGAGATCGAAGACGACGCGATGTACAGGCAACAGGATCGCCTGGCACCGCTCGGCGAGCTGGCCTCGACAAATACAGGCCGCCCGCCGACAGCGCTCGAACTGGAAGCGGCACGGATCGACGCCATGGACCACCGCGGTGTGGCCGGGCGCGTCGTGGAGTTCGATGGCAACCTGGCCCTGCTGATCGGTGGCGGCGGTGCCAGCCTCACCGTGTTCGACGCGATTCTCGACCACGGCGGCAAGCCGGCGAACTACTGCGAGGTCGGCGGCAACCCGACACCGGAAAAAGTTGCTGCCATGACCGAGTTGCTGCTGTCGAAGCCGGGGGTCACCAATCTGGCAGTCGTCATGAACGTCGTCAACAACACCCGGGCAGACGACATCGCCGGCGGCGTCGTGGCGGGCGTCAGGCAGACCGGGCAGGAACCTGCCGACGTCATAACCGTGTTCCGTGTACCCGGCAATCGCGAGCAGGAAGCGCATGACATTCTCACCGCCGCCGGCGTCCCGTTCTGCGGTCGTGAAGTGTCGCTCGACGAATGCGCCCGACTGGCCGTCCAGCGAGGTGACCATGCTACTTGATCCACAAGCTGCAATCATGGTACAGGGAATCACCGGTCGCGAAGCCAGGGCGATGGTGGCAGACATG
>CAYWQM010000164.1:4910-5211 GCA_964460215.1 uncultured Lentisphaerales bacterium
ATCGTTGCCGGCGGCACCCCAGGAAAGGGCGGGCAGGAGGTGCAGGGGATTCCCGTTTACGATTCAGCAGCCCAATTGAAAGCGGACCATGCGCCGACCGTGACAATTGTCTCGGTACCCGCACGCGCCGTCCTCGCAGCAACGCGCGAAGCCCTGTCTCACGGCCTCGAACTCTGCCTGATCATGTCCGAGCGCGTGCCGCGGCTGGATACCTGCAAGATCATTGCCGAGGCGAAACAGGCAGGGGGCACGATCGTCGGACCGAACAGCCTCGGGCTCATCCGTCCGCACATAGCGAAAC
>CAYWQM010000165.1:0-5000 GCA_964460215.1 uncultured Lentisphaerales bacterium
TCACCGGCGAAGCGACGGAAACCACGACATCGTTGCGGTCCCTGAATGTGCCATGGAGCGGGTCCGCATCGAGGTGCACGTAAAACGTCGTCGGATCGATCCCGTTCGGCGCGTCGGCGTCGTCGATCACGACCATTGCGGTGGTGATGCTGCCCTGCTCTGTTCCAGTTTCGAGAACCAGGCGGTCGGTGATCGTGAGCGTAGGCGCATCATCAGTAGGAGTGACGGTGATGGTGACCGTTGCAATTGCGGAGTCTGTAAATCCGTCGTTTACGGTGTAGGAAAAATCGTCGTCACCGAAGTAGTCGGCCGCCGGTGTATAGACGACAGTGGCGACGTCCGGCGCTTCCTGCGTTACCATGCCGTGTTGAGGCGGTGTGAAGCTGAAGGTGAGGGGATGATCATCGGCGTCCGTGCCCTGCAGGTCGATCACTGTGCTGTCGTCCTCGGCAACGGTAACGTTCAGCGCTGTCCCGACGGGCGCGGAGTTGGCGATAGGCACGATCGTTGAAGTATGAGTAGTGCCGGGCGTGGCGTCCGGTCGATCGTCGATGGGGGTGATTGTAAACTGCCAGTCCTGCTCAAAGCTGGTGGCGCTCGTCGGGACGGAATCGCCATCACCCGTGAACGGCCCGCTGTAGGTTGTGAACTCCGCAGCGGCCGACTGGCGCACGAACCAGGTCAGTTCCGAATCACCCTCGATATCGCTGTCGAAATCGCTGAAAGTGTAATCCGGCACCAGCACGTCTGTGGTGAGCGGTGTCGCCGGGGTGAGGCTGAGGTCTGTGGCCGTCGGAGCGACGTTGACATCGTTGACGGTTACACTGAAATCAACTTGGTCAGTTCCCCCGTTTCCATCGTTCACAGAAATGCTGATGTTTTCCGAAATTACCGGATTTCCCCGTGTGGCGATCTCGTGTCCAGGAGTGTAAACCCACTGCTCGTCGACAATCTCCCCGGGACCGGTCATCAGCGCAAGGGTGAGCACGTCGGGGTTTGCGGAGTTGGCAGTGTCCGGATCACTGACAACGATCGGCACGGACAACGTTACGCCCTCATCGACGGATTGGTTCTCGATCGGGTCGAATGCCGGATCGTCGTTGACGTTGTTGACTGTGAGGGTGACCGCGATGCTGGTGCTGCTGTCGAACAGATCCTCGTAGCGAAAAGAGAATTGATCGCGATCGGCGACCGAATTGTTGTAGTTCAGTGCCGGCTTAAAGGTGACTCGCGGATTGTGTGGACCGACTTGCCAGGGGAGGGCGTTCGCGGTGATCTCAATACCGCCGTCGTCGCCGTCGAACAACTGTCCGTTGGCCGGCAGGGCGGTGATGAAAAAACCGACCTCGTTCATATTCTCATCTGCACCCGCGAAATTGATTGTGTCGAATGCGTCTTCGTCGAGCGTGACGGCTGTTGCGGTTGTCGATGTCGGCGGTTGGTTGGCGTCCGCCAGGAGTTCGCTGAAGAAGACATCGAGTTTGTCGTCCGTGTCGCCGGCGCTCAGGTTGTTCGCAGTTGATGCGAATGCCACGCCAAGATCGCCTGAGGCGCCGATGGCGGCGGCGCCTTTATAGCTGTGATTGCCGGCCGGTTCGCCGTCGATGTTGCTGACCAGGCGTATGTCACCGTTGTTGCGGTCGAGTAGGTATGCCTGGAGTCTGCTGTGGGGGCTTCCTTCGTCCCACTCGTGGCCGTTGCGTTTGGCGATGCTCGTAAAGTAGATGAGCCGTCCGTCCGTCGAAATCCTCGGGTTCCATGCCCAGTGACCGGCAGGAGGTTCGACTTCCTTAGTCAGCGTATCATTGGCGAGGTTGTAGACAAACACGTCGCGCGTGTCGCCGTTGTCATCGGGGTTGACGGTGAGGTTGGTGGCACGCGAGCCGAACGCCACCAGCGATCCGTACCAGCTTACGGAGGTATCGATGGAATCGCCGTCGGGTGCGGTTGCGCCAGAGCCTGCAGATGCGGCGATGGTTTCACCCGTTGCGATAACGTGGACGTAGACCATCTTTTTCCCACCTGTGGGGACAGCGGTAAGTTGCGCTTGGCTGAGAAAAACGACGGCATTGCCCGAGCCCGATATCATCGGCTCCGAGCAGTCGTCCGCGGCGGGCAGAGCGTCCAGGCCGGTGCTGAGCAGCCGGACACTGCCGGTCTGTCGTTCCCAGAGGTAGATCTGATCGATGCCTCTGGTTGGATCCGGCGCTGTGAAGGCGACGCGATCGGCATCGTCGGATGCCGAAGCCCACGCGCTGTTACCGCGTGGTGTGCCATCGTCATCGAGCGAGACGGGCGTGAAGGTGACGGTGCCGAGCTCCGTCAGGTAGATGTCGGAAGTCCCGTTGACGTCGCCGGCATCGAGCTGATCGTTGGTTTCGAATACGACGTAACTGCCGTCCGGCGACAGTGCCGCCTGGTCGGCGTGTAGGGTGTTGAACGCTCCGGAACTGGCGAGGAATGTCTGTTGTCCGGTGGCGCTGCGATCGAAGAAGTAGACGTCGCGAAAGTTATTGCCGTCGGCTGGCTCGAGTTTCGTGTCCGTGGCGAAGGCGATGCGGTTGCCGTTGCGACTCAGTTCGATGCGCCCGAGTAGGTTCCAGGGGATGAATTGGTTGGTCGAAATGTATTCGCTGCCGGTATAGCGATCGCTGAGAATGCTGATTACGCCCTGGGAGATGTCGAGAACATTGACAGTAACTGTGGCGGTGTTCGAGAATTCGGTGAACCCGGTGTCTTGCTCGCGGGCCTTGAAAGAAAATGTCAACTGATGCGCAGTGCCGTCATCGGGCAGATAGGTGATGATGTTGTTCTGCAGCAAGTGTGGTGTTTCGTCTGTGGCTGCGGTAATCGGCAGGTTGTTGGCAACGAGGCCGTCGTACAATTGCCCGTCACCAACGCCGACGATGTCGGTGATGTAAAAATTCAATGGATTGTCATCGCCATCGGTCGCCTGCAGTACAATGACTTTTTCCGCACCGAGATCGGAGTTGACGACGCTCTCCAGGGCGACGGGGACGATGTTTGTGAAGTTCACGCCGCGGTCGAAGCGATAGACCTGGTATGCACCGTTGTCATTGCCTAGGTTGGCGGCAGCACTGATAAAGGTGATGTGTCTGCCGGCCGGGGAAATTCCCGGGGCGAAACAGTCGGCATCAGCGCCGGTGCCGGTGGTGTGGCTGATGCATTCGGTGGTGCCGGCAATTCGGTCGCGCAGATATATTTGCCAGTTCCCCTGGGTCTCGACGGAGTCGTCGAGATTGGTGGCTTTCGAGCGGAATACAATGAATCGTCCGGTCTCGCTCAGGCGTGGGTCGACCGAATCGGCATTGGCCGGTTCGCCGGCGTCGTTGACATCAACGATCGATGTCTCGGGGGCGCCGTTGTCTATAAGCATCCCGTCGCGCGTGAGCAAATAAACGTGGCTCGCAGTGTCACCTTGGAGATCAATGGCGATAAACGGGTCGGTGGTGACGAAGGCGACGTAGTTGCCGTCATCACTGATCGCCGGTGAATGACATGGCCCCGGATCGGGGGTCGAGGCAGCGGCGGCATGACGATTGCTGATACGCACCGTGCTCGAGGTCGCCCCATGCTGCCGCAAATAGACATAGATGTTGCCGGCGCTGGCGTCCGGCAGGTTGGTCGCGTTGGAGGTGAAAGCCACCTGCAGCCCGTGGTTTTCGGAGTTGCTGATGGAAGGCGTTCCATATCGGTCTGTTGGTTGGTCGAGAAATATGGACTGGTCATAGAGTGTCATCGTGTCTCCGGTCGCGGCGTCGCCGCCGGTTAGTGCACTGATACGCACAAGTTCCCACCCGGTATCCCGCACAGCAGCAAAAACACCGTTTCCCGTGCCGCCGTCGCCGACGGCGTCACCGTTGGCAGTAAAGGCGAGGGCATTGCCGTCGGCCGACATGACGGGCAGGTTGACATTCAGCGCCGGAGGCGCCAGGTCGATCTCATTGGCGCTGCCGTCGATCAGGAAAACTTTTCGTAGCGTTGTATGTAGGTATCCGGGTTCGTCCTGGCGCAGAATGATTCCGGTGTTCTGGCTGTTGTCGAAACGAGCTGTCTCGGCGTGTCCTACTGCCATGAGCGGATTGAACAGGTCGTGGTAGGCAGAGACGACGGCCGTAGTATCTATAGATCGCCGATAGACGTCGAACAGGTCGTTGTCGTCATTGATTGCGTCGAAGGCGTTGAATGAGACAAAGACGACACTGCCGTCGTCGCTGACAGAGGCGGGTCGCGCTTGTTCGACGAAGACGCTATCGGCACCGCTGTCGCTTTCGCCTACGGCGCCGGCGTCACTGATAGAGACGATTTTCAGCGACTGTGCCGGCAACAGGCACGGCGCCAGCAGCAGTCCGATCAGGATCGTTACTCTTGCAGACATCATGGGATTGAACTAAGCCTGGACTCGGCGTCGGTTCGTGGTTGGTCGAACGGCACTGAGATCGGTTCGACATTGTTTGCGGCGGCAGGAAGGCGTGCTTTCGTTCTACTCGGCATCACTGGTACTACGTCATTGGAGTCGATGGCATTACAATAATTCCAGCCGGTCACGATGTGGGATTTGACACCTCTTAAAACAGAAAAGGCGCCCCATGTCCGAGGCGCCCTTTAAATTGAATGAATGCGACTGCTCAGAAGCGGAAGCTCATAATCAGATCGAGGCTTTCGCCGTCGAGACTGGCACTGGCGAGATCGGTGCTGGCATCGCTGCTTACAATATCATAGCGGGCGTTTGCGCCGATATCGATCGAATCTGAAAGATGATACGCGAGGCCGATTTGTGCGTAGAACCCGAAGGCGATACTGGTGTTGCCGTCTTTTACGGCGCCGGTGACCGGATCACCTCCGATGAGCGTGGTGTGCGAGAAGCTTGCGTCGGCGTCGGCGATATTCACAGTCGATCCGAGACCACCGGTAGCCAAGAATTTGCCTAGCTCGAGGGCGCCACCGCGTCCCAACCAGAAGACCCACAAAACATCCTC
>CAYWQM010000166.1:0-4937 GCA_964460215.1 uncultured Lentisphaerales bacterium
GCCGTCTCCGAACTGCTTTTCGGGTGCGGGATCCCAGTTCGCCAGATCCACTTCAGGCGCGTGTGCTCCCGGCAAGGTGCCGATCGCGTACGTCGGCTTCGCATGCAGCGGTGTGTGATTGACGATGATGGTCGGCGTCTCCCGATCGGCCGCCAGTTCCCGTTCCAGCCAATGCAATTCGGCCTGCGTTGGGCCGATGCCGGCATACACCTTCTGCTTGTGCAGTTCGAAATCGAGATCCTCGCACTCTGTCCCGTCCCGCTTGATCCAGTAGGCGCAGTCGAGAAAAATAAACCGTATGCCGGCCAACTCTCGCGTGTAATAGAATTTGCCGCCCGCCGAGAATTCAAACAGCGGTGCCATCGCCTCGCGGAAGCCACTGCTCCAGGTATCGTGGTTGCCCGTCTCCCAATAGTATGGGCATGGCAGCCGATCCATGATCGTCTTGGCGAAATGGAAGCTTTCCAGATCGCTCGAGTTCGTCAGATCTCCGCAGTGAATGACGAAGTCGGGTGCCAGGGCCGTCACGGTAGAGACCAGCGACTCGCCAATGGCCGTTGATTTCGACGGGAACATCCGGTTCCAATAACACTCGTCCACTGCGTTTCCCGGCGCAACGAAATGTGTATCGGTCATGACAACGAAAGTAGAATTCATTGGTCACCCTACGGGCGGAAATGTGAAATGCAAACAAGGAACACCGCGACAGAAAGTACTCGTCGGACGTGATGATCAGAAATACAGAAAGGGAGCATTTTGCTTTGCCCTGTATTTATTGTATTTCCCTACGCAGCGCGCCTTTTCGAGTACTTGCTGCCGCTGTGTTCCTTGTTTGTATTTCACACGTCCGCCCATAGAGTTTCAGCTGGGTTGGAGCAATTCCCTATCAGTCTCTCGAGCACGACACTTCTAACTTTGATTGCTATAAATGACGTCTGAAACAACATGTTATGGGATTGCGATGAGCTTGTTTCTCAATTCGCAACTCGATCCGGCGCTGCGGAAGATTGCGGATTGCGGGTTTAACCAGATCGAATTCTCTTGTTATGAAGGCCCGCATTTAGAGGCGTTGGAAAGCAATCTGACGGGGGTCCAGGCGTTGTTGTTAGAGCTGGGGTTTTCGGTTCCCGCAGCTCACACGATATGCCTGGGCGTCGATCCAGGGGCACCGGATGAACAGGAACGACGTGAAGCTGTACGCAGGATTACGTCGGTGTTTAAGCCCCTGGCTCAAATTGGCACCGGGTATGGCGTACACCATCCCACGGCGGACTTGCACGATCATTACACGAACGAGATGCGGGATCAGGTATGGTCTCAGGCAGTGCGTTCGATCCATGAGATAGGCGAGCTGGCGGCAGCGGCTGGACTGAAACTGGCAGTCGAGAACCTTCAACTGCGCGGCAGACCTCGCCCGGGATGTTCGGCCGTGGAGCTTTTGGAAATGATCGAAGGCGCCGGTGACCACGTTGGTATTTGCCTGGACACAGGCCATGCCGCGATGAACGGATTTGACGCTGTGGCAGAGCTGGAAGTGGCGGCGGAGAAGCTCTTTTACCTGCATTTGCACGACAACGACGGCACAACGGATTATCATTGGCTGCCAGGCCGGGGTGTTATCGATTGGGATGCTTTTTTGGCGACTTTGGACCGTCTCGGTTTTTCCGGTCCACGGACGCTGGAAATCAAAGCAGCCCATGATGAACAAGACCAGCTACTCCACGATGCGACCGCTTTGGTTGATCGCTGGACAGAGCCGGTCAGAAGAGCATGACCTGTCGATTCGCAGTTTTTGGCGATACGCACAATCGCACTGCGCTGGCCATGCCGCAGATTGACGCAATCAACCAGCTCAAGCCGGACCTCGTCGTACATCTTGGCGACCAGCTTCTGGCCGGCGATCTTGATGGGTGGGATGATGCCGATTCCCTGCTGCGCCAGTTGAATCCGCCGCCGGTGACTGTAGCGGGGAATCATGATATTTTTGATTCCCGGTCACGGTCAGTTTATGTCGAGCGGTGTGGACCTACGTTCCGCTCGTTTACTCAGCACGGCGTACACTTTGTCATTCTCGACAGTGAAGTGCGTGACGAGCATAACCGGTTACTTCTTCGAATTGATGATAAACAACTGGATTGGCTCGACCGGAGCCTTGCAGGTATTGACGGCGTTGACGTAAAGATAGTTTTGCTACACCGCCCGCTGTGGAGCGATTCCGGCCCCGTGGCCGTGGCGGAACGCGAAGCATGGATGTCGCAAGTTCATCCCGTGCTGGCACGACACGGTGTTTGTGCGGTGTTTGCGGGACATGTCCATCGGTACATGAAGTTCGCTCCCGTCGATGGCGTGCACTATTACATCACGGGTGCGAGCACCACGACCATCGGTGATGAAGAAGCCCTTGGCGATATCATCCATTTTTGTATGGTCACGGTGTCTGACAAGGGCTGGCATGTTGATATCATCAGACCCAACGGCATCGCCAGCGATACGGTCGTCTACTATGAGCATCTCGAAACCCCCGGCATTCTGCATTCGATCAAGGCGAAACTGAATCTGGCCGGTGACGAGAACTCAGGTTCGATTGAATTGGCCATCACCAACTCGCTGGACAAACCGATCGAAGTCAGCGCCGCGCCGCTGTCAGTGCCGAATTCGCAATGGCGCATCTCGCCGCAGTTACAATGCACGTCACTGGCAGCGGGAGAAACGGGGCGATTGATTTTGGATGGCACGATTGACGATTTGCAGGATCAGTACCCGGCGCCGCAGATCACGGTGACGGTTGCCGGGGCGGAGTCGGCACCCGTCACCAGACAGGTCAGCGTTCCGGTCGAAGCCTTTCGTAGCGTGCTTTGTCCGAAAGCTGATCGGTCGCCCGACGAGCTGATCTGGCAAACCTCCGCAACTCTTGCTGCTTTTTATAACGTAAACGCACAGAATCGCGCGAACTGTCCCACCGAGGTGCAGCTTGTCTACGACAATGAAAACCTTTACCTGAGAATTGATTGCCACGAACCGCATCTTTCGGGGCTTACTGCCGCGGCCGACCGATATATGCCGCGGTTCTGGTTTGACGATCTTATGGAGATATTCATTGATCCGCGGATCGATGGCCGGGGTTACTATCATCTGGCCTTCAATGCCCATGCGGTCATGTACAGCGCGCACATGAACGGCCGGGACGATGGTTCCCAATGGTGTCCAGAATGCACCGTTCAATCAGGACGAGACGATCAGGCATGGACGCTGGAGATTACCCTGGCCTGGGCAAGCCTGGGACAAACGTCTGTCCGCTCAGGGACGCAGTTGGGATTGCAGGTCGTTCGCACCCGTGTTCAACAGCCCGCGGAATGCTCGCAATGGTCTTCAACGTTCGGAGGTAATCATGTGCCCGCAAAGTTCGGAACACTGATTCTCGAATGAAACATCAATTCGAGATCGTTGACACCTCTTCCAGACTTGCCATTGCTTCGGCATCAATCGCCCAGCCGGCGGCACCGCTGTTTTCGCGGACGCGTTCCACGGTGTCGGCTCCGGTAATGACTGCGGCGATTCCCGGTTGAGCCAGGCACCATGCCATCGCCACCTGCGCCGGTGTCCGGTCACGTTGCCGGGCGATCTCGACAACGGTGTCTATGATCGCCCCGGCATGCGGTGTCATGACTTCGCTGAAGCTGTCGGACATACGGTCCCACATCGTACCCGGCGGCGGCGGTTCGCCGTAGCGGTAGCGTCCGGTGAGCAATCCCTTTGCAGTGGGGCCGTACGTCGTCACCGCAATCCGTTGCTGCGTGCATAATGGAATCACCTCATCATCGAGGCGGCGATCCAGAAGGTTATAACAAACCTGGTGGCAGACAAATGCTGTGCATTGCTTCTGCTTGCTGAACGCCAGTGCTTCGTCCAGCTGTTCAGCATCAAAGTTGCTGCAACCTGTATATCGTACTTTCCCCTGCCGCACCAGCTCGTCCATGGCACCCAGTGTCTCGGCGATCGGTGTTTCAGCGTCCGGAAGGTGGCACAGATAGAAATCGATGTAATCCGTGCCCAACCGGGACAGCGTCGCTTCAATGCCGCGGTTGATCGTGGCGGTTGCCAGCCCTTCACGGCGGCGGGCGGCGTTGCGATCGGCCCCTACCTTCGAGGTAATTACAAACTTGTCACGCCGGCCTCGTATCGCTTCACCCACAGCCGCCTCGGCGGCGCCGCCGTGGTACATGTTGGCGCAGTCAATGAAATTGATCCCCTGCTCGACCGCTTCATCGATCACGGTCCGGCAGCCGGCTGTCGTCAGGCCCGAGCGAAAACAGGTTCCCAGGCAGACGCGGGATACCTCCACACCGGTTGAGCCGATTGTTGTGTATGCCATCATGCCAGAAGCCTGGCGCCGAATTGTCGAGGCATGTGGTTCCCGCCGAAGCTCATCGAATACTAGCCAGGAAGGTCTGCAGCCTGATGATCTGTTCAGCAATCTTGTGCCGGGCAAGATCGTAGTCCGTCGCGCCCCAGCCGTTGCGATAGAGGTACTCGCCGCTAACCGTGGGCAGACCGTCACGCTCCCCGCGTTTCTCCCACTCGGACTCAGCTGTGGCATTCGGGATCTTGATGTGCGGGGCGTTGCTGAAATCAAAGCTGGCGATGATGGACTGCAGCGTTCCCTCAGATTCTTCGGCTGCCTTCTGAGCCGCCGCATTGCGCTCGTGGCTGCGGGCCTCAAGGATCAGACGCTCGAGCGTCACGATATAGCGCAGATCGTCAATCCCTTCGCGGGCTGAGGCAGTATCGATCGCTGGCCCGCCGGCAAAGCCGGTCTTCGGATCCGGGCGGTGCCAGGCATGGAAACTTGCGTCGCCGCGATTGCCCCGGTACAGCTTCAGGTCATTCTTTGGGGTGCTTAACCGCTCGTCAAAGCAATAGTAAAACGAACCCGTCAC
>CAYWQM010000167.1:0-4784 GCA_964460215.1 uncultured Lentisphaerales bacterium
CCGATCAAGTCGAATCAGGTGCTGACGATTACGGAAGAGTGATGCCGAGCGGACCGAAGAGGCTGAGTTCGCCGAGTGCATCCGAACCTGTATCGCGTTGTACGAGGCCGGCAAGCTGTATCATCTGGCGAAGTCTGAGGAATAAGCGCCTACGGGTCCTTGTACGCTTTGAACCATAGATGCTCACCGGTAAGCCAGAACGGTGCGCGAGTTGTAGCGTGTCCATCCAGGTACACAAAGTTGGCCCGATCAAGATGGCGATCGAAGGCGTCCGGTGTCCGGTTTCCAGAATGCATACCCGTCTCGAAGGGGTCATCAATCCAATCACTGAACGACGGCGTTTGCCAGCCGAAGGTATATCTCCCGGAATCCATTATCAGCGGGGCCTCCGTCGCGGTGGCCGGCGCATTCTGCCAGGAAAGTCCATTTTCGGCGCCTGCTTGCCCGGGGGCTGAGAACCCCCTGCGTTCCGCCCAGTGGGTACCATCGGTCGCTACACTCCCCACATTGTAACTCATCGCATAGCTGGTGTTCATAAACTCGTTGCCGTAATTCGAGACCTCTGCGCCCGAGTAATTGCCGTCGCCCCAAGCTGGAACCTCATCTGTCGAATCTGCCGGACAGCGAAATATGATCCAGCGTTTATGCGACCAGCTAAACGACGGCTTCATCACTGTCGGTCCGTAAAGGCCCGGTTCGGGACCGCCGTAGTAATCGAGTTTTGCGAGACGCCTGTTCCACGGCCCCCACGGATATGCATTATCGGCGGGACCCCCATCCCACGAATTGTGACTGGTTCCGCGGGCGGGAAAGTAATCGTCGAAGTCGCTCGCATAATGGACAAAACCGAGATAAATCTGTTTTTGATTGCTCAGGCACAGTGTCCGCCACCCGGCTGCCTTCGCCCGGGTCAGCGCGGGCAGGAGCATGGCCGCGAGGATCGCGATGATCGCGATGACAACCAGCAATTCGATCAAGGTGAACAGATTCCCGCTTGGCGCTCGTCGGCGGTATGAAGTCCGTTCGCTGTTCGAGTCAGATGTTTTGAGATGCGATGTCATACTGTGTAATCCCGTTTTTCACGATAGGAACATATACCCTTGCCCTGTCACCGTAAACGCAGCGTCAGTGACAAATTGTGCGAAAGTCGGATTCTGGAAAGGGACGGGAAAGAACGAAACAGCCCCGGTGATGACGCGCGAAATCTTCCTGCGGAGCCTTTCATGGGTTACCTTATAGCATGCGTTATTGCCTGTACATCCTGCTCCTCATCTTCGGCTTTTCACTGGTCGCAACCGCCGCAGCGCCGCCCCTCGATGACCCGGCACGTGACGGCTGGAACACCGAAGTCCTCAGCGGCGAGGCCGGAAAACAGTTAAAGGTGTTCGCCGCTCTGCTCTCCCAGTCCGATCCGATCGCGGCAGCGCACCTGGAGGGGTTGACGGCGCCGGGTTTCGCCTGCCGGTCCCTGCGGCCAGTTACGCTTGAGACAGTTTTTCGGGACGGAGCGATCACGGTCCGGCGACCACAACCCGCGGTGGCGGGAACGGAGAATCAGGCGGCACCGACCGGCGATGGAGTAGCCGTGTTGCAGCAACTGCGCCGGCCCTACGCTCATGGCTACATCCCGCGCGCTGAACTCAAAGTCACCGGCATCGAGATGACGACGGCTGGACCCGACACTGTCGCTCTCGTCAGTTTCTTCGGCCACGCCGCCGGCGGCTCCCTGGAAGAGACCGCCACCTGGCGCTGCGGCTGGCAACCGCAGCAAGCCGGGCCACCGCTGCTCATCTCCATGACAACGGTCAAGTACGAACAGATCACGCTGGCTACCGAGCGTCCCACCCTCTTCAGCGATTGCTCGGAAGCGGTTATGGGTGGCAATGAGTGCTATCGCGAGCAGTTCATGCACGGCATCGCGTACTGGGTGCAACGCATTGAATTCATGCAGGGCATCGATATCAATGGCTATCTCGGCATCGCGCTCGGTGATGTCGATGGGGATGGGCTCGACGATGTCTACATCGCTCAGGAAGGCGGCTTGCCGAATCGCCTGTTGCGTCACAATCCGGATGGCACTGTGACGGACATCTCGGCGGCGGCCGGGGTCGACTGGATGGCGGCCACCAGCGGTGTGCTGCTCGCCGATTTCGATAATGACGGCGACCAGGACCTGGTCTGTGCCACCTACGAGGGCCTGCTGGTCAGCCGGAACGATGGGAGCGGCAGGTTTCCCGAGTATACGCTGCTCGATTTTGCGGCGGATGCCTTTTCCTTGGCGGCATCCGACTATGACAACGACGGTGATCTCGACATTTTCGCCTGTGTTTATTTTTCCGACAAAGACAGAGGCAAGGTGATCGCGTATCCTGTGCCGTACTTCGACGCGATCAACGGCGGCCGCAACGTACTGCTCCGCAATGAGGGAGCTTGGCAGTTCACCGACGTCACTGATGCGGTCGGGCTTGCCGAGGGTGGCAACCGCTATGCCCTCGCCGCGAGTTTCGAAGACTATGACAACGACGGCGATCAGGATCTGTACGTCGCCAATGATTTCGGGCGCAACCTGCTGTATCGCAATGATGCGGATCCAGGGACCGGCAAGCGGCGGTTCGTCGAGGTAGCACAGGCCGCAGGCTGCGAGGATCGCGGCTTCAGCATGTCGGCCGCCTGGAGCGATGTCGATCACAACGGCTGGATGGATCTGTATGTTGCCAACATGTACTCGGCAGCCGGTAACCGCATTGTGTTTCAGGATAAGTTCGTCGAGGGCAATGCGCCGATGCGCCACAAGATGCAGTACCTGACACGCGGCAACTCGCTGCTGACCAATCAGGCCGGCGCGTTCACGGATGCCAGCGCCGACGCGGGGGTGATGATGGGGCGCTGGAGCTGGAGCTCCCCATTCTGCGACATCAACAACGACAGCTGGGAGGATATCCTGGCGGCTAACGGCTTTCTCACCAATATCGACGAGCATGATTTGTGAAGTTTCTTCTGGCGGCAGGTTCTGTCGCAATCGCCGGAGGTTCATGAAGAAGCGGCCGATAAGGAGGACTATCTCCATGCGGCCCTGGGCATGGACAAATTATTGTCCAACGGGAAGTCGCTTAGCGGCCGCGAACGAAACTGCGCCTACCTCAATCTGGGGCCGGGTAAGGCATTCGCGACAGTGTCTGCCTCCAGTGGCTTCGATTTTCCCGACGACGCCCGCGGCGTGGCGCCCGTCGACTGGGACTTTGACGGCGATCTCGATCTGTGGCTGGTCAATCGTTCAGGACCGCAGGCACGGTTCCTCCGCAACGACAATGCCGGGGATCACAACTGGGTTCAGTTTAAGCTCGAAGGCAACGGCACCACCACCAATCGCGATGCGATTGGCGCCCGTATCGGAGTCGTGCTGGAACGCAACCGCGAACCTATCAAATTAATCAAGACTTTGCGCGCTGGTGAAGGCTTTCTGTCGCAGCATAGCAAATGGGTCCATTTCGGCCTGGGCGCCGCGGCTGCGATTGACCGCGTGACGGTACGCTGGCCCGGGGGAGATTCCGAGGTCTTCGCCGGCGTGCAGCCGAATACGCACTACCGGCTGGTGCAGGGCGCCGGCACAGTGCGGGAGTGGAAGCCGCCGCAAGATCGCGTCAGGTTGGCAGCATCGACGCCGGATATGCCTGACAAAAACGCTACCGTTGCGGTATTCCTTACCAATCGCCTGCCGTTGCCGGATGTCACCTGGCAGACGTTCGACGGGGAGACTGTCGGCCTGAACACGGCGCCGACCGGCCTACAAGCAGACCAGCCAGTTTTGATCAATCTCTGGGCCAGTTGGTGTTCGCCGTGCGTCGCCGAGCTGAACGACTTTTCCGAACATCACCAGAGGTTGCAGGACGTCGGTTTACGGGTTGTTGCACTCAGTGTCGACGGGTTGGGTGATTATCGCGGGACCCCTCAGAAAGCCGTCGCCATGGCGAATCGTCTGCGCCTGCCGTTCGACACCGGCATGGCGGACCCACGGATGATCCAGCGACTGGATATCTTGTTCGATCGGTTGTTTCAAATCTATAAGTCATTACCGGTACCAACCAGCGTCCTGCTCGCCGGGGACGGGCGCGTGGCTGCCATCTACAAAGGCCGGGTGTCGATTGAACGGTTGCTTGATGATATCCAGCATCTGGACACCGATCCACCGGAACGCCGAGAACGACTGACCCCCTTTGCCGGGCGCTGGCGGACGCCACCGTATCTGTTGACATTGTCGATGTTGATCGTGCAGTCTCTCGTCCGCGATGATCTGGGTTCTGCCCTGGCTTACGCCGACCTGGCAATAGCCGAGAAAACCGAAATGGCGAGCCAGGGAAAGGCCGACTGGGACGTGAAATTACCGGACACTTTGGCGAATCTGGCGGCGGCACTGCTTCCCAGCGGGCAGTTAAAGGAAGCTGAGCGAATGTGTCGCCAGACCATCGCCCTTGAGCCCGGAAATGTCGATGCGAATTTCGCGCTCGGTGAGGTATTGCTGCTGCAGAAGCGCATGACGCACGCATCCCGGCAGTTCCAGGTGACGCTGCGACTGCACCCCGCACATGCCGGTGCTAATTATCGAATGGGGTGGTTATTTGTGCGGCGTGGTCATGTCGATCGAGCCGTGAACTATTTTCGGAATGCATTGCGCGCCGCCCCGACGCACCAGTTATCGCTTCTCGATCTCGCGCAGATTTTTTCGACCCATTGGGATCCACAGTATCGTGATGGTCGCGAGGCGCTGAAGCTGGCGCAGTCGGCTT
>CAYWQM010000168.1:0-186 GCA_964460215.1 uncultured Lentisphaerales bacterium
GCGGCCCGGGCGACGATATCGATGTCCTTGCCGTTGATCGGCTCGACGTTGATCGTGACAGCGTTCTGGGATTCGATCTCGACGTCCTTGGCGTTGAACGGGTCGATGATGATCGTGGAGGCGTAGGTCCAAGCAGAGGTGTCGGAGTAGCGCTGCAGGAGGATCGAGGTGATCTAGGCGCAGATG
>CAYWQM010000168.1:297-4772 GCA_964460215.1 uncultured Lentisphaerales bacterium
TCGATCTCGAGGTCCTTGGCGTTGACCGGCTCGATATTGACCGGCTCGACGTTGATTGTGACAGCGTTCTGGGATTCGATCTCGAGGTCCTTGGCGTTGACCGGGGCGATGCTGATCGTGGTAGCGTCGGTGCCAGGGGTGGTGTCGATGGTGGCCTGAGGACTGCTCGTCGAGTTGTCGGCGCCATTGAGCACGATGTTTCCCGGAACCTGTACATTGCCTTCGGGTTGCGGTACGCTCGTGTCGGTGTTGACGTCCAGGGACATCGACGTGTCATTCGCACCGACGCTTTGCAGGTTGATCGTACTATCTGCCTCGATCGAGGGCAGGGTCTCGGTGTAGCCCGAGCAGAGCTCGCCGTGATCATCGATGATCGTATTTGCGGCGGTTGTGCGGCTGGGTACGGCTGTGTCGGGGGTTGTAATGTTGCCGGTGTCCAAGTCAACGGGTTTGCCCGCTGCCAGAGTCAGTGCAAAGTCGCCGGTTACATCGTCTCCCCGTTGAACGTTGTCTTTATCTTTGCTGCTGCTGCTCGAGACATCCGTCGGAGTTGCCGCATCGGTCACATCGAGACTTTCATCGACGTTGCGCGTGATTGCATCGCTCTGGCTAACGATCGTGGGAGCCGTTGAGCAGCCGGGCGCCTGGGGCAACGCGCCGATCCAACTTCCTTCCATCGACGGTTGCGTGGAGTCTGTCAGCAGCATGCTGGAGACATCGCAGCCGAGACGATAATCGTCCTCACCCGGATTCGAAAAGTCAGGATTAGCTCCCACCATGTTGGTGCTGATGACATTTTCCGTGCTGATGCCACAGACGGGCGTGCCGACCTGCCAAAAGTTCGAGTTCGTCGTATAGCTGTCGCTATCAGTCGCACGATGCAGGCCGCAGGCATATCCGGAGAAAATGACATTTGTAATCAGCGGTGAATTCGTCGGCAACGTGCCGAAAGTCGAGGTACTCAAAAATTCGATGGCGCTGTCTGGCGGAGCCATACCGTTTTTGTTTTTGCCGACAAAAGTCTGGTTGACGACCGCGAGTTGCGACCCGACACCGGCAAAGCTGTATTGCCCGTTGATAATCACATTACCGATCAAGAGTGCCTCGACCGGGCCGAAGGCGATCAGGTTGGCGCCATCGAACGTGTTGTCGGAAATCGTCCCTTCGCGCAACTTCGTGCTTTGGCCGTTGAGCTCGACATTGGCCTGCAACAGAGAATTTTTAATCGTGTACCGGATGTTGTTCGTCAAAGAGATCGCGGCGTCCCCGTTGTTTGACTCCACGATGATGTTGTCGATCGTGAGCAATTGACCTTCAAGGCTGCCGAACGTCGCCCCGACAATGCAGGACCCGGCATTGAAACCGGCAAATGGAAACTGAACGGTTTCATTGTTAGTAAACAGTGAATCACTAATCTCGCAGCTATCGAAAGCAGCGGTGAGCATACATGCACCGTTAAGCGGAGCCGCGGCCCCGGCATCGCCGTTGCTGTCGAACACCGATCGCGTGATAACGACATTGTGGCCATCCGAATCGCTCAGCAGAGTCCCAACCAGGTTATCGACAAACACACAATCGGTAATCGTCACCAGCGCACCGCGGGTGCAGGGCAGGTTGTCGACCATGACACCGCATGCATTCGAAGCGAACGTGCAATCCGAGATCGTGCTCGTTCCGGCATTGGGGGTAATTTCCAAGGCCCCGACAAAGGTCTGGGCACCGAGGTGTTTGCCGGAGTTCGCGAACGTAATACCACTCACGTTACTACCGTTCAGCGTCAGCGCCGGGAGAGATGGGGACGCGGAGACGATGGTTGGCTTGGGGAAGGCGTTCGATATCAGATCGACACCGAGGGTTGCTACGATCGATTCGGAGTAGGTGGCAGTGTCGATGATTTTTACAACATCCACGGAGGGCTTGGCCGCTGCCATTGCGTCTTTAATCGTTGTGTAATCGCCGTCGCCTGTCTGGTGGACGGTTATTGTGTCGCTATGAGCTGGGGTTACGAATAGCAGTGCCAGAAAAGTCGTGGCTATCGTAAATTTGAGCAAAGCAGGTCGCAACTTAAATACCGCCGGCAATTGCCGCGGCGCAAAAGTCGCGAACTTTTTTCGCAATATTTTCATCGCAAATCTCCCTTCATGAAATAAGGCTAAGTTGTCTCAGATCAATAGATTACATCAGCACAAAAAGGCCACTTCTCCCGCGGGAATTCTCGCACGAAGCGAGTTGTCCTGCGCAAAAAGGCCCTGCAAGCATTATCGAAGCCGATATGGATATTACAAGCAAGAGAGAAAAAAAAACGAAAAAAAAGCTTTTTAAAACCCCGGAAAATTGCTCTGTACGCCAAGTTTGAAACTCAAAGGTTGGAATACCGCGGCCATCGGCAACGAGCTTGCCGCGGACTATTTGATGGAGTTTTTTCAGTGGAAAAGTTCGCCGGATCGATCAGCCTGACAGGGCTTTACACCACTTGGGTGTGATCGATGGGGCGATGTCCGAACAGCGCGAGGGCACGCTGTTGAGCGATTGCGAAATTGGGAGGATCAGCTTCGCAGTGGGAAATTCCGATGCGGTATCCGTCGAGATCGCTGAAACCGACTTTCTTGTGGTGCGGCGCATTTCAGGCGGCGGTCGCCACGAATTCCGGATTGCAAAGGTGGTCGTCGCCGTTGTGGCCGAACACGGTGTGCATGGCACCGTGGAATTTATCAGAGCTGGTGGTGGCAACCGGAACGATCAGAGTACTGACAGTTCACGGGCACCCTTCGAGTCACTGCAACTGCTTCAGGATCTCGGGCAATGCCAGCACGGACGCGACGGTGAAGTCCGGACGAGGGTCAGGGGCGGCGGTGCGGTCCGGCGAGATCCAGACAGTTGCTGCGAGGGCTGCATTGATGCCGCCACAAATATCGGCTTCCAGGCTGTCGCCCACATGAATCGCCTCGGCGGCTTCGCATTGCGCGAGCTTGCAGGCATGATGGAAGATGCCGGGGTCGGGCTTGTTCCAGGGTGTCTCGCCGCTCACCAGAATGTGATCGACGTGTTCCTTGACGTTGCATTTTCCCAGCTTCGGCCGCTGAATTTCTGATGTCCCGTTGGTGATCACGACAAGCTTGTGCGCTTCACGCAGCGTTGCTAGCAGCGGGACGGTGCCGGGAAAGTAATCGAAGTTTTCGATGCGCCGTCTGTGAAAATATGGACTCAGCTGGGCCGCGAGTTCAGGTGCCTTGACGTTCTGCTGCTGTAGTGCCCGGGCAAATAGTTCGCTGCGCCATTCGACGGTGTCGCTACCTGCGGGATCAAAGGGCTCGGTACTGACCAGTTCGCGAAAGGTTTGCACCAGACGCTGGGCGTCGATATCGGGTCGCTCCGCTTCGACAAGGGCAATCGTGTCGGCATGCGCCTGGCGGTCGGCATGGCCGGTGTCGCACAGCGTGTGGTCGAGATCGAGAAAGATGGCGCGGATCATGATGTATGAGGTTGATTTCGGATTGACGGTGAATTCATTCGCTGTCGTAGTTTAGTACTGTCGCAGCGTCGGCAGTCCGGGAACTGCCAGATCGATGGCGCAGGCGGCAACCGAATACACCTCAAACGCCACCATACAAAACAGTGCGAGCGCGAGTTCGACAGTTGCTGTCGTTGTGCTCCGGCCGGCCACGTGTCGGAGTCAAGCCTGCAATACGGTGCCGGCATTATTCAGATACAAATTCTTGTGCCATTTTTTCTGGTAGTTCTTGCATTATGATCTCTGGATTTATATACCAAACAGATGGTTGATAGTGCAATTGCAGTCGACATCGTCATTGTTTCATATGATTTGGTCCAGATTCCCAGGGCATTTGGAATTGCCCGGGATGATATCGCGGCAGAATGATTTTATCCAGAGAAGTGGGTCCCATGCTTACGAACAGCGACGGCATTTCATGCATCACGCAGCGATTGATCTACTCAGCGATCGGGCTTGTTGTGTTCTGGCTTGGCGTCCACGGCGCCCATGCCTTGACCATCGATGGTGATCTGGAGGTTTCTTCGGATACTATCTTTGATGAAGAAACCACGATCAACGGCAATTTGTCCTTGATCAATGAAGCGATACTGACCGTCGATGGCGACTTTCAGATCATCGTGACCGGTGATGTCACCGTGGAGACCGGCACGGCGATCACTGCCGACGGCAAAGGTTATGGGGCGTCCAGTGGGCCGGGCGCGGGCGGCACGCACGCCGCCGGCGGCGCGGGGGCTGGCGGCGGCCACGGAGGCCGGGGCGGCAACGCCAACGGCTCGACCGGCGGCCTGTACACCGACTCCGGCCTCTTGCCTGACGACCTGGGCAGCGGCGGCGGCAACGGCACGCGGGTTGGAGGAGGCGCTGGCGGCGGGGTCATAAGGATCGTTGCCGGTGGGACTTTTACGCTGGATGGGACGATCACGACCGATGGCGACAGCACCTCCAGCCACCGGGACGGCGG
>CAYWQM010000169.1:0-360 GCA_964460215.1 uncultured Lentisphaerales bacterium
GATTGTCGGCGGCGATCTCGTCGACAATACTCAACGCTTCCGGGATGGCGTTCAGTAATCTCGAGGCGCGCCCAAAGTAGCACGGATCTCCGCGTCCGTGCGTTCAATCGAACGGACACAGAGGTCCGTTCTACTGTGTTGCGGCTCTGCCGCTTTATTAGAAAAGAGAACAAATGCGGCATCGATAAGATTAGAGGATGCTTTTCCTCTAAAGGTTCGAAATTTTACTAGTAACTACACTAGTCAATCTGGATTAATAGACAGTGCCATAGAATTTTCTCAGGCCGAATTTGGAGATAATTATCTTGCCCAAAAATCTGGTATACAAAAATCCTTCTTGTGGCCAAGTATTGTACGTGT
>CAYWQM010000169.1:370-4279 GCA_964460215.1 uncultured Lentisphaerales bacterium
GCATCTCGTTGGGATGTTCCCAGATACTGCAGCCAGCATCCCCGGTGTTCAACGTATTGAGAACGACAGAATACTTCAGGTCCATGATGTCATCTCTCTGGTTCAGGATTTCAGCTTTCAGCGTCTAGTGTTCTGTCCAATGTAGCCCACGTATTCACGGACGATCATGATGTGTTTCAGGAGAGGTTTCAGGTGTCAGGTTTCAGCGATCCACGGCCTAACCGACCACCGGAAAATCACTGCCGGTGATGGGTTCGCCATGCTTGGCCTCGATAAGCGGGACGAGGGGATGATCCCCGGCCTGGGTGTTATCGAAACACATGCCCTCCGGCAGGTAGATAATCACAAAGGCGCGACGTTGTGAATCCGTAGTGTTCTTCGGAGTTGAATGGAAGTTCAGGCTGTGATGGAACATACACTCGCCCGACTTCAACTCTACCGGCACGCCGAAGCTGGCGGGGTGTTCGCCCATGATCACCCGCTCAGTCCTGGCGTCGGGGTTTTTCGCAAGTTCCTCCAGCTCCAGCTTCCTGGCTTCCACCGAGAAACGCGGATCGCGATGGCTGCCGGGGACAACGTGCATACAGCCGTTCGCCACGGTTGCGTCGTCCAGAGCGATCCAGCACGTGAGGATGTTCGGATCGGCGAGGGGCCAGTTGTAGAAATCCTGATGGAACTGGAAACGGGCGTTTTCCCCGGGTGGTTTCGAGATCATATGATCATGCCACAGCCGCAGTGCCGGTGTCTTCAGCAGCCGCTTTGTGATACCGGTGACCAGCGGGTGACGCACGACTTTATCGTACGCCTCATCGCGCTTCCATAGATTGAGATACTGCCTGATTGCCTCGGGTTCATATCCGGGGCCGGTCTCGTCACGGGCGTGGCCGACGCTGAACTCAACGGATGAATCATCACCGCCTTTCGATTCAATAAGGGCGATCCGATCCAACCGTTCAAGAAGTTCCGCGACGTCACCTTGTTCCAGGACCTTGCCATATTTCAAATAACCGTTCTCATCCCAGAATTGGATCTGTTCATCGGTAATCATGCTAATTCTCCGCTTTTCGTTTGCCACGGCCGTGGGCATGGATCATCGCCAGGGGGACGGGGAATGTCGGCCCAGTTGCATTGCGGTTGTCGATTCAATCTACCCTCGATTCGGGATTTCTCATTCGATTTTAGTTGATATTCTAAAGTCTGAAAGCAGGCCTTATTTCTCATCGCCGCAGAGGTCCACAAACGCTATTATCAAATAATAGGTGTGGCCCTAAAGGGAGGACCACGTCCACCGTCACGCTTCTGGCCATAGGGTAGGCAACCCGGCCCGGATTTGATAGATGCATTCGGTCGGACGCTTACCATTTGGCTGCCGTCGTCGCGTGAATAAAAAAAAGCGCGGAGCCCCTTTGGGCCCCGCGCTTTTTTGAAGTCTGATCGTTCGCTTACTTGTTGTCGATTGCGGTGTCTATTGCAGCACCGACATCGCAGTCGGTTTCGCAGATGTTGGCGCTGATCAACATCGTGTCAATGATGACCTGAACGCAATCGAGGAACTCCGGCGTATTGGTCGGCGGGTTTATGCCGATAATCTTGCAGGCCAAATCGACCGCGGCGGCGGCAACGTCGTCACACGGCTTGCAGGGCGCATCCGCACCGGCAGCACCGGCAGCACCGGCAGGTCCGGCCGCACCGGCAGCACCGTCCGTACCGGCAGGTCCGGCAGCACCGTCCGTACCGGCAGGTCCGGCAGGTCCGGCCGCGCCATCCGCGCCGGCAGGTCCGCCGCCGTCGTTGCGCTCTCCGACGGCATCAACGTGATCTTGCTTATTGTAAGGTGTGCCGACGCCCCTGAGTCGTACGCGAAGCATCACCTCGACGGCCTCGCCCGGCCAAGGTGAGGCATCGAGATGATTAGTGTTGAAATTCCAGATCCCCTCGGCCGGGGTGACAGTCCCATCCAAGTTGACCGTGAAGGGGTAATAATCGTATTGAGTCCTCTCGTTGATGAGGTTGCCGGTTGTGCCGCGGTCCGCCATGAAGAAGAAATGTTCCCAAGGCATCTCCTCGGCGCCCCCGGGTTTATCGTAGGCGTGGCCTGCAATATTAACGTAGAATCCATGGCCCAGGTTGGCCCCTTGCAGGGAATGGAAACCTGTTGGGCCGGGGACCACACGCTTGCCAAAACCATTTGGGTTATCTTCCATGACGTCCATCTGGACCGCTACCCAGACCGCGTCTGCTGCATGTTCGTTGTGGGCGAACATCTGGTTGGTCACGCCGAACACCGCGAGCGCTGTGATTGCTGCAAGTATCTTTTTCATGGGGTTCCTCTCCGAGTTGCTTGGCAACTGTCCAGTTGTGCATTTTATCAAGTTGTTACTTCGACCCAAAACCTATCCGTGTAGATGGTCTTGCCTCAAAAATCGCGGGAATCCCCGCCTGCGCGCTTAGTTAGGTATAAGCATCTTCCGTCCGAATTCCAAGCAAAAAATTGGCGCACCGGGGGGGGGCTCTGACTTCCCGAAATGCCGTGACCCAGTGCTGCAACAGTTTGCGGTGTTTTTGGCGTTTCCACGGTATTTTCGGCAGATGCTCGACGAGCACAGACCGCCGTGGGTATAGCTCACTTCAAAATCCGCCGGCCACTCCGCCAGGTACACGCCGTGCTTGGGGCCCGGCCAAGCGGCGTTGAAGATCACGCCGCTCTGATCGGGCAGCACGAAGGGATAGGCAAACGGGCCCCTAAGGCTGCCGCTGTCGCTCGTTGTCGGGTATGAGGCGATGATCTGTTCGTTCCATCCGTGCCGCAGTCCCTCGATTTCCACGGCGAGCAGGTGGTCGTATCCCGGCCCGGATTTGATAGATGCATTCGGTCGGACGCTTACCATTTGGCTGCCGTCGTCGCGTGAATAAAAAAAAGCGCGGAGCCCCTTTGGGCCCCGCGCTTTTTTGAAGTCTGATCGTTCGCTTACTTGTTGTCGATTGCGGTGTCTATTGCAGCACCGACATCGCAGTCGGTTTCGCAGATGTTGGCGCTGATCAACATCGTGTCAATGATGACCTGAACGCAATCGAGGAACTCCGGCGTATTGGTCGGCGGGTTTATGCCGATAATCTTGCAGGCCAAATCGACCGCGGCGGCGGCAACGTCGTCACACGGCTTGCAGGGCGCATCCGCACCGGCAGCACCGGCAGCACCGGCAGCACGATGGTGCGCCAGGTGCCAGGCGCCGGCTGGGTGCTGCGGACCGGCTCAACGATTTCGACAGGTGGTGCAGGCACCGGCAGTGTTGCACCGGATCTTATACCTCCCATTGCTCCCAGAGTTTATGGAGGCCATAATCTTTGCGCCAATCCTTGCAATCTGACCCGCTTGGTGTTACTCTCGCGCTTCCTTCAGATCCCGGATTGAGACATGGCCAGGAGTGCATTCATTCATGTTCACCTTTGCATTCATCACCGACCCCCAGATCGGCATGAAGAGCCCGCATGGACTGCATGCCGACGACTCCGATCGCGTGCGCCTGGACAGATCAGTCGATTTTATAAATTCCGCCGATGTCGACCTTGTCGTTTTTGGGGGCGACCACATAGATGAGGTCGATTCTGAGGAACAGCGCGATCTCTTTCTGGCTGGTGCCGGGCGCTTGAATGTCCCGTGGTACGGCGTCCGGGGGAATCACGACCAGGACCCGGTCTACGCGACGCACGAGGCGACGCCGAACAGATTTGTATTAAACCACAAGGGCTGTTTCTTCGTCGGCTTCAACGCCTGTGCGCTGCGCGGCAATTTCGGCCCGGAGTCGCAGGCGGCGGAATGGGCGTATCTGCGTGACGCGATCGGTACTGCGCCCGCCGATGCGACCCATCGCTTCGTGATCATGCTCTGTCCGTTGTTCATCCTGCATC
>CAYWQM010000169.1:4289-4643 GCA_964460215.1 uncultured Lentisphaerales bacterium
AGTATGTACAACATGCCGAACCGGCATGAACTGGCGCAGTTCTTTACGGATAGCAAGATCACCTGCGGCTTCTCCGGCCACATCCATCAGGACATCGATATCGTCTGGGAAGGCGTGCGCCTGATCACCAGCATCGGAACATCCAACTGGCACCATTACCCCGAGGAGACCGCGTTCAAACTCGTCACCGTTTTCGACGGCGGCTTCTCCGTGCGTCGCGCGTCCGCCGAGGGCACAACCCGCCGGGGACCAGTGTGAAAGAGGGTAGATTGCAGGTGTCAGGTGTCAGGTGTCAGGTGTCAGTAATCTCGAGGCGCGCCCAAAGTAGCACGGATCTCCGCGTCCGTGCGTTCA
>CAYWQM010000170.1:0-4570 GCA_964460215.1 uncultured Lentisphaerales bacterium
AGAGCCATGGTGCGACCGGCTGCCGTCACCTGATTCTCCTGCATGGTTTCGAGAAGCGCCGCCTGGGTCTTGGGCGGGGTGCGGTTGATCTCGTCGGCCAACACGATATTGGCAAAGATCGGGCCGCGGGCGAATTCGAAGGCCCGCCGGCCGGGTTCGGTTTCCTGGAGAATGTCCGTGCCGGTGATATCGGCGGGCATGAGGTCGGGCGTGAACTGGATGCGGTTGAATTCCAGTGCCAAAGCATCGGCAAGGGTGTGCACCATCAGGGTCTTGGCCAGGCCCGGCACCCCCATGAGCAGCGCATGACCACGCGCCAGCATGCAGATGAGCAGCTTTTGGATGACTTCGTCCTGTCCGACCACGACGGTCGCAAGCTCCGTGCGAATTTCCTCGATGGTGCGATGCAGTTGTTCGATTGCAGCAACATCGTCCGGCGCTGCCGTCGTAGTCTCGGCCATGAGTCAGAATCCTGGTTGTAGATGATTCGGTAGTCCAATGCTGTGGTGGACGCGGCTCGGCTTAAGGTGTTCGCGTAGACGTAAATTGTCAATGGGAGACGCGACTAGATCGATTGAAGATGCGTGATTTAACACTGTTGCCTTCACGGTTCGTTGCAGGCCGCTAAGGCAACAGGAGCAGTACGGTCACTTCCTTACCCTGACGACTTCCGCCTGATTGGCTTTCTGCAATTCCTGGGGTGATATCCGGACAAGAGACTTGTCGGACCCGCCACCTGCGTACACTTCTTTCCTTTCCACAACTCGGGGATCAACGAGGAACCTGGCAAAGTACCCAAAGGCCGGTGTCCCCCCACACGGATAGCCTGTCTTGTCCAGAATCGCGGCCGCCTCCGCGGTGCGCGGGCGCTCGGTGCCCAGGCCCTTGGCAACGCGGGACGTGCTTGCCCGGTCATCGCCCCGGACAATGGCAACGATAAGGTCATCGTTTGCATCGAGCATGCAGATGCTCTTGACAATATCTTGAGTCGCAACGCCTGCAGCCGAGGCCGCCTCGACTGCAGTATGACAGGACTCCTGGAAAGAAAGAAAAACCCCCTCTATTCCGTTGGCCTGCAAGAACGCGTTCAGCTTTTCTTCGTACTCATCCATTTCCATTATACCCTCCGGCAGATCAACTCCACAGCCCGTTGGCAACGACAGTTCCTGACGGGCATCCAGGCGGCCACCGGTAGTCGGTCAACCTCGGCACGAGGGTCAGGGGATATAGTCCTGGGTGTTCCGGTCCTCCCCACGCATGTCATCGACGCCGAAATTTACATAGGGGGTCTCGATCGGTGCGACGTGCAGATCGACAAAAAATGCATTACCCCTCCCCTCCCGGTGGCGATCCGCATACCAGTAACCAAGGTCCCCGGAATGGGCGTAATTCCACCAGTAGTAGCTGCCGGCCTCGGCAAGCAATGCCGTCGTCTGCGGATAGGCGAAGTCCCCTCGCCTGCGGTGAAGGTAACCGTTCCAATCGGTGATGGCGCAGTTGTAGCCGTACCCGAATTCTCTCGGCCCCAGGCACGAGCCACCGTTATACGGTCCCGGGTACGGGTGCCCGGTGCAGTCGAACCATCCGAAACTGGAAATAGACGGGCACTTCAGCAGGTCCCAGAACCCTTCCTTTCCGATGACTCCGGATTCCTCGATTTGCCAAAACCACAGTTGCGGCCAGGTACCCCAGTTCGGATAGGAATCACTCACGTCATGGTAGTACTCCATTACCAGCGACAATTGTTTCAAATTGTTGATACAAATGATGTTCCGTGCCGACTCTTTAGCTCTATTCAAGCCCGGCAGCAGCATCGACACCAGGATCGCGATAATGGCGATAACGACCAGTAACTCGATCAGTGTGAATCTCCGATTGTGATTTCTGGGAATCATGTGATATACCGTACAGTCTTTGATACGATTTTCGACTCCGCCTGGAGCCAAACGCGGTGTGTTTCTGAATCTACAGTACCGGGCGTATCATGGAGGGCGGCGAGTGCCAATAAAGTGGTTCCGTGTACGGCAGTTTCTGTACCCGGTCACCATTCCGAGGCTGACACCCGATTTTTTTGTCACCACAAAAAAGCGCCGGTGGTCAAGCCAGCGTCAGTCGCACCTGTCGAATGTCCCAGGGAGACATCTCCAGGGCCACACTTCCATCTTTCACAGGCAGCTTCGACTTGTGGTCGCCCGCCAGCGTCGTGCTCGACGCAGCTGCAATCGGAGCAAACATGGTGAGAGATGTCGGCACCTTCCGGTCACACGTATTGGCCAGGCGCAGCAGCAGTGCACCATCGTCGTACCGGCAGGACAGCAGTTCTATGTCGGCCCTGTCGAACTGGACAAGGAACTGGGCAAATGACTTCTTTGCTTGCACGCGCTCGATGAAACACGGCTGTGCCCAGGCGCGGGCCTGCATGATCGGGTTCTTCTGAACAAGCCCCACAGCGTAACGAAACTGTCGCGCCGGCTCGTTTTCCATGATCAGGATATTCGACAGCGCGGCGCCCTCACGAACGTAGAACTGGTTGCCTTCGTTCAGGAACACAACATCTTCCGCGACCAGCACATTCGGGCTGTAAATGCGATCGTGCGGAAACGGCTCCAGGACGTTGAAGTGGGACGACCATACCTCCCCTCGTTCTGCGAGCTCGAACCGGACACCAAGGTGATTGCGCCATTGATCTCCAGCCAACGGCGGCACCTCGAGTACTTGCGTTTCACACGTCAGTGTGGTCGCACCGCTGTCGAGCGAAACGCGCGTCGTCATCCGGCACGCGTCGCCGACCGAAATCTCGAATTCGATTGTGCCTCGCAGCGGGCTCCTCAGCAGCACCGTCGAGTTGCTGCAGACCGGTGCCGGAGAGTCCGGGAAATAGAACGCGTGGCTGGCGCCCGACAGCAGTTCCTTGCCATCCTCCTTGCGAACCAACCGTTGCAGGGTGCCGCGTTCCAGGTCAAACTCGGCACGAACAAGTCGTTATCCAGGAAATCCGTACCTGCCGCAACCGGGTCGGCTCCGCTACCAGCGGTCGCAGCAACATTCGGGTCCGTGAGTGTCAGGCAACCGTACGCGGGCAAAGCCACCCGCACATGCCTGTCCTCATGCCCCGGTAAACTGATGATCCGCTCACGCGCCGGCGCAAAGTTGTAGAAGCGGTAGGCGTTGCCGTCCGCATCGCTTTTCAGCCAATCCCGAATCAGCTCGCCGGCTCGCGATTCCGCCGCCGCGATCAATTGATCGGTCACTTCCTTGACAGGCCGGTGGTCGGTCGGGCCGAGGTACTCCGCGACGGCGAAGAGGCCACGTCGCGCCTCTTTCGCCAGCGGACTGTCGCCGGGCCCCTGGAAGCCGCCCCCCTGGAAATACGGCACGATATAGGTACCGTGCCCCTGGTAATGGCTGAGAGCTTCCCAGTTACGCTCGTGCTCGGCGCTGCGATAGTCGCCATTTCCGGTAATCGCCGCCACCGCATCGAGCAGCTCGGCAGCAGCGAACACGCTGCTGGTACGCATCGAGTTGATGCAGTTGCTGTTGTAGTTGCCGGTGTACGCCTGGTAAAAGTCCCAAATACCCAGATTGATGAAGCTGGCATCGCAATCGAACTCGCGCATGTAAAGTCGCTTATCCGGTGCCAGCGCTTTCTTGGTGCTGCGAAAGTAACTTTGGAACGTCTCGAAGCGCCCGAATACGGGGGCGTAATGGCAGGTGCGTATGAGTTCCTCGCGCATCCAGCGGTGATAGGTGATGTCGCCGAAACAGGAAAAGACCGCAAAGTCGAGGTCGTCCTTCTGGTGCAGGTACAGCTTCAGATGCAGGTTGTGATACGTAAATTCATTGAGCTGCTCCGATTTGTGCGGGTGCGAGGGCAACGAGCGGATCTTCTCGCCGCTCGGTGCCTGCCACTCGATCTGCTCGTCGGTCAGCGTCGGGGCGTCGCCCATGTTCTGCACGCGGATGACGGCGTTCCGGTAGCCCTGCTGTTTGAGCACCGCGGCCAACTGCGGGCAGAACCCGAACTCCTGCGAGGCATAGGTCTTCGGCGGCACGCCCAGCACCTCGCGCCAGACGTCGCGGCCGGTGTCGAACTGGCGGATCTGGCTCTCGAGCGGATGAAACGGCGGATACGGCTGGTTGCACGAGCCGTTGACGAATTCGACATGACTGCGTCCCTTGCCCCGTTGCAGCTCACTGAACAATTGCGGAAAACGCAGCGCCAGCTCACGCACGGTCGTGGCGCCGAGATCGACATTGAACTTGTACGACCGCGTCTTGGCCCACTGCAGGTATGTCCGGATCACCTCGGCCGGGTGTTCGGGCCAGTCGATCTCGAAGTAGCCGATGTCGGGGTACAGCTCGCCGCCGTGCAGCATGTCGGTGAACACCGCCGGGACCGGCTGCAGTTTACGGTTCTCGACCTCGAGCGCTTCGAACGCCTGCTTCAAGGTTTTGGCGGCATCACGATGGTCGCCATCGGCCAGCGACTGCGCCGCATCGATCACCAGTGCTTCCGCCGGCTCGACGTCGATGTTGTCGCCGCCATGGCAGCGCCCCAGCTCCAGCACAG
>CAYWQM010000171.1:0-4428 GCA_964460215.1 uncultured Lentisphaerales bacterium
CATCAGCAGATCTATGAAAACACAGAGAATCAGGATTAATGTCGGATTGGCAAAATTATTGAGTATGGTGGGGTTGCTGTATATGGTGAAAATCGTGTGTGCTTCCACGAGGATGACCGGGATCATGATGATAATCATCGTATTGGCGAGCCAGCCGTAAACGCGTTCGGGCCGCGGCGGCGCCAGCAGGAACTTGGTGAAGACAACCAACAACACTACCAGCAGGATGGCCATGCCGACCATATGAATGTTGAACACCGCATACGGGCTCTCGGTCAGTTGCGACAATTGTGTCGCCTCGTGACGGGCTGGGAACAGCAGCGAGTACATGGCATCGAACGGGCTGAAACTGCGGATGAAAAGCCAGACTTTCGGATATTGTAAAACGCGTCCGAGCAGTGAATACGGCAGCCAGGTTCCTCCGGCCAGAAGGGCGACAGCCAGATAGCTGGTCATCAGCGCGGTGAAAGTCCGGCGGCACAGGGCGCTGAGCGCCAGGCCGAGGATGCCGTAGGTAATTGCTGCCATCGTGATGACGGCATAGGCCCGTAGCAGCAGGCTGGGCCCGATACCGCCGCTCAGGGAGCAGAGCGCCCCTATCGGCATCGACACGAGGACGACGACAACGATCAGGGCCAGTGATGACATCAGTTTGCCGCGCAACATTTCGCCGGGCGTCAAGAGCGACGTCTTGATGAGGTCGAAACTGTTGTTTTCCCGCTCCGTAGTCAGTGAAGGGCTGGTCAGCGCTGGCACCAGGAGAATGATCAGAGCAAGGTTGCTCATCAGGAAGATCGTGAAGATCTCCATGCTTTTGTCCGAGGCCAGCGAAAAGACGCCGGAAGACGGCCACAGAAAAATCAGGATAGATGAGAGCAGGGCCAGAAAGGCGATGATCAGCCCGATCACTTTGGGATCGCGAGCGGCGGCCTTGACTTCACGTTCAAAAATGGGATTGCCTGTGATCATGAGTTTCCCGATGTTTTCACAGTTTATAGAGGGTGGATACGTCCACTGGCAGGCCGGTCTTGAACGACTGGTTCGCGGCGATGCCGGTCATGATCGAGTTGATTCCGTCAACATAGCTGGCGGCTCGACCCAGTGTGTCGTCCCCGGCGCCGCTGAATATGTCTCTGAGCAAACTGACTCCGCCACCGCCTTGGCCGCCATTCGCTTCTTCGTAATCGACGATGTGGGCCTTTTCGAAATGCGCTTGCAGAATCAATTCCGGCACGTTGCCGGCACCCTGTTCCGGTTCATCAATCTCATGCAGTCCCGGCAGGTTGAAATCGGATGCGCTGCCGCTCACATAGGCGGCCTCGACAGCGTTCACCTCGATCCGTCCCTTGGTGCCGTTGAACATGACCCGATGCCCTTCCCACGGGCAGTGGGCATTGAGAGAGTAGGTCATTACCGCCTTGTTGTGATAGCGCACCATCACCGCCATGGTGTCCTCGATCGAGATGCCTTCGCCGAAGACGCTTTGGTCGCGGTAGTAACCGTCCTCGTGCTCGGCATCGAGGTAGAGTCCATGGAGATATTCGCCGCCTTCGACCATGTCGAGTGCAAAGGGATCGTTCTCGGCGAGCTTCGAGCCGTAGGTGCGGCTGTAGAAGTCTGTAATGCCGCGGTTCTCGGCGTTCTCCTTTCCGTAATACCGCAGGTCGCCCATGCCGAACACGGTCTTCGGCTTAGAGTCGATCCACCAGTTGACCAGATCGAAATGGTGTGTTGCCTTGTGCACCATGAGTCCGCCGCTGTTGCGTTTGTCGCGGTGCCAGCGTCGAAAGTAGTCGGCGCCATGACTGGTGTTCAGCAGCCACTCGAAGTGTACGCTGAGTACCTCACCGATGGCGCCGCCTTGGATAAGTTCCTTGACCTTGCTGTTGCGCGGTGCGTAACGATAGTTGAAGGTAACGCGCATGTCGCGTTCGGTGGACTTAACCGTGTCGATGATCTGCTGGCACTTTTCAGCATCGGTTGTCATCGGCTTTTCGCTGATGACGTCGCAGCCTAGTTCCATGGCGCGACAGGCGTACTTGTGATGGGTCCGGTCCACGGTTGTGACAATTACCGTGTCCGGCTTTTGCTCCTCGATCATGCGGTCGAAGTCGGCAGCGTGATAGGTTGGCAGCGGGTCGTGCTTGTCGTCCTGAAACTTCCGGTTGTAGAAGTCCATACGTGTCTGGTTGACGTCAGCAAGGGCGACCAACTCGGCAACGTCGGAGTAGTCATCGAGAATCGCCTGGAGGAACATTACTGAGCGTCCGCCGGTGCCAATGAGTGCGTATTTCTTTCGGGCCATGAAATTACGATGGGATAATGCGTGGATTGTACATCTGGCCTTGGATCAAGCGGAGCACAGAATATACGAGCCAGAAACGACTAATCAAACGCGGCGGCACGACTATATTGACAAGCAACAGAATTGACTGCTAATTGACGGAATGATCAGCACAAAGAGGGGCGAGATCATGCGCGCACTTACACTTCTGATGCTGCTGACACTGGCAATCACCGCCTGTTGGGCCAGCGAACAGCGGATTCGTGGCATCCGCGGCCAGCAAGCGCCGAAATGGGAAGCGGGTCAATGGATCAACCTGCCTGAGGGCAAGAAATCCATTGATATCAACGACTACGAGGGAAAGGTCGTATACCTCTTCTGTTTTCAGTCCTGGTGCCCGGGCTGCCACAGCAGCGGGTTTCCAACGCTGCAGACGCTGTCCGAACGTTACAGCGACGATGAAGGTGTTGCCTTTGTGGCCATTCAGACTGTCTTTGAAGGGTTTAGCAGCAACACCGCGAAGCGTGCCTGGGAGAATGCGAAAAAGTACAAGCTCGACTTTCCCGTCGGCCATAGCGGCAGCCGTGGCGAGTATTCAAAACTCATGCGCGCCTACCGCACCGGCGGCACGCCCTGGACGATCATTATTGATCGCGACGGCGTCGTACGCTACAACGATTTCCATGTCAAGCCGAAAGCGGCAATCACCCTGATCAATAAACTCAAGGCTGCAGAAGCGGAAGAGGACTGATGTCGCGGCGCGACCTTCCCTGGAACAATCTCCATTTCATCGGTATCGGCGGCGTTGGCATGGCTGGGCTGGCGCTGATTTGCCGTGACCTTGGCGTCTCTGTCCGCGGCAGCGACAAGGCGGCATCGAAGAACATCGACCTGTTGCGCGAGCGCGGTGCCGAAGTTGCCGTCGGCCATGACGCCGCATATGTGCAGAACCCGGACCTGGTGGTGTACTCCTCCGCAGTCGGCGCCGACAATCCGGAATACGCTGCTGCCGTTGCTCGCGGCCTGCCGCTAATGTTGCGCGGCGAATTTCTCGCCGCATTGGCGCCCTGCTGGCCGACCGTCGTCTCGATCGCCGGGTCCCACGGCAAGACGACCGTCACGGCTATGCTTGCCCATATCCTGCTGCAGGCCGGTCGCGAGCCGGGCTACCTGATCGGTGGTGCGGTTCCCGACCTCTCGGCCCCGGCCGCGGCAGGCGACGGGTCTCTGCTGGTCGCTGAAGTCGATGAAAGCGACGGTACCCAGGCCGCCATGCAGAGTTCGTATGCCATTGTGATCAACGCCGAGGATGACCACTGCTGGAGCGTCGGTGGCGAGGCCGCTCTGCGCCAGTGTTTCCGCACCTTCGCCGACAATGCTGCGGAACTGCTGTGTTACGCAACCGACGAGACCCACGCGCTCTTCGACGACCATCCGAACGTTACGTTCGTCGATGTCACCGGAGTCAAGGCGCTCGACCTCCTGGTGCCGGGACGCCACAACCGGATCAATGCCACGCTGGCTGTGTGCCAGGCGGTGAAGCTTGGCGTCGCGGAGTCGGCAGCGATCGATGCCGTTGGCAGTTTCCAAGGCGTCGACCGCCGGTTGTCCCTGCGCTACAGCGGCGCGGTTGATGTGATCGAGGACTATGCCCATCACCCGTCCGAAGTAGAAGCCGGCATCTCGGCGCTGCGTGAGCATTACGTTGACCGGCCGCTGCGCATCGTTTTTCAACCGCATCGCTTCGAACGCGTCGCCCGCTACGCCGCCGATTTCGGCAGAGCACTGTCCGCGGCGGACGACGTCATTGTCATCCCGACCTTCAACGCCTGGCTTGATGATGCGCACCTCGCTGACCCGCAGGCGATCATCGGGGCAATCAGTGGTGTGCCGGTGCGCTATTGTGACTTTGACTTTGAGAAGCTGGCAACCGAGCTGGTCAGTAACGCGCGGGATGGCGATGTCATCGCCATCATGGGCGCCGGCACAGTTACCCAGTTGACGTCACTAATCACCGCTGAACTAGCCACAACAGGGTAAACTTTCTGCACGTGCCCGTACTTAATTTCGATCAGAGACTTTTGCATTGCCCGACGGAGCGATAACCCCGGACCACTTTAATTTGCTTAATATGCCTGATCCCC
>CAYWQM010000172.1:0-4278 GCA_964460215.1 uncultured Lentisphaerales bacterium
ATCGCAATCGCAATCGCTGTGTTGTTTATCGGCGTCCAGACCTTTGCTGCCGTCAGTTGGGAAGGCATCGGCAATCCAAATACGGCGGGCTTCCTGGACGAGGCAGATACATCGGCCTTCAATTTAGATTCATTCGACTATGACACGCCGCCGGGATTCATGACCCAGCGCAACTCCGCTGACGGCAAGCCCCATGCCTTCGTCCTGGACGATTCCACGACACCGACCGCCGCCTCCGAGCTTGACAATGTAGCGGGATGGACCGTTGAGTTTGCGGTCGAGAACCTGCCGTCCAACGGGGACTTCGGCATGTTCGGGGTTGCCCGCGACGATGTGGCTGGCGTTGCAATGGTGTTTCGGGCAGACAGGGTTCACTTTTACCACCCGGACTTTGATCCGTTCGTGATCTTGGGCACCCACAACCATGGCGGCGGCTATCACGCCTACAAACTCACGATGGGCGGCGGACGCCAGGAAGTCGATGTCACAGTTGACGGCGTGGCGATCGGGTCTTTCGGCGGTCCGTCACCCGGCGCCCGATTCGCATTTGGCGATGGCTCCTCCGGCGCGGACGCGGACGGGGTCTGGGACTATGTCCGGATCAACGTGACGCCCGCATCGCTCAGCGGCGCGATCGTGGACCTGCAGGATCAGATCGACAACATCCAGCTGTCGCCTGGCCCGCAAGGACCGCAGGGAAAAATCGGTCCTGCCGGCGACAACGGTACGAACGGCGTTAGTGGCCAGGATGGTAACGACGCACCGTGCAAGCCGTGTGCCGATGTGGCGTCCGCCGCAGTTGATCTGGCATGCAAGTTGGCGCAGGATGCAAGCAGTCTTTCCGAGGTCCGGGAATGCGCCAACGTGGTCGTCAACACGCTCCTGATCAGCACCAATATCTGCGAAGTAAGCTGCGATATCGGCGCCGATATCGACGCCGCCATCGACGCGAAGCTCAATCCATAGCGTTTCCGGACAATAGCAGGATGCTATTAGTGAAAGTCTGGCTTTCAATCTAAAAAGCGCGGCGTCTGTGGGCGCCGCGCTTTTTTGTTTGGAGCGGTACCACTGCCTCCGGCACTGGCGCTGTTGGAAAGCGGCCCTATCTTATTGCCAGGGAACAAACCATGCGTCGACTTTTCCTGACGACATGAACCACCGGCACGAGTCGCCTTTCTGGAGCAATTATGATCAAGCGAAACTCACTCTCTGTATTTGTCAGCCTCGTAATCGCGGTCGCTTCTGGATTCCATGCTACCGCCCAGAACGCGGACATACGGGTCACGATCGATGAACTCAACGAAGTCCTGGCGAAGGTCGACGGCAAACCGATTCGAAAGTCGGACGTCTATCCAAAGCCGATACCGTTGCAAATGAGCCTGGAGCAGACCGTCAAGCCCACAGTGACTGGTTACATCGACCGTCTACTTGTCGCGCAGGCGGCAGCAGCCGAGGGGCTGGACGAAACGCCGGCCTTCCGCGACGGTATGGCAATGGTCGAGCAGAAGGCTGCATTGGCCGAGGTCGACATACTAGGCCGGTTCTACCAATCCAGATTGCCGGCAATCATTGCCGCCGGCGACCGCAGCACCATCACCGACGCCGAAGCATCCGCCTATGTGAAGCGGAATCCGGACCACTTCCGAGGTAAGTCCCGAAAGGAAGCGATCGCCGCGGCCCGCCCCTTTGTTGCTCGCGACCGTTACATCGGTGCCCAGATCGACTGGATGACGGAGAACCTCAAGCAACCCGTCACCATCAACGGCGACGCCATTCCCAAAGCGACGATCAGCGAAGCAATTGACGCCGCCGACGCCCGGTATTGGGCGCCGACCTCGGTATTGATCGATGCGGTGATCAAGATCGTTATCGCCCAGGAAGCCGGGTCGAGCGGCGACAATCGCAAAGAGATCCGCGCCGACGCTGAACGCGTCCAGAAACTGATAGCCGTCGCCGAGCTTGGGGTCGGCGACAAGACCGTTGTCCTTGGCCACAGCCGTGACGTCAATGGTGTGTTGTCGCTGATTAATCCTGCCGACATGCCGAAGATCCATCCGGTCATCCTGGAGCTGACCAAGAACATCGTGATGGCCGACATGGCGCGGGCCGAAGGGCTGGACAAGGACGAGGAATGCGCGGCCAAATTGAAATGGCTGCCACTGATGACGGACCGCGGCCGCAATGAGCAGCTCGTCCAGCTCTACCGCGATGCCAATCCGGATACGACTATCGAGGCGCTGACGGCGGACCTCCGCAGAGGTGTGCAGATCGAGTATACGCTTATCGACACCGTGCCCTGAGGAGAATCAAACCTTGATCATCTCCGAACCAGACCCAGGGGCGGCTGGCAGTCTGCCGCGAGAGCAAGTCTGTGCCAATTTTCTGGTGGCGGATGATCCGTATCACGACTATATAAACGGGCGTCAGTTCCTTCGGCAATGGTTTGTACTTGGACCATTCAGCTATGCTGAAGAACCGTTTGCAGTCGCCGGGCGCGAGCACGAGGCCCTCGACGCAACCTTCGTAGCAGACGAATCGACACTACAGCCGGTCGAGGACGAAAAAGTCAGCAGTTGCACCTGGCAACGCTACTCGGCAGTCAGTGTGATGAGCAAATGGTGGGAGCTGACCCCGGAGCGCGTGCTCCTGCGCAATCACCATGAGCTGAAAATGCCGTCCACGGAGCCGCCGCCTTCACCGCCCGGCGGCGTGCATCTCACCATTGATGATTACACACTCGAGCACGAACTCATGCCCTGCTGGGGCGAGCTCGACGGGTACGAGGGGCGCGAGCCGTTTTGTCCGCGCTGCGAGAAACCGATCGTGGAACGACCCGATCGATGCCCGAATTGCGAGCAGCGCGTCGGCTTCTACACCTCCTACAGCGCCTGGGGGTTCCCTCGCCGGTCGTGGTGGCAGCCCGTATACCCGTTCGACTATTCCGTCACCTACATCGCTGCCTGTTTCCATGCCGCCGAAGCCGGGCAGTACACCCTCCGATACAGCACCAACAACCCGTGTATCATCTGGATCAATGGCAGTGAAATCGCCAGGCACGACGGGCCCTTTCTCTTCGTCCCCGGCAACCAGACTCGCAAGTGGGATCTTTTCGAATCGCCTGCGGTCCTCGAAGCCGGGTGGAACTCGATCGTTGTCAAAGCCGTGCTGTCGACCGCAGCAGACGGCGAGGCGTTTTTCTGCGCGAGATTCGAGCACAACGGACAGCGGCTGTGCGTCAACGACTTTACGAACGAAGTCGTCGCGCAAGACCGGCGCCTGCATATCAAGGTTGACCAGCCCACGTTCATCGGTCAGTCATCACACGAGCCATGGGTATGCCGGATGAGCGACGGCAGCCTGGTTGTGTCCGACTACGTCAGTCGCGATGACGGACGGACGTGGGTGGAAACGTTGCATCCTCTCGGCGGCATGGCCTGCATCGGCTGTCGTGACGGGACGGACATGGTGTTTCCGATTTTTTCGGAGCGCGTGTCGGACGGTGTTTTTCAGGCAACGGCCCAGCGATCGCCAGACGGCTGGCGTACGGTCGAAGAGGTCCCGGTCACCTTTCGGGTACCGCAGACCAATGCCTCGATGGGCGAAGACGGGATTGTCCGCGGCCCGGGCCTGAGCCACGGCGTGGTGCGGCTCGATGACGGGGCGTTGCTGGGGAGCGGTTACGGGTACCTGCACCGCGACAATGTCTACACCGACATCCTGCACTTCGGCTGGGAAAAGTACCATCACAGTTTCGGTCTCTTCAAGTATTCCAGTTGGGCGATGATCTCCCGGGACGACGGACTCACGTGGGACTATCAGGGATGTATTCCGCCGGCGCCGGCATCCGGCGACGAAGGCTTTTGCGAGCCCGACTTCGAAGTCCTCGAAAACGGTGACATTGTCGCAATCCTGCGCAACGGCGAAGGCAACGCCCCATTGTGGTTGAGCTACTCATCTGATCAGGGCAAAAGCTGGACGATGCCCGCAAAGACGCGTTTGAACGGTCAACATCCCAGCATCCTGCGGATGTCGAACGGCCTGCTCGTGGCCAGCTACGGCCGGCCGGACAACCGCATCGCAATCAGCCTGGACGGTCGGGGTGACGGCTTCAGCCACGAGATCATTGTATCGACTGCGCCGGGCTGGCAGGGCGTGTCTGCAGTGGAGATAGCGCCGGACGAGTTGTTCGTTGTCTACGAAGACCTGCTCTGGGAACCTGTGCGGCGCGCGTCGAATGGCGGGCGCTACAAGTCGCTGGTGGGATCACGGGTGAAGATA
>CAYWQM010000173.1:0-4177 GCA_964460215.1 uncultured Lentisphaerales bacterium
GCGGTTCTCATCTTACCGTCTCCTTTGGTTGCAAAATCACCGGTTTTAGTTTGATTAATCAACGGCGTCCGCGTGCCACGCCGTCCCTTTCCCGCGTTTTTATCCACGGTAAATCAGCGTTTTTCCTTCCGCCGTTATTAAAAGGTATAGAAAATTTTCGCGTATATTGCAAGCTTTTAGATGAGAAAAGCTTCGCCCCCCCTCCATGAGATTTGTAAATAGCGATATTGGAATATTTTACACCCGACTGCAAGAAGGCGACAGTGAATACAATCCAGGCTTTTTTAGGACGTATCTGGTCGCGACAGCATTCAAAGTCGCATCTCCGTGTTTTCTGCATTGTCATGGTAAGAATTACTATTTCGAACCGCTCGTCGTGTCGGCTCCGTAAACTCAACATTGCAAAGCGGCCGGATGCAAAAATGCCGGGCGGAATTATATTGCAGCCGTTGGGCAGCCCCGTTAACCAAAGAGCTACTGTCCAAATCCCTGCCTCGCCAGGAAATTGCGGGTTGAAACAGGACGCCGCTACCGATGAACGACAAACTGTGGTACACTGAACCGGCCAGCCGATGGTTGAACGGGCTGCCGATCGGCACCGGACGACTGGCGGCCATGGTGCTGGGCACGGTCAAGCGCGAACGATTGGCGCTGAACCATGAGTGGTTGTGGAAGGGGGTCAATCGGGAGCGCGACAACGACCCGGTGGCGCACCTGCTGCCGGAAGTTCGCCGACTCCTGTTGTCTGGCGACTACGCCGCAGGCACACGTGCGGCCAACGACGCCTTCGCCGGCCGGGGAGGTACCAGCGGCGAACCCAACCGCCTCGACCCTTACCAGGCAGCCGGCGACTTGTACGTCGAGTTCGAGGTCGGGGTACTGGAAACCTATGAGCGTGAGCTCGATCTGAGCACAGCGGTCGCGCGCGCTGTCTATGGGGTCGAGCAACGCCAACGCACCTTCACGTGCGAATACATGGCGCACCTGGTCGAGGACGTTATTCTAATGCGTGTGACCGCCGCCGGCGCAGCGTTCAGCTGCTCGGTCTGGCTCGATCGATTACACGACCCGGATTGTGAGCTGAGCTTCTCGACAACAGCCGAGCAACTCCTGATGACCGGCGAAATTCGCGACGGTATCGGCTTCCAGGTGACGGCGGGCGTGTGGCAACAGGGTGGCAGCACCGGCGTGGTGCGTGACAACCGTGTACACGTGCAGGACGCGACCGAATTGATCGTGGCGGTGGATATGAGCACTTCGGTTTCCGGCGAGTCGATCGGGCGCCCCTTGCCGACCCATGACTGGGAGGCGCTGCTCGCCACGCACCAGGCTGAGTACACCCGGCACTGTGGCGGGCTTGATCTCGACCTCCCATTTCCAGAGCCGGATATGCCTACAGACGCGCGCGTCCGGCGCGTCAAGGCCGGCGAGAACGACCCCGGGCTGTCGTTGCTCTACTTCAGGCTCGGACGCTACCTGCTGTGCGCCGCCTCTGCCCGCGGCGAGCTGCCGGCGAACTTACAGGGCAAATGGTGCGAGGACCTCTACCCGCCGTGGTGGAGTGATTTGCATCACGACATCAACCTGCAAATGAACTACTGGTGCGCTGAACCCGGTCACCAGCAACAGTGCATGGCAGCGTTCTTCTCGCACATCGAGAACTTTGTCGAACACGGACGCAAGGCGGCCCGGGATCTGTACGATTGTGACGGGATCTACCTGCCGATTCATACCGATCCCTGGGGGCGATGCACGCCGGAGTCCTATGGCTGGGCCGTCTGGATCGGTGCCGCACCCTGGCTCGCCCAGCATTTCTGGTGGCACTACGAGTATGGGCAGGACGAGGTATTCCTCCGCAACCGCGCTTACCCGTTCATCAAGGAGGTAGCGGCCTTTTACGAGTCATACCTGATAGAAGACGAGGCGGGTGTCCTGCAGATCGTGCCGTCGCAATCCCCGGAGAACCCGAACACCGCAGCCGGTATCGATTTTCCCGTGGCCATTTGTGTGTCGGCTGCGATGGATATCGAGCTGGCCTGGGACCTGCTTTCACATGCTGTGCGGGCGAGTGAGATTCTGGACGTGGATACGGACAAGCGCGAGCAATGGCGTGACATGCTCGACCGTCTGCCACCGCACCAGATCGGCAGCCAGGGACAGCTCATGGAATGGAACGAGGAATTCGAAGAGATTGAGCCCGGCCATCGGCATATTTCACACCTGTTCGCGCTGTACCCCGGTGAGCAGTTCTCGCCCGAAGATGAACCGGAATTATTCGAGGCGGCCATGCGCTCGCTCGATCTGCGCCTGACGCACGAAGGTGGCCACTGCGGCTGGAGCCGGGCCTGGACAGCCTGTTGCTATGCGCGGGCCGGCGACGGTGAACAGGCGTTCAAGCATCTCGAGCTTCTGCTCACCGATTTTACCAGTACGACGCTGCTGGATCTGCACCCGGTAACGGTATTTCAAATCGACGGCAACCTGGGCGGCACCGCTGCGGTACTCGAGATGCTGCTACAGAGTTATCGCGAACGTCTCCACCTGCTCCCAGCCCTGCCCGCTGCCTGGCCCGATGGCTCGGTGCGCGGCCTGCGCGCCCGCGGCGGCTACGAGGTCGACCTGAACTGGCAGGGGGGGCGGCTGACCGGGGCAACGATCACGGCCCTGAACGACCGCGAATGCATTCTCAAACCTTTACCTGTGCCGGTCACGATTGTCGACGACGCCGGACAGACAGTGAATGTACAAAATGAGGATGGGTGGTTACGGTTCAACGTCAACGGCGGACAGACATATCGACTCCAGCCGGTCTGAGAAAGGGATTTCGAAACCAAAAGCACGGCGCCCAGGCGTGCCTAGTATGCCTGTCGACACTGTTGTTGACAACTGCAACGCCTTTCTGCACTCACCCCACAGCCCTGATTGTCCGTTTGTCAGCAAAGAGGACATGCACTAAACTATCGAGACCCACTGGCTTAGGCAATCCACAGTATGGCAAGACCGACAATCTCCAGCCCCGATTCGCCGCGACGTTCGATGCCACCTAACGTACAAGGAGCAATTGATCATGCCTGAACAAACATATCTCGACGTCATCGCGGCCAACCGCAAAGATGATCCGCTGGGGTCACTGCCGGCGGCGACGATCGCCGACATCGAACTGCAGGCAGACTGCACACCGGAAGCAATCAACGCGGTTTACGAGAAGTGGGGGTGTTGTGTTATCCGTGGTCTGCTGGCCGATCTCGCACCGGAAATACTTGCAGACACAGAAGCCATGGCCGCCGGCGTCCGGGCGGCCGGCTATGAATCGCGCAACAATGCGTATGTACCTGATGGCGGCGAGACCGGCCGCAAAAAGCAGATCATGCTCTTCTGTCCGACGTACACACTGGCAGCGTCGCATTTTCAGGCGGCGATCTGCCCCCAGCTTCTGGATGCGCTGGAAGCGATGATCGGACCGAATGTCGAAATGTACGGCGACGGCATGTGCATGTACAAGGAACCCGACGGCGGCATGGCAAAGCCACTGCACCAGGACGCGCCTTACGTCTATCACCGCGACCACAGTTTCATGACGGCCTTTGTCCATCTGGTCGAGACTACCGATGAGAACGGTGTGCTGCATGTAATCCCCGGCTCGTTCAAGCTCGGACTCCTCGAGCACGTCGATACGCCCTCGCACCTGGCCTTGCCGTCCGATCAGTTCACCCTTGAGCATGCCATGCCGATCTACGCGCAACCCGGCGATGTGGTCTTTTTCAATTACCTCACGATTCATGGATCCGGCCTGAACCTGTCCGACAAGGCACGCCCGGCACTATGCATGCAATATCGTGCTGCCGGTGACAGGTTGGATTGGCATTGCGCAACGCTCGTCGAGCATCTTGGACAGCCGCCCACCGAAGAAGAACTGCACCGGGCCTTCGCGGTTGTGCGCGGCCGGAAAATCACCTGATACCATTACCGTACCGATAGGCTTTATGTGATGACTGCTGGCCACGCAATTACTTCCGGGTTGATCGATTACCGCTTCCTCGACGATCTGCCGCAGCAGCGGGTGACGCCGGACTGGGTGCGTCGGGAACCGCTGGCATGCGTCGGCGGTTGGGAGCCGCTCTTTCATCGACGGCGCCGTGGTAACAACACTGTGGATGACGAAGAACTCTTCGCTTAC
>CAYWQM010000174.1:0-4172 GCA_964460215.1 uncultured Lentisphaerales bacterium
ATGAGCGGCAGCACGACCCGGAGGACACCGCGCCACGGCGGAATGCCATGGATCCGCGTGCTTTCGGAAATCGTGTCGGGAATGATCCGCAACGCCGCGTAGATGAGGATGAAGACGTAAGGCGTCAGCCTCACGGACTGGACGAAGACGATACCCCAGAACCCGTACAGCTCAATTTCGATGCCGGTCGATGCCGCAAGTCCCTTGCTGATGACACCGGCGCCGCCGAGCAACAGCATCCATGCGAACGTACAGATCACTGCCGGCATGATAAACGGCAGGATCAGCATCAGATGCAGTCCGCTCGACCATGGCAGCCGGAATCGCGCCAGCAGATAAGCAAGCGGCACACCGATCAGCAGGCAGAACGCAGTCGTGGTGACGCCCAGCTTGATCGTGTTGAGGGCGACCTCGGGGGTACGCCGGTGGCCCAGCGTTTTTTTGACCGACGTCAGGTCGAATTCTTTTTCAGTCTGTAGCTCTGTTTCGCCATCCACTGCGACGACTGTTTTGTCGACCCAGAAGGCCGACTGTACGAGCGCGACAAGCGGCCCCCACACGAGAAAGAGCAGCAGCACAGTCAGCAGCAATAGACCGAGTCGACGAATCATTGGCGCATGCGGGTTTGACGCTTTCTTTGGTCGCTCCCGCCATTCGGCGGGCGGTCGGCTTATGGCCAGCGCAGGTTTGAGGTTTCAGGGCTCAGGTGGTGCTGAAATTTCAATTGTCCACCCTTGCCACCTGCCAGCCGCCACTTTTTACATATTGTCATCCCACCATTCCACCATGGCTTCCCGTTTCTCGAACATCTCTGCAGCGTTTATCTTGCCGAGGTTGATTTCGCTGAGCGGGGTTCGGCCTTCGGGATAGGTGACGTCATCACGGGGGGACAGCAGATGGTTGTCGACGAGGATCTGCTGGGCTTCCTTGCCGAGCCAGAAATCGATGAACTTGCGGGACGCCGCCAGTTTTGCGGCGTCGTTCTTACCTTCACCGATCAGGCCCATCGGTGCGTTGACTACGGGTGTCGGGTTGGGGTACAGAATCTCAATTGATTCACGCTGTCGCAAGCGCTCGGCCTGGTCGTCGAGCGTGACACCATACTTCCGCTCACCGGTGATGGTGCCGGTGAGCCCGACGGCCCAGTCCCCGAATCGCACGTCGCTGTTGCTGAGGGACAGCCAAAAGTCCTGCGCCGACTTGTCACCCGCCTGCTCGTGGGTGAAGAAGAAAAGGTTCAACATCGTGCCGTAGCGCATCGGATCGGGCACACCAAGGTCGCTATTGGCGATCTTGTTCAGGTCGAACCAGGTCTCGACGCCGGGATCTGCGGTGTCGGCACGCCAGACGAGCACCGGCACCAGCAGGCGACCGACAAAATAATGCCCCTCGGGATCCGCCACACCGAGCTCGACCAGACGCTTGAACTGCGGCGGCTCGTGTGGCTGCAGCCAGCCGCGCCGCTTCAAATCCTCGAACACGGCAGGATCGGCAACGTGCAGGACGTCCGGGACGATCTGTCCGGACCTGGCCTCGGCAAAAACACGGGCCATCACCGAGCCCGTGCCGGAGCGATACATGTTGACCGAGATTCCGGGGTTTGCCTTGGTGAAGGCATCGTTCATGATCTTGCCGATCTCGGCCGGGGCGCTGGTGTAAAGCGTGATCTCGATGGGCTGGCCGGATGCGGTCGCCGCCTCAGATGCCGGTTGCGTCTCTGCCGGGGCGGTGTCCGCAGGCCCCCTCAGCCAGCGGAGGCCGGCGGCGATTAAGAACCCCATAAAAACGGCGAGAAGAACCTGTTGTATTTTCATCGTTTTGTACCTTTTTTGCGTTTCACTTTCAGCCAATTCACAGGCCATCATCATCTAACGGAAATACCTTGACCCCGCTGTCGGGTAACTGCATGTGTATCGTACTTCCGGGTGCCAGCCGGCCGATATTCGCCGGATAATTGATCGCCAACGCCGGGTTCTCCTGACATTCGACACGGGCGCGGTAGGAGGCGCCGTGAAACAGGGTCTCGGTGATCGTTCCGTGCAGGCTGCCGGGCGGCGGCGGGGTACCGTTTGCTGGTTTCACGGTCACATCCTCGGGGCGGACGAGGATCTGTGCCGGGTCACCCTGGCGGAAGACAGTGCCGGCCGGGGCCTGACCGGACAACTCCATGTCCTTGCTGATGGTGATGCGGCAGGTGCCGTCGCTGTCGGCCCGGGCAATCGTGCCGCCCAGGAAATTGGCTTCGCCGAGAAATTTGGCGGTGAAGGTCGAGTGCGGGTTCTGGTACAAGGCCTCGGGGTTGTCCAGCTGCACGACCTTGCCGTCCTTCATCACGGCCAGCCGGTCGGCGATCGAGAGCGCTTCCTTCTGGTCGTGCGTGACGTAAACCGTCGTGATCCCGAGCTGTCGCTGGATCTGACGGATTTCCATCGGCAACTCGAGCCGGATCTGGGCGTCGAGGTTGCTCAGCGGTTCATCCATGAGCAGCAGTTTGGGGCGGAAGGCCAGGGCCCGGGCCAGGGCGACGCGTTGTTGCTGGCCGCCGCTTAATTGATCGGGACGTCGTTTTTCGAGGTCGCTGAGCCCGACGACATCGAGGACTTCCAAGACGGTCTTGTCGATCTCACTGCGGGACTTCCCCTGGACCTTCAGCGGATAGGCGATGTTGTTGCGCACATCCATATGCGGCCACAGCACATGCTGCTGGAACACCATGCCCATTTGCCGGTGCTCCGGCCGGACAACCCTGCTGGGTGACGAGAGCACCTGGCCCTTGACGATAATCTCGCCGTCATCGGGTGTCTCGAATCCCGCCAGCAGCCGCAACAGGGTGGTCTTACCACAACCGCTGGGGCCGAGGATAGCCAGCAACTCTCCGGCCTCCAGGTCGAGGCTGACGCCGTCGACGGCGGTGACGCCACCGAAGCGTTTGACGAGGTTTTGAATCTCAAGGTCACTCATTACCGCAACGTACCGCTTGAACCAGACCGATACGAGAGTGGGGAAGGCGAAAATTCGTGTGAGCCGGCCGGTTTCCCGGCAAGGTGGCATAGGCATTTTTCAGCACGACACAAAAAAGCCCGGGCTTCGCGGAAGTCCGGGCTCTTTTTAGAGATTCAAACGATGGGACTACTCATTGAGTGCCGCAAGGATTTCGGCCTGGCAACCGGCCGTGTCGCCTTCGCAGCCGGCGCCCGAGCCACAGACTGTCCCAGCACTGGCGAACGCGTCCTGGACCGCCTGCTCAACCAAGGCGTCAAAGCCCGTGTTCGATGTCGGTATGCTCGTCATCCCCGCCGCGCAGATCGCATCCATCACGTCATCGGTAAGTTCGGCGCAGGAGGACGTGCTGCCGCTATGTTCAATGGCACCCTGGTCGATGACGCAGCCGCCGCCGCAGGCCAGTGGCAGTTCGAAAGAGGGATCGCCGGCGTCAATGGACGGGCTCCCGGCCTGCAGACTGAAGTCGCCGTTGGCGGGATCGCTGAACAGCGGATCGTGGGTCGTGGCATTGGCCCCCATCGAGTCGCCGCTGATGTCGGTGTCGTTATTGAAGAAGTTGTTGTAGTCGTTGTCGATCGAGCCGGCGCTGACGCCAATGCCGGTTACGCTGTTCACGAAGATGTTGTTACGCGCCTTGGTGACATCGGCCTCGCCGCCCCCGTATTTCAATGCGTTGGAAGTCACATTGTAGAACGTGTTGTTGTTCACGATTCCGTTACAGCTGCCGGCAATATTGAGGCCGAAGACACGCCAATTCGCCAGGATGTTGTTTGTGAACACCACGTACGCCGTTGGGCTGGGTCCCGTTTCGACCGCCAATCCGATCGCCAACTTATCCCCTCTGTAGCCGTTGAACACATTGCCGTCAATAGTGACCGGGGAAGTCGCTGTACCGCATCCGAAGACTGCGCCGAGCCCGTCGCCGCCGGAGGAGAATTCGTCGAAAGTGTTGTTCAGGATCTTGATCCCGTGGACATTCTTGTAAAGCTGTATGCCGCGGAGGAAGCCGACGAACTCGTTGTTCTGGAAAACCGTACCCCAGCCACCTTCGGTGACCCCGAGCCCGATGCTGCCGCTGGTGGCGCCGCCGCCGTTGAAGCGACAGTTTTCCACAGTAGTGGCTGCCACGTAGAAGCCGCTGTAGCCGTTCGGGTAATTATTTACCTCGA
>CAYWQM010000175.1:0-4107 GCA_964460215.1 uncultured Lentisphaerales bacterium
CCGGCAAATCGAAGCTGCGCAGGAAGCCATGATCACCTGCGATCTCGATCGCAAGCGCGCGATGGTCCTGGACACGGCGGACCACTCCGATACGCGCCAGGCGCTCGAGTCGGTGTACCAGGGCGCGCGGCAAACAGTCGAGCGCCGCCGCATCGCGGCAACGGCCACCCTGTTGGAAATGAAGGTCTATCACGGACTGGCCCGGGAAGGCGATCTGTGGATGGCGTTGAAAGAGCGGCTGAGTGCAAAGCACGACCGGCTGCAGGCCGAAATCTCGCGCCTTGAGCAGGCACAGCAGGTGCAGCAGGTGCTGCACGGTTTGGACAATCATTTCGTCTTCAGCCTCTCCTACACTTCCGGTGCGCCGGGCACCAGTATTGTCGCGCACTATCCGGAAACCGCCATGCGTCACGGCGCCCGCAACTGGTTCGGCCAGATTGCCGCCCAGATTGCCGAAGACGCGCGACCGCTGCTGCCGACACTGGCCGGGATTGCGCCCGACGATGAAACCGCCCAGGCATATGCCAGGGGGTTGTTTATCAATCGATTGAGCGAGCCCGGCTCGCAGTACCCGCAGAGCGAACTCGATGGCGGCTCGATGGAGTTTCCATTCACCTATTACTACGAGTATTTGGCGATACTGGCGGAGGGCCGGCATGCGATGACCTGGTGTACGCCCCTCGATCAGGCCCGGCAAATCGGTACGCCACAGGACACATTCGATCGATTGAACATCGACAACCTGGTGGTCGCTACGCGTGCGGCAACAGCTGTCACCACGCGCGTGGCTGCCGGGCACGTACAACTCAACCCGGCCGAGCATATTGCCCGTACCAAACAAGCCAATGGCCAGGTGCTCCAGGCGGCCGACGCAAGCAGTGCCATCCCGACCCGGGGCGTGCCTGGTGCCGTTGTCGTGGCGCGGCAGTACAGGCGAATGTTTGTCGGTGGCGTGCGCCTGGAAGATGTCACCATTACCGATGACCGCGGGTATTTCCGGCTGCCACCGAGCGACAGTATCAAGCCGGCACGCCAGTTCCTCGCGTTTCGCATTGATGCCGAATCGGGCAGCATCATCGGTGTCAATGACATGGGCGAGAAGGGAGAAGGCAGCTCACCGACGACGCGGGCGTGGAATAATTTCGATAACCCCCTGCGCATGGTGTTGTTCCGCTGTGCACAAACGGACATTTTTTACCCGCTCCATCCGTTGCAGGGCACCGAGCTGGGGTCGGCGTTTGCAGTCGACCGGGCGACTCTCACAACGCCTTTGTCCCATGGGGTTCGCCGGGGTAATGAACTGGAAAATTACTGGGGTACGGTGCGGATTTTTGGACAGGGCTACAGCTTCTTCAATCCGCCGGCGACGCGATTGTACTTCGGGATTCGCGACGCGAGCCTGCTCGACCCGACGCTGCAGACTCTTGGCACGTTCCTGGTGGGTGACGGCGAGCTGCCTGCTGAACCGCCTGCCGACAAGACGATCTGGGGGCCGGGCTACCTGGCGGCGGACACGAAGTCCATTCGGATGTGGCCGCGTCATGCGGCCAACGCAATGGCGGCAATCAACAGCCATCGCCTGGCGCGTCAGCAACGGCATCGCGTTGCCGACCCGGTCGTTCTCCAGCAGCAGGAAACAGCCACGGCGACGAACAAGGAGGCGCTTACCCACGCGGCTGCCGCCGAGTATCCGGAGGCACTCAGCGACGCGCTGGATTCGCTGGCGATTTCCATGCAGGTCTATCCGCGGATCGGTGAGACGGAGCGCGACGCGGTCATCGCCGTCATCATGTACCTGTTCCTGCTGATTCCGTTTTCGATTTTCCTCGAGCGCCTGGTATTCGGTTTTGCCGATATCCGCACGCAAGTGACGGCGGTGGTGATCATTTTCACCCTTGCTTTCGGTCTGCTGCGCATCATGCATCCGGCATTCGAGCTGGTGAACTCCGGGTTGATGATTCTGATCGGTTTCCTCACACTGGCAATGTCGATCTTCGTGACTTTCTTTTTGTTTGTCCGATTTCAAAACAACATCAAACAGCTGCGACTGCATCTTCAGAAGACGGCGGAAGCGGCGGACGTGAGCCGTCTGTCGGCAGCCGGCACGGCGTTTGTGCTGGGCATCAACAACATGCGCAAGCGCAAGGTGCGCACGGCATTTACCTGTGCCACACTGGTCCTGCTGACTTTCGCACTATTGTCGCTCACCGCGGTCGGCCGGCAGTCGACCTTCAAGAAGATTGCCGTCGGCAACTCGGCGTACACCGGGTTGCAGATTCGCGGCCACAACGGTGCCGCGGTCCCGGGTACGGCATCGTTATTGGAGCGATTCGGCCAGTCGTTTCCAACCAGCCGGGTGGTGTGGGACGAGTACTATTATCATACACCGAAAGGGGAGACGAAAATTTCGGTCGTGCACCCCTCGCAGCATTCGTTCGGCGAGCATCCTGTTTCGCAGGTGACAAAGATCGTCGGGCTCGACCCGCAGGAGCCCGAAGTGACGCCGGTGATGGATGCGTTGTTGTATGGCCGCTGGTTCAAGACCGATTCGGAACGTGCCTGTATCGTTCCGCTGCGGGTCGTTCAGCGGCTTGGTATCAGCCGTGAATCGGTCGAGTCCGGAGAAGCCAAGGTATGGCTCACCAAAGGTCAGATGCAGCTGTCGGTCATCGCTGTGTTCGACCCCGCGATCATGGATACGATTCGTGATCTCGACGGCAACAGCTTCCTGCCGTATGACGCAGCCGTGAAACGCGGCGGCGAGGCTGGCGACGCGCTGCTGGCGCCGGCGCAGTTTCCAAGGTTCCCGGCCGACGAGGTCGCTTTTGTCAGTCCGCGACTGATCCCGACGCCCGATGTCTACCGGGTGGCGGTCAATATGAACGACGTGCCGCCGGAACAGGCGATGACGGAGAGCAAGGACTACGTCCAACGATCGACGGACTTTGTCTATTACGGCATCGGCGGTGTCGCGTATATGGGCCGCATTTATCATGGGACACAGATCCGCGGGCTCGGGGATGTTCTGGTGCCACTGTTCATTGCGGCGGCCATCGTGCTCAACACCATGCTCGGCAGTGTGTACGAAAGGGCGGACGAGATCGGGGTGTACAGCGCGGTCGGGCTGTCGCCGACTCACGTGCATTATCTGTTCCTGGCGGAAGCATGCGTGTACGCGACGATCGGCGCTGTTGGCGGTTATATCTTCGCTCATGGCCTGGGTGCTGTATTGGGTGCTACCGGCCTTGCCGGTGATCTCTCGTTCAACTAAACGACGCTGTCGACGGTGTACACGACAGGGGCCCTGGCGGTTGCCGAGTTTTTGTCCACCCTCTATCCCGCGCGGAAGGCGGCGCGCATGGCGATGCCATCGGAAAGCACAACCATCACCGTGCCCGAAGCGGTCGGGGATGTCATGGAGATCGAGCTGCCGTTCACCTATGTCGAGCTGGATGCGATCAGCGTCGTTCCCTATCTGTATGACGTTCTTGAAGATCACGGCGAAGAATCGTCCGGCGAATTTTATTGTCAACCGCCGACATTGATCGAAAGCGGGCAGCACGCGGGCAGTTTCGACTCGTCGCGGGCGTATGGCCTGGAAGCGCGCTGCTGGTTAAAGCCGTACGATCTCGGCGTCAGTCAGCACATGACCTTCATCGTTCACGAGACGGATTCACCGGGGATGTGGAGCTGTCATTTGCAGTTGCGGCGATTGACCGGGGACGTAAGTTCCTGGCGCCGTGGGAATCAATTGTTTCTGAAGATCCTGCGCCGGCAGTTGCTGGCCTGGCGCGGTCTGGAAGACGAACAACGAGATGAATACCTTGTACGCGGACTGGCCGCGCTCGGTATACCACTGGAAAAATTTGTGTAGGCAGGGCATCGGCTTTCGGCACATGAAATTCGAACCTTTTATGATCTTCTTGAAAGCCGGGACCCGGTCCAAGCTCGGGCCGTCGAAGGAAAACTCGAAGTGAACGGCCAACCACGTGAAGACGGAATGACAAGCGAAAGCTGAACCATGGCAGATCCCAATCACCCGAACCCGGACACGCGCCGCAGCGGCGCTGCGGAGCTGGAAGAGTACCGCACCCTGCTGGAACCGTC
>CAYWQM010000176.1:0-645 GCA_964460215.1 uncultured Lentisphaerales bacterium
AGGCATTGAGCGCGTACGGTTCGGCGGTCAGGAGCGTGCGCGGCGACAGTTCCGTGCCGGCATTGACGGTGACGCCGAGCTCGTACGGCTCGTTAAACGGCAGACCGATCGGCCCGCCGTCGCCGGTGCCGATCACAACGGTGAACAGACCGTTGGCAACGTCTACGCTGGCGTGGCTGTCGGTGTATATCGTGCCACCGCCGCTCGCCTTATAAATGTTGAGGTCCAAAGCCACGGTGCCGGTGACCCTGGTGCCGCTGGCGTCTTTGAGAATGCCTTGGTAGGTAATTGTCTTGGCGATCTGGCCCTGGGCCAGGCCACCGATGATAAGCCCGATGCAGATGATCGCAGCATTGACGTGTGTGCTGAATTTCATTGTCGCGTCCTTTCGTGTTGTTGGTGTTGTTTTATGTCAGGAATTCCTACCCGAACGAATAATGGAAGCAGACCAGTGTAGGAAATGCACTCGTAAAATCCAAGTTAAAATAATAATAACACGCGACTTACGGTGCAAAACAGTTGCGATGCTCAGCCAAAGCGATGAAGGCGAATTCGGGGCCGCAGGATTGCCGTGTTGGATGTGCCCGTTGGTTGACCGGCGTTGTGTGCGGATGTACACTGGCTGCGTGTCAACGATTTCAGTCG
>CAYWQM010000176.1:655-4095 GCA_964460215.1 uncultured Lentisphaerales bacterium
AGTATGACTGACAAGTGCCATATCAGCAGGATCAAGCTGCGGGAGTTGTGCGATGGGTGATCTGATCGGGCATTGGCCTTTGGCCGGCGATGCCGGCAACCGCGCCGCTGCCGACCTGCAATCGACCCCGGCCGACATCGAATTCGGCCATGCGGGGCCGGACGGGAAACCGGAGACGGCTGCCGCCTTCAACGGCCGCTCGTCCTGCATCGAGATTGCAGATCATCCGGCACTCGACCTCGGGCAGGACGATTTTTCGATCGCGACGTGGGTTAACAGTGATGCCGACCGGCACGATGTCGCCGGCAGCATCCTGAGCAAGTACGACCCCGAGCTCCGCCGAGGTATGCATCTCTACATCGCAACGAACGATGGGGTGACATCGGCAGCGCTGGCGAATGCGCGGCAGTTGAGTTTCGGCATCGACGACGCACGCGCCGATCAGACGTGGGCCGACTGCGGACGCCCGGGCAATGCCGTGAAGATCGACACGTTGTCCGTAGTCAATGAAGAGCTCTACGCCGGCACCCTCGAGATCGGTGCCGACGAGTGCGGGCACCTGTGGCGCTATGCCGGCGGGCAAGACTGGGTCGATCTCGGCAATCCGGTCGGCTGCAACGCTGTTCGCTGTCTTGTCGAGTTCAACGGCGAGCTCTATTGTGCCACCGGTCGTTATGCTTTGGCGGGTTCCTGTCTGGGCGAAATCCTGAACACCACGCCGGGTGGCCAGGTGTTCCGCCTAACGGCGGAGGGTGAGTGGATCTATTGCGGGCATCCCGGTGAAGCCGTTGGTCTGCCGGATGACATGGACACTGGCGAGTACAACTTTGGCAAGGCGGATGATGCGACATCGCTACAGGTCTGGAACGGTTCGCTCTACGTCGTCAGTAACCACATCAAGGGCGTCTGGCGCTACGACGGCGGCACGGAGTGGACCTGCGTCGGTCCCGATTCCCGAGTTTTGTCGTTGACTGTCTATCGTGGCGCGCTCTATGCCCTGGGCAACGGCGGCCCGATCTATCGCTGCGATGGCGGCAACGAATGGACAGACTGCGGCACGCCGGAGGGATCGCCGCAGAACAATGGTGCAGCCACTGTGCGCGGCGAGCGCTACGTCGGCACCTGGCCTGGCGCTGAAGTTTTTCGCTACGCGGGGGACAACAACTGGCAAGGCTTCGGACGGGTTGGTTACGAGATGGAAGTCATGGCCATGACGATGTACAACGGCAAGCTCTATGTCGGCAGCCTGCCGATGGCGCATGCCTGGCGGATGGAGGAAGCAGGCGACGACCGGCAGTTCGATGTGATCGCGAATCTCGACGAGACGCCGGTGAAGCTGCGGCGTCTCTGGTCAATGGCCATCCATGACGGCCGTTTGTACGCTGGCACCTTGCCGGGCGGTCGTGTATTTGCCTTTGAAGCGGGCAAGATGGCTACCTGGGACCGGCGCTTCCCCGGCGGTTGGCATCACCTGGCTGCAGTCAAACGCGGTGGCAGCCTGGAATTGTATGTCGACGGCGTCCTGCAAGCCTCTTCGACACCGTTTCAGCCGGGCGACTTCACTCTTGGCAATACTTGTCCATTGTCGATCGGTTTCGGAGCGGACACGTATTTTGCAGGAATGATGAGCGACGTTCGTCTCTATCGCGGCGCGCTCGATCACGGAGTGATCGGGGAGCTTTGCGGCAATGGTGAGGGATAAAAGAATACCTCAGCCCAAGTAGCTGGAGAGACAGGTCGGGGGCGTCTTGGTGGCGCGCTCCTCGATCTCGTTACACCGGCAGGTTCTGCGGGCTCGATGCGTGCCGGTGTCCAGGCAGAGGACCTGCAGCTTACGGCAACCGGTATCGGACGCGATAATATGCCGGGCAGCCGTCGCCGCTGTCGGTGTCGCCGAGTGCCGGCGGCGGCGTCATTGGAGTCCAGTCGGGCAAGGCCTCGCCGCCGGAGTCTTCAATCTTCATGTCGACCCAGGTTTCACCGTCACGATCGAAGAACTCGGCTGCGTGCGGTTGGATTTTGCCTTTGTGTGGTACCATCTCGACGCCTTTCACGGCAGCGCCGGGGGGCAACGGAAAACGGACGCGGCGTGTTTCGGATGCGGTCACGCGCGCTTCCCTCTCGCTGTAGGTGACTGCGGCCTGTTTCGAAATTGCCAGGGCGGCGTACCACCCGGCCAGCGGGCCTTCACTGCGCTGGCGCCAGATCTCCGGGGGGTCCTCGAAATTCTTGGGGCGCCGCACGTGGACAATGTCGGTGATGTTGAGCGGAGCGTTCTCCTGCACGCGGATGCCGGCGCGGCGTCGCAGGAAATCCCGCGGCCGCATCGGCAGGTAACAGGTGTAGGGGTGAAAGGCGTGCTCGACATCCGGCACCTCGGCGGCGCAGAACACCAGCATCGCGGTGTAGTACTCCATCTGCTTGGTGATCGACAGGTGATACGGGTCGGAGAGGAACAGCATGTCACGCTGCAGTCGCGTGGCGATGTCGCTGCGCTCGTACCAGTGCCGGGTGTCGTAGACATGATCCTCGCAGAGTAGGTTGGCGTCGGCATAGGGTTGCATATAGCAGTCGCCGAGAGAAGCTTTGCTTACCAGGCAATGCTGCTTTACAGATTTCGCCTTTTTGTAGATGAGTGCCTGCGCCTTCAGGCTCATCATGTCGCCGATGCCCCAGTCGGGGTCGTGGAATTTGTAGTGGCGCGGGTCGGGCCCGCGCCAGTGATTCGAGCGGAGCCAGTCGACGTCGAGACAGCCCGGCTTGCTCGAGACGATGTACTCGACCTGCTTGAGCAGGTAGCTGCGGCCCTTGGGATGGGTCCAGTCGATGAGCCCGAGCTTCGGGTCGTCATCGTAGAGGTGTTCGGTGTTGTAATAGGTCTCTGTCGCTGGGGTGATGGGTTTGCACAGCGCTTCGGGATGTTTCTGGAAGTAGGGGATCTTCTTGTTTACCATGAACGGGTGGATGTAGAAGCATACATGCACACCGTTGCTATGAAACTCATCCACGATCTGGCGGAATCCTTTCGTGCCGCCCAGCGTGCGCACGGGCCTGTAGTCACCGTAAATCCTGAAGATCCCCTGCTCGAACATGACGTTCATTTCCTTGGCGCGCAGCGATTTCTTGACGGTATAGGTCCAACGTCGCAGGTTGTCGGGATTGATCACTGCCATGCGTTTGTCGCGGTCTTCCTGGCTGATGTCGTACGTGGGCTTGCCCGCGTCGAGCTCACGCCATTGTCGCAGGTACTCGAGACTGGCCTTGTAGACAGGGGCACTCCAGAAAGTCGGGTGGTTCGACGATTTTTTTCGGGTCAGCCCGAGACGGTCGGAAATGAGCCGGTGCTCGTCGAGGGTGTCATGCGCGCCTTCGAGGCCGGGCACGATATAAACGACCGGCAGCCGTCCCCCGGTGCAGGACGGGCGGACTATGTCGAAATT
>CAYWQM010000177.1:0-4003 GCA_964460215.1 uncultured Lentisphaerales bacterium
AGAGCCGGCCGCCGGCCATCAGGTCGAGGTCGCCGTCGTTGTCATAGTCGCCCCACGCCGCCTCATACACCGGCACAACCATCGGAAAGATCTGTACCTGCTTCGAAAAAAAGACCAGTTCGCAGCCGAGTCGATGTTGGGTCATGGTCGTATGGCGTCCCGATCCACGGTTAAGCGCCCATTTCAGCACGGTAAGCAGTCAGGAACTGCTCGCGTTCAGCAGTAGACAGCCTGTTATCGATTGCCTCAAGCACCTGCGCAAGATTCTGTTCGCGACGACCGTGCGGGACCATGTGGCGATAGAAGGCGACGCGGTCGCAGTCGATTAGTTGCAGTCCAAGTCCGGGGTCGTCGGTGATCATCATATTGGCCGGATTCAAATCGCGATGATAAATGCCGGCGGCATGCAGCCAAGCGACCAGACGCGCAACCTGATCAACCAATTCTGCACTGCGCGCCGTGCAACCATCCGTGATCCAGTGCTGTTCAACGGTCGTGTCGCTGACGTACTCGAACACCAGAAAGCCGCGCCGATCTTGGTGCCGCAGCGCGCCGATGCAGGCGCCCACCGGAATTCCATACAGCCTGCCGATGCGATATGTATCCAACCATGAGGCGACGTCGGCTCGCCACCGACCCCATGGCCCGGGGCGACGGTATTCCTTGACGATCAAGGTACGGTCGCCGACACGAACCTTCGACAAACACCGCTTGGCGTCGTCTTTGACGATGCCGTCACCGCCCGTCTCAAAGCATTTCAGATGCTGCGCCAATGCGTCCTCGGCATGATCAACAGCCAATTCATCGGTCATTACTGTCCACGTGCCGCTCGCTGTCGACTGGCGGCTGCAGATGCTGCTGTTGGTCAGCAGGCGCTTGCGAATACCAGGCCAGCGCTTGCGATGCCGCTGGGCGATCCAGCGCTGCAGTTGCAGCCAAGTGACCGTTCCGGCCTGGCCGTCCATGATCTGACGAATCAATTGCTGCCGCCGCTCGCCGTCAAGTTCGCGACAGATCGGCACCAGCACCGCCAGAATCGGCAATGCATCATCAGCACTCGACAACGACCGGATGGTCGCGCCGTATACGTCGAGCAGATGAAATGCCGGTTGTCCCTCCGCGTCAGTCACTAAAATGTTGCCACTGTGTAAATCTGGGTGGCGGATACCGCTGTTGACCAAGGTCGCGAAAAAGCGTCCGACAGCATCCAGAAAAGGCTCCGCGTGCTCGGTCGTACGAACGTGCCGCCATGCCTCGGCAAATGTGCAGGCATTGGGCACTTCTTCGCTGACCACCAGGCTGTCCAGCCCAGCCTGCGCCCAACCAACGTAGCGAACCGTCGAGATACCGGCATCGGCCAATGCGTGGCCCGACAGATACTCTTCTTCGCACTTACAGCGCAACGGCGACTTCAGCTTGTTGCGCAGTGATACCGGATGGTCGTGCTTGACATAGAAGGATCGATCGGGAAACGCCAGCCGATAGACGGATCGGCGACGATTCTGTTTCACCAGCTCCTTCTGCCACTCGCCTGCCCCGTCGAATCGCGAGCTTAGGTTAGTTTCTGTCTCATGCCAGTGCCAATGGACCGGTTCGGGAATCTCGTGTGTCAACGCCATCACGCCCCCTCCGTCGCACGCTCGAATGTCTCGCAATATTCGACGAATCTATCGATCAGCGCGGTGGACGGATACTTGGCTGCGGTAGCGACACCGGCGCTGCCGAATTGATCGCGGACCGAGGAGTCCGTCAACCGCGCGATGGCGGCCTCCCAGTCGGCCTGGGACGTCCGCTCACGAACATCCAATACAATGCCGTCTGTCCCATTGGTAATCAGCTCGCTGACACCCGAGTCCTGGCTGACCACGATCGGTAACCCGCAGGCCATCGCCTCCAGTACAACGTTGGCGAATGAGTCGTAAAATGAGGGGTGCAATAACGCATCGGCGCCGGCATAAAAACGTTCGATCTCAGCACTCATCCCGACGTATTTCACATACGGCGCGGAGAAGCCGGGCTTGCGCTTGCCGCAGACCAGGAGCACGATGTCCGGGTGCGCCGCGTACAGCGCGTCAAAGCAGCTCTTCAACAGCGCCAGGTTCTTCAGTTTGAGATTGTGCGCGACAAATAGAAACGCCGTCTGCTGCGGCTCAAGCTGCCACAACTCTCGCGTTTCCTGCCGATAACGCGCCCGGGTCTCGGGCGAATAGCGATCCAGATCCACGGCATTGTATAAGACATCTGTTCGATTCGCGCGCGCGCCGCAGGCGACGGCATGATCGGCGACCATCTGCGAGATGGCCAGAAACCGCGCCGACGGGTTGCCAAGTATCTCGGCTTCACGATCGATAACGCGGCGCTGCTTCGCCTTCTTATGCTCCAACTGTTTGATCAACCGAGCCGGTCCCGAATAGGCATTGAGACTGTACTCCAGGAATGGCGCATGAATGCCACCGCCAATGCGATGGATATCTGCGGGCGCATACATCCCCCAGTCAATCGCCAAGTCGGGTGCCACAGACTGACGAAGCGCGGCGAGGTGTTCAAACTGCCGGTGTATGGTGATGTCAGGCAGATCATCGCCATCTGCACACGCCACATGTACGTCGTGACCACGGGATGCCAGCGCCTTACACAGATAGACGGCATCGTTCTCTAAGCCGGAGCCGCACAAACTGAAGTGCGCGACATAGAACAGTAGTTTCACGAATTCTCCAGCAATTGCCTGTAAAATGCCTCAAGCGTCGGGCCGACCATGTCGATCCGAAACGTCTTGTGAGCGTAGGTCGTTGCAAACGCGCCCATCCGCTTACGCATCGCGTCGTCCCGTATGAGTTTCAGCCAAGCCTCCGCCAACGCCTCGGCCTTGGCAAACTCGCAGACGAAGCCGGCCTCGTCGTGCTGGACAATGTCCGGCAACATCCCGACATCCGACACCACGCATGGCTTGCCCAACGCCATCGCCTCACGCAAGGCCCGCGCCGTCCCGTCGAAACCGGGAATCATCAACGTAAACACATCGAGCGTCTGCATCATATCAATGTAGTCGTCGATAAGATAACCGGGCAGCACGACTTTGTCTTCAACCCCCAGATCTTTCATCGGCTTGATGACCGTATCATCGATCTGGCTGGAGCGACCAATGGCAACAAAGCGTACATTCGGCTCCTCCTTCAGCACCATCGCCGCGGCTTCCATAAACACGTCCATGCGGCGGTACTTCTGGAAGCGCGCGACAATGCCAATCACCACACAGTCGTCCGGTATGCCATACTTCTCGCGTTGATTGGTAAACGGTCGATCCGGCGTGAACTTCGGCAGTTCCAACGGCATCGGACAGACGGCAATCTGATTGTCAGGGATGCCGAATCGCTCTGCGTAAGCGTCCTTAAAGCCCTGCGTAAACACGCACAGGCCGCGATTCGGCCCCGGCTTCGACAGCAATCGACGGTTCCAAAACTTGTCCGGCAATACTTTGCGGCGATGCATGCTATGGACCACAGTCCGACGACCGCTGGCAATGCCGGCCGCGTACAGGCCGACACCGTGATCGTGGCTCAAATGGGTGTGCAGGACATCGACACCGGCGCTGCTCAGGTAGCGTGGCAGCGCATGCAAGTCGTGGACGGTATCCTTGATGCCGAAGTAGCGATTCAGGCCAAACTGAGTGGTGAAATTGATGCCAGCCTCGGCGGCCTTCATTTCAACCGACTCGTCAGCATCCGCGTGCTCTGGCGGCGTCGCCCGGCAGGCAAAGGTCACGTCGTGGCCCTGCGCCTCAAGCGCTTGGCACATCTGTATGGCTGGTTCGGCTGGGCCGGTCCACTTCCAGTCACTATACAGATGCAAAATCTTCATACGCTTGCTACCGCTCTGAGTCAATCCTTCCGCCGCGCGTCACTCAGCTTGCCTTTGAGATGACGTTGCGCACTTACCCAACTTGCCAATGCAGTCACCGCTGCGCCAGTACCTTGCCGCCGCCGGCGGCAAGCTCGATCTCCGT
>CAYWQM010000178.1:0-1002 GCA_964460215.1 uncultured Lentisphaerales bacterium
TTTTGCGTTTTTTTTTGCGGGCTTCTGTGCTCCCTTGTTGTGTCGGCGAACGGGATCAAAATGACCGCCCAAGGCAAAAAAAACAGAAATTAGGGTATCCACTTGACTCTCGTATCAATCCATCTGTCAGCGACGAGAAATATGGAACGGGCAAACCGCGTGCGAAGCTATGCGCCGACCGAGGTGACCGGGCCACTGGTTTGAATCGGACTATTCGGCATGCAGGTGTGCCCGGGATTGCCGGAGCGGTGGGGGGATTTGGCGGTGGGATTTTTGTTCCCCGGACTTGTCTAAAGTATCTTATCCGGCCCCATAAATCGCTGCAGGTGGGTGGTCAGGCTTCAATCACCGGCGGATTGATGTAGTGGTGATACTGTCCGGCGACGTCTGCGGACCTGGTGTCACCGGCGTGAACCAGGACGCGGTAACGAAACTTCAACACCTTGTCGTTCTGAAGCGTGTGACTGCCGTCGAAATCAGGGTTGGGGTCCGACGTCGCGCTGTGAAAATACGACAGGCCGAACGGATTAGCGGTCATCAGGCCGTAGTTCCGCACGTGCCAGTAGGTTGGATAGCAGTAGTTGCCGGGGTGATCCATCACCGCGATCCCGGCAATTGTGTTGTTCACCGGGCCATGGTAATCGCACCAGGGCGCGCGTTTACCCCAGCCTTCATCCTCGTTGATCGCCCCATAGGCGTTTTCAAACGTGCCGGCATCAGTTGCGTCCATGGAAGTGGCTACGCGCACCGAACAGATCCCGCCCTCCTTTGTGTCACCGAAACGCACCGGTCCCTCAGAGGCGACGAATTCAACGGCCATGTCGAGGGCGCGGCAGGACGCCGGCTGGTTGTAGAATCGGTACTCGCGTATTTCTTCCAGCAGCTTGGTACCGTCTGCCGTGATCCAGTCGTTCAGTGTCCGCATCCGTCCGAACACGCTGCCGTTCTCGATCACCTCGATTTCCCGGTGTACGGTGCGGGCGTAGTCACCCTTCTCGATCC
>CAYWQM010000178.1:1012-3558 GCA_964460215.1 uncultured Lentisphaerales bacterium
AGCAACCGCGATGGTGAAGATGGTCCTGTTTTTCTCCTGGAGCATTCTCCATGGGATAATGCCGAGTCACTGAGCCGCTCGGCCCGATTAAGGGATGAAGAAAGGGGCGCGCCGATTCGGACCCGAAAAAATAGGTCGTGAAAACGTTATTGCCGACAGCGACCTTGACGCTTTCATCTTCGTGGGTGAGACTCACGATGCCGGTGTCCGGCGGCGGGCCGGGGGACACGGCGTAGGACTGCGTTTCGCCCTGTGCAATCGATGGGATGATCCAGTGAATTCGAACATCGTCGCCGGTCTGCTCGAGCTGGCCAGGCAGGATGGCGCCGGCATTGTCCGTAAGTACTACCGGTTCATCCGGCAAACTGTCGACGGCGAGGCTGGCGCTGACCGGGCAGTTTTGATAACTACGGGTCTCGGCAGAAACGTTGAAGGTCAAGTTTGACATATTCAGCCTCGCTGGCCTGGGCACTTACAAAGCGGCAGCTGCACCGGTTCGCCACGTTTTGCGGATTCATAGTTCGAAAGCACGATCTCAATTGATTTGCGACCTTCCTCGCCGGTGACCGCAGGCGTCTTGTTTTCCAGGACAACCCCGATCATGTCCTCCACAATATTGGCCGGCCCGTCGCAGGAAAAGGAAAAATCGTCGGCGTCCCGAGCATCGGCTTCGTCGGTGAACGACAATTTGTGCTGCCAGTAATCGATCTCGTGATTGACCGCGACGGCACCGCCACGATCACCATGAATTTCAACAGTTGCCGGTCGACTCTCGGGAAAAGTAGTGGTCGAGAGGATGGTGCCGAACGCGCCGTTTCGGAATCGGACAAGCGACGTCGTCAGGTCTTCGGTATCGATTTCATGTACGAAAATTCCAGTCTGCGAGTTGACACTCTCGACGTCACCGAGGAACCATTGCAACACATCGACCCAATGTACGCACTGGTTCATCAGTGATCCGCCGCCATCCATCTCCCAGGTGCCGCGCCAGCTGTTTTCAAAATATGATTGCGCACGATACCACTTCAGCCGCACCTCACCCAGGATTATTTTTCCGAATATCCCCTGATCGACAGCCGCCTTGATCTTCTGGTTGCCCGCGGCATAACGACTTTCAAAATCGACCGCCAGCACGACATCGGCGTCAGCGCAGGCGCTGATCAGCTTGTCGGCGTTTTCGAGCGTCACATCAATGGGCTTGGTCGTGGCGACGTGCTTACCCGCCTCGGCAACCACGGTTCCCATCTCCATGTGTGTGCCGCTCGGCGTCATCACCAGGACGACGTCGATGTCTTTCCGCTCGAGCATCTGCCGGTAGTCGGCGTAGAATTCACAGCCGTGATCCGCTTGCGCCTGTTTACCGCGCGTTTCGTCCAAATCCGCGACCGCCACGAGCTGCGCCCCGGCGGTCTTGGCAACCTGCCGCGCGCGGGCTGCTCCCATGCCCAGGCCAATGACACCGAATCCGACTTTCCCGTCTACCATTGCAAATACTCCCTTGCCTATGCGCGAGCAGTATGATGTTGACTTGTGTCAATCCATGGCTGAACTTGACATGAGAGTGAGCCGAAGTTAAGTGCGGCTGACTGCCATTGCAAGATTTTCAGTGCGGACCCGGCGGTCTCTGTTGTACTTTTTACCCGGCAGCGGGATATTTCAGATCCTTTGGAATCCCAGGACAATTTGCCATGAGACATTGCGGACCGAAAAAACACCATGGAATGCCCGGTAGTTTTCGTCGTTGTAGGGTTTGCGGACCGTATCGCGGTGTATTGATTGCCCTTGCCACTGCGGGCATTTGTGCGGCTGCACAAGTTTCATTTGCCCGGGAGCTGCCGTTGTCCCCCTTTCGGTACGCCGAGGATTTCGAAAACAACGACCCCAGCATATTTTCCCACGGTCGCGGTGTCTATACAGTCAACTTCAAAGGACTGACAGCCGAGAAGTCCAACTCGGGCAACCGGTCGCTCAAGCTGGATGTCATGCTCAGCGGCACCGAGGTCAACTGGAAGATTCCCGTTCGGGTACCGATCGAGGGGGCGCTCAGGCTATCCGGTTATCTCGCACTTGGCGAACAATCCTCCGGTGCCTGTCGAGCCAACATCGAAGCAACGATTCGGACGGAACCGGCAGTCACTCGTCCCGGCTTTGGTTTTGGCGACACAGCGGTCACGCGGGAGCACGAGGGCTGGAAACGCATCGAGGGCAACCTGGTCACGTTTGGAAAGGATTGGGCGAATCGGGCGCAACGCATGCATATATGGGAAAGCTCGGGCGACGACGTCGGTGCCTGGCTCGTCAACCTGTTGATCCGGATTAACGGCAACAAGGGCGACCGGGTCGTCGTCTATGTTGATGCCCTTGTAATCGAGGGGCAGGTCCCGGCGGACGCCGACTTTCAACAGGAGATTCAGCGTCGGTGGTGGGGCGCAGCCGGGCAGCGTGTCAACGACAAGGTGGCTGAGTGGGAGACGGCTTTTGGGAAAGCATCGGAGCGCATCGCGGCCATTGCCGTCGAGCGTAAAGGCGGTGCCCGCAGCCTGCGC
>CAYWQM010000178.1:3618-3878 GCA_964460215.1 uncultured Lentisphaerales bacterium
GAATGCGGGGCATATCCGCAAACAGCACCACAGCAGCGTGGAAGCAGCGCTTGCGAAGCGGAATTTCACCATCGAGAATGTTCAGGCCAAGAGCATGAAGGCGGGGATGATCGGCGGTCGAATCCTGTGTTATCAGACAAAGCCGACCAGCGGTACCATGATTTTACCCGACACGGATCCGATACCGGGAAGGCTCACCAATGACCTGTCCGTTGCAGCCGCAGCAGGAAGCTACGAGCCGGTCAGCCTGGTGCTGCGGC
>CAYWQM010000179.1:0-3870 GCA_964460215.1 uncultured Lentisphaerales bacterium
GATACACTGCCTCAACGACACCGCACACATGCGCAGTGATCGGGTCGATATGCTGAAGGAAGATTTCTGAAACAGGCGATGATGCTGAATCCGCTGGTGGGTACCGTCTGTAACCCGCCGAAGATTTCCCTGCTCGTCGATGAGATGCTCATTGCCCAGGCCTGCTGGCTGCCCCAGTACGCGGCGGCTGTCCCTGCATGAACAGTGAGCAACCGCTCGGCATCAGGAACGGCCGCGGCGGCGCCAGTGATAATGCCGCCTCCGTGATGCCCTGCATTGTAACGTGTGGGGCGCACCGATAGAATACCGTTTCGGTTTTACACTTATTGTGAGAGGCTTCCCATGAGTAACTTCGAGATTCGCGAGCAGATGAAACGCACGAAACTGTTCTTTGACGGCAAGTACGTGGCCGCTTTCAACGACTGCATGTGGCACCCCTACATCTATCCGTTCTGTACACCGCAGGGCGTTTGTGTGATCCATGAAGCATCCGTGGATCACCCGTTTCACAACGGCATCTTCTTTGCGCATCGCTGTGTCGCCGTCCGCGAGTGGGACGTCATCGACTTCTGGGTCCCGAGTTACAGTCCGTCAGCTGTTGCGAGCTCCGGTCGCGTCATCTGTCGCGAACGCACCTGGGAAGAGAGCGGTGAGAACACCATCGAATTTCGCGAGCACTCGGAATGGCAGGACGCATTGGCCGTCCCGATCATCGAGCAGAAAACGGTCTACGACTTCAGATGCGGCGAGACGGTCAACAGCGTGCGGATTCGAACGACGTTCACCGCACAGATGCCGTTGGTTTTCAAGCAAACCAAGGAAGCGTTTCTGGCAACGCGCATCGCCGATACATTCTGTGTCCATAACGGCGGCCGAATGGTCGATGCCGATGGCGGCGAGAATGAAGCGGGTACGTTTGACAAGACGAGTGCCTGGGTGGATGCACAGGGCTTCGCCGGCGGGCAGACGGCGGGCCTCGCGGTACATCAACCAGCAGGCCGCGATCCGATCCCCTGGTTCACCCGGGACTATGGTCTGATCGGTATCAATCAGTTTCGCAGCGGCCCGGAATTGCCGTTGGACGTGGGGGAATCGTCTACGATGGACGTCACGATGGCGGCGCACGATGGCGACGAGACCAACGCTGAACTACAGGAAGTGTTGGCCGGAGGATAGGGGTGGGCTTCAGTCGACCGGCTGGTCAGCGGCTTCCGGGATATCGATCGGGCATCCTTCGACCGCGGACCGGACACCGGCGCAGACAAGCTGGACGGTGCGCAGATTGTTGCGGGCGCTGCACTCGGGTTCCTCGCCGCCGCTGAAGTAGGCGAAAATTTCAGCGACCACTGACCTGGTGCCGTCCATGTGGCTGCCACCTACTTCGACCTCTGTATCACTGTCGGGCGTGATCAGCCGATAGGCTTGCTCCGACTCGGACAGCACGGTGCCGGCTTCTGTGTCCATGCGCCAGCGGAAGTCGTTCGATTGCGAGATGAACGAGCCCTGGGTGATTGCGTTCACGCCGCCCTCGAACTCAATCACGGCGTCCGTTGCCCCCTGCAGGTAGTCGCTCCATGGGGTGTCGAATTCCCTGGCGTAAATTCGCGTCGGCCGCTGTTGCACCACGGCGAGCAAGCGATCCCATTCGTGGATCGCGTTCTCCAGCAGCCAGGCGTGCGCCATGCCCTTCAGATTGCGGGCTGCGGGCCGATATCGGTTTTGTGTCGTGGCCAGATATCCGATCTTGCCCCAGTCGCCGGCCGCCACTTTCCGGCGCAGCTCTCGGAACAGTGGCAGGTACCTCAGGTTCTGGCCGACCGCGATCTTGAGTTTGTTGGCCTCCGCCAGGCGAGTCAGGTCGACAGCCTCGCGATGCGACAGTGTAAACGGTTTTTCCACCAATACGTGGCGGCCCGCTTCGAGCGCTACGGCAATGTGCTCGCCGTGCATCGGGCCCGGCGTGTACACCGCGACCACGTCACACTCGGTTTCCCGCAGTGCTTCGCCGTAATCGTCGAACAGCGGCAGCTCAGGCATCAGTTCGGTAGTTGCTTTGCGGCACACGGCTGATGGCTCGGACGCGGCGACGATATTCCAGTCGGGGGCACAGAGAACATTTTCAAGCAGGATATTACGACCTCGTGCACCGAGGCCGACAACTAACGTGTTCAACATGGCTTTGTCCTTTGTAGTTGGCGGGACAGTTTCTCCCAGTATAGTGCATGGACTTCGGCCTTGCACCGAATCGCTGAAACTTCTGCCGCAGAGACAGTCGAACCCCAAAAGGCATGCACATGCAAACCACAGTAATCGTTGTCGGGACCGGAAGCATGGCCCGCGAACATATGAAATCCATGCTAACCCAGCCGGAGACTACCCGGGTTGCCGGGCTTGTGGAAGTGGACGAGGGCTCCAGGACCGAAACGTCCAAACTGTTCAGCGACGCCGGGCAGACGTGCCCGCCATTTTTCGACAGCATCGGTGAGCTGCTTGAGGCCGGCATTGAAGTCGACACGGCGTTTATTGTCACGCCGCACAAGTTCCATTTCGACAACGCCCGGGAGTGCCTGGAGAACGACATCGACGTGCTGGTCGAGAAACCGATGGTGATGAATGCCGAAGAGGCGGAGGCCTTGATCGCCGTCCGCGACCGGACCGCCAGGCTGCTGGTGGTCGGTTTCCCCGGCAGCTTGTCCCCGGCAGTCAAGACGGCCAAAGCGATGATCGCCGAGGGCCGCATCGGGCGAGTGACCGGGATTGCGGCACATGTCTATCAGGACTGGAAAAAAATCACCCTCGGCACGTGGCGCCAGGACCCGGAGATTTCCGGCGGCGGTTTTCTCTTCGATACCGGCTCGCACATGGTCAACACCGTGGTCGACCTCATCGGCGAGGACATACTCGAGGTGACCGCCATAATGGACAACTGCGGGACACCGGTCGAAATCAACAGTTCGGTTGGTGGCCGGTTCCGCAGCGGCATCCTGTTTTCTCTCGCCGGCATGGGGGATGCCACCCATTGTTCCTCCGAGGTGTTTGTCCACGGCGAAGACGGGGTGCTGCAGACAGGCATCTGGGGTGAGTGCCTGAAACTGCGGATGGCCGCCGACGCGGCGTTCCAGCCGGTCGACTATCCCGCCAGCAGCGGCGTGTGGGAACAGTTCCTGGAAGTGCGCGCCGGCGAGCTCGAGAATCCCTGCCCGCCGGAAGTCGGTCTGCGTTTTGCGCGCTTGATGGGGATGATCCGGGAAAGCGCTGACAGCGGTCGGCTCGTTCGCGCGTCGGCGTAGGGGTTTTCTGCGGCATTTTGCAGTTCGATATCGGGCATTTGCCGCGGCGCGGTCTTGCCGCTATTTCACCTCGAAGCGAGTCTCCGTCTTCCTGCCGCTGGTCACGTCCTTGAGTTCGATTTTCCAGATGCCCTTCTTGTCGTTGAGAGCCAGGGGAATGAGGCCCGTCGCCTTGCCTGCCTTGGCGGTGATGTTTCGGCTGTAGGGTTTCGAGAATTCCCCGTCCGGATCGATCAACTTCAGGTGAAGGGTGTGGGTGCTCAACGGGACAGTGGCGTTGAGGCTGATAGTATAGGAGATGACCTCCCCGGGGGCCGCGCTCCGCTTGGAGAGCTTCAAGTCGATTCCCTCTACCCGATAGGGCACCCAGCAGTAGAGCAGGACCGTGGTGGGTTTCAAGATCGTCTCCGCTTTGTCGGTGAAGCCGTAGTCGGTGTCGGAGAAAAGCTCGCGGACATGGCCTTTGCCCGGAAAGGTTAGCGTCACCTGTACCGGGTCGGTTGCGAAATCCTTGGCCAGCCGGTGCTCGCGTAAAATGCCGAAACCGAGCGGGAAAGGTAACTTACGATAGGAGCGTCGG
>CAYWQM010000180.1:0-3821 GCA_964460215.1 uncultured Lentisphaerales bacterium
CTTTAGTGGTGCCGACCAGCGTCCTGCTCGATGCCGACCGACGCGTCGCGGCAATTTACAAGGGGCCGGTGACGGTTGAGCGGGTACTCGAAGATGTGACTTTTCTGGCGGTAGATGCCCAGGTCCGACGCGATCGTATGACGCCGTTTGCCGGACGCTGGGCGTCCCCGGCGAAGTTCCTGGAGTTGTGGAATCTGGCCGCACGGTTCCGCGGCAGCGATGATCTGAGTTCCGCCGTCTATTATCTTTCATTGATGGTGGACTATTGGGAGGCGGCTGTGGAACAGGGGGTGCCCCCGCAGGAACATAGGTTGCCGCTGGCCCTGGCGGAAACCGCGGCGCTGCTGTTCGTGGCAGAGAGATACGAAGAAGCGGCAGAATTAGGCCGGCAGTCGATTGCCTTCGATCCCGACCTGCAATTGGCCCACTACTTCCTGGCAAAGACCCTGCTGCGTCAACGGCGTCCCGCGGCGGCGGCAGTGCATTTTCGCGAAACGCTGCGATTGCAGGCCGGGAATCTCGATGATCCTGTGGAGATGTTGCCGAGCCGGATCTTGAAAACGGACCACGTCTATACGTTGTTGAGCCTGGCGCGGATCCAGGGGAATGCCGGCGAACTGGATGAGGCCGAAGAACTGTTGCGCCGTGCCTCAACGCTCGACCCGGAGAACCTGTCCCTTCATTTCGATCTCGCGCGATTGCTTGCGCACCGGGGTGATGATTCGGGTGCGGTTCAGGTATACCGGCGTATTCTCGAGTTCTCGCCTGAGCAGCCGTCGATCCTGAATAACCTGGCGGGCATCCTGGCGACCCACTGGGATGCGAACCTTCGCGACGGTGAAGCGGCAGTCGCACTGGCCGAGAAAGCCTGTGAGCTGACGGCATGGACGCAGCCGATTATTGTCGACACGCTGGCCGCAGCGTATGCCGAGGCCGGTAGATTCGATAAGGCGCTGATGACTGCCAAGCGCGGACTGCATAGCATCAAAGGGACCGATCAGCCCGAATTCGCCAAGCACATCCGAACGTGCATAGCATTGTACGAGACCGGCAAGCCGTATCATCTGGCGAAGCCGGAGGGCAGGTAGCGCGGCACGCGTCGATCATTTGGTCGCAGGCGTGGGACCTACGCTGATTACGACTCAAGGTTCTGAAAGCGGTTGGAACGACTTGCCAGTTCTTGCGTATCCTGCCCAAGGCTCGCCTTTCTCGAACAGACAATAGCTATGCTTCCATTGCTTTTTATATCCGATTCGCTAATTTAGGTAGTCCTGTTACCAACAGGCTCTCGTCACTGCGACATGCCGACAACTACACGCGAAGTTTTATGAAAATGCTCCGTCTCCGTAGTTGCTTACTTGTGGCACTATCGATCCTCGTTACCGGTCTTTTCGCTGATGCCCAACTGCTCGCCCCGCCGGTGCTGGTCAAACTCCCGCAGTTCTTCCTCAATGATCAGGACGGCGATCCATTTATCGGATCGTTCATGCACGGGAAAGTGTCGATTGTCACATGTATATTCACGACCGACCGCAAAACCAGCTCGGCCCAATGCGAAGCGTTTTCGAATCTTCAGAAAACGCTCTCCAAGCACCCGCAATGGGATGACATTGGACTGCTGAGCATTTCGATTGATCCAGAGACAGACACGCCGAAAGTCCTGTCTGAATACGGAAAAAAGTACGGTGCTGACCCGAGTCATTGGCAGTTTCTTACCGGCGACCGTGCCTATATCCGGAGGCTGTGCAACGAGGTCTTCAAACTCCCAGTGGCCGAGGCGACGGATAATCCGGGCGTGATCATTTCCCACAGCCCGAAAGTCGTCCTGGTTGACCGAATGATGCAGATTCGAGGGCACTATGACGGGCTCAGCGAAAAGGGCCGCGAATTGTTGCAGCGTGATCTCGAATCAGTCCTTGCCGAAGCTCGCCCAGCAACAAGACGATTTCTGTCGGGCGACCGATTTCTTCGCCCCGACCAGATCCTGTACACGCCGACCGAAGTCAGGAAAACGCCCTGGATGGGTGCACGAGCCCGCGCCCAGCTCGCAACACGGGATGATTTCACCGTATTCAATAACTTCGTCTTTGTCGATCGGCTAGAGGAAAGCGGTATCGCGTTTCGCAATTATGCAGTCGAGGACGTTACAATCGCGCACAAGGCTAATCATTATGACCACGGCACCGGTGTTGCTGTGGCGGACGTGGACGGCGATAAACAACTCGACATCTACTTCGTGACACAGAAAGGCGAGAACCAGCTGTGGCGCAATGATGGCGGCGGCAGATTCAAGAATATCACGACACCGGCGATCGCACTCCGCGATCGCACGAGTGTCGCCGCGTCGTTCGCTGATATCGATAACGACGGCGATCCTGACCTGTTCGTCACCACGGTGCGCGGTGGCAATGCCATGTTTGAAAACACCGGCGGCGGCAAGTTCCGCGACATCAGCGAGGCGAGCGGACTGGATTATAGCGGTCATTCTTCGGGTGCGGTCTTCTTCGATTACGATCGGGACGGGTTGCTTGATCTCTTCGTTTGCAATGTCGGGGTCTACACCACGGAGGTGATTACACCAGACGGCAATTACAGAGGTTTCGAAAACGCATTCGTCAATCATATGGATGAGAAAAATGACGAACGCAGTCTGCTTTACCGGAACCTCGGGAACAACCGTTTCGAGGAAGTTTCAGAGGCGGTCGGACTGATCGACAAGAGCTGGAGCGGCGATGCCAGTCCGATCGATTTCAATCGCGACGGTTGGCAAGATCTGTATGTCTTGTCGATGCAAGGACACGATGAGTATTACGAAAATGTTGAGGGCAAAAAATTCGTGCGCAAAAGCCGCGAACACTTCCCTGCCACGTCCTGGGGTGCGATGGGCATCAAGGTGTTTGACTTCAATAATGACGATGCCCTTGATGTGTATGTGACGGATATGCATACCGATATGGTGGATTCCGCCATGCAGAGCGCCCGTCACTGGTATGCTGAGAAGGAAAAGATGACGCAGAACTTCCCGGCGCGTGTGCTGGCGACGGACGGAAATCACATCCTCGGAAACGCTCTGTTCCGCAACGACGGCGGTGGGAAATTCACCGAAGTCTCGGATGCCGTGGGCGTCGAGACGTACTGGCCCTGGGGGCTGAGTGCAGGCGATCTCAACGCCGACGGCTGGGAAGATCTTTTAGTTATCAACAGCATGAATTTTCCGTTTCGGTATACGCCGAATTCGGTACTGCTTAACGACCACGGAATATTTCGCGATAGTGAGTTCATCGTCGGGGTCGAACCGCGGCACGGTGGCTTGGCACGATTGGTTTTCGAGATCGATTGCGACAGCCAGGCAGACTACTCGACTATGTCAGGTCGGGTTTGTAGTGGCCGCACCGGCAAAGTGCAGGTATACGGTGCGCGCGGCAGCCGCTCATCGGCAATTTTTGATGTTGACGGCGACGGCGACCTCGATATCGTGACAAATGAATTCCATAGTGAGCCAATGGTACTGATCAGCAATCTATCGGAGCAGAAGGCGGTCAAATATTTGCAAGTCCATCTGGTCGGCCAAAAGTCCAATCACGATGGTCTGGGGGCACGGGTTGTTGTCAAGGCAGGCAGGCAATCATACACAAAGGTTAACGACGGGGTCTCTGGCTATCTATCACACAGCCTGTATCCATTGTATTTCGGGCTTGATGCTGCGGACAGCGTCGACAGCATCACCGTGGACTGGCCATCCGGTGCCAGGCAGCATGTTGCCGGCCCGATCAAGTCGAATCAGGTGCTGACGATTACGGAAGAGTGATGCCGAGCGGACC
>CAYWQM010000181.1:0-3407 GCA_964460215.1 uncultured Lentisphaerales bacterium
CGGCCCGACAACTTATGACTATATGTTCGGCTATCACGGCCCGGTCTCGCGGGTGTGCACCAACCCCGGCAACCTGACGGCTGTGGTTTGTCGCAAGATCGACAACATTCACTTCGAGGACGCGATTATCCTGGTCGATCACCTCGAAACGCTGAATTGGAATGCCCAGACCTCCGGTGCCGGCGGACAGGTGTGGAACGGCTGCAACATCAATGGTCTCGCCGCGTACTTCTCACCCGGCATCCACCACAACGACGGTGCGGTCATCCTGCTGCCGGACGGTCGTGCGGGACGGTACAACTGGCTGGATTACCGTCGCCCAGGCGGTCAGCCCCTTGAGTACTTGTACCAACCGTGAACTGGGTAAGAGAATTGACCTGTTGTCCGGTCGGATCGAGTTGCCTGGTTTTTTCTTTCAATCTCCGATCTTGTCTACCGATCGTGCTATTCGGATCTACGCCGGGCAATACGAAAACAACTTCGCCGAGTTGGCAGCCAGCGCCACCCGCGCCCCTTCGGTCGCCAGTTCGTGTCCTGTGACAATGTCCCCATCGCCAGTAGCTTCATCGGTAACTCGATAATCCCGATCGCTATCGATGGCGCGCAGCCGCAGCCGTTGAACCGCCGTCTCGCCGGTGCGACGGAACACAAAGACGATACCCGTTTCCGGGCCATCGCAAAATTGCGCGGCGTCCCAGTCGGCTTCGGATTGCGGCGGCGGCAGCAGACGATAGAAGTCCTTGACCAGTAAATGGCGAATGCGCTTGAAAACGCCGATCCAGTGGCGGCCGCGCGACCGCACGTCCGCCGGCCACTTGGCGATATGCCCCGCCAGCATGAGTTCACCCGCCATCCGGCCGAGAAACGCGATATCGGAGTAATCACATTCGGCTGCCCGGGTATCGTCGTTCCCTGACACGCTGAGTGCCATCGCCAGGTAGTTGCCGGGCACAAATGTGTTGGCACCGAACTGCGCGAACGAACAGGTGAACGGGGACCAGGTGTTGTCACTGAGCCAGGAACAATAATGGCGGCCCAGCGTGCCCAGGTCGATATTGTTACCGCCGCCGTTGTTGAGCTCGAGCATCAGGTCGGGGTTGCGACGCGTCACCGATTCCAATACATAGTACAAGCCTTCGAAATGGGCAAAGCGTATGGTGCCGTGAGGATCTATCATGTCCCAGTCGAACAGAATGGTATCATCGATCAGGTCCCAGCGCGTACAGCCGTGGACAAGTGTCTTTTTACCGCCCAGCGGGTCGCAATAGAAATCAGCACGCAAGTACCGCAAATCAAACCGCTCACACCAGCTGCTGATCATTTCGATCATGTGGTCGCACGCATCGCGCCGACTGAAATTGTACTTGAGCGGGAGGTATCTCTCGGGTAAATCATAGTAGAATTCCGGGTGCGCGGTCGGCAGTTTTGTGCCAGGCCAGGCGGTGCCGTCGACATAGAGGCCCACACCGACGCCACGGGCCCGCGCGTACGCACTGAATGCTTCATAGCCATCGGGAAACTTTCCGAGATCGACTTCCCAATCCCCGAGCCCATGCGGATATCCACCGGCATACCAACCCGCATCCACCATGAACATCTCGACCCCCATTTCTGCGGCGGCATCGACGTGTGGAAAAAGGTCGTCCTGGGTAAAGTCGTCCGCGAATCCCGGCCACACCGAGTAGGCCACGGCCGGCAGTGTCGGTTTGCCCTGGTAATGGGGCGTCAGGCAGTCGTATATGTAACGTCGACAAGCGTTCGTGCCGGACTCGAAACCGTTTTCAAAGAAACCGATGTGTGCAGCCGGCAACGCCATGGAAGCGCCCGCCTCGAGCACGAGATTCGACACTTGCGGACCGACACGGATGTCGATGACGTCCGGTGCATCGCCAAAGGTGATGGCAGCCTCCCACATCCCCGACCACTCGAGGCCGAAGAAGAAACCGGGACTGTCCCAGGCCGCTTCCGGGCAAAACATGAACAACGGCAGATACTTCGCTGAAGAACCGGTGCGCCGCTCCCCCACCCCGTCGCTCGAAAACATCACCGGCCTCGGGAAATGCGGCACGATCTCGCGCGGCCGAAAGGCATCCGGTGGATACTCCCGCGCGTGTGGCCAGCCGCGGGCGTTTGTCGCACCGCTGCAGCACTTGATCCGCGAGGCCGCGACATCCGTGAGCCGCAGGGATAACGGGGCTGCCCCGGTACAGGTAACGGCGGATGCCGAGGTATTGGTCAGGGTTGTCTGATAGACCGCGACACGATGCCCCGACAACAGACGCACAGTACATACGGCCTCCAGGCCGGTGGCGGACCGATAGACGATGGTGCATTCGTCATCACGATGGTTTTCGACCGAGACCCGGGTCCAGTCGACAGGGCCGGCGGCCTGGTCAACCGCAAAGCCACAGCCAGGCTGAAGGCGTTTCGCAACAGCAGCAGATGCGATAAGTCCCGGGAGTACGGGCAGCTGGCCCGCTTTATCGTAGTCAAGCATCATCGATAGACAGCCAGGTAGTTAGCGAAGTTCGCGATTCAAACCGCCGCAATAACAAGGAAAAGGACAGGGGAACAACGCATTTGCGGGATCTGCGATTGCACACTAACCCAGCAGTTCCGCCATCCGCACCGTCCCCGGTTTCGGTACAAAGCGAAAAGCCTCGGCATAGGTTACGCCGGACTCGAAGCCGCGATAACGCGCCCTTGACCTTGCAAGATCGACGATGTCGCCGTCACCCGGACCGTCGAGCGGGATCTGTGATTTGTGGCAGTATTGCGCTTGCGCCTTGATGTCGCTGTAATCGGTGATGTCCACAAACACATCCGGTTCAAAGGGAACGCAGACAGCGTCATAATAGTAGAGCGCCGGAGATAACGGATTGCCGGACGTCGCTGCTTCGATCGGGCACAGGTACCAGGCTTCGAGCACACACTGGCTCGTGCTCATGTGATCGAAATGATAATCGCGCGGCGGGTGCGTCATGATGATGTCGGGACGAATCTGCAGGATTTGCTCGACCATCGCATCACAAGCTTCGGCAGTCGCGCGGAATCCCCCTTCGTCGTACCCCATGAAAACAGTCTCGACGTCCAGGAGCGCGGCCGCATCAAGCGACTCCTGATTGCGGACCGCGATGGTCTCATCGCTCATGGTGCCGTGACTCCACCTGCCGTTGGTCATGACGACAGACACGACGCGCCAGCCGGCTTTCCGGTGGCGGACCATCAGGCCGGCGGCGTTGCCCTCGTTGTCGTCGTGGTGGGCTCCGACGACCGTCAGCGTTTTCGGCGAACTGCTCATACTTTCCTCTACTTGTGAAGCGATCGTGCTCGAGGTCGCGACAAACTCTGTCACAGAATGACGATAAGGTACGAGCGGGTATCAGGCGCCGCAACCGGATCAACAC
>CAYWQM010000182.1:0-513 GCA_964460215.1 uncultured Lentisphaerales bacterium
AGTTTTCGCAGATTTAAGGTTCGTTTCGCTCATCAGGTACTTTGTCGCCCTCGCCGAGAGCGTGTTTTGTGAACGAAATTCCCTGCCGGCGGCATACTTCAGAATTTGTGCGAGCAGATGTTGCGCTTCCGGCACTTTGGGATCGTAGTTGAGCGCCGACAAAATGATGCCGCCCTCGCCGAGCGTGAAGGTCAGGAGATATGCAAGTTTCGGGCATGCCTGGTAGGTGCCGAACTGGCGGATGACAGGCTCTTCTTTCAGCCGGCCAAGGGGAGCAAGCTCGATCGCGGGTGCATCGACCAGCAGTCGGAAAAACTGCAGATCCATGAAACCTTCGTGCGGAAAGTTTCCAAGCATCTTGTGGTTCTGGATAATGCTCGCCTGATGGCCGTCTGCAAAAGGCGGATAGCACGCCTGTGGCGCAAAAAGATACCCCCTCTCCTCCCAACCTTCAGAAAGAAATGGCGGGTTAAAAGGCCGAACCAACCCCTCACCAGCCAGCAGCACCACCCG
>CAYWQM010000182.1:523-3396 GCA_964460215.1 uncultured Lentisphaerales bacterium
ACATCTCGCCTGCGCTCGTGCACGCCTTCCGCCGCGAGCGCCTCCTCGCGAGCTCCAACCGCGGGCAGGACGAAGGCGGCGGCGGCGCGAATTCGGCCTTCTCACAGCGATCGGTCCTTGTGCTGCAGCAGCAGCACTCGGCCGCCGGCGCGGACAAAGTCGAGAACTTCCTGATCGAGCTTCTCAGTGATCAGCACCCGCGTTTTTTTTGTCGCCGTGCTGTTGTACGACTCGAGTTGGTACGCCGTCCGCAGCTTGCGCATGATACCTTTCCCGGTTTTACCGTACAGCATCACCGACTTCGGCAGCTTGACGACCTTTGGGAACAGCCAGAAATCCCATTGGTTCGACACCTCCCGCTCCCCCTCGACAATCCTGACGCTGAGCTGCAGCCGTTGTGGCTTCAGCGTTTCCGGGAACTTCGTCTTGATGACGCCGAGCGACGAGGTGCAGAACGGCGTGTGCTTGAACTTCAGTGAGCCCGAAACGGCCGACCGTCCGCTGCCGAGTTTCCATTCGAGCCTGCCCGGCTTCAGAGGTGGATGCGCGAAGTCCGAGATACTCATGTTCACGGTCAGTTTGTCACCGGCTGTATACATGCGGTCTTCGAACTCATGGTCCATCAGCAGGACTGTGTCACCGTTGGTCTGCAGCCAGGTTTCTGCATCTACGAGTTTCTTCTCGTAGAACATGTCGAGCACTCCCATTGGCGCACAGTGGATGTCCACACCGCAGTAGTGGCAGAGGCCGGCCAGAAACTTGAAGTTCCGCCGGCACCTATCCATCTTCGCTTTCATTTCGGAAAAATGAATCCGCTGGCTGTTGTGGGCAACCGCCGGCAGCAGGTGCTGCAGTCCCGCCTCTGCCGCGGCCTCCTCAGCCAAGTCGATCTCGATCGGACGAAGGCCTGCATCCTTGTACTTCTTCTTGATCCTGACATCGGGAAAGGACGTCCACCAGCGATACTCGTGCTGGATCATCGGCAGCGACGTCTCGTGGTCGGCGTACCCTTCATAATTGACGAAATCCTGCGGCAGCTTTTCGTTCATCCCGCCGTCCGACCAGATGACCATGGCTGAGGGCTTGATCGCCTTGGTCTCATGATAGCAGCGCCAGGCGGTCTTCGGAAAGAGCGTATTGTTGCTGTACGCCTGCAGCTCGTTGCTCATACCATAAATCAGGGCTGATGGATGGTTGACATCGCGCATGACCGTATGATTCCACTGCGAGCGCATCACCTCCCGATATTTCGGATGCGGCTGCGGCCAGGCATAAATATGCCAGGGATCGTGGCCGCCCCAGGCACCGAGCATGCCGATGTCGCCCTGGATAATGATTCCCAGCTCGTCCGCAACGTCGAGGTACTCCGGTGTCGCCACATGATCCGAGCAACGCACCGCATTGTAGCCGTAGGCCTTGAACGTCGTCAGCTTCTTACGCCACCGTTTCCGGTCCGTATCCGGAGCAACAGTTTCGGGATAGATCATGTGATCGCCATTCTGGCGGATGTAGTACGGATCACCGTTGATGCACAGGTGTTTTCCCTCGGTGGAGAGCTTGACGAAACCGATGCGCTCGGTGATCGCATCCATCACCTCGTTGCCGCGCCGGACGACGACATCGACGGTGTACAGATACGGGTTCTCGGGTGACCACAGGAGCGGATCGGGCACCGGCACATCGAACGTCAACTCTTTGTCCGTCTTAAACGTCCTCGTCGCTTTCGTGACAGGCTTTCTGCCTTTTTCGCGCACGGCAACGGCTACCGTTAAGTCATCGTTCCTTGAACCGCCTGCCGCCTGTATCGTGCAACGGACCTTCTGCTTGTCGACATCCGGATGCAGCCAGCAGCGGTCCATGAACACCTCGCCGGTTGCCGACAGTTCAACGGCCCGGTACAGGCCCGACCAATTTCCTCTGCAATTAAACGACAGGCCATACACTCTGTCCTTTTCGGAAATGCGGACGGTGCAGAAATTTTCGCCATTCTCCTTGAGGCGTGAGGTGACATCGAATCCGAAGGGTACGAACGGTTCGTTGTGGTCACCGATCTTTTCGCCGTTGAGGTAGACTTCTGCAAACGGGTAGGCAGCCCCGAAGTTCAACCAGATCCGCTTACCGCGCCACGCTTCGGGAACGGAAAACGATTTCGCATACCAGCCGGTGCCCGTGTAGGTCGCGCGGAAGGTGCGGCGATGCAACTGGAAATCCCAGATGTAATCCGTGCCATCATCGCCAAACCCCTGGCCCTGCCAGGTTCCGGGGACTGCAATCTCATCCTTGAACAGCGCCGGCTTGGTAAACCACTTGCGCCGCTGCCCCTCGTCTTTCGGATCAAGCCGGAAATGCCAGTCTTCACCAAGGCCGATGATCTGTTCCTTGCGATGCCGTGATACGGGGTTGACTCGTACTGCCACCCGCTTCAATTGTCTGGCCAAAACATACCTCGTCCGCACATTGCATGGTTGATATGGCAACTTAACTCAGTGCCATATCGAAAACTCAAGGTACCCTTCTGTGATGGCCATTCAAGCTTGCCATCGGCTCATTTCACCCCCATTGCCGCCGCGGCTTTTCAAACAATTTATGGCGCACTATGTTTTCATACTACGGTGCACAAATCCGGGAGAGACGAATTGCAGTTCTGACGCCCTTACGCCCATCGCAGTGCACTCGATTTTCGTTCATCAACAGCGAACTTGAGACCCATATGTCCAAGACACGGATCGCGATCATCGGGACCGGTTCCTGGTCGACAACAGCGCATTTCCCAGCACTCGCCGCGCATCCGGACGCCGAGATCGCGGCAATCTGCGATCACCGTGAAGACGCGCAGAAACTTGCCGCCGACGCAATCGGCAATGCCAACACGT
>CAYWQM010000183.1:0-3257 GCA_964460215.1 uncultured Lentisphaerales bacterium
TTTGATTATGGCTAAAACAACCACCGCATCTATCCCAATAGGTATTCGCTGCAATTGTGAGTGGATGTCCGATATCGGCGATCTGGTAACGTTTGTGAAGGAGAACGGCTTCGAATGCGTTGACACCGGCGCTTGGGCACCGGAGCAGATCAAGGCACTGTCGGATGCCGGCGTTGCTATAGGCACCGTTGATCTGCCGGAGCCAGTGAGCGAGCTGGCAGCCGTAGACAGTGCCCGTCGCACTGCTGCAGTCGACAGGTGTGTTGACTACGTGAAGTCTGTATACGACTTCGGGGCCCGGATGTTTTTCGTGTGCCCGTTCGGTGACGATGCTGCAGAGAATCGCCGGGCAGCTATGGATCACGCCATCGCCGGCTACGGCCGGTTGTGTGAGCAGATCGCCGGATTACCCGGTGGCGGTGCGAAGGTTGTGCTCGAGGGGTGGCCGGGGCCGGCACCTAATTTCCCGGTTCTCGCGTGCACTCCCGAAGGTTACCGTACCTTCATCAAGGGGGTTGGGACTGCGAATATCGGTGTCAATTTTGATCCCTCACATTTAATCCGCATGGGAATCGATCCTGTCCGGTTCCTCGAGGAGTTCGTCCCGGTAACGTTTCATGCACACGCAAAAGACACAGAGGTGCTGGGCGAGAATCTCTATGAATACGGGACCCTGCAGACGGCCGTTGCGCCGCCGTCGATAGCGTTTGGGGAGACGTATTGGCGATACACGATCCCCGGCCACGGTTGCGCCCGCTGGGGCAAATTGCTGGCTATCCTGGCAAACGCCGGTTATGGCGGTCGCATCAGCATCGAACTGGAAGACATGAACTTCAACGGTACCGAAGAGGGCGAGAAGCGCGGCTTCATCGCCTCCCGCGATTTTCTCGTACACGTCTGACGCGGTTCGGTTCGTCTGTTCCCCGCAGCCGCGGTTCTGCCGTGGTGACCAGCGCTCCGGCCCGCCGTGGGCGGCGCATCTTGCACGACAGCTACTTGCAGGGTAAGATGGGGGCCGCGGAAATTAATTAAAGAACCCAATGGAGGTTGCCATGCCCGGCCTGTTGCCCAACGTTGATCCCGAAGGTCTGCTCGAATACTCGGTCGTCTACACTGACCGTGCAGTGAACCATATGTCGCAGCAGTTTCAGGGTGTCATGAACGACATCTCGACGACCCTGCGCCAGGTCTACAACGCTGCGGCCGTTGTTGTCGTTCCGGGCAGTGGCACGTTTGGCATGGAGGCGGTTGCTCGCCAGTTTGCAACCGGCAGGAATTGCCTGGTCATCCGCAACGGCTGGTTCAGCTTCCGCTGGTCGCAGATTTTCGAGACCGGCAGCATTCCGGCCGCCCACACGGTACTCAAAGCGCGTCAGATTGAAGGCGCTCCCAATGCCGCCTTCGCCCCGGCGCCGATCGAAGAGGTTGTCGCGGCGATCGCCGCCGAGCGACCCGACCTGGTCTTCGCGCCGCACGTTGAAACCGCTTCCGGCATGATCCTGCCGGACGATTATATCCGCGCCGTTGCCGAGGCTGTGCATGCTGTCGGCGGTATGTTCGTGCTCGACTGCATTGCCGCCGGCGCTATCTGGGTCGACATGGAGGCGTGCGGCGTTGATATTCTAATCAGCGCCCCGCAGAAAGGCTGGAGCGGTTCGCCGTGTTGTGGCCTGGTCATGCTCAGTGCTCTTGCCCGCGAGCGTATCGAGGAAACGACCAGCACCAGTTTTTCCTGCGATCTGCGCAAATGGCTGGAGATCATGGCAGCGTATGAGGGCGGTGCGCACGCCTATCATGCCACCATGCCGACAGACGCGCTGATCGCCTTCCGTGATGTTATGAAGGACACTCAGGCGTACGGCTTCGACAAAGCCAAGGCGGCCCAGGCGGAGCTTGGATCAAAGGTCCGTGCACTGCTTACCGGTGCAGGCTTCAAGAGCGTCGCGGCCGACGGCTTTCAGGCCCCCGGAGTGATCGTCAGCTATACCAGTGATCCGGACATTAAGGCGGGAAAAAAGTTCTCGGCACAGGGCGTCCAGATCGCTGCCGGGGTGCCGCTGCAATGCGATGAGCCGGCCGATTTTCAGACCTTCCGCATCGGTCTTTTCGGACTGGACAAACTACAGAACGTCGACCGTACGGTGGCGACACTCGAAAGCGCCCTGGGTGCGATCCTCTGACGAAACCCGCGGATATCGAACTGAAGCGGTCTACTCGAGTTGTTTGAGATCGCTCTTCTTGCGATACTGGAAGATGGAGAGGGCGATTTGATTCTCCTTCTCGAGGTGTACGCAGTCGAGCTTGTACTGAAAGCACATGCGCCCGATTTCTTCGTTGTGGCCGACCGGATAGCGCAATCGGCGTTTGGCGTGGATGCTGCCGTTCTTGATGAAGAACTTCGGTCCTTTGACATCCTTGCTCTTGTTGAGAAAGTCCACCACCCACTCGAGCATGTCATGGTCGCGCAGAATGATCTCGGCCAGTGAGAAAAACCAGAGGCGGTACTTGCGCAGCCGCCACTGAAACGTCAGTTCCTTGCGCCCGGCATGGAAAGCGGTGCGGAGCAGCCGGAATTTTGCGGGTACTTCGAACTGGATGTCAAAGACCGACCACGGCACCATGCCTTCCGTGCGGACCTCGCAGTTGGTCAGCAGCTTGAGAACTTCTTCCGCGTCTTCCGGGTCTTTGTCTGAAAAGTGGCCGCGGAACCAGACACACACTTCATTCTGTGGCGACAGATAGTAGGCGGAGAGCAGCTCGAACCCGTCCGGCATGGTATACAGATGGGCGCCCCAGCCGCCGGGCAGGCCGCGGTACTCGAACGATTTGGTGGCGTTCCGTTCAACGTGCCGGGCTTTCTTGGCGTAGCGCTTGCGGATGCGATCGAGATTGAGTTAGGCGTGGGGCCGGGTCCACTCGAGATCGAGGCGGATGATGTAGTCGTCCTCCAGCTCGATGGAGGTTACGCCTTTTTTCTTGTAGGAGTATGAGGCGAAGCTCCAGGTCTCGGGCACAAGGAAGGAGATTCCGTCCCAGGCAATGGAGTGGCTGTTTTTGAAGGTTCGCGCCATCAGTGTCCGGTCAACGTTTTTTTACGGCCTATTGGCACAGGGCACTAAGCCACTGTGTGGCCGTCGATGGAGCCGACTTCGATCTCGAACTCGCCCTTGCCGGCGATGCGGTCGACGGCGCCGTCCTTGATCCATGCAACTGTGTCGGATGCGGAGAGCATCTTCATGTCGTGTGTCGCTGAGATG
>CAYWQM010000184.1:0-3250 GCA_964460215.1 uncultured Lentisphaerales bacterium
GCCGAAAATATTGTAGTACGCACTGATTAAAGCAAGTACCGGCTGCTGCCCGGTCACGTCGCCGTAGTGCAGCGCCTGGCCGATGCCCTCGTGAAACTTGTTGCCCTTCAGCCAATCCAGTTCTATGGCCTGCGTGTCGGTGAGTACGTCCACACGGCCCGCTTCAGAAAGGTGACGTTAAATACGGACACGCTAACCATCTCTGCGGAACATCGGCTGCAGGAAAATACGCCCGGCCTCCCCCTCCGCCTGGAAGCGGATGTAGGCTTGATCGTTTGCCTCATAGGTGAATGAGCGACCGGTTGTCGTAGACAATCGCTCACCGCCCGGGCCGACAAACGAGCCATCGCATTCATTGTCAACGGTGACGGAGACCGCGTTGCCGGCCACCGCCACATCGACAAGCAGCAAGCCGGTTGACGCGTAGCTGCGGCCGTTTTTTGCAGCGTCAACGATGGCCGCCGGTGTCGCCTCAGCGACAAGCAGCATGTTGAAGGCGTTGTCGAAGTCCTCCGGGTCGTGAAAGTCGTCGTTGGCGAAGCACCAGAGACGATGGCCGGCAGTAAGCAGCTCATCATAGAACTGGTCATAAAGCGGCCATCGACCATTGGCCAGTCCCGTTGCCGTCCCATAGTGGCCGTTGAAGATCTCGATCCCATCGGCCCATGTCCCCAGGCTGCACAATTTCTCGCGCGTCCAATAGTCGCTGTCCAGCCCTGTAGGCTTGGGATGGCAGACGATTGTCAGCAGATCCGCTGCGGCGGCGAGCGCGTCTTCGAGGGATTGCTCATAGAGCGGCCCGACGCCCGGCCCGATGAAAAGCACGTTCTCCCGCGTACTGTATTCGAAACCGTTGAGAAAACAGAGGTCCGCGTAGCGATCGGCCATGGCGGTCAGATCCGTGATCAGATCGTGATCCGTCAACGTCACGAAGCCGGCGCCGATGGCGTGGTAATCGCGCACACTGTCTGCCAGAGGTACCGAAGCACACTGACTATTCTCGTCGCAATGACCGTGGAAGCTGCCACGCAGCCACTGGCCGTTCAGGTCGGCGTATGGATTGATCAGGGAAGTGCTCATTTCCGTCCTTGGTTGATTGTGAAGGCCAGCCCTTAATAGTAGCCACACACTACCGCATCGTCTCGTGTCCGGCAAGGACTACGGATGCAGGGAGCATCCCCGAAATCATGGACATTCATGGGCTACGATTTGATCTGGGATAGCCGCGGTTTATGACCACGATAATGACAAACACACACTGTGACTTGACTGTGACTGAATAGCCGGTGCATTATGTGTTATCATCCGTCACAATTCAGTCACACGGAATTTTTAAGTTTCGTAAAAATCTTAAGTTATAGATATTTAAATGGTGTCGGTTAGGACTCGCCCCGCCTCCACCAGTTTATGTAACTATTATAATTGCCGTGGGCTTTACCCAGCGTGCCCTACGCGCAGTCGGGCAATACCTCAGGGCAACTCGACTTCAATCTCCGCTAATACCACCAACACCTGCCACACCGCTGTTCTGTCGCTGCTCACTCTGCCCCCGCCGCTTTCTCCTTCTCTATCCCCTCGGAGATTTCGCGGGCCATCGCCTCACTCTTTTCAAGTTCGGAAGGCGTGAGTTTTGGCTTGATCCTATCGCAATTTTTGCGGGCGTTGTCATGGCCGGATGCTGCCGCTGCGCTGTACCAGGCATATGCAGCCACATCGTCAGAAGCTACACCCCGGCCCATTTCGTACATCGCGCCGAGATTGTACTGCACCTTGGCATGCCCCTGCTCAGCGGCCTTGCGGAACCACTTCAGTGCCTCGGCATCGTCCTGAGGCACACCCCGGCCCGCGAAGTACATCCCGCCAAGGTTGTTCTGCGCTTTGGCATGCCCCTGCTCAGCGGCCCTGAGGAACCACTTCACCGTCTCGGCATAGTCCAAAGGCACGCCGGAGGCGACGAAGTACATCAAGCCGAGGGCGACCTGCGCGTTGGCATCTCCCTGTTCAGCAGCCTTGCGGTACCACTGCACCGCCTCGGCAGCGTCCTCAGCCAGGCCGATGCCTTTCTCGTACATCAAGCCGAGGTTGTGCTGCGCCGTGGCATCGCCCGCTTCGGCTTTCTTACGCAATGCTTCCAGATCGTCTGCCGCGACAGTACACACCGCGATCGTCAGTACGATCAGCAGTGTTCTACAAAAACGAATTATATGCACAGTCTTGCCTCACGATGTTTTCATCACCGCCCCTCCCGCGACTTCAGGTCCGATTCGGCAAAGGTTGGTTACTTCGTTCTCCTCATCGTCATTATAGCGGCGAGCAGGTCATCGCGCAGCGCGACGTGGAGGAACGGGACCGGTGCAAGGTAAACACGGCCGGTGCCCTCCAGGACGTTGACCAGGCCCTCGCCGGAGGTTAGGCTGCCCAAGATGCCCTTGGCCGACTTCTGCACGGAGAAGCTAAGGGTGTCGCTGCGGGCGACTGCAAAAGAACCGTCGACGACCAACTTGTCATTTTCCAGTTCGATTAGTTCCAGGTCGCCCGGGGTCGCGATGATGACCGATCCGTCACCGCTGACCGAGGTCTGGAACCAGCCCTCGCCCGAGAGCAGAGCCGACGCTGCCTTGTTGCGTACGGCCGACACCTCGATGCCGCCGTCCGAAGCCCAGTAGGCGCCCTGGTCGAGAATAAGGGTCTCATCTTCCAGCTGCAATTCATAGAATCCGTGCAAAGCCGGTTCCAAAACTAGTTTGCCGGTGCCGGTGTAGGACGGCCGGAAAACGGATTCGCCCGTCATCTTGGATTTTAAAAAACCGCCGACACCGCCGGACTTGGATTCCATCGTGATGGGACCATGAATATAACGCATAGCTCCGGATTCAGCCCGGACTGTTTCGTCGTTGAGCACCACTTCGACGTAGTTGACGCCGTTCTCGTTGAGCACTTGCCATTCAGCCATTGTGATTCCTCCCCTAATTGGTGGTTGATGGATTGGTTTAGTATAGTACACTTCACCCGCATTGCTCCAAATGGCACCGCAGAACGTTCGCAGCCGCGCCACCAAGCCGAAAAGCCTGTAAACAGTGGCTGATTGGACAAAGAAAACGAGAATCGCCGCGTGAGCAGGAACGTCATACCTCGACGCCATGCGCCGCGCATAGCCCGGAAACGTATTCGAGCTTCTGCTGTTCGGCGCCGAAAGTATTGTCGTACGCACTGATTAAAGCAAGTGCCGACAACAGCCTGCCCAAACGCT
>CAYWQM010000185.1:0-131 GCA_964460215.1 uncultured Lentisphaerales bacterium
CTGCGACAGACTCACCTGATGTGGAAGCTCCAGGACCATGTGGCAAAGCTGCGTGCGAAAGTCGATGTCAAATACCTGATCGAGCCTGAGGAACTGCAAAAAGCAGATGAAATGTTCGCTCAACTGGTAGA
>CAYWQM010000185.1:141-3236 GCA_964460215.1 uncultured Lentisphaerales bacterium
GCAAAATCTGCTTCGTGAAATAGCCTTCAGTTTAGAGAAAAAACTGCAGGAAATTCAGGAGTTGTCGCAAGAGTAACTGCGAAGTTTCTCCACGTTTAACCCGACATGAGGTGCCGTCATGAGTTCGCGCATCAGGCTCAATCCTCTTCTCGTCTTCCTGCTGTTCGTTTTCTCATCCACCGCGCTTCTCGCCCAGATCCCGCCGCCTCGTGTGATGGGAACCGTGCCGCAGTTCGTGCTGACCGACGAGGGCGACGTCCCGTTCATCAGCCATTACCTGCACGGCAAAGTGTGGATCGTCACGTTTATCTTCACCCGTTGCCGCAGCACCTGTCCGGCGCAGTCTGCGGAGTTCGCGAAACTGCAGGAAACGCTGGCTGAGCATCCGCAGTGGGACGATATCGGGCTCTTGAGCATCACCGTCGATCCGGAGACGGACACACCCGGGGTGCTCGCCGGGTACGCAAAACGGTACAATGCGGATCCCTCCAACTGGCACTTCCTCACCGGGGACCGTGCCGCCATCTGGGACTTGTGTAAGAACGGCTTCAAGCTGCCCGTCTTCGATGCGAAAGACAACCCGGAGATGATCATCTCGCACAGTCAGAGCTTTATTCTGATCGACCGCAATATGCAAATCCGCGGCTACTACGACGGGCTGAACGAAAAAGCGCGCGCGAAGCTGCACCGCGACCTGAAGCCAATCCTCGCTGAGCCGCGACCGTCGATGCGGCAGTTCAAGTCCTCCGACGACTTCATCGTTCCCGGGCAGGAGATTTACGTGCCGCCGGAGATCCAGAAGACATCATGGATGCCTCAACGCGCTCGGGAGCAAATAGCCACGAAGGGAGATTCCGGTGTATTCAACGACTTCACCTTTACCGACAATCTCAGGGAAAGTGGCATCACCTTCCGGAATCAGGCAATCGAGGACGGGACGTTCGCCTACAAGGCGGTGCACTATGACCATGGTACGGGCACCGCCATTGCGGATGTGGACAACGATGGTCAGCTCGACATCTATTTCGTCACGCAGAAGGGTGATAACGAGCTTTGGCATAACATCGGCGGCGGCAGGTTCGAGAATATCACGACGCCTGCCATCGCACTGGGTGACCGCATCAGCGTCACCGCATCATTCGGCGACATCGACAACGACGGTGATGCTGATTTGTTTGTGACGACCGTGAGGTTCGGCAACGCCATGTTTCTGAACGACGGGGCAGGCAACTTCACCGATGTCAGCGAAGCGAGCGGGCTGGATTACAGCGGCCATTCCTCAGGTGCCGTTTTTTTCGACTACGACCGTGACGGACTGCTGGATCTGTTTGTCTGCAATGTCGGCACCTACACGACGGACGAGATCACCCCGGACGGTAATTACCGCGGCTTCGAAATATCCTTCTTCAACCACCTCGAAGACAAGTACAACGAGCGCAGCCTGCTCTATCACAATCTCGGCAACGGCAAATTCGAGGAAGTCTCGGAAGCGGTGGGACTCGTCGACAACAGTTGGACCGGCGATGCGAGCCCGATCGACTTCAATCGCGACGGCTGGCCGGATCTCTACGTCCTCTCGATGCAGGGCCACGACCAATACTACGAAAATGTCGCGGGCAAAAAATTCGTGCGCAAAAGCCGCGAACACTTCCCGGCAACGTCCTGGGGTGCCATGGGCATCAAGGTTTTCGACTACAACAACGACGGACGCCAGGACATCTACGTCACCGACATGCACACCGACATGGTCGATGCCGTCACCTTCAAGGCCCGCTACTGGTATGCGGAGAAAGAGAAAATGCCGCAGAACTATCCGGACCGAGTTCTGGCCTCCGACGGCAATCATATCCTTGGCAACGCCTTCTTCCGCAACGATGGCGACGGTAAGTTCAGCGAGGTTTCGGACGAGAACGGTACCGAGACGTATTGGCCGTGGGGCCTGAGCACCGGCGACCTGAATGCCGACGGCTGGGAGGACATATTCGTCATCAACAGCATGAATTTCCCGTTCCGCTACACGCCGAACTCCGTGCTGCTCAACGACCACGGTTTCTTCCGTGACAGCGAGTTCATCGTCGGCGTCGAACCGCGCCGCGACGGGCTGACTCGCCGGTGGTTCGAAATCGATTGCGACACCCAGGCGAACTACTCGACGATGTCCGGCAACGTCTGCATGGGCCGGACCGGAAAGGTCGTTGTGCATAGCGCACTCGGCAGCCGGTCCTCGGTGATCTTCGACGTCGATGGCGACGGCGACCTGGATATTGTGACCAATGATTTCAATACCGAGCCGATGGTCTTGATCAGCAATCTTTCGGAGCAGAAGGCGATCAAGTATCTGAAGGTGCAGTTGGTCGGCAGCAAATCGAATCGCGATGGCCTCGGCGCACAGGTCGTCGTCGAGGCCGCCGGCAAGAGCTGGACAAAAGTGAACGACGGGGTCTCCGGCTACCTTTCGCACAGTACATATCCCCTGTATTTCGGCCTCGGTGAAGCGGATGCGGTAGATACAATCTCCGTGACCTGGCCGTCAGGTGTGAAGCAGGTCGTGGCCGGTCCGCTCGAAACGAACCGACTGCTGACGATCACCGAAGAATGATGCGGTCGGCCCTTGTCATTTGGGTCATTCTTCTCTTTGGCTGCCGGCCCGCGGCCGCCCCACCAAACTGGAACCGCCAAATTCCATTGAAGGTCCTAGTGGCCGGTGACGCGTTTCGTTGGCATCTGCGCTACCCCGGCGCCGACGGTCTGCTTGATACCGGTGACGATATCGAGGCCTGGCGCAACGTCCATGTGCCGGCGAATCGCGACATCGAGTTGATCCTCACAAGCCGCGACTACGTCTACACCGTATACTTCCCGCACATCGAACTGCTCGAAGCGGCGGTGCCCAATGATCCGTACGTGATCAAGCTGACAACCGGCGCCCCGGACACGCACGACCTGCTGGGGGCGCAGATGTGCAACTACACCCACGAGAAACTGATCGGCGAGCTCGTGGTACTATCAGCGGTCGACTTCGAGACGTGGCTGCGAGAAAAGACAGGCGCGACGCCTTAGCGACGTTCCGGTTTCCGCTGATGATACGGCCGGCC
>CAYWQM010000186.1:0-3024 GCA_964460215.1 uncultured Lentisphaerales bacterium
ATAGGTAAGACCGTACAGATAGCCGGCCGCCATGGCGATGATGTGCTTCGAAAATCCCAAGCCCGTCAGCAGTGTCGCAATCAGAAAAAAGAGGATGGGACCGTGCGTGGTTTTGGGGCCGAGAGCTTCCTTGAGGGCCTTGTAATCGCGAATGTAATCATCCAGGCCGAGCCGTTTGAAGACGATCCAGATGACTGCCAGGGCGACTGCGATGAACAGACCGTTGACGATGAGGCGGCGCGGTCCGGGATCCTTTGGAGTGTCGATTGCCATAGTGTCCGGGTGGGCAGAAAGTAGCGCCGTACAGAAGTGTGATCGTGAGTGACAGAATTTATGCCGCTCAGTGTCAACGGCAACAACCTGTAACGTCGTTGCAGAATGTAGGTCTAACGTGTCGTGGATCAAGCGATAGTGATCGATAGGGTAGCCGGGCAGCGTTGCAATGTTGCAATGTTGCAACGCGGTGGTAATTTGCCTTCAGTTTCGCTCCAGTACATGCAAACTGAGGCACAGACTTGTTCCGCACGGTGTTTAGCCTCATCATAGGACCGACAGCCGCGCCGGCTGTTTCCGAGCACGGGAAAAGTCATGGGACTGGCAAAATATTTCGTACGTCTGGCCAAAAAACTGCCGATCGACCTGGCCCAGGCGGAACTGAACGAGACGACCAAGGGCAAACTGATTGCTCTTGACCTGGTACCGCGCTTGGCTGAAGCCGAGCGCGGCTCACAAACGGCGCTTGATGTCGGCTGCCGTGCCGGCAACCAGACGCGCTGGCTCGAAAGCATCGGCTATGCGGTCACTTCGATCGATGTCGAAAAAACCTTCGACAAATGCATCATCGTCGATGCCGACAAACGTCTGCCGTTCGATGACAACAGTTTCGATTTGGTCTGGTGTAGCGAAGTGATCGAGCATTTGTTGACTCCGGCCTTCAGCACCGCTGAGATCCGCCGCGTACTCAAGGAAGGTGGGAGGATGATACTGACGACGCCTAACAGTTACTTCTGGCTGATGCGCCCGCTGCACCTGATCGGCCTGACGCCGGACAAACTGCAGCAGTCCGGCCACAGACATTTTTTCCGCGAACGCGACATCCGCTGTCTGTTCCCGAACGCTGAGATATTCGGTTATTTCCCCTACATGCTGATCAAGCGAAAAATCCGGTGCTGCCTGGGACCGCTGACACCGACGTTCGTCGTCTGTGAGCGCCAGCCCGTGGTCGGGTCGGTTGCCTGAGAATCTTCATCCTGCCTGAATCACCGGCAGCAATTCAAACGGACGGATACCACATGTCGAACCGCCGCACATCAAGGGGATGGACGCCGCGAATCTCGAACTTCCGGTGTGCCGTGATCATCTGTCTGGTGTCACTGCCGCTCAGTGGCCTGGCGCAGATATCGCTCGAAACGATCCCGAGCTGGCGACCGGCGCGTAATCAGTTGCTGATCACTGTCCGGAATAGTGGCCTAAGTAACGCTTATCAGGTGCGGCTCGAAGTATCGGTTGCCGGCCGGACCTGGGAGGGGATAGCCCAGGACATGGTGGTGCCGCAGAGGTATTATCGCGAGATGTTCAACATAGAACTGGATGAAAAGGCGCGGCGCACCCCGGTGATTATTACAGTTCGCTATAGCGACGAGGAAGGGTACATGTGCTCAGCTGTCAACGTTGCGCCGTTGGCCCTCCACTCGGCCGGGGTGCCGGATATCCGCGCCAAGGTCGACAGCGGCAAGATCAATGACACGGCGAACATCGAAGCGGTGTTCTACAACGGCACAGAGGCCGAGGTTACCGGCACTCTGCGATTTGTCGGGACCGACGAGCTGGCGGCTGAGACAGCGTCCGAGCCGATCTCTCTGGCTGCCGGCGCCAAGGAACGCGTCATAGTGCCGATCTCCAACCTGGCCGGGCGGCCCGGCAGCCAATATCGCAACTTTCTGATGATCGAAACAGAAGACCTCTCGGGCATGACCGATTTCGTGACTGTACCCGTGATGGTTTCGATCATCAGTAAAAGCGGCAGCCAATCGACCATGAAGATCGTCACCGGCAGTTGCCTGCTGCTGCTGACGCTGCTGCTCTCGTGCGTGACCCGGAACCTGTACAAAGGATAGATCAGACGATGGAATGCGAGATATCGATCGTTGTACCCTTATACAACGAGGAAGACACAATCGAGGAGCTCTGCCGTCGACTGCGTGAGGTGTTGGATAAGGTAGGCCGCAGCTAGGAGGTGCTATGTGTCGACGACGGCAGTGCTGACCGGACGCTGTAGCGGGTGATCGCCGAGCACCGGGCGCATCCGCAGTTCAAGGCCATCAAGTTGCGTGGCAACTTCGGCCAAACCGCGGGGCTGGCAGTGGGCTTTCACCATGCCAGCGGTGAAATCATCCTGGCGATGGACGGTGATTTGCAACATTGCCCGGAAGAGATACCAATGTTTCTGGAGAAGATCGACGAAGGTTACGACATTGTCAGTGGTTGGCGCCATCAGCGTCGCGACGGTATCGTCCTTCGACAGATCCCTTCGCGCATCGCCAACCGTATGCTGGCACGTGCGTCGGGTGTCGACATCAATGATTTCGGCACAACCTTCAAGGCTTATCGCCGTGATGTAATCAAGGCTTTGCCGCTGTATGGCGACTTCCATCGCTTCATTCCGGGACTCGCCGCCGAGCTGCGGCCGCGCATCGCCGAAGTCAAGATCACCGATATGCCGCGTGCCGCCGGAGAATCGAAATACGGCATCAGCCGGACATTCACCGTTTTCTTCGATATCTTTCGGCTGCGGTTCCTGCTGCACTACATCAACAAGCCGCTGCAGATATTCGGCAGCGTCGGCGGTGTCATCGGTGGCATCGGGGCACTGGTGCTGCTTTATCTGGCAAAGGTGAAACTGGTCGACAATGGCGCCATCATGACCGATCACGGTCCGATGTTTCTGGCGGCGATTTTAGCGATCATGCTGGGCGCACAGTTGATTTCACTTGGATTGCTTGGCGAAATGATCCACCGCCTCAG
>CAYWQM010000187.1:0-2947 GCA_964460215.1 uncultured Lentisphaerales bacterium
TGTATAGGCTGCGGGCGGAAAGGGAAGAAGAGGAACGAAGTGTTCGGTGTTACCGAGGTCTCGGGCCGGCACTTGTACTGCCAGTGAGCGTCTTATGGAACTACTTGAATTCACGTAATTAACGTTGCGATCTTGGAAGACGGAAACAATGACCTTGCGCCTCATCCTGTTAAGCTATTCGTTAGATGCTCGTGCGTACCAGGTTCAATCGCGACGTCCATCCAGGAAATCACCGACGAATACCGCGTCCTGCATCACCGCCATGCCGCTGTCGCTCTGTGGTACCCATAGCCGTTGATGCAAGGGTTGTTCACGGCCATCGACGGCTTCCATCGCAACCATATGTCGTTGAAAACCTGGTACTGTCGGTTACGTTAAAATCCACTCCTTGACCGAGATCTATCGGACGCCTGTCCAGGTGGTTCGGCCTCCCATCGCAAGCTATCCCGTGCAGAATTTACAGAACATCTCGCGGCGTTCTCCCAGCGGTCGCCGGACAGCGCGTGCCGGCGCGTTGGTTCTCCTCGCTGTCGGCATCGGGATTCTCCTTGTGATGGTCCGGGATGTCAGCCTCGGCGATCTCTGCCGCGTTGCCAACCAGGTGGATCTCGGAATTCTTGCTGTTGCTGTGGTCGCGGGCCTGGCAATGACTGGCCTGAGAACGATCCGGTTCTACCGCTTCTTCCCGGCCCCGGGGCGCCGGCTGGAACTGTACGCCAGTTTCGCCATGTTTCGATTCCTCAACTTCCTGCTTCCTTTCCGTTCCGGGGAGATCACGTTTCTGGCACTGCTCAGAAAGTTCGAGTTCACCGGCAGTATTGCCGGCATCGCTCCGGTTTGGATTCTGTTGCGGGTGACGGACTTGCTCGCCCTGTCTCTGCTGTTCTTTTGCGCCAACAGTCTTGTCCCCCTCACGCAGCATTTCGATACGCTCCAGTGGGGGTTGTTCGGGCTGTCGACCGTGTTGTTGGCCGGAGTGCTCATGTTCTCTGCATGGATGGTCAGGGCCAATCCGACTTTCAGCGACACCTGGCTGGGCCGTCATGCTCGCGCGGCCCACGCCGGTTTCGCAAGGCTCGATGACTGGCGATCGTGTCTGCATTCCCTATTCTTAGGATGTTTGATCTGGGGAACAATGGCTGTCCTCAATACACTCATGCAGATGGCATTCGGCTCCCCGCTGACTGTCGCTCAATGCGCGGCTGTCGGCGTTGCCGTCGCCGTCATCAGCATTCTCCCTATCCACGGCCCCATTGCCGTGGGCACCAGCGATGTGTCCTGGGCTGGTCTCATGGTCTTGGCCGGAATGCCTGCCGACCAGGCGATCGTGATGACGTTGTGCGTGCGCGTAGGACTGATCTCGATCATCCTGCTCGACGGTATTATTGGTATCGTCATCCTTTGGCTTTGCGGCCGCCGTCAACGCAAACCCGACGAACCTCGGCTGCGAGAGCCACAATGAGTATCCGCAATGGCGAAGGCTACAGCCCCGGCATCGGGGCTGCTACACTGAACGTGCTGATGGTGGCGCCGAACCCGTTCTTCGTCGACCGTGGTTTTTCGGTCCACGTCTTTGAGCAGGCCCGGGCATTGCGCGAGCGTGGCCACAACGTTGCGTTTGCCGCCTATCATTGCGGGCGTGACCCGGATGGATTCCGGGTCTACCGATCCCTGCGCGTACCATGGTACGGGGCCGAGCAGACGGGTGCTTCCCTGAAACGGATTTTCATCGATCTGCTCTTGTTCGTGACCACCTTGCGTGCCTTGCGTGGCGAGCATTTCGACATCGTCCACGGACACATCCATGAAGGCGCTTTGATCGGACTGCTTTGCCGTCCTTTCACAGGATGCCCCGTATTGCTCGACATGCAGGGCGGATTCGTCGACGAGCTCACAGAGAAAGGTTTTTTTTCCGGAGTGAAGAAGTTGCTTCGCCCGATGATTGCCACAACAGAGCGCTGGATCGTCCGCCGTGCTGACGCTGTGATCGCTTCCAGCGGAAGGCTGGCCAACTCTGTCGATGGGAATCTGTTGCCGCCGCCGCGGAAGGCCGGCGTCGTTATGGACGGTGTCGACACGGACGTTTTTTCGCCGCGTCCCGGCAGCCCGGAGTTGAGACGTGAGCTGCAGCTTCCCGCCGGCAAGCATGTCGTCGTCTTCCTCGGACTGCTCATGCCGCACCAGGGGATCGAGCTCTTGATAGAGGCCGCGGCGCAGGCGCTCAGGATCCGTGACGACCATCACTATCTGATCATGGGGTATCCCAACGTCGAGCGCTACCGCGCCATGGCCGAGAGCGCGGGAGTGCTTGGCAATTGCACTTTCACGGGGTGCATCGAGTATGGCCGCGCCCCCGAATACCTTGCCCTGGGCGACCTTGCAGTCAGTCCGAAGATCGGCGAGACCGAGGGCAATGGCAAATTGTTCAACTACATGGCGATGGGGCTGCCTACCGTCAGCTTCGACCGTGCCGCCGACCGGGAAATCCTCGAAGATACCGGGCTGTACGCTGAGCCGGGCGATATCGCCGCGTTTGCCGCCGCCATTGTCAAAGTGCTCGAATTTCCGGACCTCCGGCAGAATCTCGGTGCCGCTGCCCGCCGAAGGGCTGTGGAGAATTTCAGCTGGCGCGCGGTCGCCTGCAATCTCGAAGATCACTATCGGAACATGCTGGCGAGTCCATGACTGGCAGGGTCTTGCAATCAACGTTACACCGCAATCAAGCCGCAATTTAGCCTAACTCAATATCAAAGATAGCCCGTAAATTTCCTCCCTGTTGCCTGAGTCCCTCGCCGAGCATGCGAGTTCAGCCGCGGGTCTGGAGTAAAAACAGGGATATATTGCATGGCACGGGGCAACGGTCTAAAAACGTGGCACCACGATCCACAGGATTTTGATTATGGCTAAAACAACCACCGCATCTATCCCAATAGGTATTCGCTGCAAT
>CAYWQM010000188.1:0-850 GCA_964460215.1 uncultured Lentisphaerales bacterium
CTGCAATGCCGGCACCAGTGCATGGTCACGCGGGAAATTCACCGGATCAATCCATATTGAAGGTGGTGTCTCCCACACCACCTCGGCGCGCAGCTCGGGATCACGCTGCCGCTGTTGCTCAAGCCACGCCTCCACTTCGGCACGGATCTCCTGCTCGGTGCTTCCCGGGGGAACTCGCAGGTCGCATCCGAATTCAGCAAGTCCGGGAACCACGCCGAAATACACGCCCCCCTGCAGAGTCACACCAGCGCTGACGGTCGTGCCTTCGAGCGCAAACTCGCGCGAGAAGCGGTAAACCAACTCGCCCGCCTTTACGGAGGCGTTAACCGCATTGAATTCATCGCTCAGGCTGCTGTGCATTTGATCGCCATGCACACGGATGCGGAAACAACATATCCCCCGGCTGTCGAGGTGAATGAACTCCATTTCCCGGCGGATTCCCGAGGGTTCGCTGATCAGGATGGCATCGCCATGCACGTAGCCGTTTGCGGCAAGAAACCTGGCGCCCAGCATGCTGCCGCCTTCTTCATCGGCAACGGACAGCAGGTGCAGTTGACCGGCCAGTTCATCGCTCACCTGAGCCAGTGCGGCAGTTGCATAAACCATTGCCGCGACACCACTCTTCATGTCTGTGGAGCCAAGGCCGTAGAGCTTGCCATCTTCGATCACCGGATCGAGCGGATCATGTTTCCACGCGGCGAGATCCCCGGCCGGCTTGGTATCGATATGGCCATTGAATATGAGGGTCGGGCCGGGTTGCCCGCCTTCGAGTTTCAGCAAGAGGGAGGGTCGTTCAGGTTCTGCGGCAATGACTTCGGCCTCGCCGAGTTCCAATGTCTTGAATTCCTGC
>CAYWQM010000188.1:860-2802 GCA_964460215.1 uncultured Lentisphaerales bacterium
CGCGCGTTCATCGCCGGGCGGCGTTGCGCTTGGTGTTGCCACCAGGTCCCGGGTGAACTGCAGCAGCGAGTCCTCGTGGGCATCAATAAAATCGAGTATTTTCTGTTCCGCTTGCACGTGTACCTCTTGTATCAGAGTGTTTCCAGGAGCTCCGCGTCGGACATCCGTTTTGCCCGCACGAGTGCGGGTGTGACATAAAATTTTCGATCTTCTTCGTAGAAACCGAGTCGTGAGTCGCGTTCTAGCAGGATGGCTGCCTGGTCGAGGTTCTGCAGCTCCGATCTAAGACGTTGGCGCATACTTTCGACGTCCAGGGAAGGAACAGTAGCCGGGTAATAACGCCAGCCAAACCATGAAAACAGGACCCAGGCGCTGTGAACGAGATGTCCGAAGAAACGTACCACGTTAAGTTCGTGGTCGGCGTGGCTTCGTTCCGTGGCAGCGGCGACTGCAACCTCGTATTCGGCGGCGGCCGCGTGCCACAGTTTGTACATCCTGCCGAGGCGTTCGACGATCTCGGCGACGCCGTACGGTTCGACCGATTGTTCGAGCCTGTCGCCTTGTCTGCCGCGCGTCTCGAAGCACCACACTTCCATGGACTCGGTGCGTGGCTCGTGGTTCGGCAACGGGTATGCGCAGGCAAGGTTGAAAGGGCTGAAGTAAAGAATGCCGAAGCCGAAAGGATAGGGCTTTACGGCTTCGCCGAATGACCACCAGCACTTGGCTGCGGCCTGCCCATCGTCCAGTCCGAAATACTCGCACGCCACGGTTTCAAGAAACGCGTTCTCGTCGCGCCATTCCGGCTGGCGCAGGAATCGCGACAAGGCAAAGACATTGAGCGTATCGGGGTTGTTGCCGAAATTCCATGCCGCCATCACGTCTGATACACCGAGGGCGCGGAGGTTGGCCAGCTTGCGATAGAGATTGGCGATGAGCGGCCAGTTTGGCGCGGTGGCAAATTCAACGGTGTGATTGACCTGAATGCGGATCATCGCCCGCTTACCGCTCCGGCGTGCTGCCTTGATCTGTTCGCGGGCTCGCGGTGATGGTCCGATGTAATTAAGGGAATATTCGTCCACTCTCTGTTTGTGTCCGTTCCATTCCAATTCGCCGCCCCGCTCATTGTCGGGCATAATGATGATGGCCGGCGGCAATGACTCAATCAGGTCGGCCTGTGGTGACGGAGCGCACATGTCCCAGCTCCAGGTCCAGGCGATCACATCGGCGGACGGTGACGCGGCGTGGACACCTTGTTCGATAGCCAGCAGGATTTCGCGGAGGATGTCTGTCGGCCGTCGCTCGCGGCAGGGGGAGCAATCCAGTATATCGTCGGGCTTCTGCCCGTGGTGTTCGCCGATGCCGCTGCCGCATACGTCGAAATGGGAGTAACAATGGGAGGTGTGTTCGCTGGTGGTAATACATTCGACGCCGCCGAGCTGTGGTACATTGCGGAAGATGTCGGTGCAGGCTTGCTCGAGCCACATCAGTGTCCGTGGTTCGCTGGTGCACATGGCGCAACTGTCAGGCCAGCCGTAGAGGGCCTTGTCATTGACCGACGGACTGGCGGCACCCCGCACATCCGGATGCGCCTGCCAGAAGGGGGCATCGGCTGCGAAACCGCGCGGCTCGTTGAGGTGCAGGTATAGTTTCAGGCCTGCCTGGCTGCAACGTGAAGTAAGTTCACGCAGATCGTTCTGAGATCGTTCTGCTTCGGTGCCGAGCTCGGGGAACACCGCTGTTGTTGTCACGTCCCGCAGACGCACCATCAGCCAGACACCAGTGAAGCCGGCGCGCTGTATCCCGGCAAGGACAGCGGGTGTCATGGCTTCGAGGCCGGTCTCCACTTCATGGGGACCGAACACCATCCCCGGCACACGCCAGATGCGGATCGGATCTTGCAACGCCACTCCTCACATGTGTCGTAAGTCGTCTGGGTAATCAG
>CAYWQM010000189.1:0-2480 GCA_964460215.1 uncultured Lentisphaerales bacterium
CGTGCAACCCGTTCCAAACGCTGCTGGTTCCAATCGCCAGTGCCTACTTCCGGGGCTGTAGAGGGAACCAGCTGTGAAACCTGGTAAAAATCATGCCCCGCCACCTAACCATAAACTCAGAAAACGAAGTAGGGAGATTTCTTCTCGCACATCGACAATGTGCTGCCATCCGACGATGTCTATGTGAACTGAAGAAGAGATGAATGACCTGTCCACATGGGCATCCTGTCCACCTTGCCGTGCCCTCCGTGGTCAACAGCTAGCTATAGCTCAGTCTTTGTCGATGTCAAGACAGCAATGACCTGTCCGCCACGCCCCCGCGCCATGCAGGCAGCCGAGTGATGTCAATAGGGGTTGGCTGCTGAGCGGTTCTGCAGGAAAAGTTTTCAGGACTGCTCAAGCGCGACCATCGCCTCACGGATCGAGGTAAACTCGAATTCTTCGATCAGTCGGGTTATTTTGGTGCGTGAGGCTGCGTGATTGACGTTGCGCCGCCAGCGTGTTAAGCCGGTGAGACCGGTCTCGGGGGGCGCCGGATCCCACTCGCGCGGGTGAAAGTATAACACGACCGGAAGGTCCGCCCGGTTCTGCCGCCGGATCGACGATGCCAGCATCGAGTACGGCGTGACGCGCAGATAGCCACCGCCGAAGATTGGCAGTTCGGCGCCGAGGCATTTGACGGTCGAGTACGGAAACTCCCAGAGCCCCGACGGCAGCTGGTATGGTGCCCGGCTGGCACTTGGCAGGGCCCCTTTGAACCAGCGCCCCGGCAGGACACTGGCGTCATACTTCAAGCCTCGTGCCGTCAACTCCTCGAATAACCACGTTTGACTGACAAACCCCGGCGCCCGGTAGCCTTCCACCTTGCTGCCCGCTTGATCGATAGCCGCAATTGAGCGGTCGAGGTCTGCTGCGAACTCGCCGCGTGTCTGCTGATCGAGCAGGACATGGCCGTAGCCGTGTGTTGCCACTTCGTGGCCAGCGGCAACAAGGCTGCGTACCACCGAGGGATGATGTTCCGCGATCCAGCCGAGCACGAAGAAGGTACATCTCGTCTGCAACCCGTCGAGAACCGTGATGATACGATCGATGTCCGCCTCGATGCGGCTTTCGTAATCGGTCCACTGGCCCATGGGTTTCATCAGGCCAGGGTCGAGATAGTGAAACCAGTCTTCGACGTCAACAGTCAGGATGTTGGTGGGCGTTTTCAGGTTTCGGGTTCCTTTTCGATCAGGTTCAGGGCCGGCGACAGGTTCAGGTGTCGGGGATCGGACGAAATAGTCGTCGTCATTGTTTCAAGGAAGATACTTTACGATCGGCGGGCCGATCAGTTTGGTCAGGGGTACCGGGAGTTTCTGCCAGATGCGAATGGCGAGCTTGAACTTGGAGTTGCCGGGACTCAGGTCCGGGGCATCGCCGGCCGGTGCCCAATACTGCCAGAATAACTGGTGCGGCTCGGCGCCCCAGCGTTTTTTGAACTCGTAGGTACCGGCTTCCAGGGTTGATCGGCCGAAATCGAAAGTTTTCATGCCGCGTTCAATCGCGTGTACCATGGCGTGCCAGTACAGCAGATTATTCGGCGACAACTCGAAGTGCCGACGCAGCGAAGATACCCACGGCAGTTCAACACGGTCGCGCCAGAAGACCATGATTCCGGCACCCATGACAGTTTCCCCCTGGCGCACACGGGCGATGCGAATGTCCTGGTCGCTGAATTCATCGAACATATTCGCAAAAAACTCCCGGCCATAAGCCGGGGTGCCGAGATCGCGCATGTTGGTTGTGAAGCAGTAATAGAAGTCATCCAGGCCTTCTGGTCCACAGATGTCGGCAACCAGTCCGGCCTTCTCCGCTTTGTGAACGCGGTTCCGGATCTCGGAACGAAAGGATGCAAACATATCATCGGCAGCAGCAGCCAGGGGCAGCCGCATCGACACTTTGTGTTCCCGGGTCACCAGCTCCGGCAGGACGTTGCTCTCCTGTCGCAGCTCGAGGTGCCCGGCGCCGAGCGATTCGGCTGTCGCCACGGCTTGCTGCAGCAGCGTCTGGGCCACTGCCTCGTTGTCGGCGCAAACGCCGCCGGATGTTACAAACGGCAGGGAACTCACGAAGTTGCCGAACAGTAGGCTCTTGAGGTGCACCAGCGGCAGGATGCCGCGGACGTTGCCGCCTTCCATGGCGGCCAGATAAATCGTGCGATGCCCGAAGCTGCGCTCGATGATCGTGCGCCAGACAGACGTATGAAACAGGAAAGCCTCGGGATGCTGTCGTGCGTATGCATCCCATGCATTCGGCTCGCAGTTGTCGATCACTTCCATGTGTATGATCCGGTCACACTGCAATTGTCAGGCTGACGTCCATGAAATTGTCCGTCTCTTGAGTTGCACCGGAACCGGCATTCTGGAAACCGCCGGTGACCGTTTACTGTATAGGCTGCGGGCGGAAAGGGAAGAAGAGGAACGAAGTGTTCGGTGTTACCG
>CAYWQM010000190.1:0-2410 GCA_964460215.1 uncultured Lentisphaerales bacterium
ATGTTGAGTCGATCTTCTCCGGAGCGAACGTCAATATCGACTCGACGAACGGTTCGATCACCGATATTCCAGGCAGTGGCCTGGTCAATATCCGGGCCCCGGGGACCGCGACGCTGATTGCCGACGACGAGGTCGGTAATCTCTTCGAATTCGTCGAAGTGGATGTCGGCGAACTGCTGGTCGGCGCCAATTCGGACGATGTCGACAGCGGGTACGTGGCGGCTCTTGCCGGCAACGCTGATGGCAGCATCGGACCGCGGGATGTGGACTTTATCGGTGACCCGCCGGGGTTCTTGGTTTGGAACGGCAACGTGATCGGGGCGCCGCCGCGGCAACTCCAGAGTTGGTTCCGGGGCGGCAACTTCGATGCACAGGGCGTTGTGCTGGACAATACCATCGGGGTACTACGCAATTCGTTCTTCTGGTACGGCCGGTCGGCGCTGACAACGTATCGTTTGCCGTCGGACATCATCGAGTACATCTCGGTCGGCGGCGGCAATATCTATGGCATGCCGCGTCACATGAATCTGCCGGACAACATCGATATGCTGCGGTTTACGGACGATCCATATGACTGGGAGCTGGACAAGCGCCTGCGCGCGTTCCTCGACAAGCACCTCACCCAAGATTGATCGGCTGATCGAATATAAAGAAAAAGCGCCGCCGGCAACTGCCGGCGGCGCTTTTTTTATTCAGTCGAACGGCTCTCTGCGTTGGTCGTGTTTTCTTCCGTATCAGCCGCGCCCGTAGAGCGGCATTTTCGTGGCCATAATGGTCAGGAACGATACGTTGGCATCGAGCGGCAGGCCGGCCATATAGACAATTGTCTGTGCGACGTGCGCGACGTCGAATGTGGGTTCCACTTTGGTGCTGCCGTCGGCTTGCGGGACGCCGGTCTTGATCTTGGCGACCATCTCCGTATCGGTATTGCCGATGTCGATCTGGCCACAGGCGATGTTGTATTTGCGGCCATCGAGAATGGTTGATTTCGTCAGGCCGGTGATGGCGTGTTTGGTCGCCGTGTAAGGGGCCGAGGAGGGGCGTGGTCCGTAGGCCGAGATCGACCCATTGTTGATGATGCGGCCGCCCTGCGGATCCTGGTCCTTCATGATGCGGAAGGCCTGCTGGGTGCACAGGAAGGAACCGGTCAGATTGATGCTCACGATTGACTGCCACTCGTCGAAAGGCAGATCTTCGAGCAAGGCGGCGGAGGTATTGACACCGGCGTTGTTGAACAGCACGTCGAGCCGGCCGAAAGCTTCCACGGTTTGGTCGAACACCTGGCGCACTGAATCGGGATCGCTCACGTCTGCCGCGGCAACCAGGGTTGTGGCATTGGCTCCGGCTGCTGCGGCTGTATCTTCGAGCCGCTCCCGGCGACGGCCGACCAGGACGGTCGCGTGTCCGTCCGCTGCCAACGCCAAAGCACTGGCTTTACCGATGCCGGAGCCGGCACCTGTCACCATTGCAACTTTCTGATTCGTCATGTCCTGCTCACTGGGTTTGAGTCTCGGGTCAATTCGTCTTCTTCTTCTTCTTTGCCTTCTTTTTCTTTGCCTTCTTCTTTTCGAGGAGCCGTTTCAGTTTCGGCCGATCCTCCTTGCGTACGATATAGCCGAGGCATTTTTTGCTACCGCAGGCGCATGGATGTTCCTCATAGGTGTCGAGCGCGAACCCATAATCATAGGTGAGTTCATCGCCTTCACGAATTTTCTTCAGCGAGTATATCCATATCTTGCCTTTCTCGATGTAAGACACGCAGTTCGGCGCACAGGAATGATTGATTCTCCGTGCTCTGTTCTGTGGGATATTACCGTCGATATCATAGCGTTTGTTTATCTCGAAAATATAGACCTGGCCCCTACTCTTCGTGCCGTTGCTCGAGTTCAATTGCGACTCGGCGCGACGCTCTGCTTCTTTTTTAGTAATTCGCTCGCCGACATACTCTATGACTTTCGTGTCTTTCGGGATATCGGTTCTGGCGAATACACCCTTGCCGTGAAGTGAAGATTTGCTGATTCGGTAAAGTTTCAATGCAGCCATGGTTGGCGGTTCCTGCGAATTGGTCAAATGATACAGATGTCTTGCGGAAAGGGCATAAATTAGGCTGTGACAGCAATGAAAGCTAACGCTCAAAAACAGAATTCAGGAGAGAAAAAGAAGTAAAGTCCGTGGAGAGCTACGCCCATTGGGCGAGTGACAGTCAGGAAGTAGCAGGTGGCAGCGTGCGGGTGTCGCGATCCGTTCGCCAACAGGGCTTCTGGTGGGATTATGGCTCGATCGAGATGGTCTGTACACAATCGCTGTTGTTACCTGCACAATCAGACACCGTCCAGGTGCGCGTGATGCTACCGCCGCAAGGGGAACAGCTGTCGTTCAAGTACACCTGATTTGCGGACAGGCCGATTCT
>CAYWQM010000191.1:0-1163 GCA_964460215.1 uncultured Lentisphaerales bacterium
AACCGAGGCGGGTAACTTCGATTTCAGTGCGCCCTAGCGTGGCTCCAGGTAGTTAATTCGGCATGGCGATCATTTGGTTTGGAGACAAGGTGGGAAGTGTATGGATTGGTGGTGACTACTGCCACCGCCGCAGGCTACTGGCTCGCATCGCTTCCTCCGTGTTACTTTGTCTGCTGTTGTGGGAATACTAAAGGAGGTGCTGATGGAAGTTATTATCGCAGAGGCCGCCGTGGAGATGGGACGCACCGCGGCTGACGACGGGGCCGCGTTGATTCGCCAGGCCATCGAGGAGCGCGGCAGCGCCAACATCATCGTGGCGACGGGGGCTTCGCAATTCGAGGTGTTCGCAGCCCTGACCTCAATGGGTGATATCGACTGGTCGAAAGTCAACGGTTTCCACCTCGATGAGTACATCGGGTTACCGTTGTCCCATCCTGCTTCATTCCGTGGATACTTGAAGGAGCGTTTCGTCGACAAGGTGCCCATGGCGGCAATTCATTATATCGACGGCGAAGCCGATCCGGCGGCAGAGTGCCAGCGCGTTGGATTGCTGATTGCTGACCATCCCATCGATGTTGCTTTCGTCGGTATCGGCGAAAACGGCCACCTGGCTTTCAATGACCCTCCGGCGAATTTCGACACCGAGCAGCCCTACATCGTCGTGACCCTGGACGAAGGGTGCCGCAGACAACAGCTCAGCGAGGGGTGGTTCAAGACCTTCGACGAAGTGCCTGAACAGGCGATCAGCATGTCGATCAAGCAGATCCTCCTGTCACGTGCCATCCTCTGCAGTGTACCGGACGAGCGCAAGGCCGAAGCGGTCGTCAACTCCATGGAAGGTCCCGTGTCACCGCAGGTGCCGGCTTCCATTCTACAGCAGCATCCCAAGACCACGATCTATCTCGATGCGGCAGCAGCTAGTCAGCTGAGCTCGGACTGACGATGAATACGGCTGCGCGAAACGGATTCGTCGACCTTCAGGTCAACGGCTATTTCGGAGTCGATTTCAACGGCGACGACTTGTCTGCCCAGACGCTGCACAAAGCCTGTGTCCAGCTGAAAGCAGACGGCAACGTGGGGATCCTCGCCACCATCATTACCGATGATGTCGACGTCATGTGTTCCCGCTTGCAGCGGCTCGTCCACCTGCGCGCGGCGGACGA
>CAYWQM010000191.1:1173-2373 GCA_964460215.1 uncultured Lentisphaerales bacterium
CTGGGGAATACACATCGAGGGACCGTTTATCAACCCGACCCCCGGGTACGTCGGCGCCCACCCTCCCACGGCGGTACGGCCTGCCGAAGTCGATGCCAGCGAACGATTGCTCGCTGCCGCGGATGGGTTGACGCGCATCGTCACCCTGGCTCCCGAACACGACCCGGGGCTTCGTACAACTAGGTTTCTTGCCGACCAGGGAATCATCGTTTCCGCCGGACACTGCAACCCGTCACGGGCCAAACTCGAAGCAGCGATTCAAGCCGGTCTATCGATGTTCACTCACCTCGGTAACGGCTGCCCGATGCTGCTGGACCGCCACGACAACATTATCCAGCGGGCCTTGAGCCTGTCCCAATCTCTCTGGCTCTGCTTCGTCGCCGATGATGTCCATGTACCGTGTGTGGCCCTGGGCAACTATCTGCACACCGCCGGCACCGATCGTTGCATCGTCGTCACCGCCGCCATCGCCGCCGCCGGATTGGGACAGGGCCGCTACTCGATCGGCTCTCAAGCAGTTGAGGTGGATGAGCACCTGGTCGCCCGCATCCCCGGCAGTGACAGCCATCTGGCCGGCTCCGCCGTCACCATGCCGCGTTCTGCCCAGAACCTGCGTGAAGTCCTCGGATTGACCGAAAGCGAAACTGACAGCTTGACCTCACTCAACGCGAGGCGTCTGCTGAGAGTTTGCCCACCAAGGAGATGGAATCATGACGAATGCCAAATACAAAGTCGCCGGCATTGGCATAGGACGCGCCGGCACCGGCCGTACCCGTGCCTACGCCATCCACCCGCTGTGCGACGTCGTGGCGGTGGCAGAATCCGATGCCGCCAACCTGGAACTGGCCACTGCGCGCTTTGAAGTACCCGGCTATGCCGACTGCGTGGAAATGTTCGCGAAACACAAGATCGACATCGCCGTCGCCTCGGTGCCTGTGCGTGCCAATCACGCGGTGGTAATGGCAGCCGTTGAGGCCGGCGTCAAGGTAATGGTAACGGAGAAGCCGTTGACGGCGGAGCTGTCTCAGGCGGACGAAATGGTAGAGGCCTGCCACTCACGTGGCATCCAGTTCGCTGCGGGGCTCCTCTCCATGAACAGGGTCAATCACTGGACGGCAAAGGAGATGATCGAGTCCGGTGCGATCGGCGAGGTACGGCGCATCAACATCTACGACACCAACACCCAGGGCGGCTGCCACG
>CAYWQM010000192.1:0-2350 GCA_964460215.1 uncultured Lentisphaerales bacterium
CGTCGTGTCGACAATTGTGATCGTCTGCAGGCAATCATTGCCGATGTTGCCGCAGGCGTCGGTTGCGGTCCAGGTTCGTGTGATGGTGAATTCACTGGGGCAGGAACCGGGCGCAACGCTGTCGCTGGCGGCGACTGGCGGCGCCGGGTCGCAGTTGTCGATTGCCGTGGCGCTCCCGGTGCCCGAGACTGCGGTGGAATCGCCGCATTCAACCGTGACATTTGCCGGGCATGTGATGACCGGTGCGGTGGTGTCGACCATGGTGATAGTTTGGCTGCAGTTGCTGCTGTTGCCGCATGCGTCGGTCGCGGTCCAGGTTCGTGTGACGGTCGATGGGTAAGGGCATGAGCCGGGCGGCTCCGGCTGCAACCCGGCGGTAAAATAGGCTTCGCCATAGTTGAAGGCGTCGATGCCGATTTCCATGCCCATCAAGCGCCCGGGAATGTCGTCGGCCGGTGGATGGATGCCGCCCCAGATACGCGACAGGCTGCACTGGTCGGATGCATCACGGTAGGTGGCCCATTGCAGGATCACGTCTTCACTGGGACCCTTTTCGAACACCAGGAAGGCATTTTTCTCGGCAATGAATTCCCCCATGCCGCCGGGAAAGAACGGATCGCCGGTGAGCAGGGTCATGACTTCGGCAGCAGCACGGGAAAAGGTGGAGTGCCCCGAGACGTACCCGGAGAAGGGCGGCGTCACGAACGTCGGACGCTGATAGGACCACCAGTTCTCCGCCAGAATCCAATCGACACCGGCTACATCCGTGGCCGGATTGCCAATGTAATCGGGGCCTCGCCAGCTTTTGACCTTTATTTTGCCGACATGTTGACCGCTGCTGCCGGCCAGGGGGTCGCCCGTTTCGACGAGCTCGATGTAGTCGGTGATCAACGAAATCCCGGCAGGATGATAGGAGGGGACATTGGGTATCGAGTGCTGCCCCAGGTCCGCCAGCCAGCGGATCGCTGAAATCGGCCGGATATAATCATACCAGCCCTTTGCGCCCCAGGCGGTAACCGCAGAATCGTGCATGGCCCCGCCCATGAGGAAACACGATTTTACATCCCACTCCAGGTTGTCGAGCACCTCGCCCTGGCCGCGGAAGCGCTTTTCGAATTGCGGATGATCGCTCACATAGTTAAGCAAGGTGAACCAGTGCCCTGGCGGCGTCTCTGAATCGGGGCCGTCGGCCCAGAATTCTGCCAGTACGCGGGCGTAATCGGCGCGTTTTACCAGTTGCGGCGCATAGGGCTGGCCGGTGTGCGGATTGACGGCATGGCCGATGCCGTGATCGCCGCCGTTCTCCAGATCATAAAACGTCGGGAGTCCTTGTATGGTCGTGGGGTACGACTGAACATTACCGATCGAGGCCGGCGAAATGTCCCACATCTGCGTATCTGCCGGGTCCAGGTGCGAGGACCAGATCGCTACCAGCTCGAAGTTCCACCGGTACTCGTCGTTCATCCCGCCGACGTTGGTTGCATCGATGTGAGGCGGTGCCCCGGGGTCGTGGTATGTCCAATAGTCGTGGCCATCGCGCGTGTTCACGGTCCGGTCATCCGCCTGCAGCGCGAACGGGGTGACGTTGCCCCATTCCGGACTGAGGAAGTCCGGGGTGTTGAAGGGAATCTCGTTGCCTGCCTGGTCGATGAAAGTGTCCAGGGTGAGCGGCTGCCAACGATTGGGATCGGTGAGGTCGGGGTTGCCGGGAAACTTAGTCACCAGCGGCGCATTGACCGGTTGATAGTGAAGATTGGCATAGCCGCCCGGTTCGTTGGCACCGTCCTGATTGCCGAAATCGATCAGTGTCTGGGCGATGTAATTGCCCAGTGCCTCAGCCGAGCCGCCGGCATAATCGGTGGAGGTGAATTGCTCGTTGTACCCCAGCTCGGCAAAGAGCGCATCGAAGGCCGCCCGCGATTTTATCGAGCCTGGCGACTTGGTGAAGCGATGGGTCAGCAGGCGATAGACCGCATGGCTCAGCGTTGCTTCCTGTGCCGCCTGTTTATCACCCGGCGCCGGGATGCCGGCAAATGCACTGGTGTATCCGTCGACGGTTTTGCCCAACAGGAAGGTACCTGCCTCTGCGTCATAAACGGCCCACGCGTCATACATGGCGACCGACGTGTGGAACAAGTTGCGGGCATGCACCGTCGGCCGCGCAAAGTCCTGCCGGATTGCCTGTAATAACAGTTCGTTCCAGTGCCGTGCCACCGACGGCCCTTCCGTCCCGGTGGAAATGGAGATCACCGGTGCCGCGTCGCAGTTGTCTGTTGCCGTGGCAGTCCCAGTGCTTGACTCCGCGATTAAGGTATCACATTCGACGGTGACGTCAGCGGGGCAGGAGATG
>CAYWQM010000193.1:0-1863 GCA_964460215.1 uncultured Lentisphaerales bacterium
AACATCCACCGCAAACTGGAACGGTTCGATGAAGCACTGGCCGCTTATCAGGAGGCACTGAAACTGCGGCCCGACTATGCCCGTACCCATAACAACATCGGATCGATCTATTTCAAAAACTATAAGAACTATCCGCTGGCCCTGAAGCATTTCCAACTGGCCGCGGAAGCCGATAAGGGCCTGAGCGATGGACCGTACAACTGGGGCGTCGCGCTCTATACTATGGCCGAGAACGAACGGGGCAAAGGCAACGAGGCTGCGGCTCTCGAACTTTACCGTCAGGCCCGCAGCCGATTCTACGACGCCCTGAAGACCGGGCATCGTAGCGCCCCGGGGATGATCGATCGGATCAACAAGTTCCTGCCTGCCGAGGTAAACGTGCAGCGGCCGTCACTTACACCGCCGCCGTTACCGTGAAAATCATCAACCGCTATATCTTCTGGAACCTGCTGACGACCCTCGGCCTGACGATTGTCGTGCTCTCCTTCATCCTCGTCGTCGGCAGTTTCGCCAAGCTCTCCGGACTGCTGGCGCAAGGGGTTTCCGTGATGCCGCTGCTGCAGCTCGTCCTGTTGAAACTGCCGCAGATCCTCGGCTATACGATCCCCTTCGGCCTGCTGTTGTCGACGATCCTGCTGTTCAACCGCATGTCGGTCGATTACGAGATTACGGCGGTACGCGCCAGCGGCGTCAGCCTCCTGCAAATCAGTGCACCGGCAATTCTCCTGAGCATGCTACTGAGTTTTCTATGCGGCTGGCTGCAGCTCTATATTGCTCCAAACTTCAACCATGACGCCCGCTGGCTGGTGCGTGAACAGGGCATCAGAGATCCGTTGACAATCCTCGACGAAGGCCGGTTCGTCGAACTTTTCGACGGCACGAAAATCTCCATTGACAAGCGCGACGGAGACCGAGTCGAAAACATCCACATTTACCGGCTCGATGACCAGGGACGACTGCGTGACGACATCCATGCCCGAGAAGGTCGGCTTATCGTTCACGCGGAGAAAAAAGTCCTCGATGTTCATTTATCGTCTGTGTCATTCACGATCCTGGACCCGGAAAACCCGGGCGACCGCAGCGCCACAACCTATTCCTCCGAGTTCAAATACTCGGTTGACTACGGCTCACGCTTCAATCGTCGGCCATTGTCACGACGCCCGAAACAGATGAACCTTACGCAGCTCCTGACGTACATCGTGCTGTACACCGAGGCGGGCGACAATCCGGCACCGTTGTTCGTCGAGGCGCACAAGCGCATGGCGATGGCCTTCGCCCCTGTCTCGTTCATCCTTCTGGCCATCCCGTTGGGACTGCAGATCAGCCGCCGCGAGCGCTCGCCCGGCGTGCTCATCGGTGTCGGTGTCATGTTGTTGTATTACGGACTGCTCACCATTTTCGAAACGGTCCAGGACCAATCGATCATTTCGCCGCATGTCTTGATGTGGTTGCCGAACATCGCCTGTCAGGTGATCGGTCTGGCGCTGCTGTGGCGTAAACGTTGATCACACAAAGGCGCAACATATTAAATTGCAATTTATCAAGTATTTCCAGCAGCCCGGATATGGGCCTTTGAACTGAACTTTGCCGGCCATTTTCGGCACTTGCACAGTATTCTCGACAAATGATTGATGCGCACGGACTGCAACACGGCTAGATACATCATCGATCTGTCGCTAAAACTACCGCGCAACCACTGGCAAGCCGCGACACAGGGATTGCTGTCCAGTCACTACTAACCTTGTGACAGACTAATAATCGAAAGAATGCCGGGAAATCATGGCTTAGCTTGATGCTGAAATGACGGCGAGGGACTGCATGTACATCGATCTATGCCGCCACTTCAAGGACACCCGCCACCGC
>CAYWQM010000194.1:0-1822 GCA_964460215.1 uncultured Lentisphaerales bacterium
ACACCACAATCAACTGCAGCCCGGCACCGGGCAATGCCGACTGCCTCGGCGATATCCTGGTTATTTCGGCAACCTCGAGTACGTCCGCTACCGGCAGTGCGACAGCGACCGATAACTGCGATCCGAGTCCGGCAGTGAGCCTAAGCGACAGCGTGGCTGCCGGCACCTGCGCACCGGAAAAGACAATCACGCGCACCTGGACCGCCACGGATGATTGCGGCAACAGCAGCGACTGCGCGCAAATCATCACCGTAGCCGACAACGCCGCGCCTGTGATTAGCTGCCCGGCCGACACCACGCTCGAGTGTATTGCGGAAATCAACCAGGCCAGCTGTCTGGCCGATCTGATCGCCACCGCCGACAACACCGACACGGATGCGAGCGGCGCAGCGACCGTGATCGACAACTGCGACAGCACCCCGGTGATCAGCCACAGCAGCGTCTTTAGCGCCGGCACCTGCCCGCAAGGGAAGGTGATCACTCGCACCTGGACCGCCACGGATGCTTGCGGCAACAGCAGCGACTGCGCGCAAATCATCACAGTAACCGACACCAGCGCGCCGGTGATTGCCTGTCCGGCTGACGCGACCGTCAACTGCGAGGATGACAGCAGCTCGGCCAGTACCGGCAGCGCCAGTGTCACCGACAACTGCGACAACGACGTGGCCATCGCCGAAAGCGACAGCGTCGCCGACGGCAGCTGCGCTGGCGAAAAAGTAATCACTCGCACCTGGACCGCCACGGATGCTTGCGGCAACGCCTCGAACTGCACCCAGGCCGTCACCGTCGTCGACACCGAGGCCCCGGCGATCACCTGCCCGGCTGACAGCACGATTGAATGCACCTCGGACGCCAGTACCGGGACTGCTGCGTGCCTGGACAACCTGATCGACAGTGTCTTGAGCACCGATTCGGAAACCACCGGCACCGCCAGCGCCATCGACAACTGCGGCAACAACGTCGACATCGCCTACAGCGACAGCGTTGAAGCCGGCAGTTGCGCGCAGGAAAAAGCAATCACTCGCACGTGGAATGCTACCGATGCGTGCGGCAATATTTCCAGCTGCACCCAGGCCGTTACCGTAGTCGACACGACGGCGCCGGCAGTGACCTGCCCGGACAACGTGACGATCCAGTGCGACGCCTCGAGCAACCCGGGCAGCACGGGCGAAGGAAGCGCCACCGACAACTGCGACAACAACGTTGACATCGCCTACAGCGACGCTGTGAGTTCCGGGAGTTGCCCGACACAAATTACGATCACGCGCACGTGGAGCGGTACGGATGACTGCGGTAACCTCGGCAGCTGCGAGCAGTCGATCACCATTGTCGACACGGCCGCACCGGTGATCAGCTGTCCGGCCGATAGCACGGTGGAGTGCACGCAGGATGTGGCATCGAGCACCGACAGCAACTGCGCCACCGCCCTGGTGGCAGCGCTTAAGAGCACCAGCCCCGCAGCGACCGGCAGTGCCACAGCGACCGACACCTGCGACGCGGACGCGGCGATCAGCTTCAGCGACAGCGCAGCTGCCGGCACCTGCCCGCAGGAAGAAGTTATCACGCGCACGTGGACGGCAGTGGACAACTGCGGCAACAGCAGCAGCTGCGATCAGGCCATCACCGTAGCCGATACGACCGCGCCGGCAATCACCTGTCCCGACGACATCACCATCGAGTGCGTACCGGACGCCACCGAGGCTACCTGCCTGGCCGACCTGTTCGACACTGCCACGAACACCGACACGGCAGTGACCGGTGTTGCGAGCGTCACCGACAACTGCGATTTGGATCCGGCGATCAGCCACAGCAGCGCCTTTGC
>CAYWQM010000195.1:0-1798 GCA_964460215.1 uncultured Lentisphaerales bacterium
GGACTGCGTTGACGAATGTCCCGACGACCCGATCAAGATCGCGCCGGGTGACTGTGGCTGCGGCGTAGCAGACACCGACACGGATAGCGACGGCGTACCGGACTGCGACGACAACTGCCCGAACACCTCCAATCCGGGACAGGAAGATTGCGACAATGACGGCATCGGCGATGTTTGCGAAGCAGTGACCGAAGCCGAGAAGTGTGCTGCAGTCGAGTTAGCGGTCATTGACTGTGTCTGCAACAGCGATGTGAATCTCACCAACATGAATGATTTCTGCGACTTTCTCATCCAGTGTTTGGATGCCGCGATTGCGGCCGCCGATCTCTGTGATCCGGATAGCTGCCGTGCCACGGTTCTGGCGAACATCAACACAAGCTGCCAGTAAGGCGAATCGATCGATCACAAAACGCCGCGAGCGACCACGTCGTCCGCGGCGTTTTTTTTATTTGTGACGTGTGCCTGCCGGGCCCACGTCCGGATCGAGGTTCTCGGGCAGAGATCACAAGCCTTGTGCATCCGTCCGGCGGCCGTGATATAGAAGGTCCAGTTATTAACCCTGTGAGCGCGGGCGTCCCGCCCGCTTAACTTCGCAACAATAAGCGGGTGCTGTGAAGGCCGCCAGTAGCCGCCATGGACGCCCGTGCTCCCAGGGTTCCAGGCACAGCAGTTTTCTGAATTCTTACTCAACGATTTTGGTACCTATCATACCGTGGCCGCAAATACAGACGTCAATAATTCACAAACCCGGTCGCATTCCCTTCGCCGCCAACGGCGTAATCGCCGGTCGAGCGTATCTCACTTATATACTGCGTGGAACTGTAGACCGCCGCGTTGCCGCCAACAAAGCTCATGACCACATTCTCACCGTGATGCGGGCGAATCGTGATTGTATGGGTGCCGCCCAAGTCGCGATTTGCTGTCGGCGCCGTCGCTTCCCACAGGATCCATGGATTGTAGTTCGGGCTCGTCGGACTGCCGGTGTAGGTATTTTCTACGTCGATATACATGATATCCTGGTCGGGATTGGCTAGTGCCGACACCTTGATATTCGGTGTGTTGTTTATAATCGTACCTGGCGCCGGTGGATTGAAAATCACGTACCCGCCGATTTTCGTATTGTACCCGTAACTACTGATGTTGATCTCGTCGCCGTAGTTGTTTGGGTAGTCAAACGGTGCAGGCTGCGTAACCGGCGTTCGCGTCTCGTCACCCGGGCAGTCGAACAGTACGAGAGAGGTGTAGCCCTGATCCGGATCGACAAGCTGGTAGAAGAACATGTCGCTATAGAACTCGATGGTGTTCAGATAGTGCATACCCATCGGAAAGTGACCGTCTGAATCGTCTGCGTAGCTGATCGTTCCAAGCATAAGCTGCTTCTGATTGCTCAGACAGAGGATTTGTATCGCCCGGGACTTGGCGCCCTGCAGCGCCGGCAGCAGCATCGCCGCCAGGATTGCGATGATCGCAATAACGACGAGCAACTCTATGAGGGTAAAGAGTCGGCGGTGAATTGCCGTGCTGGATTTCCGACGCGCGCGCAGCATTCGACGTTAGTGTGGGAAGCCTGCCGATTCAAACCCTGCTTTGATTTGAAATCGATATAAGCTACTGTGAATGTTCACTTAAACAGGATATTACGAATGGCCCTACGTATTCGCAGAGTCGATGCAGCTTCGACGTTCCTCGCAGTGCTCGCATTTCTGTCTCTTCATGCCGCCTTCTCCACACCACACTTCGGGGATCCGAATCAGCCCTACGACAGCCTTCCCGGAACGCTCGAGACCTACCACGTCAA
>CAYWQM010000196.1:0-1712 GCA_964460215.1 uncultured Lentisphaerales bacterium
CTCGACAAGCCGTGGATGAAGGAAAAGGTATGGACCGGCGCACTGCTGTGCGGTCCGGACGCGATCGTTATCGCCGCAGCGAACCACATCCCTGCAAGCCGTGAGGCGCCGGAGAATATCCCGGTCAGCAAAGATGTCACCGTCACCGTGCGCCTGCCCGACTTCCTGGCGTCCGTCGCCGCCTTCGAGGCCACCCCCGACGGAGAAGTTCCGGTCCCCTGCAGCGTCGACGACGGCAAGGCTGTGTTCAAGATCGACGCGATCGAAACCGGGCGTGTGTTCGTGCTGCGCCGCAAGTAAATGCGGTGAAAGGTGCGTGCGGAGCAACACTACGTTCCGCGGTCGGCCTCAAAGTCAGGTTACACCACAGAATCCACACCTATGCCATGATCGAAATCGACCTTGAAACATTCATGACCGACGGATACCTCATCCTCCGTGAAGTCATTCCGCCCGACCAGATCGAGAGCGTCATGCCATTGACGAGATCGATGAAATGACAGGCGTGCCGGGCGTCGATGGGATCCTGTACGGTCCGAATGACATGTCCGGCACAACATCCCGTTTCCTCGACACGGAATCACCGGAGGTTGTTGGCGCGATCGAACAGATCAATGCCGCGGCAAAGCGCGCCGCGATTCCTTTTGGCGCAGGATTCGGCGGCACGATCGAAGAGCGGATCGCGAAGGGCGAAGAACTCATCCTCGAGAGTACGACGATGTTGTTGCTGACAACCGGTACGGATGCAATCGTCACCCGTTTTCGCGCATGTGCAGACTCGAACCGTTAGCCGCTTGTCCCAGTTTGTATTTTTGGACAGTTCATTATATTCTGCTGGGTGGGTTTACCTCGTCGCTAATGTATGCCCATCGCAGTAAATCCAACATAGCAGCATTACTCATTAGCCATGATAAGGCCCCAAACCATCCACCGCTCTACGAGAGCAATTCGAGCATTCACCCTCATTGAATTGCTGGTCGTTATCGCCATTATCGCAATCCTGGCATCGATGCTGTTGCCGGCCCTGAACGGGGCGAAACGCAAGGCCAAGATAATACTGTGCACAGGCAACTTGAAGCAATACAGCACTGGCGTGATCATGTTCGCCGGGAGCAATGACGGCACGTTCAATCACACGGTCCCGAACAACTACGCCGGGCCCGGGGTGTACCACAGGGGCGGTGGCGCTAAGGAGCGACTCGATGTCCTGATTCAAGAAGAATGTGGCGGAGGCTGGGAAATTCTCTTTTGCCCATTCCAGATGGGCGGCGACCATGGGCCGAAGAATCAAGGCAGTGCCCCGCCGGTATATGACGGGCAGATCGCCTACAACTCATCTCAGGCACTCTATTCCACGGGTTACCAGCGCCTTGCCGGCTGGAAGAACCCAAATTTTGCGGATAAGAACGATCCGCGGTTTGCGTCCAGCGGTCATCCCAATGGCGGGCCCATCACGAACATAAATGGTCGCGGCAGTGAGGATGCGATCATCTTCGACTTTCTCTCGAAAAGCGGCGCCAGTTTCGCCTGGGCACACGCTGATGACCAGTCACCGGCGGCGATCTGGAGCGTGCCGGCCGGAGATGTATCCGACAACAACGTCGCCTATGCCGACGGGCACGTCGAGATGCACAGGCATGCGAACACGCTGGGCCCCGCCCCCTGGCATCCATCACAGTGGAGTGGGTTCTTCGTCGATCACTCATCTAATT
>CAYWQM010000197.1:0-385 GCA_964460215.1 uncultured Lentisphaerales bacterium
TGTCATCGTGCCTTCTCCGATGACCCTTTGCGAAGCGCTCGGCAACGATGTGAAGACGTGGATTGCCGAGGGTCTCGTCGATTATGTCACGCCGGCCAACGGCCACTACAGTGATCCCAATCTCGATCATCAACCGCTGGCAACATTGTGCCGTGAATCGGGCGTAACTTATTGCCCCGCACTGCAGTCCCATATCGACACGAAAGATAAGGTCAACCTGTTGAAACCCGAACAGATCCGTGCCGTGGTCAAGGGCATGGCAGACGCCGGCGCCGATGCCGTCGGCATCTTCAATTGGCAGTATTTTTGGGCACGCCGTGGCGGTGCGGCGAGATACCCCGGCGGGGTCAGCGGCTTCCCATTGGCCCTGGGTTACCTGCGCGAG
>CAYWQM010000197.1:499-1262 GCA_964460215.1 uncultured Lentisphaerales bacterium
TGCTTCCGCCTTCCCGAAGATCTTGCTGAATCCGGAGGCGCCCAGGTTTTCGTGCACATCATCGGTCTCTCCGCGCCCACCGACGAGGCACTGGAAGCGGCAGCGACGAGCGACCTCAGTACAAAAGCGCCGGGATTGGCGCCGCTGTGGCAGGATGCGGTCCAGATCGACATCAATGGAGCGATTACTCCGGACGCGAAGCTGCGGCGGGTATACCACGCAGAGGGTCGTCTGGAAAAGTTCGGCCGGCCGTTGCCGGCTTACACTTCGCTGTGGTTCGGTCTGGAAAGCCCACCCGCGGTGAATGGCGATAATACCCTGGGCGTCACGCTGGTGACAACCAGCGATGGCCCTGCCGACGTTGTGATTGAGGAAATTGAAGTCGTTGTCATGCCGAAGCAGGTTAGTGCACCATGACAGATTCGGCCTTCACTGTTGCGGAATACCGGCGTCGGGTCGCGAGCGTCCAGGATGCGATGGCTGCCGCCGACCTTGATGTCCTGCTCGCCCACTCCATGGCCAGCGTCTGTTATCTGACCGGGCTGGAGAGCTTCGCCGTGCACAAGTACTGGCTCGCCGCGGTTCCGCGAAGCGGCGATCCCATACTCCTGGTCCAGGGATTCGAGAGCCTCAATGCCTCGATCGGGTGTTGGATCACCGACGTGGTAACCTACGACCTGCAAGCGGACCATGTCACGGCGACCGCGGAGCTATTGTCGGACAGCGGCTTTGACGGCGGCAGAATAGGCATCGAGCTGGGCCC
>CAYWQM010000197.1:1272-1598 GCA_964460215.1 uncultured Lentisphaerales bacterium
GGCCCGCTTACCAGTCTCACGCCACACGATTAAGTTCGGCTGGGAGAATTGCTGCCCCGTGCATCGTTCACGGACGCGGCACCACTGATATCCAGGGTTCGTGCGGTCAAGTCCGCGGCCGAGATCGACTATATGCGACAGGCCGCAGCGCTCAGTAGCGTCGGCATGCAGGTGGCTATCGACACGGTGACTGCCGGCAAGACCGACAATGATGTTGCAGCGGCTGCCTATCGCACAATGGTCGCAGGCGGGAGTGAGTATTTCTGTTATCAGCCCATCGTCACCGAGTGCTGGCGCTCGGTCATTCCGCAGTCAACTTTTCAACG